>CAZWMT010000100.1:0-2970 GCA_964635055.1 uncultured Microthrixaceae bacterium | reverse complement strand
CCGGGCAGGTCGGCGTAGCGGGCCTGCACCCCGGCCAGGTAGCCGGACTCGTTGTGGCTGTCGGTGCCGGCGACGATCACCTCGAGGTCATGGCCCCGAGCCAGCAGGGCCCGGTGGGCGTCGAGCAGCTCCTCGACCCGCTTGTAGGTGCCCCACTTGCCGAAGGCCAGCACCTTCGCGGGCCCCGGTCGGGGCCCCGAGGGGGCCCGGTCGGGCTCCTCGAAGCTCCCGTGGGGGGCCAGGTACACGTTGGTGGCGGCGTAGCTGTCACGCAGCACGTCGACGTACTGGGGGATGGTCACCGCCACCCGGTCGGCGACCAGGACCAGCCGGGTCACGAGGCGGCCGGCGACCCCGAGCAGGCGGGTGACGAGGGGGTTGGAGGAGAAGCCGGCCTGCTCGAGGTCGACCGTATCGACCAGGTTGTGGAGCAGGACCACACTGGGCACGCGCAGCAGGCGCAGCAGCAGCGGCGTGAGCAGGCCCAGGGTGGCGGCGACCTTGCCCGCGCCGAAGCTGGTGAAGTGGGCGTTCACCAGCACCACGTCGGGTCGCTCGCGGCGCACGGCCCGGACGATGCGGAGGGGGTTGGCCGGCGAGCCGTACCGCCAGCAGGGCACCGCCGTGGCGCCGGCGGGCAGGTCGGTCGGCACGCCCCCCGGGTGGTCGTCGCACAGCACGCTCAGGGCGCCGACCTCGGGCTTGGCGGCCAGGTGGCGGGCCAGGTGGTACCCGTACTCGTTGAGGGTCGTAGTGCTGGGCGGGTAGGCCGTGACGAGGGCGACCCGCATCGTGTCGGGGGCGGCCTGCGGCGCGCCGGGGAGGCGGGGGTACACGCCCCGCGCCGAGCGCCAGCGGAGCGCGCCGACGTCGCGGCGGACGCGGACCGACTCGCGGAGCGGGCGCACCTTCGACCCGGGGGCGTCGATCCAGCGGACCGGCACCTCGGCGATCTCGTAGCCCCAACGCTGGGCCAGCCACAGCACCTCGAGGTCGAACGAGAAGCCGTCGACCTGCCCGGCGGCGAACAGCGCGCGGGCGGCGTGGCGCGTGAAGAGCTTGAACCCGCACTGGGTATCGCCCACCCGCACACCGGTGAGGCGGCGGACGCCGCCGCGCAGGGCCCCACTGACGAGGCGACGGAGGGGTGACCGGCGGGACTCGTCGGCCCCCACGGCGGCCCGGGAGGCGATGGCCACCTCGGCACCGTCGGCCACGGCCTCGGCCAGGCGGTCGAACTCCTCGATGGGGGTCGACAGGTCGGCGTCAGAGAACAGGATCAACTCGCCGCGCGCCGCCAGCACGCCGTCGCGGACCGCGGCGCCCTTGCCCCGGTTCACGCCCGGGTCGAGCACGGTCACGTTGGCCAGGCCGAGCGAGCGCACGAGGGCGACCGTGTCATCGGTGCTGCCGTCGTCGGAGACGATCAGCTCCCACGGCAGCCCGGTCGTGCACAGGTGGGCGGCGATGGCGCCAATGGTGGGCACCACCCGCTGCTGCTCGTTGTAGGCGGGGATCACGACCGACACGACCGGCCGCTCGCCGATCGGGGTGGTCTTCCAGTGCAGGTACTCGTGGTAGCTCATGTGGTCTGTCCTCCTCGGGTGTGAGGAAGACGCTACGTACCGTGGTTCAAGGCTCACGGAGGGCGGCTGGCAAGCCTCCCTCAAGAGTCCGGCAACCTCAGGGGGTCGGCGCGGGGGTGGGCGCGGGCGCCGCCGCCACGCGTTCGAGGCCGTGGATGCGCCAGTTGCCGTCCTGCAGGAGCAGGCTCACCCGGTGGGTCTCGACCAGCTCGAGCGGCTCACCGCCGGGCACCGAGCGCGCCACCACGGCGCGGTCGACCAGGGTGAGCACGGTGCCGTCGTCGCTGTAGAACTCGGCCCGCAGGCGATGGGAGCGCTGCTCGATTCCGCCGCGGCCGGTGGCTCGCACCTGGTCGAGGGCGCGACCCGTGAACCAGTCCACGGCACCGTCACTGTTACCGGTGCGCTGCGCCAGATCGAGCTCGGCCCAGCCCTGGGCGATCGCCGAGGCGACCTGCTGGCGCGTTCGGGGCTCGAGGGCCCGCCCGAGATCACCGGGGTCCGGCGCCCACGTGACCGCCACGCCGAGGTCTTCGGGAACGGCTTGCGTGCGGTTGAACGCGTCGGCGGGGTCGGCGCCGGTTCCCGCCTGAACGACCAGAAGGGCCGCCTGGGCGATACCGACGACGGCGACGAGTGCACCCAGTGACAACAGTGCAACCGCCAGCCATCGCTTGGCGCGGGTCGTGGCGATCATGGGCCCGAGACCGTGGTGGTCGCACCGGAGGACGACAGCTCGACGCGCCAGGGCCGATCGGGGTCGATGGAGCCGAGCCGAGCATGACCTCGACCGTCGACCAAGACGATCCGGCCCTCGGCCACGACCGGGGACGCCGAAGCCGCGTCCCCGGCCGCAACCTGGCGCGCAAGGAAGTACACGACCGTTCCGTCGGCGACATAGGCACCCCGCCGACCGAGGACCGGCCCCACCCGGACGGTGACCACGCCGTCGACCACGCGTGCTCGGCCAGGAAGGGCGCCGACGGCAGCACCGAACTCGATGGTGACCACGTCCGAGGCGCGGTCCGAGACCCACGCCTGCACCCGCACGGGGCCAGGACGGGCCGGCGCCTGAAGGACGACCGTGGCCTGGCCATCGACGGTGACGCCCTGGAAAGTGGCCGGGCCGTCAGGACCGGTCAGCCGAAACTCGACGACGGTGCCGTCCGGGACGAGGTTGGCGTACCGATCGATCAGGGTCTCGGTGCGCACCCGCACGAGGGTCCTTCCGTCGGCCTCGGGCCGGAGCGGGTCGGTGGCGTCGCGTTCGAGCCCGAAGGCGATCGGGAGTCCGGCAACCTCGGTGAACGGGCGCTCAGGCCCGCGCACGTCCCCGGCGCTGACGGAGACGTGGTCCTCGCCGGCCCGGGTGCCGGCGACCAGC
>CAZWMT010000099.1:0-4015 GCA_964635055.1 uncultured Microthrixaceae bacterium | reverse complement strand
CGCCCTACTGCCTCGCCGGGCCGTGGGTGCCCTACCTCACGGTGATCGTCACGACGCTCCTGGCACGCGACCGAGGCATTGCCGCCATCGACGATGCGTTGCGGGTGCCTGTCACCGGCTGACGGCCGCACCGATCGACGCTGACCGCTCAGCTGTCGCCGAATCGACATTGTGCTGCATCCGCGTGGGCCAGTCGTCAGAGTGGCGCATGGCGTCGTTGAGGTCGCCAGCACCGAGGTCGAGGACGACCGGTGGGCGCCGCCGCGCTGCGAGGAGTGAGGCGAGTCGATCGGCTCCGGCGCGGCCGGCGTCGTCGGCGTCGAAGGCGATGACGAGTGGGTGCGGGAGCTTGGCCAGGGCGACGGCGACTGCCTCGTCGCTATAGGCGGCGCTGAGCACGGCGACGGCCCGGTAGCCCACGGTCGCCGCGGAGAGCGCGTCGATGGCGCCTTCGGTGACGACGACCTCCGGGTGTCTCACCTTGACGGGTCGTGCTCGGGAGAGGCGTGGGTTGGTCGCGAGGTCGGAGGTTGAGTTCAGGTAGCGGGGGCGATCCGCCGCAGGGTGGAGGACGCGAAGCTGGGCATAGACCGCGTGCCCGTCGTGGATCACTGGCAGCACGATGCCCATTGAACGTGGCATGCCGTCGGGACGTTGCTGTGCGCGGGGTCCCAGGTCAGCGCCGACGCGGTTCTCGATGAGGACATCACGAGGGAGGCCGCGCATCTGGGTGAGCCAGCGCCGCATCCCACGTCCTTCGGGCCTCCAGAGGCGCTCGGCGCACTCATCGACGTAGCGGTCGAGCCCTTCGGGGTCGCGACACCCGGCAGGTGGGATCGAACGGGCGCGAGTCCGAAGGGGCGAGGGTCGCCAGTCATCCGGTTGCTCGCGATGGCCGGCGCGCCCGGCGAGGTAGGTCATCGCGTCGCGGGCGGTGCCGCCTCGGCACGCGCGGACGAGGTCGATGGCGGTGCCGCCGTCACCGCAGCCGTGGCACCGCCAACGCTGGTCACCCCGGCGGCTGGTGAAGATGCTGACCGGTGGGGTACGTCCGGTCTGTGCGTGCTGGGCGTTCGGGCAGCGCCACATCCGAGCGCGCCCGTTGGCCCCGGCCGGGCCGAGCAGGTCGTCGGCAAGCTCGCGGAGGTCGACGGCGGCGAGGAGTGCGTCGCGGTCGTACATTGCTCATGCCGCCTCGGCTCCGCTGCCGGTCGTGCCGTGCATGCGGGCGTCGGTGTCGATGATGTCCATCTCGCTCGGACCGAGGACGTGTTGAACCACGGCCGTTCCGCCGCCGAGCTTCCACAGGGCCCGCCCGCGAGTGAGCTGGCCGATGATGCTGGCCTCGGGTGCGGTGAGTCCGAAGTGGGCGACGGCGGCGTCGAGTTGATCGGGGGCTTGGCGGAGGATGACCTTGGTGGCCGAATCGGCGAGCAGCCCGGCGGCGATCTTGCTGGTGGCGGTGCCGTCGTCGGCCTGGGCCACGAGGTCGGAGGCCCGGTGGGTGATGCAGAGGTTGGCCACGCCGTAGGTGCGGCCGAGCTTGAAGCAGGTCTGGAGGTAGCTGGCCGTATGTCGGTTGCCGAGGAGTGCCCATGCTTCATCGAGGATCTGCACCCGTTGGGGCCCGGGGCAGGCCATGAGCTGTTGGAACCAGCCGGCGGCGGCGACCATGACGAGCGGGAGCGCGTCGGAGTCGAGCGGCACGGCGGAGAGGTCGAGCACGACACCGGGCCCGTCCCAGCGCAGCGGAACCGTGGAGCGACCGTCGAACATGCCGCGCAGCGATCGGGACAGGAGCTTGTCCAGGGCGTAGGCGATCGTGCTGGTGTCGGCGGCGAGGTCGCGGTCGTTGGTGCGCAACCGATCCGTCATCGCTTCGGTTGGGTTGGCGACGAGCCGCGCCACGTCGGTGAGTGTGGGTTCGGTGAGCGGCGCGGTGGTGAGCTGCTCGATGGCGACGAACACGACCGCGTCCTCGAGCTGCGTCAGCGCCCGTTCGAGGACGGTGCCGACGAGAGCGGCGCACATCTCGGCGCGGCGGAGGATCTGCTTGTCCTCGGGCTCGTGTTCAGCGGCCGGCCCGGGTGCGAGCGGGTTGATGGTGGCGGTGCCGCCGGGGCTGAGCTTCACCGTGGAGAGCCCGAGGTGCTCGGCGAGGGTGGCGTACTCGCCCTTCGGGTCGGCGATGGCCGTCCAGCGGCCACGGGAGCCGGTGCCGTAGACGGCAGCTTGGCGCCACAGCAGGCATTTCACGAGGGCGGACTTGCCGTTGCCGGGCTCGCCGAGGATCCAACCGTTGGGGTTGGTGACCAGCCCGGTGGCGTAGGCCTCGAAGGGGTCCCAACAGAACTCGCCGCCTCCGGCCAGGAGGTCGAGCCCGATGTAGGTGCCGCGGTGCCCGAAGGAGCCTTGGACCGAGAAGGGATAGATGCTGGAGGTGTGGGCGGTGGTGCCCTGGTGGTAGCGGAGCCGCAGCGATGGGCGGGTCATGACGCGAGGAGGGTCGACGGGGCGAGACCAATCGGGAGCACGGCCGCCCAGGCGAGGTCCTGGCGGGCGTCGAGGACACGCAGGTCCATGCCGTTCTCACGGGCGAGTTGCTCGATGATCTCGGCGTGCTCGTCGAGGTCGTCGAGCGTGCGGGCCGACACGGTGACCAGCCCGGCGTATCCCATCTCGGGGTAGCCGGCGACGAGTTCCTCCTCGCGGTCGAGGAGGGCCTGGGTGGCGCGGCGGTGGCGAGCGTCGATGCGCCGACCCTTCTCTTCCTTGGTGACGGCGTCGGACTCGAGTTTCACGAGGTCGCGTTCGATGCGCCGTCGGCTCTGGTAGGTGGAGACAGGTTGGAAGTAGACGGTCATCGACCGGGTGACGCCTCCCCCGGACAGGAACGGCTCCAGCCAGGCCGGCGGCACCGCGAGTCGGGGCCAGGTGCCGATCCACCACGTGCGGTGGAACGCGCCGTCGACGCGGAGGTGGCGCCAATCGGTCTCCAGCGCCAGGGGTCCGGCTGTGGGAGATCGGACGAGGGCGAGGCGCTCGACCAATCGGCCCTTGCGAGGGCGTGACCGTGCACCGACGGGGTCGATTCGCGACCGGATGAGGCGTTGCAGCCCGGTGGGGTCGAGTGGGTCGGCGGCGGCCAGGTCCGCCGAGCGCAGCCCGCGCAGGAGCGCCTCGACCGAGGTGACGAGCGCTCGACGAAGTTGCTCGTTGGCGCCGCCCTTGCCGGCGCGGTGTCTGGAAAGGCGCTCGCGAGCGACGGTGATGGTGACGACGGCTTCGTGGTTGATCGCCGAGGTGGTGCCGACCTCGAGCAGCTCACGGTACGAGGCGGCCGCGGTCTGGTTGGGGGCGCCGCGGTCATCGGAGTCGAGCCAGGCGACGTGGTCACCCATGCCTGACGGTTGGGCGAGGTCGGACCACGACAGGTGGGCGACGACCCCGCGTTCGACGGCGTACTGGCCCAGTAGGTCGCCCCAACCGGCAAGGAGCCGTTCCTGCTCGCAGCGGGGCTCGACCACGAACTGCGGACCCGAGACCGGGACGACGGCGGTCAGGGTCTTGCGGTGTCGGTCTCGGACCGCACCAAGGGACACACCGGCCCGCCAGTCGATGCCGACGATGTCGAGCCCGTCGAGGCAGGGTGGCATCGGGGCCGGTCCCTCGGTCGTGGACCACAGCGGGAGTGGGGCGACCCACCGGCGGCCTCGCCGCAGCCGGGACCAAACCCATCCGATGAGCAGGGGAACCCACTCCCAGGTGGCGTGTCCACCGATGCGAGTGAAGCTCACCGCCGCCGATGCGATGACCGGGGCCGCAGCGATCGGGAGCAGCGCACCGGCTGTCAAGGCTGCGACGCCGAGCGTGATCCCGCCACCCAGCAGCGCACACTGGACTACGCCGAGGCCGAGGAAGATGCCGGACGAGTCGAGCGGCTCGAGCCGGTGGGTGCGTTCGAGGCGTTCACTTGCCATTGGGACCTCGCGGTGGCTGTGGCGGCTTCGACCCG
>CAZWMT010000098.1:0-4714 GCA_964635055.1 uncultured Microthrixaceae bacterium | reverse complement strand
CGGGTCGGAGACGTGCGGGTCGGAGACGTGCGGGTCGGAGACGTGCGGGTCGGAGACGTGCGGGTCGGAGTCGCCGTGGGCCGGAGTCGCCGTGGGCCGGAGTCGCCGTGGGCCGGAGTCGCCGTGGGCGGGAGACGTGTGGGTCGAGACGTGGGGGCCGGCGCCACCGCGGGGCGGAGTCGCCGCGGGGCGGCGCCGCCGTGGGCCGGAGTCCCCGCGGGGCGGAGACGTGCGGGGCGGAGACGTGCGGGGCGGAGACGTGCGGGGCGGAGACGTGCGGGTCGACGCCGCCGCCGGGCTACAGGGTGGTGTTGAGGAGCGCCGCCGCCTCGTGGGCGGGCAGGGGGCGGGCGAAGTGGTACCCCTGGCCCCAGTCGCAGCCCAGGCTCTGGAGCACCGCGGTCTGGCCACGGGTCTCCACGCCCTCGGCCACGGTCACCAGGCCGAGCGACCGGGCCATCAGCACCACTGCGGCGGTGATGGCCAGCCCGCCACCCGTCGAGCCCAGCGCCTCGATGAACGACTGGTCGATCTTGACGATGTCGAACGGGAACCGCTCGAGATAGGCGAGCGACGAGTAGCCCGTGCCGAAGTCGTCCACCGCCAACCGCACGCCCAGGGACTTGAGCGAACCGAGCACTTCGATCGTGGTGTCGACGTCGTCGAGCAGGATGTTCTCGGTGAGCTCGAGCGCCAGGTACTCGGGCGGCCACCCGTGGCGGTCGAGCAGCCGCCGCAGCAGCGGCACCAGCTCGGGCGACGCCAACTGGCGGGGCGACAGGTTCACCGACAGCAGGAAGTGGGGGTGGCCGGGGACGGCCCGCAGCCACGACGCGGCCTGGCCGATGGCCTCGTTGAGCACCCAGGCGCCCATCGGCACGATGAGCCCCGACTCCTCGGCGACGGGCACGAACTGCGACGGTCCGACCGCGCCGCGCTCGGGATGGGTCCACCGCAGGAGGGCCTCGACGCCGATCACCCGGCCGCTCTCGAGCGACACCGTGGGTTGGTAGGAGAGGGTCAGCTCCCCGTGGTCGAGGGCCTGGCGCAGGTCGTTCTCGAAGTGCAGCCGGTCGAGCATGCGCACCCGTAGGGCGTCGTCGAAGGCCTCGACGCCGTCACCGCCGCGGTCCTTGGCCCGGTACATCGCCGCGGCGGCGTTGCGCAGCAGGCTGTCGCTGTCGTCGCTGGGGCCGCCCAGGGCGATGCCGACGCTGATGGTCAGCAGCGCCTCGCTGCCCTCCAGGGCGAAGGGCTCGGCCATGGCGGTCTGCAACTGCCCGGCCAGGCGACGGGCGGCGTGGAGGTCGGTGGGATGATCGATCACCACCACGAACTCGTCGCCGCCGAACCGGCCCAGCACCGCGCCCTCGGCGGCGATGGCCTGTTCGAGGCGCACGGCCACCCGCACCAGCAACTGGTCGCCGGCCTGGTGGCCGAGGCTGTCGTTGATCACCTTGAACCGGTCGAGGTCGATCAGCAGCACCGCCGCTCGGGCCGCGCCGGGCCGGGTGGCTTGCGGCACCCGGTCGAGGGCCTGGCCGATGCGGTCGACCAGCAGCGTGCGGTTGGGGAGGCCCGTGAGCCCGTCGTGCATCACCTGATGGGCGAGGCGGGCACCCAGCTCGAGCACCTCCCGGTCGCCGTTGGTGAGGCGGTGGGCGGGGGGGCGGTCGGAGATGGAGCGGGTGGTGACGATGATGCCGGCGATGTCGGGGTCGTCGAGCAGGTTCATCCCCGTGAACTCGATCGCCTCCCAGTGGCCGTCGGCCCGGCGGGCCCGGAACTCGCCGGTCTGGCTGAGCCCGGGTGTCTCCACCACCCGGCGGAGGAGGGCGTTGGCCTGGTCGAGGTCGTCGGGGTGGGCCAGGTCGAAGGCGCTGCGCTCGTCCCAGAACTCGGGGGGGTAGCCCAGGATCTCCTTCATCTCGCTGGTGCTGTAGAGCAGGTTGCCCCCGCCGTCGAGCACGGTGACGGTGTCGGCGATCTTGTGCACCAGCACCCGGAAGGGCTCGTCGTCGGTCGCGGTGGTGCGCTCGACGCCCACCCGCCGGCCGGTGTCGTTCATCATCGCGACGGTGGCCACGCGGCGGCGGTGCTCGTCGAGCTGGGGCGCGAGGGTGAGGCGGCAGCGGAACATCGTGCCGTCGGGGCGGTGGCCCGACACCTCGACGGTGGCCAGCTCGTCGCCCACGAAGCCCTCCCGCCGGCCGCCCCAGGGGTCGGTGTAGCCGCTCAGCGGCACCGCCCGCCCGAGCACGCTGGCCACCGGCCAGCCGAACGTGCGGGCGGCCGCAGGGCTCCAACTGCGCACGGCGCCGTCGAGGCCGAACGTGAAGGCCACGAGCGCCGAGCCGGACGCGATGGCGTCGAGCTGCTCGTCGGCCCGGCGCAGCGAGTCGAGCGTGCGGCGCTCGGCGGTGACGTCGCGCACGTGGGCGATGGCGGCGACCGGCACCGTGTCGCGGCCCGCCAGCACCGTGGCCTCGCCCACGACGTGGCGGCTCTGGCCGCCGCTGACGGGCACCCGCAGCTCGACGGTGATGGTGGAGCAGCGGCCCTCGGCGGCGGCCGACAGGCGCTCGGTGGTGCTCTGCAGGTAGTTGGGGGCGACGATGTCGAGCAGGTTCATCTCGCGGGCCTGGCTGGCCCGGCGCTCGACCAGCTCGGCGAAGGCGGGGTTGGCGTCGAGCACACGACCCGTGAAGTCGAACAGCACGATGCCCGTCGGGGCGGTGGCGACCGCGGTGGTGCGCCAATCGCGCGGGGCCGCGGAGTCGGGTGCGGCGACGCCGGGGTCGGCGGAGGGGGCCGGGTTGGGTTGTGGGATACCGGTGGGGCCGTCCGCCATGGTCCTAGTCAAGTCGATCAGCGCGTGCTGATCGGGCAGGCTACGCCAGAACCCCGGAGAACCGGGGTTTGGTCCGTCCCGGGGGGGGTCCGCAGTGGTGTGGGTGGCCACGGAGGGCCCACCGCAGGCGGGTGGGGGTGGCCCGGCGCCGCGGCGTCCGGCACCGGCGGTTCGCCCCGTTCTCGTGCGGGGAGACGACCCGCCCCACCCGATCCGCGAGTCAGGGCATCGGGTTGGCCTGGAAGAACCGCCAGCCCATGGCGGTGGCCGACACGCTGTGGGTGGTGACGCCGAGCGAGGGCACGTCGATCGGCGAGCCCGGCCAGGTGTGGCCGCCACCCTGGATGCGCACCAGGCGAGCGGGCTGCCCGCTCGGGCAGTCCCATGACCGCCGGGACACGTCGGGGGCGAGCTGGGTGACGGTGCTGGCCCCGGTGCAGCCGTTGCGGCGGGTCGCCCACCGCCGCACGTTCGCCACCACCCCGTCGTTCGAGCCGGCGACGCCGAAGGTCTGGTGGTCGAAGGGCACGTTGCGGTCGGCTGTGCCGTGGAAGGCCAGCACGGGCACTGGACGCGGTGTGGCGCAGTCCTCGGCGTCGTCGGAGTAGACGGTGGCCGCCACCGTCACCACGGACGCGATCCGGCCCGGCAGACGGCAGGCGAGGTAGCTGGCCATGAACGCGCCGCTCGAGTGGCCGGTGGCGAACATGAGGTGGGGGTCGACGCAGTACCGGGCCTCCACCCGGTCGAGGAGGGCGCTCAGGAAGCCGGTGTCGTCCACCTGCGGGTCCACTGGGGCCTGCCCGTCCGGCGGTGCGTCGATCTGCCACTGGTTCCACATCGGGTAGGCGGTGTCGGGGGCGACCACGAGGAACCCCTGGCGGTCGGCGAGGCGGTCGTACGCGGTGTAGAGGAGCTGGAGGATGCCGTAGGCGCCCTGACCGTGGAGCAGCAGCACCACCGGCGTGCGCCGGTTGGGGTCGTAGCCCGGCGGCACGTGGGTCGTGTAGGTGCGGGCGTAGCCATGGTGGTCGAGCCCGCGCTTGACGTTGCCCGCCGCCTGCGGCTGGAGGCCGGCGCAGTGGGTGGCCTCGTCGTCCGGGCTCGCCGCTGAGGCGGGCGGGGCCGGTCCGAACAGCGCCACCCCGGCGACCAGGGCCAGCACGAGCACGGCGGCCCTGCGCCTCATCCCGTCCACCCTGCGCCCCTTCCCCGGTCGCCTGCCGCTCCAGGGTGAACGTACTCCCCACGTCTACGTCGCCGACAGCGGCAACAACCGCGTGCAGGAGTTCAGCTCGAACGGCACCTACCTCGCCCAATGGGGGAGCACGAGATCCGGCAACGGCCAGTTCCGGTTCCCCCTCTCGGTGGCGGCCGGGGCCAACCGCACCGTCTACGTCGTGGACGGCGACAACAACCGGGTGCAGGCCTTCCGGCACCTGGCCCAGCCGCGCCTGAGCGACCCGTGGACGCTCGGGACGTTCGGCCCTGCCGAGCCCGAGGGCTTTGGTGCGACAGTCGGCCCATGACCGCGAAGCGCACGGCCCCCTTCGGAGTGGTCCCGCTCGTCGCCGTCACGCTCCTCGCGTCGCTGCTCGTCGCCGTGGTCGGCCCCGGTCGTCCAGGGGTTGCCGGAGCGAGCAACGAGTGCTTCGTCGGCAGGGTGGTCACACAGACGGAGGGCGGGGCGAATTCGTCGCCGTCGGTCTCGGCGGATGGGTCGCGGGTGGCGTTCGTGTCCAACCGGAACATCGAGGGGCAGAACCCGGATGGGAACGACGAGATCTTCGTCGTGGCGACCGCCGGCGGGGCGCCGTCGGCGCTGACGTCGACGCAGGGCGGGGCGAACTCCTCGCCGTCGAT
>CAZWMT010000097.1:0-4916 GCA_964635055.1 uncultured Microthrixaceae bacterium | reverse complement strand
GGCGTGCCCCAGATCGAGGTCACCTTCGACATCGACGCCAACGGCATCGTCCACGTGGCGGCCAAGGACCGGGCCACCGGCAAGGAGCAGTCGATGACCATCACCGGTCAGTCGTCGCTCGACAAGAGCACCATCGAGCAGATGGTGAAGGACGCCGAGGCCCACGCCGAGGAGGATCGTCGCAAGAAGGAGGAGGCCGAGGTCCGCAACAACGCCGACAGCCTCGTCTACCAGACCGAGAAGCTGCTGCGTGAGCAGGGCGAGAAGATCAGCGGCGACGAGAAGGACAAGGTGGCCACCGCGCTGGACGAGCTGAAGACCGCCCTGGGCGGCTCCGACATCGAGGCCATCAAGAGCGCCACCGAGGTGCTCATGACCGCCAGTCAGACCTTCGCCCAGCAGCTCTACGAGCAGGCCGCCGCCGAGCAGTCCGCCGCAGGCGGTGGCGAGTCGGCCGACCCCACCGCCTCCGACGACGATGTCGTCGATGCCGAGATCGTCGACGACGACGAGCAGTCGTGAGCGGCGTGGAGGGCCCCGTTCTGAGCGCAGCGCGGGGCCGGCGTGGCCTCGGCGCCGGCCGAGCGGTCCGCCTCGTCGGTGGACGAGCCGCGGTGGCAGAGCGATGCGAACGGGAGCGGGTGGCGTGACGAAGGCCAAGAAGCACGACGACGAAGATGCCGCAGGGCCGCCGGCCGAGCCCCGCGGCGTCTTCGACGATCTCCCGTACGCGGAGGAATCGCCCTCGGTGCAGAAGCGGGCCCCGTCGATGGGTGGCGCCCGGCACGGCGACGAGAAGGGTCACGGCCCCGGCGCGCAGCTCCATGACGCCGGAGCCCCCGAGCGCCGCAGCAGCGACCGGCGCGGCGGCGAGGCCGCCGACGCCGTCGACACCGGCGACACCGGCGACGACGTCGACGGCGATGACAGCGAACACGACGCCCCGTCCGAGGTGAGCGAGGACGCCCTCGCCGAGGCCGCGCTGCTGGTGCGGAACGACCTGATCGCGCTCGAGCGCGAGCGCGACGAGTACCTCGACGGCCTGCGCCGCGTACAGGCCGAATTCGAGAACTACCGCAAGCGGGTGATCCAGCAGCAGTCCGACCAGATCGAGCGGGCCGCCGAGGCCCTGGTGACCCAGTTGCTGCCGGTGCTCGACGCCTGTGACGCCGCTGTGCAGCACGGCGCCGACGACGTGGTTCCCGTGCAGTCGCAATTGGTCGACACCCTCGTCAAGCAGGGGCTCGAGCGCATCGACCCCTCCGGCGAGGCCTTCGACCCCAACTTCCACGAGGCCGTCATGCACGAGCCGGCCGACGACGACGGCGAGGCCGGCACGGCGGTGGTGGTCGAGGTGCTGCGCACCGGGTATGGGTGGAGGGGCCGCGTGCTGCGACCCGCCATGGTGAAGGTCAAGGGGTAGGCCCCATGGCCGCGCAGCGCGAGTGGTTCGAGAAGGACTACTACAAGACCCTCGGCGTCTCCGACAGCGCCACGCAGAAGGAGATCACCAAGGCCTACCGCAAGCTCGCGCGCGAGAACCATCCCGACACCAACAAGGACCCGGCGGCCGAGGAGCGCTTCAAGGAGGTGTCGGCGGCCTACGACGTGGTCGGCGACGCCGAGAAGCGCAAGGAGTACGACGAGGTCCGCCGCCTCGGCCCCATGGGTGGTGGCTTCGGCGGCCCCGGCGGCTTCGGGCCCGGTGGGGCCACCTTCACCACCGACGACCTGGGCGATCTCGGCAACCTCGGTGATCTGTTCGGTGGCCTGTTCGGCCGGGGCGGGCGTCGCGGTGGTGGCGGCTCGCGGGGCCCCGGCCCGCAGCGGGGCGCCGATCTCGAGGCCGAGTTGCACCTGTCGTTCGAGGACGCCGTGCGTGGCGTCACCACCGCGGTGCACCTCACCAGCGACGCTCCCTGCCACACCTGCCACGGGTCGGGCGCCAGGCCCGGCAGCACCCCCACCCCGTGCCCGCGCTGTGGCGGGCGGGGCGTGCTCGACGACAACCAGGGCCTGTTCAGCTTCAGCCAGGCGTGCCCCCAGTGCGCCGGTCGCGGGGTGGTGATCGACGACCCCTGCGCCACCTGCCGCGGCTCGGGTGTCGAGCGGCGTGCCCGCGACGTGAAGATCCGGGTGCCGGCCGGCGTGAGCGACCGCCAGCGCATCCGCCTGAAGGGCCGGGGTGGGCCGGGCCGCAACGACGGACCGGCGGGCGACCTGTTCGTGGTCGTGCGGGTGCGCCCCCACGACTTCTTCGGCCGCAGCGGCCGCGACCTCACCCTCACGGTCCCGGTCACCTTCGCCGAGGCCGCCCTCGGCGCCGACGTCACGGTGCCCACCCTCGACGGCGAGGCGGTCAAGATCCGCATGCCCGCGGGCACCCGCAACGGCCGCACGTTCCGGGTCAAGGGTCGCGGCGTGTCCACCAAGAAGGGCACGGGCGACCTGTTGGCCACCGTCGAGGTGGCGGTCCCGGCCAAGCTGTCGGCCGCCGAGCGCAAGGCGGTCGAGGCCCTGGCCGCGGCCGCCACCGAGTCGCCGCGAGCACATCTGGGGGTGAGTTGACATGGCCATGCCGCCGCCCGACGCCAAGCGATCCGGGCAGGCCGTCTACGTGATCTCGGTGGCCGCCGAATTGGCGGGTGTGCATCCGCAGACGCTGCGCATCTACGAGCGCAAGGGGCTCGTCGACCCGGCCCGCACCGGCGGCGGCAGCCGGCGCTACAGCGACGACGACATCGCCCAGCTGCGCCGCATCCAGGACCTCACCAACGAGGGCCTCAACCTCGAGGGCGTCCGCCAGGTGCTGGCCCTCGAAGCCCGGATCGAGGAGCTGCAGGCCCAGTTGGCCGAGGCCCTGGCCCACGCCCACGACGCCGTGGCCCAGACCCACCGCCAGTACCGCCGCGATCTCGTGCCCGTCCGCCAGGCCATGATGCTCTACCAGCGGCGGCGCAAGACCTCGACCTGAGGCGCGCGCTCGGCGCCGGTTGGGTCAGGTGCCGAGCGCCGCCACCTGCGCCGGGGTCATGCCGTTGTCGTAGAGGCGGATGCGCGACACCGCGCCCGACGACTCCTCGCGGTTGTCGTTGTCGCGGAAGAACCGCAGCGTGTTCAGCTCGCCGATCTTGCCGGCGCCGCGGGCGACGTGCTGCGCCGGTTGTTCCTGAACATGTAGTCGGCCTTCAACACCGGCGCGGCCTCGGGTGTCAAGACCGTGCTCGCCGCCTCCTGTGTGACACCGGCGCCCGCGGGTGCGGTGCCCAGGGTCGTGATGGCCAGGCCCGTCACCGCGAACACGGCCAACACGGTGACAGCAGGGACTCTCGTGGGTCGCGGCACGGTCGCCTCCCCTCTGCCCTCTGCCCTCTGCCCTCTGCCCTCTGCAACCGAGGCATCGATCGTCGGTTGCCTCCGTGTTCTCGCACCCGGCGTTCGACCGTGCGCAGCGTCCGGCCGGGTGGCGATCGGACCTTCCCACACGCCGCTTCGGGGATCGGTACATTCGTCGGCTGACACGTCGGCCGACTTCGGGAGGCGGGGCTGATGAGCGAGGACATCCCGGGTTTCGATCCGTTCGACATCCACTCGCCCGACGAGTACAGCTCGCTCAGCAACCGGACTCAGTGGATCCTGATCGGCGTGCTCGTGCTGTTCATGGCCGGTTCTGTACTGGTCACGCTCCTGAGCCGCTCCTCCGACGGCCGCCGTACGATCGTGCCCGCCACCGCCCTCTCCAGCGAGCAGGTGTGCGCGCTGCTCACCCCCGCGGCGCTCGAGGAGCTGTACGGCCGGGCGTTCCGGCGTGGCACCCCGGCCACACCCACCCCGTCGACCGGCGAGCCGTCCGACGCCCGTGGCTCGGCCGACGACATCGGGAACTGCACCTGGAGCGCAAAGCGTGGGCAGCCGGCGCTCTCCATCACGATCAAGTCCCTCGCGTTCCTCGATGCCACGCGCACCTTCGAGGTGCTACGGCCCGACTTGCCGGGTGATGCCTTCGAGGTCTCCCCACCCGTGGGCGACGAGGCCTTCCTCCTTCGCTCCGACCGTCGGGCGACGGACCCAACGGCGCAGGCGTCCTACGATCAGTCGCTGGTGCTGCGCTCGGACGGCGTGGTTCTCCGCGTCCGGGCGAGTGGCGCCGTCGCACCCGAGGACAGCGGTGCTCGACTGGCTGATGTCGCACGCGTGGCCGTGTCGAACCTACCGCCCGCCGCATGAACGCCCCGGCGGTCCTGCGCCGCCGGGCCGCCGAAGTTGACAACATCACTGTCAACTTTCTTGCTGGCGATGGTAGACTCAGGTCATGGCTCTCGACCCGAATCGCTGGACCCTGAAGACCCAGGAGGCGTTCAACGCCGCCGTCGAATCGGCGCGCCAGCACAGCAACCCCGAGGTCACGCCCGACCACCTGCTGGTGGCGCTGCTCGGGCAGGCCGAGAGCGTGGTGCTCCCCATCCTCCAGAAGGTGGGCAAGAACCCGGTGTCGTTGCGCAACGAGGCCGAGAACGCCATCGCCAAGCTCCCCAGCGCCTACGGCGGCGAGTCGCGGATGAGCAAGGCCCTCACCGACCTGATGGCCGAGGGCGACAAGGCCAGGGTCGAATTGACCGACGAGTACCTCTCCACCGAGCACCTGCTGTTGGCCATGGCCGATCGGCTGGGCGTGTCGCGCGACGAACTGCTGGTGGCCCTGCGCGACGTGCGGGGCAGCCATCGCGTCACCAGCCAGAACCCCGAGGAGCAGTACCAGTCGCTCGAGAAGTACGGACGCGACCTCACCGAGGCGGCCCGCGCCGGCAAGCTCGACCCCGTCATCGGCCGCGACGACGAGATCCGCCGCACCATCCAGGTGCTGTCGCGGCGCACGAAGAACAACCCCGTCCTCATCGGCGAGCCCGGCGTGGGCA
>CAZWMT010000096.1:0-5269 GCA_964635055.1 uncultured Microthrixaceae bacterium | reverse complement strand
CACGGCGCGGGCACTCCCCTAGCGCTTCTGCGAGGACGGCGTCTGGCCGCCCCGCACCCAGGCCTGGCCGTCGCCCCCGAACTCCTTGACGGCCTTGGCGATGTCGGTCTGGTACTTGAGCAGGATGTTGATGGTCTCGGTGGCCTGGGCCTCGTCGACGTGCTCGACACCCAGGAGCACCAGGGTGCGGGCCCAGTCGAGGGTCTCGGACACCGACGGCGACTTCTTCAGCTCGAGCTGGCGGATCGAGCGCACGATCCGGGCCACCTGATCGGCCAGGCTCTCGGTGATGTCGGGCACCTTGGCCAGCACGATCTCCTTCTCGCGCTCGAGGTCGGGGTAGTCGATGTGGAGGAAGAGACAGCGGCGCTTCAGAGCCTCGGAAAGCTCACGGGTGTTGTTCGAGGTGAGGAACACCAGCGGGATCTGCTTGGCCGAGACGGTGCCGAGCTCGGGGATCGACACCTGGTAGTCGGAGAGGATCTCGAGCAGCAGGGCCTCGGTCTCCACCTCCACCCGATCGACCTCGTCGATCAGCAGCACCACGGGGTCGTCGGCCCGGATCGCCTCGAGCAGCGGTCGGGTGAGCAGGAAGTCGTCCGAGAAGATGTCCTCCTCGATGTCGCTCCAGGTGCCGTCGGTGTTGCGCTCGGCCTGGATGCGCAGCAACTGCTTCTTGTAGTTCCACTCGTAGAGCGCCTTGGATTCGTCGAGGCCCTCGTAGCACTGCAGGCGGATCAGCCGGGCGTCGGTGATCTCGGCCACCGACTTGGCCAGCTGGGTCTTGCCCGTGCCCGCGGGGCCCTCGACCAGGATCGGCTTCTGCAGCCGGTCGGCCAGGTAGACGACCCCGGCGATGCCCTCGTCGGCCAGGTAGTTGACGTCGGCCAGGCTCTGACGGACCGACGGCACCGATTCGAATCGGGGTTCCATGCGCCGATCGTACCCGGCGGTCTTGACCGCACGGTCAAGTAAATCCGTCATCGGGCCCCCTCGGTTCGCCGAGGAGACGCTGACGTGCGGTGCGAGCCATCATGATCGCGATGGGGCGTCAGCCGAAGAGCCGCGAGCACGAGCGGGCCGGTCCCCTTCGTGCGCTGTTCGTGCACGCCGTGGTGTTCGTGGCGGTCAACGGGCTGATGGTCAGCCTCTGGGTCGTGCTGGCGGGGTCCGCCGACGAGCTCGGCGAGGTGATCGCCGACCCGTCCACCGCGCGCGAGGTCGGGTTCTGGCCCATCTACGTGATCCTCGGCTGGGGCGCAGCCCTGCTGATCCACGCCGGCGTGGTCGTCGCCCAGGTGTCGTCACCGTCGGCCCGCCAGGAGCGCCGCGAGGCCAAACGGCGCGAGCAACGGCGGCGCGAGATCGAGCGCCAGGTCGAGCGGGGCCGCGCCAAGGGTGAGGAACTGCTGGCCAAGACCGCCCAGGCGGCCCTGGAAGGTGCGGTCACCGCGGTGAGCGCCCTCCGACCCAAACCGGCCGACGAAGCCGACGAGGCCCCCCACGCGCTGCCGTCGGGGACGCAGTGGGTGGTGGTGATGTTCACCGACCTGAGCGACAGCACCGGCCTTGCCGAGTCGATGGGTGACGATGCATGGAGCAACGTCTTGAGCGTGCACCGTCGGATCGTTCGCAGCTGCGTGCGAAAGCACGGCGGCGACGAGATCGGCACCCAGGGGGACGGCTTCCTCGTGCGCTACGAGTCGCCCGCTGAGGCCGTGGCATCGGCGATCGCCATCGAGCGGGCGCACGACGACAAGCGCAAGGGCCGCATGTACCTCCCCGACGTGCGCATCGGCATCCACGCCGGCGACGCGGTCCACGACGACGGCGACCTGATCGGCCAGGTCGTGAACCTGGCCGCCCGGGTCACCGGCGTGGCCCGTCCAGGTCAGATCCTGGTCACCGAGCAGGTGGCCGACCGCCTCGGCCCGGACGCCCGGCTCGCGGACTGCGGCCTGCACGAGCTGCGGGGCGTGGCTCGTCCCCGACACCTGCTCGCCGTCGAGTGGTAGCGCTCCTGCGCCCGGCGCGGGCGATGGGCAACAGGCGGTCCGCAGGGGGTGCACGGGAGCGACACCTCGTACGCGGTTCCCCCTCGCCCCAGGTGGAGGATCGCCGAGGGGCTGTGACACCCTGATGCCGGCATGGCAATGACGACGACGCAGGAGTGCACGATGCAGGTCAAGCGGTGGGCGGCCGTGTGGGCGCTGGTGGGTGTCGCGGCGCTGGTGGCGATGCTGACGGTCGGGGCGCCCGCCCCGGTCGGCGCCGACCAGAACGAGAGCTCAGCCACGGCCCAGAGGGGCCTTTCGGTGGGCAACAGCTACGGCTGCGCGCTCACCCTGGCCGGCGCGCTCAAGTGCTGGGGCCAGAACAACGCCACCGGGGCGCTGGGCGCCGGGGACAACAACAACCGCGGTGACGTCGCCGGCGAGATGGGCGACAACCTGCCCGAGGTCGACCTCGGCACGGGCCGCACCGCCGTATCGGTCTCCACGGGCCAGAGCCACACGTGCGCCGTCCTCGACGACGCCTCGCTCAAGTGCTGGGGCTTCACCGTCGGCGGCCAGATCGGCCTCGGCGTGCAGGACACCCGGGGGGACGGACCCAACGAGATGGGCGACAACCTGCCCGCGGTCGACCTGGGCACCGGCCGCACCGCCACCGCGGTCTCGGTGGGCGGCACCAGCACGTGCGCGCTGCTCGACAACGGCTCGGTGAAGTGCTGGGGCGACAACCTCAATGGCCAGGAGGGCCAGGGCGACACCACGCGACGGGGCGACGACCCCGGCGAGATGGGCGACGCCCTGCCCGCGGTCGACCTGGGCACCGGCCGCACCGCGACCACGATCAGCTCGGGGCGCTCCCACGTCTGCGCGATCCTCGACAACGGGTCGGTGAAGTGCTGGGGCTGGAACCAGTGGGGCCAACTCGGTCTCGGCGACACGAACAACCGGGGCGACGGGCCCGGCGAGATGGGCGACAGCCTGCCCGCGGTGGACCTCGGCACCGGCCGCACCGCGGTCGCCATCAGCACGAGCTTCATCAACACCTGCGCCCTGCTCGACAACGGCCGGGTGAAGTGCTGGGGCTTCGGCGGCTTCGCCATCCCCGCCACGGGTGACACCGCCGTCCGCGGCGACCAGCCGGGGGAGATGGGCGACGCGCTGCCCTACGTCGACCTGGGCACCGGCCGCACCGCCACCGCCATCAGCACGGGCGACAACTTCGCCTGCGCGCTGCTCGACAACGGCCGGGTGAAGTGCTGGGGCCAGAACACCGACGGTCAGCTCGGCCTGGGCGACACGGACACCCGGGGCGACGGTCCGGGGGAGATGGGCGACGCGCTGCCGTACGTCGACCTCGGGGCGGGCCGCACGGCCACCGCGATCGCCAGTGGCGTGAACCACGCGTGCGCCCGCCTCGACGACGGCAGCATCAAGTGCTGGGGCAAGAACCAGGCCGGCGGCCTCGGCCTCGGCGACGTCGCCAACCGGGGCGACCAGGCGGGCGAGATGGGCGACGCCCTGCCCGCGACCGACCTGGTCACGCCGGCGCCGTCGCTCAGCGCGTCGCTGTCCGCCTCGCCGGGCTCGGTGCCGGTCGGGGGGACGGTCGACTACTCGGTGACCGTGCAGAACACGGGCAACGTCGGCCTCACCGGCTTCGCGGTCACGCCGTCGTCGCTGGACTGCCCCACGCTGCCCGCCGCCCTCCTCCCGGGGGCGTCCACCGAGATCGCCTGCACCTACCAGCCGACCGTGGACGACCTCGGTTCGTTCCCAATGGCCGCCTCGGTGGACACGGCGCAGACCAGCCCGGTGACCACGAATACGGCCAACGTCACGGTGACCGTCCCCGCGGGCTACGGCGTGCTCGAGGGCACGGTCACCGAGCGGATATTCGGCGACCCCCTGTCGGGGGCGCTCGTAGGGGCGCTGGCCGCGTCGGACTTCTCCGCCCAGGGCATCGACCTGACCGCTGCCGACGGCACCTACCGCGTACTTGTGCCGGCGGGCTCCTACTTCGCCTACGTGGCCGACCCGATCGGTGCCCACGTTGCCGCGTTCGCCGGGACGTCGCCCCGGGCGGTGGGCACGGGCGCCACGGTGACCGTGAACGCCCTGGTCGACCGCACCCTCGGCGGCGTGCAGGGCGGGGTGGTCGACGCCACGTCCGGCGACCCGATCCCCACCGCGCTGGCCCTCACCGCGGTTGCGGGCACCGGTCAGTTCGACGGCGGCGCCACCACGGGCGCCGGCGGGGAGTACACCGTGAGCGGCCTGCGAGCGGTCGCCCACTGGGTGACGCTGATCGACCTCGCCGGGGGGCACGAGACCCGCTACCACGGCGGCTCGCCGTCGTTCGTGGGGGCGACCTCGGTGAACGTGGTCGGCGGAGCGGTGGCGTCGCTGGGCGACACGGCCCTGCCCGCCCAGACGGCGCCCGGCGGCACCAGCCACCTCCAGGGGACGGTCTCCGACGCCGGCGGACCGCTCGCGGGCGTGGCCGTGCTCGCCCTGTCCTCTGCCAGTTACGCGTTCGAGGCCGGCGCGGTGACCGATGCGAACGGGCAGTACGACATCGCGGTCGACCCGGGCGACTACGTGCTCGGCTTCGCCGACACCACGGGCGACCACGCCTTCGAGTGGCACCTCGACCAGCCCGGCAGCGGCCTGGCCTCGGCGCAGGCGGTCACCGCCGCCGTGGGCACCCCCGGGGTCGCGAACGCCACCCTCACCTCCTCGCGGGGGTCGATCGCCGGCACCGTGGTCGAGGACGGGTCGGGCGTCCCGCTGGCCGACATCTGGGTCTTCGCCATCGACGGCACCGGCTCGGTGGTCGGCGTCGCCCGCACCGCCACGGACGGCACGTACTCGATGGCCGGCGTGCCCGCGGCGGGCGTGCGGGTCCGATTCCTCGACCTCACGGGCGCCCACGTCTCCGAGTACCACAGCGACGTGCCGGGTCCCGACGCAGGCACGCTCTACGCCTCGGCCACCATCGTTGCCGTGCCCGGCGCCGGCACCGCGACGGTCGACGCCTCCCTGGCCCCGTCGAGCTGACCCGGCCCGCTCGGCCACGAGCGGTCGACATGCCTACTGACGGATCTGGCCCTCGCCGTGGACGACGTACTTGGCCGTGGTGAGCTCGCGCAGGCCCATCGGGCCGCGGGCGTGGAGCTTCTGGGTGGAGATGCCGATCTCGGCGCCGAAGCCGAACTCCTCGCCGTCGACGAACCGGGTCGAGGCGTTGAGCAGGACCG
>CAZWMT010000095.1:0-6279 GCA_964635055.1 uncultured Microthrixaceae bacterium | reverse complement strand
CGAACACGCGCGGCGAGCGAGGGACGAGCGAGCCATGACGATGCGATGAGGCGCCAGCCGAAGAGCAATTCAGTAGGGTGCAACGGCACGTCGACCGACAAGCGAGGACCGGAGTGGCGACCAGCATGAGCAATGGCGGTTCCCGCCACGACCCGGCGTCCCAGTTCGCCGACGTCAAGGACCTGCTGGTCGGCTACGCCAGGCAGGAGACCGTCGAGCCCATCAAGGGCCTCGGCCGCTTCGTCGGGTACGGCGTGTCGGCCATGTTGCTGATCGGCATCGGCGCCATCGAGCTCACCGTGGCGCTGCTGCGACTGCTGCAGACCGAGACCGGCACCCCGCTCACCGGCAATTGGTCCTGGGTGCCCTACCTGATAACGCTGCTGGTCGCGTCGGCGGTCGTGTACGTCTCGATCAAGGCCATCAACCGCACCACCAAGACCGACTCCTCCGCGAGGAACAAGCCATGACGAACACCGCTCCCATCACGCGCGACGACATCGAGGCCAAGTTCCGCGAGATCCAGGGCGAGGTGGGCGAAGCCACCGACGTGGCCCGGAACTACGTGTTGATCGCCGGCGTGGTGGTCGCCGTCGCGGTCGCGGCGGCGGCGTTCTACTTCGGGCGCCGCCGCGGGCGGCTGCAGAAGACCATCGTCGAGATCCGCCGGGTCTGATGGGCACCCTGCTCCGCTACCTGCGACGCGTCGGCATCGAGCGCGGCGTCCTCGAGGGCCGGCGCTCGTGGCTGTGGTTGGGCGGCGCCGCATGGGGCCTGCACCTGCTGTCGCGTGCCGCCGGCCGTCACGAGGTGGTCGTGTACCGCGAAGAGCTCGCTCCTGGCGAGGGTGTGGTGATCCGGCGTGACGCGGTCCCGGCCACCGGCCGTCGCCGGAACCGGTCGTGAAGGTCCTGCTCAGGAACCCACGACGGGAGCTCGAACTGCAGGGACCGATGAGCGTGGTGGCCCTGCTCCAGCACCTCGACCTGCGGCGGGAGGCGGTGCTCGTGATCGACGGAGACACCCTGGTGCCGGCTGACGCCATCCTGGCCGACGATGCCGCTGTGGAGATCCGGCCCGTGATCTCCGGGGGGCTGGCATGAGCGGGACGCGGCACCTGACGCGCCCGGCGGGGGCGGTGCGATGAAGTGCCGTGTCTGCCGCGGCCCCGCGGTGATCGACGTCCGCCGCCACAACGCCAACTTCTGTGTCGAGCACTTCGTGAAGCTCTGCCGCGACCAGGTCGAGAAGGCCATCAAGGAGTGGTCGATGATCGAGCCGGGCGACCGCGTGCTGGTCGCCGTCTCGGGCGGCAAGGACTCGTTGGCGCTCTGGGACCTGCTCCTCGACCTGGGCCATGAGGCGTCCGGCCTGTACGTGGGACTGGGCATCGGGGACTACAGCGACGCGTCGGCGTCCCATGCTCGGGCGTTCGCGGCGCGGCGCGGCGCACCGCTGATCGAGGTCGATCTCCCCACCGACTACGGCTACGACATCCCCGACGGTTCGCGGGCCGCCCGCCGGGCGCCGTGCTCGGCGTGTGGGATGTCCAAGCGCCACCTGTTCGACAAGGCCGCGCTCGACGGTGGGTTCGACGTGTTGGCCACCGGGCACAACCTCGACGACGAGGCGGCGGTGCTGTTCGGCAACGTCCTGCACTGGCAGACCGACTACCTCGGTCGCCAACTGCCGGTGCTGCCCGCGCGCGACGGCTTCCCCCGCAAGGTGAAGCCGCTGGTGCGGCTCGCCGAGCGCGAGACCGCGGCGTACTGCGTCGTGCGGGGCATCGACTACCTGGTCGAGGAGTGCCCCATGGCCGCCGGCAACCGCCACCTCGGCTACAAGGAGGCGCTCAACCTGGTCGAGGCCGGCTCGCCGGGGGCCAAGCACGACTTCTACTTCGGGTTCCTGGCCCGGGCCGCCGACCGCTTCGCGGCCGAGGCCGAGCACGATCGCGAGCAACTCCTGGCCTGCATCCGCTGCGGCGCGCCCACGCCCACCGAGGTGTGCGCGTTCTGCCGTCTGGTCGAGCGGGCGGGCGGCCGTGGGGACGGCGCCGGTCAGGGCTCCCAGCCCGTCCGTCTCGGGCGGGCGCCGCAGTGAGCCGCGTCTTCGCCGATGGCGACCGGGTGCTGTTGATCGACGCCAAGAAGCGCCGCTACCTGGTCACCCTGCAGGAGGGCGGCGAGTTCCACTCGCACGCGGGCTTCGTGCCCCATGCCGACCTGCTCGGCCGCACCGAGGGGGTGACGGTGAAGTCCACGATGGGCTCGCGCTACATCGCCATCCGACCCACGCTGTCGGACTTCGTGTTCAAGATGCCGCGTGGTGCCCAGGTGATCTACCCGAAGGACCTGGGGCCCATCCTGCTGCTGGCCGACATCTTCCCGGGTGCCCGCGTGCTCGAGTCCGGGGTGGGCTCCGGCGCGCTGTCGATGACCATGCTGCGGGCGGGAGCCGACGTGACGGGCTACGAGCTGCGGGAGGACTTCGCGGCGCGGGCGCAGCACAACGTCGCCGCCTTCCTCGGCGACGAGGCCGATGGCCGCTACCGGGTGGAGGTGCGCGACAGCTACGAGGGCATCGACCTGGACGACCTCGACCGCATCGTGCTCGACCTGCCCGAGCCGTGGCAGCTCGTGGGCCACGCCGAGCAGGCACTGCACCCCGGCGGGATCCTGGTGGCCTACACGCCCAGCATCTTGCAGGCACGTCGGCTGAGGGAGGCGCTCGACGCGTCCGCGTTCGGGATGGCCGAGACGCTCGAGGTGCTCAACCGCAGCTGGCACATCGAGGGCCAGTCGGTGCGGCCCGACCACCGGATGGTGGCCCACACGGGGTTCCTCACCCACGCGCGCCTCCTCCGTTCCTGAGCGGGGCCAGGGGCGATGAACGCGCTCGACCTGTTGATCCTGGCCGGTGTCGTCGGCGCCGCGGTGGGTGGGTACCGGATGGGCTTCGTCGCGCGGTCGACCTCGTGGGCCGGCATGGCGGTGGGCCTGGTCGTGGCTGCGCTGGCCCTGCCCTGGGTGCTGGAGCGGGTCGGTGAGACCGACCAGCAGTTGCTGTTGTTGGCGCTCGCGGTGCTCTTCGGCGGCGCGTTCCTGGGCCAGGCCGCCGGCCTGGTGCTCGGCCGCCAGCTCAGCCTGGGCATCGAGACCGGCCGGGGCCAGGCGCTCGACCGAGGGGCCGGGGCCGTGGCCGGGATGGTCGGCGTCTTCGTGCTGCTGTGGCTGTTGCTCCCCACCATGGCCACCGTGCCGGGCTGGGCGGCCCGCCAGGCCCGTACCTCCCGCCTGGCCGGCTTCGTGCACGACACGCTTCCCGAGGCACCCGACGCCTTCCTGGCCCTGCGCCAACTGGTGGGTGAGGACCGGTTCCCCGAGGTGTTCGACGCCCTGCAGCCTGCGCCCGACGTCGGGCCGCCGCCGGCGGCGACCGGCATCACCGCGGCGGTGTCCGATCGGGTGGTGCAGTCGACGGTCAAGGTCGAGGGCGAGGCGTGCGGGCGCATCCAGGACGGCAGCGGCTTCGTCGTCGGCCCCGAGCTGGTGGTCACCAACGCCCACGTGGTCGCAGGGGAGGGCGACACCACCGTCGAGCGCTCGGACGGCACGGTGGTGGACGCGGCGGTCGTGGCCTTCGACCCCGAACGCGACCTGGCGGTGCTGCGCGCCCCCGGCATCGACCGTCCCGCGCTGACGATCGCCACCGCCGGCGCCGGCGATCGAGGCGGGGTCTACGGCCACCCGGGGGGTGGTCCCCTGGAGATCTCCCCGTTCGAGATCGCCCAGGAGGTGCGGGCCCAGGGCACCGACATCTACGACCGTGACCGCACCGAACGGTCGGTGTTCTTCCTCGCCACCGAGCTGGCACCCGGGGATTCGGGGTCGGCGCTGGTCAACCCCGACGGCGACGTGGTGGGGGTGGCCTTCGCCATCGCTCCCGATCGACCCGGCGTGGGCTACGCGCTCACCGACGAGGAGCTCCGGGCCGTGCTCGGCGGCGACCTCTCGAGCGAGGTCGACGCCGGCCCCTGCCTCGCCTGACGGCCGACGACTCCTCGCCGCTCGGGGGCCCTGCGCCCGCTCCGCTCGAGGACGGGCGGGGTCCCCGGAACGACGAAAGGAGCGCCCTGGGGCGCTCCTCACGACGTCAGGGCTGCGGGTGGCCGCAGCCCCCGATCACATCTCGATGAAGATGCACTCGCCGGGGCACTCCTCGGCGGACTCGATGGTGGCCTCTTCCTGGCCGGCGGGGACCACGGCCAAGCCCTCGGGGCCGCCCGGGTCGCTGAAGACCTTGTCGCCTTCCTTGACGTAGGCCAGGCCGTCGTCGAGGAGGGTGAAGACGTCGGGCGCGATTTCCTCACAGAGGCCATCGCCGGTGCACAGATCCTGATCGATCCAGACCTTCATTGGGGTAGTCCTCTCACGATGCCCGAACGGGGGCCGCCAGGCGGGGGTCGATACTCGTGGGGACCACTCTAGCCCGTCCCCCCAATAAACACGGAAATCCCGTGGCAATTGCGCGGCACCTGCCGGCGTCGCGATGCCGCTCGGGGGCGACGCTCCGTCGCATCGGCCGACAGCCCGTGTATCGTCCGCGAAACGCGAGCGAGGAGGTGGTTGTCGTCAGCCAGGACCCCACAGAACGACGGATCGCCACGCTCGAGGGTGAGCTCGAGGAGCTGCGGGCCGAGGCGCGCACCATGGAGGACGAGGTCGTCGCCCTCCGGCGGCGGCTGCAGGAGGCGCCCAAGCGCGTCCGCACCCTCGAGGAGCGGCTGCTGGAGACCAAGGGCCAACTCGCCCAGGCCGTGTCGCAGAACGAGAAGCTCACCTACACGCTGCGGGAGGCCCGTGAGCACATCGCCACCCTGCGCGAGGAGGTGGACAAGCTCACCCAGCCCCCGTCGGCCTACGGGACGTTGCTCGGTCGCAACGACGACGGCACCGTCGACGTGTTCTCCGGGGGTCGCAAGATGCGGGTGGCCCTGCATCCCGAGATCGGTGACGACATCATCGAGCGCGGCGCCGAGGTCGTGCTCAACGAGTCGCTCAACGTGGTCCTGGCCCGCAGCGGTGAGGTGACGGGTGAGGTCGTCACCCTGAAGGAGCTGTTGCCGGACCGCAAGCGGGCGCTGATCGCCGGCCGTGCCGACGAGGAGCGGGTGGCCGAGTTGGCCGACTCGCTGGTGGGCCAGAAGCTGCGGGCCGGCGACGCCGTCCTCATGGACTCGCGCTCGGGCCTGTTGCTCGAGCGCCTGCCCCGGCCCGAGGTGGAGGAGCTGGTCCTCGAAGAGGTGCCGGACATGTCCTACGACGACGTCGGCGGCCTGGACGAGCAGATCGAGCAGATCACCGACGCGGTCGAGCTGCCCTTCGTCCACCAGAAGCTGTTCGCCGAGTACCAGCTGCCGGCGCCCAAGGGCATCCTGCTCTACGGGCCCCCCGGCTGCGGCAAGACCCTCATCGCCAAGGCGGTGGCCAACTCGCTGGCCAAGAAGGTGGCCGAGGTGAGCGGCGACTCCGAGGCCCGCAGCTACTTCCTCAACATCAAGGGGCCTGAGCTGCTGAACAAGTACGTGGGCGAGACCGAGCGCCAGATCCGCCTGGTGTTCCAGCGGGCCCGGGAGAAGTCCGAGGAGGGCTGGCCCGTCATCGTGTTCTTCGACGAGATGGACTCGCTGTTCCGCACCCGGGGCACGGGCATCAGCTCCGACATGGAGTCCACGATCGTCCCCCAGCTGCTGGCCGAGATCGACGGGGTCGAGACGCTGAAGAACGTCATCGTGATCGGGGCCTCCAACCGTGAGGACCTCATCGACCCCGCGATCCTGCGCCCGGGCCGGCTCGACGTGAAGATCAAGATCGAGCGTCCCGACGAGGCCGCGGCGGCGTCGATCTTCAGCCGCTACCTGGTGAGCGACCTGCCCCTCGACGCCGGCGAGGTGGAGTCGCTGGGTGGGGGAGACCCCGACAAGGCGGTGCAGGCCATGATCGAGGCCACGGTGGAGGAGATGTACCGCGACGACGAGCAGAACCGCTTCCTCGAGGTCACCTACCAGAACGGCGACAAGGAGGTCATGTACTTCAAGGACTTCTCGTCAGGGGCCATGATCGAGAACATCGTGCGCCGGGCCAAGAAGCGGGCCATCAAGCGCTTCATCGGCGAGGGCGCCCGGGGCATCCGCACCGAGGACCTGATCGCCTCGATCCACCAGGAGTACAAGGAGCACGAGGACCTGCCCAACACCACCAACCCCGACGACTGGGC
>CAZWMT010000094.1:0-6396 GCA_964635055.1 uncultured Microthrixaceae bacterium | reverse complement strand
CCCCGCAAGTTCAAGATCAACTTCTCGGGGTGCGCCACCGACTGCGGCCAGGCCATGTTCAACGACGTCGGGGTGATCGGCACCACCCGCACGCTCGACGACGGCTCGGTCGAGGCCGGCTTCCGGGTGTTCCTGGCCGGCGGCCTGGGCGCCACCCCACATCCTGCACTGGCACTCGAGCCCTTCACCGCCCGCGAGGACCTCATGGCCACCCTCGAGGCCGTCCTGCGGGTGTTCAGCAACCACGGCAACCGCGACAACAAGCTGCGTGCCCGCCTCAAGTGGCTGGTCGACACCATGGGCTGGGACGAGCTGCAGGCCCGGGTGCTGAAGGAGCGGGCCTTCCTGGTGGCCTCGTCCTCGTGGCCGGGCGGCATCCCCGAGATCGTCGAGAAGCTGGGCGACGCCCCCGCCGGCCTGGCGCCCGGCGCCTCCCCTCCGGTGATCGGCCAGGGGACCCCGGTCACCATCCGCAGCGGCGATCAGCGCGAGCGGTGGCACCAGGCCAACGTGGTCCGCGGCGCCGCCAAGGGCACGGTGTCGGCCTACGCATGGAGCCGCCTGGGCGACGTCACCTCCGACCAGTTCCGGGCGCTGGCGTCGATCCAGCGCGAGCTGGGCGCCGAGGTGCGCGTGACCAACCGGCAGAACTTCGTGTTCCGCGGCCTTGCCGAGAGCCAGCTCGACACGCTCTACGAGCGGCTCGAGGTGATCGGCATGGCCCAGCCCGGGGCCGAGCTGAGCCGTGACGTCGTCGCCTGCCCCGGCGCCGACACGTGCAACCTGGCCGTCACCCAGTCGCGCGGCCTCGCCGACGAGATCGGCCGGCGCCTCGAGGAGGAGGGCCTGGCCGAGGTGGGTGGCGTTCGCACCAACATCTCGGGCTGCACGAACTCGTGTGGCCAACACCATGCGTCCGACATCGGCTTCTTCGGCGCCGAGCGCCGGGCCCACGGCAAGGCCGCCCCTGGCTACCAGATGCTCCTCGGCGGCTACGTGGGCGAGGCCAGTATCGAGTTCGGCCAGAAGGCCCTGCGCCTGCCGGCCAAGAACGCCCCCGAGGCCGCGGTCCGTGTCGTGCGCCGCTACGTCGGCGAGCGTGAGGCCGGCGAGGCGTTCCAGTCCTGGCTGGCGCGGGTGGGCGGCGTGCAGGAGGTCCGCAAGGACCTGCTCGACCTGGACTGGTTCCCCACACCCGACGAGGGGCCCGACTACTACGTCGACTACGGCGAGACCGGGCCCTACGTCGCGGAGGTGGGCGACTCGGAGTGCGCGACCTGATGGCCTTCGACCCCGTCGCACTCGACGTCCCGAGCTTCTCGGACGCCGAGTTGGCCGAGCTGAACCACGAGTTCGACGGACTGCCGGCCAGCAAGATCATCCAGTGGGCGGTCGACTGCTTCTCGCCCTACCTGTGCATGACCGCATCGATGACCGACGCCGTGCTGATCGACCTGGCGGTGAAGGTCGACCCGGCCATCGAGGTGGTCTTCATCGACACCGGCTACCACTTCCCCGAGACGCTGCAGACCGTCGAGGACGTCCGCCGCCGCTACGGCCTGAACATGCGGATCATGACCGTGGCGCACCACGCCGAGGAGCTGTGGAAGCTCGACCCCGAGAACTGCTGCTCGGCCATCAAGGTGGGCCAGCTCGACCGGGCCCTCGCAGGCAAGGCCGCCTGGATGAGCGGGCTGCGCCGGGTCGAGGCCGCCAGCCGCGAAGCGGCCCCGATCGTGGTGCGCGACCTGCGGGGCCTGGTGAAGGTCAACCCGATCGCAACCTGGACCGACCTGGACGTGGCCGGCTACATCGCCGACCACGACGTGCCCCAGAACCCGCTGGTGTCGCAGGGCTACCTCTCGATCGGCTGCGAGCCCTGCACCAAGCCGGTGGCCCCCGGTGACGACCCGCGCTCGGGGCGGTGGGCCGGGCGTGACCGCACCGAGTGCGGCCTTCACCTCTGATGGCCCCGGCCGGGCCTGTTGCCCGGTGGCAGTACCCTCCCTCGGGTGAGTGACCGCAGCCCCGAGGACCACATCGACACCCGCCTGCTGGTACTGGGCATGGCGCATCACGACGGCAGCATCCTGGCCGGCGAGGTGGTGCCGGTGGCCGAGGCCTGCGGGCGGACCGTCGAGCAGGTGGGCGCCGAGTTGGGGGCACTCGTCGACGACGGGCTGTTCGAGACCACTGACGACGAGCGCTACACCCCCACCGCGGCCGGGCGGGCCTTCCTCGACTCGGCGCTCGATCGGGCACGGCTGGCCTACGTGCAGGACGCGGCAGGACGTGGCTGGGACCGGCGATGGCACCTGGTCGCCGTCGCACCGGTGGACGACGAGGCGGTGGCCGCCTTCGTTCGCCGCCTGTTCGCGCTCGGAGCGGGGCAGATCCAGAACGGCCTCTACGTGTCGCCCCACCGATGGGAGGCCGTGATCACCGGCGAGGCCGAGCGTCTGGGCGTCGGCGACGCGGTCACGACTGCCATCACCGACGAGTTGGAGATCGGCGGCGAGCGCGACCCCCGCACCCTGGCCGGCCGCCTCTGGGCGCTCGACGAGCTGGCCGAGCGCTACCGCGGGTTCATCGAGCACTACCGCGAGGTGCCGGACGCCCTCACCGACATGCGCACCCGGCACGAGCGGCTCACCGAGGCCGAGTTCCTCGCCGGCGCCCTCACCACGGTGATCGACTTCCAGGCGTGCTTCGGGCGCGACCCGTTGCTGCCGCCGGAGCTGCTCCCCCGCCCGTGGCCCGGCCGCGAGGCGCGCGAGCTGGTCACCCGCGGCCGCCGCCTGGGCATGTTGACCCGCGAGCAACACCAACGCCCCGCCCTGTTCGCCCTCTTCGACGAGGCCATCGACGCGCTCTGAGGCGGCCCGTCCGACGAAGAGAGGCAAGACTCGATCACCTGGTGCGGCGAGCGAGGGACGAGCGAGCCATGAGGGTGCGATGAGGCGTCAGCCGAAGAGCCGAATCGAGGACTATGCGATGCTCGGCGACACCGAGACGGCCGCGCTGGTGGGCAAGGACGGCTCGATCGACTGGCTCTGCACCCCCCGCTTCGACTCGGCCGCGTGCTTCGCGGCACTGCTCGGCGACGAGGAGAACGGCTGCTGGCGGATCGCCCCGGCCACCGACGTCCTTCGGGTCGAGCGGGCGTACCGCCCCGGCACCCTCATCCTGGAGACGGTGTTCCACACCGCCGAGGGCGTGGTGGCGCTGATCGACTTCATGGTGCCCCGCGACGAGCGCCCCAACCTGATCCGCATCGTGGAGGGTCGCACGGGTCGGGTGCCGATGGCGATGGACCTGCGCATGCGCTTCGACTACGGATCCATCATCCCCTGGGTGCGCCAGCACGAGGGGCGCCTCCTCGCCGTGGCCGGCCCCGACGGGCTCTGCCTCGACACCCCGGTCGAGACCCACGGGATGGACCACCGCACCGAGGCCCACTTCGCGGTCGACGCCGGCACCCACGTCCCGTTCGAGTTGGCGACGTTCCCGTCGCACCTGCCACCGGCGCCGGCCCCCGACGCGCGGGCCGCCCTCGCCTACACCGAGCGATGGTGGCGTTCGTGGAACGAGACCAACACCTACGACGGTGAGTGGGGCGACGTCGTGCACGAGTCCCTGGTGGTGTTGAAGGGACTCACCTACGGGCCCACGGGTGGGCTGGTCGCGGCCGCCACGACGTCGCTGCCCGAGGACCTCGGCGGCGTCCGCAACTGGGACTACCGCTACTGCTGGCTGCGTGACGCCACGTTCACCTTGATGACCCTGATGAACGCCGGCTACGTCGAGGAGGCGTCGGCGTGGCGGGAGTGGCTCATGCGGGCGGCGGCGGGCGAGCCCGACAAGCTGCAGATCATGTACGGCGTGGCCGGCGAGCGCCGCCTGAGCGAGTTCGAGGTGCCGTGGTTGGCCGGGCACGAGGGCTCGTCTCCGGTGCGGGTGGGCAACGCCGCCAGCCAGCAGTTCCAGCTCGACGTCTACGGCGAGGTCATGGATGCCTCGCACCAGGCCCGGGTCGCCGGCCTCCACGAGGGCCCCCAGTCGTGGGCGCTGCAGACGGTGCTGATGGACTTCCTCGAGGGCGCGTGGAGGGAGCCGGACGAAGGCATCTGGGAGGTGCGGGGTGGGCGCCAGCACTTCACCCACTCGAAGGTGATGGCGTGGGTGGCCGCCGACCGGGCGGTGCTGGCGGTCGAGCACTTCGGCCTCGACGGCCCGGGCGACCGCTGGCGGCGACTGCGCGACGAGATCCACCGCGACGTGCTCGAGCACGGCATCGACGCCAACGGCGTGTTCACCCAGTCCTACGGCAGCCCCACCCTCGACGCCAGCCTCCTGATGGTGCCGCTGGTCGGCTTCCTACCACCCGACGACGAGCGCGTCCGCAACACCGTCGAGGCCATCGAGCGAGACCTGACCCATGACGGCTTCGTCCTGCGCTACCGCACCGACCACACCGACGACGGCCTCACCGGTGACGAGGGCGCCTTCCTGCTGTGCAGCTTCTGGCTGGCCGACTGCCTGGAGCTGATCGGCCGCTCCGCCGACGCCCGCACCCTGTACGAGCGACTCGTGGCGCTCCGCAACGACGTCGGGCTGCTCTCCGAGGAATACGACCCTCGCAGCGGGCGCCTGCTGGGCAACTTCCCCCAGGCCTTCTCCCATGTTTCGCTGGTCAACACGGCCATGAACCTCAGCGCCAAGGACCGCAGCGCCGCGGCCATCCGCTCCCGTCGCCTCTGATCGATCTGATTCCGCTGGTCAGGCCAATCGCTCGACGAAGCCCTCGAGCTGGCGCAGGTTTCGGCACTCGTAGACGCCGTCGCAGTGGATGCCGTACTCCCCCACGATCGAGTCGCCCGTGTCCCAGTAGGAGCGGGGCTCAGGGTTCAGCCAGAACACGTGACGGGCCTTGTGCTGGATCTCCTTGACCACCCACGACTGCGACGAGTGGTAGTTGTTCCGGGCGTCACCGAGGATCATCACCGAGGTCTTCGGCCCGATGTCCTTGCCGTAGGCCTTCCAGAACACCTCGAAGGCGTGGCCGTAGTCCGAGTGACCGTCCACCCACACCACGTCGGCCTCGGTGTTCACCCGGTGCACGGCGTCGGCGATGTCCTCGACGCCCTCGAAGTACTTGGTGACCTCGTCGAGGCCGTCGATGAACACGAACGCCCGCACCTTCGAGAACTGGCTGCTGATGGCGTAGACGAGGTGGAGGGTGAACCGGGCGAACGCCGCCACCGAGCCGGAGATGTCGGCGATCACCATGATCTCGGGCTTGGACGGGCGTGGGTACCGGAACTTGGGCTCCGCCGGCACGCCCCCGTAGCTGAGCGAGTGGCGCACCGTGTTGCGGAAGTCCAACGGCCCCTTGCGGCCGTGGCGGCGCTTGCGGGCCAGCCGCACGGCCAGTCGCCGGGTGAGGGGGTAGATGGCCTTCTTCAGGTTCGCCATCTCCTCCCGGCTGGCGTGCATGAAGTCGACATCCTCCGGCAACGGCTTGCGCAGCGTCTTGGCCATCGCCTCGACGCCGCGGTCGGCCACCAGGCGGCGCCGGATCTCGGCCTCGATCTCCTGCTTCAACTGGTCGAGGCGGTGCTGGTACTCGTCGGCTTCGAGCCGCTCCTCCAAGGGGGTCAGCGGCTCGGGCGCCTCCTCGCGCGACTGGTCCATCATGCGCTCGAACAGGCTGTCCAGATCGAGGTTCCGAAGGGTGCGGTACAGGTAGTAGGTGCCGCCGACGGGACGGCCGGGCTCCATGCCGGCGAAGCGCTCGACGGCCTGGCGGGCGATGGCGCGCATCATGGCCTCGTCGCCCCGCATGAGCGCCCGGTACAGCATCTCGGCCAGCTCTTCGTTGGTCATGCGCCCGCCGGCGCCACCCTGGCCCGCCATCGGCTGGTCGCCGGCGTCGGCCTCGCCGCTGGCGCCGTCGCGCCCGTCACCCTCCTCGTCCTGGTCGAGCAGGTACTCCTTGCCGCGCAGCGAGAAGTAGACCTCGAAGACCGTCTCGAAGGACCGCCAGTGGGCGTTGTTCTTCACCAAGGTGGCGGCCAGCGCGTACTTGAACGCCTCACGATCCTCGAGCGGGATGTGCTTGATCGCGTTCATCGCGTCGAGGTTCTCGGTGAGGCTGACCGGCAGGCCGGCCTCACGCAGCTCCTGGATGAAGCCCGCCAGCAACTCGAGCATCGGCGAGGTGGCGGTACCGGCGGTCACCGGCGTGCCCCGTCCGCGCCTCGGCCTTCGCGGCCCGGCGCGCCGTGGGGCGCTGCGTCGCACCGCGCTCCGGCGTGGACCACCGTCAGCTCTTCCGCGATGGGGCCTGGCCGCCCTTCATCCACGCCTGGCCGTCCCCGCCGAACTCCTTGATGG
>CAZWMT010000093.1:0-6452 GCA_964635055.1 uncultured Microthrixaceae bacterium | reverse complement strand
GCCTTGCGGGCCTTCTTGAGGCCGTACTTCTTGGATTCCTTCTCGCGGGCGTCGCGGGTGAGGAAGCCTGCCGCCTTGAGGGCCGGACGCTGCTCCTCGTCGAGGGCGATGATGGCCCGGGCGATGCCGAGGCGCAGGGCGCCGGCCTGGCCCGAGGGGCCGCCGCCGTGGATGGTGGCGTCGATGTCGAACGACTCGGCCTGCTCGGTGAGGCGCAGGGGCTCGGCCAGGATCATGCGGTGCGTGTCGGAGGGGAAGTAGTCCTCGAGGGCGCGCTTGTTGACGGTGATCGTGCCGGTGCCTTCACGGACACGAACGCGGGCGATGGCGGCCTTGCGGCGACCGGTGGTCTGCACGAGGGGCTTGGACATGGCGTCTCTTCTCGGTCTCAGTCGCGGGCCCGCGCGTGGTCGAGCACGAGGGGCTCGGGGCGCTGGGCGGAGTGGGGGTGGTTCGGGCCGGCGTAGACCTTGAGCTTGCTCATCATCGAACGACCCAAGCGGGTCTTCGGCAGCATGCCCTTGATCGTCTTGCGCACGGCCTCCTCGGGCTTCTTGGCCATGAGGTCGGCGTAGGTCTGGCTCTTGAGGCCGCCCGGGTAGCCCGAGTGGCGGTGCACCAGCTTGCGATCGGCCTTGCCCGAGGTGAGCACCACCTTGTCGGCGTTCACGATGATGACGTGGTCGCCGGTGTCGAGGTTGGGCGTGAAGGTGGGCTTGTGCTTGCCGCGGAGACGGGTGGCGACCTCGGTGGCCAGACGGCCGAGCACGAGGCCCTCGGCGTCGACAACGAGCCATGAGCGCTCGATCTCGCCGGCTTTCGGGGTGTAGGTGGGCACAGCGCAGCCTTCAGGTGTCTGGGTTGGGGCGTTGGCCCGCGTGCCGCTGACGGCCGCGACGGGCGACCGACCACGATACGGCGGCCGCCGAGCGATCGGCAACTCGCCCGCCCCGGTTCAGGGATCGACCGTGACCAGGACGCACTGGAGCTGGGGCACCTCGTCGGCCCGGCGGGGGGTCACCCCCCGCATGCACACCCGGTGCTCCCCCGGCGCCGGCGAGACGTCGGCGAGCACCTCGTCGAAGCCGTGGTCGGCGCCGAGCCCGTAGCGCTCGACCAGTTCGGGCCGGGGGCGGTCGGCCGAGGCGATCGTCGCCACCGGTGCGGTGACGTCGTCCACGAACACCTCGACCGCGATCGGGTCGGCCGTCGAGCGGTCCAGCACCCACCCGCTGACGGCCAGGCCGCCGGCCGACACCTGGGCGGTGTCCAGCCGGCCGACGGGCTCGTAGAAGCGGGCGGGCAGGTCGTCGGAGAGCGTCGCCCACGGGAGCACCACGCGGTCGGCGCTCAGCGGCGTGAGCGGGTCGTCGTAGAACTCGACGGTGCCGGCACCCGGCCCGTAGTACACCTCCTGGGCGTAGCCCACCGAGTCGGCCTCGAGGGCCAGCACGCTGTTGCGCACCGGGTAGTCGGGCCCCACCAGGAAGTGGCTGTCGGCAGGATCGTCGGCGTGGTCGCCCAGCGCCGCCAGCAGCACCCGGGCGTCACGAGCGGCGTCGCTCCACGTGACGAGGGCGACGTGCTGGCCCGCGACGGCCACCACCGCCAGCCCCAGGGCGCCGAGCGCCCCGAGCGGGGGCGAGCGCCGCCACACGAACTGGCCGATCCCCACGAGGATCATGGCCGCGCCCATGGACGACAGCCCGAACACGCGGGTGGTCAGGCCGAACTCGCCGGCCTGGACCCAGCGCGGGGTCGTCACCAGCACCACCAGCCCGGCAACCCACACCAGCAGGCCCAACACCACCAGCGCGGGCCCCTCACCCGGGCGGCGCTCCCCACGCCACCACGCCACGAGGCACACCGCCGTGCCGACGAGGACGGCGAGGGCGAGGCCCGATCGGAGCAGGGCCGGCGGGTCCGCCGACGCGAACAGCCCCGAGCCGAAGTGCCCGCGCCAGAGGTGGGCCACGTCGGGCAGGTGGACCTCGGCGGGATAGGTCGGGTGCACCGCCGCCCAGATCGAGCTGAGGGCCACGGCGGCCAGGATCTTGGCCCGCTCGCGCGCGGGCAGCCCTCCCTCGGCGGGGGTGGCCACGGCGGCGATCGCCGCCATCGGGATCACCACCTGGTAGCAGAGCGCGGCGGCCGCGAAGCACAGCGCGGGCGCCAGCCACCGGCCTCTGGTCAACCAGAGGACCCCGGCGAGCAGGAGCACCAGCGACAGCAACGCCTGGACCACGTTGCCCCACACGGTGAGCGCGGCGTGGGTGGGCAACAGCACCCACACGGCCGTGACCAGGAACGCCGACGACCGGGTGACCAGCCGGGCCAGGACCAGGTAGAGCAGCACCACCACGGCCAGGTTGAGCAGCGTGACCATGACCAGGAGGCGCACCGCGGAGGTGCCGGCCAGCCGGTACACCACGTTGTAGAGCACCCAGGCCACCGGCCGGCTGATGCGGATGCCCGGGTCGGTGTGGCGCAGGCTGTGGAAGGTGCCGTACTGCTGCGTGTCGCTGATCAGGCGCCAGTCGTCGAGGAGCAGGCCCGCGCCCAACCACGCGTACCAGCCGGCGACGCCGAGCACGAGGCCGACCAGCACCGCGAGGTGCACCGCCGCCGCTCGCTGCCGCGCCCAGCCCACGATGCCGCCGGCCACGCCAGGGGTGGCGACGCGCGGGGACGCGGTGACCTCCCGCCCCGAGGCCGCGGTCACGACGGGTGCGGCCCCGGCTCGGCCGGGTAGCGGACCTCCCAGAGGCACAGGCCGTGGGGCGGGGCGAGGGCAGGGACGGCGTGGCGGTCGCGAGCGGCCATGATGCCCATCATCTCGCCGGGCCGGAGCCGCCCCTCACCCATGGACACCAGGGTGCCCACCAGGCTGCGCACCATCTGGTGGCAGAACGACGACGCCTCGATCTCGAAGCGCAGCACCCCGTCGCCCACCTCCACCCAGCGGGCGTCGGTGACGCGCCGCACCAGCGAGCGCGGGTCCCCGGACGCCAGCGGCGGTGGCGTGCGGCAGAACGAGCTGAAGTCGTGCTCGCCGATCAGCGGGTCGCAGCCCAGCCGGAGCAGGCTCAGGTCGAGCGGGCGGGGCACGTGCCAGCTGGTCGGGGCGAGGAAGGGGTCGGGCACGGGCCGGTTGAGCACCGTGTACCGGTAGCGCCGGGCCGTGGCCGAGGAGCGGGCGTCGAAGCCGGGGGGCGCCACCGAGGCCTCGCGCACGGCGATGGCCGGCCCGCAGAGGGCGTTGAGTGAATGCTGCAGGTCGCCCACCACCACGCCGGCCGGCGCGTCGAAGGTGACCACCTGGCCCCAGGCGTGCACGCCGGCGTCGGTGCGGCCGGCGCAGGTCATGGTGATCGCGCGGTCGAGCACCCGCTCGATGGCCGCCTGCAGCGTGGCGCCCACGGTGGAGACGCCCTCGTTTGGCCAGAACCCGTGGAACCCCGACCCGTCGTAGGCCACCGTGAGCCGGACGCGGACGGTGGCCGGGCCGGCCGACGGCGAGGTGACCGACGGCGAGGTCGTCGAGGAGGTCGACGGCGAGGTGACCGACGGTGCCGGCGCAACGGGCGCGCCCTCGTCGTCGCCGGGGATCAACTGCAGTTGCTCGTCGCCGTCGGCAGGCACCGTCCGGACGAGCCCTCGGGCCGGGCTAGACCAGCTCGATGCGGGCCATCGGCGCGTTGTCGCCGTGGCGGGGGCCCAGCTTCAGGATGCGGGTGTAGCCACCCTGACGGTCGGCGTACCGGGGGCCGATCTCGTCGAACAGCTTGGCCGTGACCTCCCGGTCGTTCAGGTAGGCCACCACCTGACGGTGGTTGTGCAGCCCGCCCTTCTTGGCCTTGGTGATCATCTTCTCGGCCACGGGGCGCAGGGCCTTGGCCTTGGCCTCGGTGGTGACGATGGCCTCGGCGGCCACCAGCGAGGCGACCAGGTTGGCCATCTGCAGGCGGTGGTGCGCGGAGGACCCGCCCATGCGGCGGCTCTTGGGGGGGGTTGCGGGCACAGCGGGCTCCTCGTCGTTCCAGAATCAGTCGCGGGTGCGGAGCTTGAGGCCCCGCTCGTCGAGCTTGACCGTGACCTCGTCGAGCGACTTCTGGCCGAAGTTGGTGATGGCCAGCAGGTCGTCCTCGGTCTTCTCCAGCAACTCGCCCACGGTGTTGACCTGGGCACGCTTGAGGCAGTTCCGGGGACGCTCGGACAGGTCGAGGTCTTCGATCGGCAGGTCGAGGTCGGGCGAGCCGGCGCTGACGGTGGCCACCTCGCCGAGCTCGAGGCCCTGGGGCTCGTCGCTCATCTCCTCCACCAGCTGCACCAGCGAGCGCAGGGTGGACCCGGCCGAGGCCAGGGCCTCGCGCGGGGTGATGGAGCCGTCGGTGAGGATGTCGAGCTCGAGGCGGTCGTAGGCGGTGTCGTGCTCGACGCGGGTGGGTGACACCTCGAAGGTGACGCGGCGCACGGGCGAGAAGATCGAGTCGACCGGGATCACGCCGATGGTCGATGAGGTCTTGTTGCGGTCGGCCGACACGTAGCCCCGGCCCTGCTCGACGGTGATGTCGATGGCCAGGCGGCCCTTGGCGTTCAAGGTGGCGATGTGGAGGTCCTCGTTCAGGATCTCCACCTCGGGGTTGGTGTTGAGCGCCGCCGCGGTGACGTCGGCGGGGCCGCGCACGTCGAGGCGGAGGGTGACCGGCTCCTCGGAGTGGCAGATCATCACCAGGTCCTTGAGGTTCAAGATGACGTCGGTGACGTCCTCGGTGACCCCGGCGATGGTGTCGAATTCGTGCAGGGCGTCGTCGAAGCGCACCTGGGTGACCGCGGCCCCCGGGATGGACGAGAGCAGGGTGCGGCGGAGCGAGTTGCCGAGCGTGTGGCCGAAGCCGGGCTCGAGGGGGCTGACGGCGAACTTCTGCCGGGAGCCCTCTTCTTCGGAGCTCGGCTCGACCGTCGGGCGCTGAATGACCAGCATGGTGCGGCTACCTCGGGAATGTCGGGGGTGGACCGGGGACGGGGACCCCGGGGGACAGCGGTGGTGCAGGTGGTGCGGTGCGGGTGACTACTTGCTGTACAGCTCGACGATGAGCTGCTCGCGGACCGGGACGTCGATCTGGTCGCGCACCGGGAGCTCGCGGATCGTGACGACCTTGCCCCCCTCGGACACGTCGAACCACGCCGGGGGCGTGCGGTCGAGGACGTCGAGGTTCTGCTGGACGGCGATCATCTCGAGGGCCTTGGGGCGCAGCTCGACCACGTCGCCCTTGCGCACCCGCGCGCTGGGGATGTCGACCCGGCGGCCGTTGACGTTGATGTGGCCGTGGTTGACGAACTGGCGGGCCTGCGGGCGGGTGGCCGCCCAGCCGGCGCGGTAGACGATGTTGTCGAGGCGCAGCTCGAGGAAGCGCAGCATGTTCTCGCCGGTGACGCCTTCCTTGCGGTTGGCCTCCTCGTAGAGGTTGCGGAACTGGCGCTCGGTGAGGCCGTAGGTGAAGCGGGCCTTCTGCTTCTCCTGCAACTGGTAGAGGTACTCCGAGACGTTGCCGCGGCGACGGCTGCGGCCGTGCTCACCCGGCGGGTAGGGCCGGCGGTCGAGCGCCAGCACCTCGCCCTTGGTGCCGAAGATGTTGACGCCCAGGCGTCGCGAGACGCGGGAGCGGGGACCGGTGTAACGCGACATCAGACCCTCCGTCGCTTGGGCGGGCGGCAGCCGTTGTGCGGCACCGGGGTGACGTCTTTGATGCCGGTGACCTCGATGCCGGTGTTCTGCAGCGAGCGGATCGCGGTCTCACGGCCCGAGCCGGGGCCCTTCACCACCACGTCGACCTTGCGGATGCCGTGCTCCATGGCCCGACGGGCGCACTGCTCGGCGGCCATCTGCGCGGCGAAGGGGGTGGACTTGCGCGAGCCCTTGAAGCCCACGTTGCCGGCCGACGCCCACGCGAGGACGTTGCCCTCCTGGTCGGTGATCGACACGATCGTGTTGTTGAACGAGCTCTTGATGTGGGCCACGCCGTACGCGACGTTCTTGCGCTCGCGACGGCGGGGGCGTCGGCCCCCAGGCTTGGGCTTGGCCACTACTTCATCACCTTTTTCTTACCGGCAACGGTCTTCTTGGGGCCCTTGCGGGTCCGGGCGTTGGTGTGGGTGCGCTGGCCGCGGACGGGCAGGCCGCGGCGGTGGCGGAGGCCCTGGTAGCAGCCGATCTCCATCTTGCGCTTGATGTCCTGCTGCACGTCGCGGCGCAGGTCGCCCTCGACCTTGACGTTCTCGTCGATCCAGGTGCGGATGCGGCTGACCTCCTCGTCGGTGAGGTCGCGCACCCGGGTGTTCGGGTCGATGTCGACCGCCGCGCACGCCTGTTGCGACGTGGTGCGGCCGATGCCGTAGATGTAGGTGAGCGAGATCTCCAACCGCTTCTCGCGGGGGATGTCGACGCCGGC
>CAZWMT010000092.1:0-6815 GCA_964635055.1 uncultured Microthrixaceae bacterium | reverse complement strand
GTGCCGAACCCGCCCCACTGGGTGAGGTAGGTGCCGTCGGCGGTGAACTTCTGGATGCGGTTGTTCCCGGTGTCGGCGACGTAGGCGAAGCCGTCCGCGTCGACCGCCACGCCGCTGGGGTGGGCGAGTTGGCCGTCGCCGGTGCCGTTGGTGCCCCAATAGCCGGCGTAGGTGCCGTCGGCGGTGAACTTCTGGATGCGGTCGTTCCCGGTGTCGGCGACGTAGACGATGCCGGACGGGTCGACGGCGACGCCGTGAGGTTCGAGGAATTGGCCCTCAGCGGAGCCAGAGCTCCCCCACTGGGTGAGGTAGGTGCCGTCGGCGGTGAACTTCTGGATGCGGTCGTTCTGGGTGTCGGCGACGTAGACGTCGCCCGAGGGATCGACCGCCAACCCGTACGGCGTGTCGAACTCGCCGTCACCGTTCCCTGGGGTGCCCCACCCGAGCGAGAACACGGGGGGAAGGTCGCTTGCAGCTGCCGTCGGCGACGCCACGGGCGCAACCGACAGGAACGCTCCGATGAGAGCCGCCACCATCATCGACCTCATGATCTTGCGCAGCATGCTGGTCACCGCCCTCATCGGTTGTCTCTCGAATCGAGGGTCCTCCCCGGCAAGCGCGTCGCTCAGAGGCGAAGGTCCCCCTTCGGGCGGTGACGTTCGTCACCTACCTCGGGTCGTGGCCATCCCGCCCGGCGACGCCGGACGGATCTCGCTTCAGCGTCGTGAAGCTGCCCCGATCGGGTCAGGGTCGAAGGTCACGGCACGGCCGACGAGATCGCGTCACACGCGACCGGTGGGTCTCGCCGCGGCGGCCTCAGCTGAAGCGGGTGATGTAGCCCCGCTTGCGGAAGGTGCGCAGCATGTGGGCGACGAACCACAGGCCTGCGACCGCCACCGCCACGCAGCCGACCGCGGCGATGGCGATCTGGTCCCAGGGGATGGGATCGCCGTCGAGCACCGTGCGCACCGCGGCGAAGGCGTGGGTGGTGGGCAGCGCCACCGAGATCGGCTGGAGCACCGTGGGCAGGGCGTCGACGGGGTAGAAGATGCCCGACAGGGGCATGACCACGAAGAGGATCCCCCAGGCCAGCACCTCGGCGCTCTGGCCGAAGCGCAGCACCAGGCCGATCACGAACAGCGAGATGGACCAGCCGGCGATCAGCAGCACGGCGCCGATCGGCAGCAGGGCCCAGCCCACGTCGAAGATGGAGAACGCGTAGAAGCCGAACGCCGCCACCACCACCACGGCGAGGCCGGTGACCACCTTGGCCAGGCCGAACAGCGCCACGCCGGCGGCGTACTCCCACTCGGTGACCGGGGTGGTCATGAAGTTGAGCAGGTTCCGGGACCAGACCTCCTCGAGGAACCCGGTGGAGAGCGCGATCTGGGATTGGTAGAGGACGTGGAACAGCAGGATGCCGGCGAGCAGGTAGGGCACGCCGGACTGGGCGGCGTCGGTCTGCTGGGACACGAACACGCCGAGCGATCCCCACAGCAACACGTCGACCACCGGCCAGACGAACACGTCGAAGGCCCGGTGGGGGCTGCGCCGCAGCACGTAGGCGTGACGGATCGCGATCGCCTTGATGCGGGTCCAGCGGCGGGGACTGGCGGGTGGCCCGGTCGGGGCTGCAGGCGGCGACGAGGCGGGCAAGGTCATGGCTTGGCGGTCCCCTCGTCGTCGAGCGACGGCACGTGGCTGCCGGCGCCGCGGAAGCTCCCGATGCTGTCGAGTTCCTCGTTGCGGGCGAGGGCCAGGAAGAAGTCCTCCAGCGACCCGTCGCCGGCCACCTCGTCGGGGGTGCCGTCGGCCACGACCCTTCCACCCTGCACGAACACGACCCGCTCGCACAGCTCGGCCACCTCCACCATGTTGTGGCTGGTGACCAGCAGGGCGATGCCCTCGTCCTCGCTGAGCGCCTGCAGGCCGGCGCGCACCCGCAGCGCCACGTCGGGGTCGAGCGACGCGGTGGGCTCGTCGAGCACGAGCAGGCGTGGGTGGTGCATGATCGCCTTGGCGATGCCCACGATCGTGCGCTGGCCCGAGGACAGCTCCACGCACATGGCCTCGCCCAGGTGCGACACACCGAAGCGGTCGAGGGCGGCCTGCGCAGCCGCGGTGGGGTCGTCGATGCCGTAGAGCCGGCCGAAGATGCCCAGCACCTCGTGCACCCGCAGCCGGTCGGGGAGGGGCAGGTAGCCGGCGGCGAAGCCGACGTGCTGCATGGCCTGCGTGCGCTGGCGCGGCAGGCGCCGCCCCACGATCTCGATGCTCCCCTCGTCGGGGGTGATCGCCCCCAGGAGCATCAGCAGGGTGGTGGTCTTGCCGGCTCCGTTGGGCCCCAGGAGCCCGACGCGTTCGCCGGCGGAGACGACCAGGTCCACCCCGTCGACCGCCCGGACGCGCTTGTAGGCCTTCACCAGCCCACGCGCCACCAGCACCGGTTCCGGCGAAAGGGTCCCCACGAACCGGTCAGTCTCGCGGGCCTCCGGGTGCCTGACGAGTGATTTGGCCCGATTGCCGTCGTCGTGACAGCTGGTAACGTGGTCCCGCCGTCGATGACGGGCCCGCTCCACCACCCGGTGCCAGATGTCTCCCACAGGCACGGGTCGATCCGCTGAGGCGGTAGCGGTGGCGGTTCCCCGCTCGGCGATCTTCCCCTTTGCCCGGACCGGCGAGGCTGGCCTCACCTGCGATGGCACGCACCAGAAAGAAGGAACCATGAGCGTGGAGCCCACCCAACTCGAACGGACGGCGCTCGAGCGCAAGGACCGAGACGAGCTCCACACCATCGCCCTCGCGATGGGCGGCCGTCCCGGGTCGCGGGCCCGCAAGGGCGAGATCATCGACCTGATCCTCGAGCTCGCCGGCGTCACCGACGCCCCCGCCCACGACGCCCCCGGCGACGGTGCACCTGCCGGTGACGCCTCGCCGGCGGACGACGGCCCCGGCAGCGCGGAGGCCGGTGAGGCGTCCGACGCCCACGGTGGCGGTGGCGGTGGCGCCCGCGGCCAGGACGCGGGGGGCCCGCCCACCGGTAACGACGAGGCTGACGACGCGGGTGCCGCCGAGACGACCACGCCCGAGGCGCGCGGCGCAGCCACCCGTGCCCGTGCCAAGGACAAGGGCGGGGCCGCGTCCGGCGCGACCGCCAACGGGGCCGCCGACGGCGGGAAGGGACACGCCGACGACTCCGACGACGCCTCCGGCGGCGGTGACGCGGTCGGTGCGGGCGACAAGCCCCGCACCCGGGACCGCGAGGTCAACCGCGGGGGGCGGGCCGAGGCGCGCGACACCGGCCCCGCACACGACAACGGGGCCGGGGACGACGAGGGCCACGGCGGCCCCAACCAGGCCCGGCAGGGCCAGGGCGGCAACGACCAGGGCGGCGAGCGGGGCCAGCACGGCGACGACGTGGACGCCGGCAACCGCCGTCGGCGCCGCCGCGGCCGGGGTGATCGTCCCGGTGCCGACGAGCCCTTCCAGGGCGAGCCGGTCCCGGTCGAGGGTCTGCTCGACCTGCGCGACGAGGGCTACGGGTTCCTCCGCCTGCACGGCTACCTGGCCAGCAAGGACGACGTGTACGTGTCGGTCAAGCAGGTGCGGCAGTTCTCGCTGCGCAAGGGCGACCACGTCAAGGGCGCCAGCCGACCCGCCAACCGCAACGAGAAGAACCCGGCGCTGCTGCACATCGACGAGGTCAACGGGGTCAGTCCCGACAAGGCCCGTGAGCGTCCGCGCTTCGACGACCTCACCGCGCTCTTCCCCGACGACAAGCTGCGGCTCGAAGCGCCCAACGACCCCTACAACATGACGGCGCGCATCATCGACCTGATCGCGCCAATCGGCAAGGGCACCCGTGGCCTGATCGTCTCGCCCCCCAAGGCGGGCAAGACCACGGTGATGAAGGCCATCGCCCGCTCCATCGAGACCAACAACCCCGAGGTGCACCTGATCGTCCTCCTGGTCGACGAGCGGCCCGAGGAGGTCACCGACATGCGCCGCTGGGTGAAGGCGGGCGAGGTGGCCGCCTCCACCTTCGACCGCCCGACCGAGGAGCACACCCAGGTCGCCGAGCTGACCATCGAGCGGGCCAAGCGGATGGTCGAGGACGGCAAGGACGTGGTGATCATCCTCGACGGCATCACCCGCCTGGCCCGTGCCTACAACCTGGCCGCCCCCGCCACCGGCCGGGTGATGTCCGGCGGCATCGACACCGGGGCGCTCTACCCGCCGAAGAAGTTCTTCGGGGCGGCGCGCAACCTGGAGGAGGGCGGTTCGCTCACCATCCTGGCCACCGCGCTGGTCGAGACGGGGTCGCGGATGGACGAGGTGATCTTCGAGGAGTTCAAGGGCACCGGCAACATGGAGCTCCGCCTCGACCGGCGGATGGCCGACCGTCGCATCTACCCGGCCATCGACGTCGAGGGCTCGTCCACCCGCCACGAGGAGCTGTTGTTCAAGCCCAAGGAGCTGCAGCAGGTGTGGAAGCTGCGGCGGGTGCTCAACGCCCTCGACGGGGGCAACGGCGCAGGCCTCGAGCTGCTGATCGACCGCATGAAGACGTTCAAGAGCAACGACGCGTTCCTCGACGAGATCGCCAAGGCCGCCCCTGCCGGTTGACGGCTTGAGGCGCCCCCACCCCCCGCCGGTATCATGATCCACCCGCTCAGCGAAGAAGGCAGCCATGAAAGCTGACATCCACCCCGACTACGTCGTCGCCACCGTGAAGTGCTCCTGTGGCAACACGTTCACCACCCGCTCGACCACCTCCGACCTCCACGTCGAGCTGTGCAGCGAGTGCCACCCCTTCTACACCGGCAAGCAGAAGCTGGTGGACTCGGGCGGTCGCATCGACCGGTTCGAGCGCCGCTACGGCCAGCGCAAGAACAAGGCCTGAGCCCCATCCCTCCGGGCGGCGCCGGCCGTCCCGTGCGATGACCCTGGACCCGGATCGGCGTGCCGCGCTGGTGGCGGCCAAGCTCGGCGCGCTCGTGCGCGACCAGTGGGGCGAGGCCGAGCGCCGGCCGGCCGCGCTCGGCGGCGCCGGCGCCCTGATCGAGGGCTCGACCGGGTGGGTGCTGGCCGACGCCGAGCCGGAGCGGGTGCTGGGCGGCGCGGTGGCGTGGGCCGTGCGGAACGACATCGACGAGTTGCACGTGCTGGTGGACGACCCTGTCGCCTCGGGCATCGTGGCCCGGCGGGCGGCCGGGTTCGCCAGGCCACCCACGGTGTGGCGGGTGCAGGGCCGTGCCGTGCACCTCGCCGAGCGGGCGCCGTTCCCCGAGCGCCGGCCCGCCCCAGGGGGCACCGATGAATCGCGGTCCCTGCTCGAGGCGTCCGGTGTCGACGTGGTGGTCGAGCACGGCGTGCTGTCCGGTGAGGTGCTCGGCCTGGAGATCGCCCGGGTCGTGGTGGACCAGGACGGCGACGCCGAGGCGCCCCGGCTCGAGGTGGGGGTCGGCCGCCACGACCGAGAGGCGTTCGCCATGATCCACGGCCGGCTGCCCACGGCCGATGCCCTGGCCGCCGTGGTCGACGCGGTGCGGGCACAGCGACGTCCCGAGGCCCCCCCGCATCCACTCAACCGCCTGGCCGCCGAGCGGTGGCTGCGGGCCCAGGTGATCGCGCGCCCCGAGGCCGTCGGCGCCGACGAGCTGGCACCCATCGACCCGGCACTGCCGCGGGACAACGTGAAGGACAGCGTGCCCGCCGCGGCACTGGGTGCTGATCACGCGGGCGGCCCGATCGTGGTCGTCTGCTCGGCGGGCATCGACCTCGACCTGGTGCCCGCCGCCGCCGACGTCCGCGCCTGGCACGCCCCCGGTGCCCGGCTGGTGCTGGTGGTGCCCGAGCGTGACGCCCACCCTGTCACCCGCAGCCTGGCCGCGTCGCTGGCCGATCCGGCCGAGATCGTCGCCGTGGACGACGACTGGCGGCGGAGCCTGGTGCCGAGTCGCCCCCGCTAGCGCGCATGCAGGGCCACGGGGAGGGCGGCCGGTCCTGGGCCCACGACCGCGGTTGGCTCGAGATCGGCGAGGGACGGTGGTGCGTCGGAGCCGCTGGTCCCGTTCCTCGCCGCCGTAGCCTGAGGCGATGCTGGAGCGGCTGGGCGACCTGGAGCGGGAGTTCGACGATGTCGAGGCGCGCCTGGCCGACCCCCAGGTGATCGCCGACCAGCGCCGCTACGGCGAGGTGGCCCGCCGGTACAAGGAGCTCGAGGAGATCGTCTCGCGGGCCCGCGCCCTCCGTCAGGCCACCGAGGACCTGCAGACCGCCCGCGAGATGCTGTCCGACGCCTCGGGCGACGACCGCGAGGTGATGCGGGCCGAGGCCGACGACGCCGAGGCCTCGATCGCCCGCCTCGAGGACGAGCTGCGCGAGCTGCTGTTGCCCCGCGACCCCAACGACGACAAGAGCGTGATCGTCGAGATCCGCGGCGCCGAGGGCGGCGAGGAGGCCAACCTGTTCGCCCGCGACCTGGCCGAGATGTACCAGGCCTACGCCGGTCGCATGGGGTGGAAGTGCGAGGTGCTGGCCAGCCAGCCGTCGGACATGGGTGGGTTCAGCGACGTCACCCTGCTGCTCAAGGGCGAGGGCGTGTGGAGCCGCATGAAGCACGAGGGCGGCCCCCACCGGGTGCAACGGGTGCCGGTCACCGAGAGCCAGGGCCGCATCCACACGTCGTCGGCCACGGTGTCGGTGCTGCCCGAGGCCGAGGAGGTCGACGTGCACATCGATCCCAACGACCTGCAGATCGACGTCTACCGCTCCTCGGGCCCGGGCGGGCAGTCGGTGAACACCACCGACTC
>CAZWMT010000091.1:0-7114 GCA_964635055.1 uncultured Microthrixaceae bacterium | reverse complement strand
CCGATGAAGTCGAGCACCCAGGCGCCCGACTCCCACCCGCTCGACACGGGCTTCTGCAGCACCGTGTGCGCGGGCAACCCGACGACCTCGGCACCGAAGTCCATCAGCCGCTGGAGCACCTCGCTGTAGAAGAGCTTGACGATCGAGGCCTCGGCCGGCCCGACGGTGCCCGTCTCGTGGCGCTCGACCACGCCCCGGCAGAGGCCACGCAGCCCGGCGATCTCGGTCTCGAGCGTGGCCAGGCGGTCCTGCACGAGCACGTCGTCGATGGGTCGCGAGCCGTCCGGCCGGGGCCGCCGGCAGGCCTCGACCAACCACCGGAACCCGCCATGGCGGAGCCGCTCGGACAGCTCGAGCATGGTCATCCCCCGCTCGGCGCCGAGGGTCTCCTGGGCCACCCGCCAGCCCTGGTTCACGGGGCCGACCAGGTTCGACGCCGGGATGACGACGTCGTCCAGGAAGATCTCGCAGAAGTGCGAGTCGCCGACGGCGTTGCGGATGGGGCGGACGTCGATGCCCGGCGAGCGCATGTCCATCAGGAAGTACGAGATGCCGCGGCGCTTCGGCGCCTCGACGTCGGTGCGGGCCAGCAGCAGGCACCAGTCGGCGTGCATCGCCCCGCTGGCCCACAGCTTCTGGCCGTTGACCACGTAGCCGTCGCCCTCGTTCCGGGCCGTCGTCCTCAGGCCGGCCAGATCGGACCCTGCTTCGGGCTCCGAGAAGCCCTGTACCCAGATCTCGCCCTCGAGGATGGCAGGCAGGTGCCGCGCCCGCTGCGCCTCGCTCCCCGCCGCCAGCAGGGTGGAGGCGGCGTGGTGGATCGCCACGAAGGCCAGCACCAGTCGGGGGGCGTCGTGGGCGGCGAGCTCCTGGTAGAGCACGATCTGCTCCGCCGCCGACAGGCCCCCGCCCCATTCGGCCGGCCAGTGCGGCACCGCGTACCCGGCCGCACGCAGCTCCTGGAACCAGTCCTTCTGGAACGCGACGAACGCCTCGTCGGGCACGCCCGTCTGCGTCTCGCGCCAGTCGGCCGGAACGGTGGCCGCGCACCACCGGCGCACCTCGTCCCGGAACTCCTCGAGGTCGGCGTCAGTCATCCGGCTCGGTGGTCACCCGCCCACCTCGATGCCACGAACCGTGGCTGAATCGGGGCGCCGGAGGTGCGTTGGAGGAAATACCCCCGCGCTACGGGAGGTAGTTCCTCCGACCTCGCTCCACCGGCCGGAACAGGCGTCGCCAGGCCACCCTGCGTGGCGGCGCCGGGCGGCATCACGTCGCCTGCCGCCGCTGGAGGGCGAGCAGGCGCTCCCGGTGCTCCGGTGACTGCATGGTGACCGCCTCCGCGGCGAAGCCGGCCTGCATGGCCCCGCTGAGGGCCTGGGCCAGGTGCATGTTGAGCACCCGCTTGGTGCCCTGCAGCGCGCCGAGGGGCTGGGAGGCGAGCCGGTCGGCCAGTCGCCGCGCCTCGGCCGGCAGGTCCTCCGGCGCGGTGGTGCGGGTGGCCAGGCCCAGCTCGACCGCGGTGGCCGCCGGGATCCGGTCGCCCGTGTAGAGGTACTCACGCGAGCGCAGGATCGGGGTGAGCAGCGGCCAGAACGCGGCGCCGCCGTCCCCGGCCACCAGCCCCACGGCCACGTGGGGGTCGGCCAGGTGGGCCGTGTCGGCCATCAGCACGATGTCGCACAGCACCGCGATGCTGCAGCCGAGCCCCACCGCCGGCCCGTTGACCGCTGCGATCACGGGCAACGGGAACCGCAGCATCTCCTCGATGATCTGCGCCCCCTCCCGCAGGCTCTCGTCCCGTGCGACGGGGTCGTCGAGGAACGAGGTGATCCAACCGAGGTCACCGCCGGCGCTGAAGGCCCGCCCGGCGCCGGTGAGGATCACCACCTTGGCCTCGCGGTCGGCGGCGAGCTGCCGCCAGACGTTGGCCAGGGCCCAGTGCAGCTCCCGGTTGACGGCGTTGAGCTCGTCGGGCCGGTTGACGATCAGCGTGCGAACGGGCCCGTCGGCCTCGACGATCAGCTCGGCGGGCAGGTCGTAGGTCACGTTGGCACCTCGCTGGGGGTGGCGTCGCGGGCATCGGTGAACAGACCCGTGAGACCCCGGCGGCCCAGCCGGCGGGTCAGGAGGTCGCGCGTGGCGGACAGCCCGAGCGGCAGGCGTCGCAACGGCTGGCTGTACCGCGAGATCCACGACAAGGTCGTCTCGTCGCAGAAGCCGGTGGCCCCGTGCAGCTGGTGGGCGACCCGGAACACGGTCTCGGCGGCCTCGATGGCCGCCATGCGAAGGGCGAGGGCGTCGTCGAGGGCGTCGGCCCGCCCGTCCTGGACGCTCCACAGGGCGTAGCGGGCGAGCATCTCGACCCCCACCCGCTCCACCTCCGCCTCGGTGAGCTGGAACTGCACGCTCTGGAAGCCCGCCAGCGGTTGGCCGAACTGCTCACGCTCGAGCACGTGGCGGCGGGTGAGCTCGATGGCCCGGTCGAGCATGCCCAGTAGCGTCCAGCACGGCAGCACCACACCCAGGGCCACGTCGTCGAGGCCGTCGTCGTCGAGCGGCTCCAGGTCGAGCCCGACGACGAACGCACTGGTCCGGGCCGAGGCGCGGGGAGGCTGCGGGGTGGCCGTGCTGCGGCGGCCATCCAGGGTGACCGCCACCCATCGCAGGTCGATCCCCGCCACCGCGCCGGCGGGGTGCACGCCGGCGACCACCACCAGCCCGTCGGCGGCGAGGCCCGCGGGACGGGCGAGGCGCTCGGCGACGGGGTAGGCGACGGCCCAGTAGCCGGCGCTCCGGCAGAGGGCCGCGGCGGCCTCGAGCTCGTCGGCGTCGGCCCGGGGATCGAGGTCCCAGGCACCGAGCTCACCGAGGACGGGGGCCACGAGCTCGGCCCGCCGGTCGGCCTGCTGCTCGGCCCGCTGGACGAGCAGGTCACCGCCGGCGGACTCGAGGGCCCGCCGCGCCGTGTGCCCGTACTCGAGGGCCTCGTCGCTCAGGTCGACCTTCACCGCACCCGCCTCACGCCATCCCCCGTCGGGCCCTGCCCGCTCGGACCGCGCCCGCTCAGCCCGCCCCCGATCACGCCGCGCCCTGTCCGCGCGCGTCCCGTCCGAGCGTGTCCCGTCCGAGCGTGACCCGTCCGAGCGTGACCCTGCCGGCGCCCCGTCACGAGGACACCGCCAGGAGGGACCGGGCGAGCAGGATCCGCTGCATCTCGATGCTGCCCGACGACACCGTCGAGGCCTGCGCGTAGCGCCAGTGGTCCTCCACCGCCCGTCGGAAGCGGTCGGCGTGGTCGCCCGATGCCGGGCCCTCGGCCACGATCTCCATCAACACCTCGGCACTCTCCTGGTCGAGCCGGGTGACCGCGATCCGGTAGGCGGCCGTGTCGGCCGGGGTGACCCGTCCCCCCGACTGCAGCGCGATCACCCGGTAGGCCAGCAGCCGTGCCCGCCGGCAGTGGGTGAGCATCCTCGTCCACCGACCCCGCAGCTCGGCGGGCAGCCCGTCCCACCGGTCGCCGAGCACGGCCGGCGCCGCCTGCAGGAGGCGTTCGCAGCGGGCGTAGCGGGCGATGCCCACCCGCTCGAACGCCAGCACCTCCTGGACCACCTTCCACCCTTCGTCGACTTTGCCGAGCACGTCGTCCTCGGTCACCCAGAGCTCGTCGAAGAACACCTCGTTGAGGTGGTGCGGGCCGAGCATGGTGGCGATCGGCCGGACCTCGATGGCCGGGTCGGACATCGGGACGAGGAAGATCGTCAGACCCTGCTGCTTCCTCTCGCCCGTGGCGGTGCGGGCGAGGAGGAAGCACCACTGGGCCATGGTGGCGTACGACGTCCAGATCTTCTGGCCAGACACCCGCCAGCCGTCGCCGTCGCGCCGGGCCGCCGTCTGCAGCGACGCCAGGTCGGAGCCGGCGTTGGGCTCGCTGAACCCCTGGCACCAGATCACCTCACCCCGGGCGATGGGCGGCAGGTGCTGGTGCTGCTGGGCCGGGGTGCCGTGGCGCATGATCGTGGGGCCGACCCAGTTGACCCCCATGTACTGCGCGCCACGGGGCTCGTGACGGGCCCACATCTCCTCGCGGACCGCCGTCTGCTCCCAGGGCGACGAGCCCCGCCCGCCGTACTCCTCGGGCCACGCCATGCACAGCAGGCCGCGGTCGGCGAGCAGGTGGCAGAAGGCCTGGGCCACCTCGAGGTCGGCAGGGTCGTCGGTGAACGCCCCGAGGAAGTCCGGGGGCACGTGCTCGTCGACCAGCATGCGCAGCTCGCTCCGCAGCGCGGCCACCTCTGCCCCCATCTCGAAGTCCATGCCCGGTCAGTATCCCCCACCGCGAGCCGGGCTCATCGGGCGGTCCACCCACCGTCGACGACGATCGTCTGGCCGGTCACGTAGCGGCCGGCGTCGCTCACCAGCCACAGCACCGCGCCCACGAAGTCGTCCACGGTGCCGTCGCCGGGCAGCGGGGTGTTCCGTTCGAGCCAGGCGCGGCCCTTCCCGTCGCCGTACAGACTGTCGGTGATCTCGCTGCGGAAGAAGCCGGGGGCGACCGTGTTCACCCGCACCGAGTGCCGGGCCCACTGCACCGCCAGCTCGACGGTGAGACCCGACAGGCCCATCTTGGCGGCGGCGTAGGACGCCTGGGGGATGCCGGGCACGCCCACCCGGCCACCGATGGAGGACACGTGCACGATCGACCCGCGACCCGCCTCGATCATGTGCGGGAGCACGGCCTGGGACAGCAGGAACGGCGCCACCAGGTTGAGGTCGAGCGTGCGGCGGATGTCGTCGAGCGGCTCGCGCTCGGCCGCCTCGCGGCTGAAGATGTTGCCCGCCGCGTTCACGAGGATCTCGGGACCACCCAGCTCGGCCACCACCCGAGGCACGACGCGACGCACCTGCTCCTCGTCGAGCAGGTCGCAATCGACCGCCGCACCCCCGATGTCGCCGGCCAGCTCGGTCAGCCGGTCGTGGCGCCTCCCCACCACCGCCACCCGGGCACCCACCGAGGCGAGCGCTCGCGCCAGTCCCGCCCCGAGGCCCGACGACGCCCCGGTGACGACCGCCACCCGACCCTCGAGATCGAACCGGCGCAGCGCGTCGGGCACGACCGGGCCCATCAGGTGTGCGACGACGCGGTGACGACGGTGCGGACGCCCTCGGCCTTGGTGAGCAGGTCGATCCCCTCGTTGATGTCGTCGAGCGCGATGCGCTTGGACACCATCGAGCCGAGGTCGAGGCGGCCGCTCTCGGCGAGGCGGATGAACCGGGGGAAGTCCCGCAGGATCTGCGCGCCGCCGACCACCGACCCGGCGAAGCGCTTGCCCGTGAACACGGCGGGGATGGCCGAGAGGGTCAGGGTGTCGCCCACTGCGGGCATGCCCACGAACGTCACCGTGCCCTCCTTGCGGGCCAGGTCGAAGGCCTGGACCATCAGCTCGGGTCGACCGACCACCTCGAAGGAGTAGTCGGCGCCACGGCCGTCGGTGAGGGCCCGGACCTCGTCGACCGGGCTCCCGGCGGTGGGGTCGACGGTGTGGGTGGCGCCCACCGCCAGGCTGGCCTCGCGGCGACCCGCCACGGGGTCGATGGCGACGATGACCGAGGCGCCGGAGATCCGCGCCCCCTGGATCACCGACTGGCCCACGCCACCGCACCCGATGACCGCCACACTCGACCCCGGCGTCACCCCGGCGGTGTTGAGGGCGGCGCCGAGCCCGGTCGTGACACCACAGCCGAGCAGGGCCAGCTGCTCGTCGGCCAGATCGGTCTGCACCGCCACCACCGACGCCTCGTCCACCACCATCGCCTCGGCGAACGTGCCGCAGCCGCAGACCGCCGCGGCCCACCGGCCGCCGGCCACCTCGAAGCGCGGCGCGGCCTTGACGGTGGGGTTGAGCTCGCAGTGGTTGGACAGCGCGTTGACGCACCACCAGCAGGTGCCGCACGCCGGCGTCACCGACGACAGGACACGATCGCCCACCCGCACGCGGCGCACCTCGGCGCCCACCTCCTCCACCACCCCGCAGGCCTCGTGGCCCGGCACGATGGGCAGGGGCAGGGCCGTGCGCCCGTCGATGACGTGGAGGTCCGTGTGGCAGATGCCGCTCGCCGCTATGCGCACCAGGACGTCGCGCGGCCCGACCGCCGGGATCGGGAGGTCCTCGACGACGAGCGGCTGCCCGGCTTCGTACGCGACCGCGACCTTCACGAGGTACCAACTCCCAACGAGGTGAGCGAGGACTCGCTCACTCTAGGCCGCCGGCACCCCTCGCCCGGCGAGCCGAGGAGGAACCGCTTCGCCCGTTGTGGCGTCCCGTAGTGTTCTCGGCGCGGCCCTGTCGGTTCGGCGGCGCGGCCCCAGGAGGACTCATGGCACAGCAAGCGACTCGCGCATCGGCCGAGCCGAGCGGCGACACACCACCGGTCCGGCGCCGGCTGACGGCGGAGGCACGGAAGCGCTCGATCCTCGACGCCGCGCGGCGGGCCTTCACCGAGACCGGCGACGTGAACGGCACCACCATCCGCGCCATCGCCGACCGCGGCGGCATCAGCGAGGGTGTCATCTACCGCCACTTCGAGAGCAAGGACCAACTGTTCTTCGAGGCCGTCGTCGAGCCGCTGCGCGAGGCGGTCGACTCGCTCGTGGCCGCCACCGAGGTGGTCGACCGTGATGAGCCCCTCACCCCCGAGCGCCAGTTGGAGGCGATGCAGGGGCTCTACCGCCAGCTGATCTCCACCCTCGAGGAGCTGCTCCCGCTGCTCGGGCTCGTCCTGTTCGGCGACCCCACGACCGCACAGCGCTTCTACCGCGAGAGCTTCGCGGCGGCGATGGACCGCTTGGGCGAGGCGTGGAAGGCCGTCGAGGACCGCTACGGCTTCGAGTTCGAGTCCCCCGACATCTCGGCGCGTGCGGTGATGGGCATCGCCCTGATCGCGGCGCTGGAGAGCCACCACAACAACCGCTTCGACCGGAACCGGGCCCTCGAGCTCCTGTCCGCGGGGACCGTCAACGGCTTCTTCCCCACCCTCGAGCCCGAGCGCCGCCGCACGTGAGCCCGAGGGACGAGGGCGGGGCCCGAGCGGCCCGGCGACGAAGGAGCCA
>CAZWMT010000090.1:0-7295 GCA_964635055.1 uncultured Microthrixaceae bacterium | reverse complement strand
TTCACGGACCCGCTCGTCGACTGTCGCGAGTGCAAGGAGCGACACCGCCTCGACAAGCTGGAGGATCCCGACCTGTGCCCCAGCTGTGGAAAGCGGGGCACCTTCACCGAAGCCCGTCAGTTCAACCTCATGTTCAAGACCCACGCCGGACCGGTGGAGGGCAAGGGTCACGAGGTGTACCTGCGGCCAGAGACCGCGCAGGGCATGTTCGTGAACTTCTCGAACGTGTTGCAGTCGAGCCGTAAGAAGCCGCCCTTCGGCATCGCCCAGATCGGAAAGTCGTTCCGCAACGAGATCACCCCCGGCAACTTCATCTTCCGCACCCGGGAGTTCGAGCAGATGGAGATGGAGTACTTCGTCCCGCCGGAGGAGGCGGGCAAGTGGTTCGAGTACTGGTGTGCGGAGCGCCTCCAGTGGTACGTCGACCTGGGCATCGACCCGTCGCACCTGCGCATGCGCGCCCACGCCACCGACGAGCTCAGCCACTACTCGGCGGGCACCTCCGACGTCGAGTACCTGTTCCCCTGGGGCTGGGGTGAGCTGGAAGGCGTGGCCAACCGCGGCGACTACGACCTTCGCCAGCACGCGGCGGCGTCGGGCGAGCGGCTCGACTACTTCGACCCCGCCACCGGGTCGCGCTACGTGCCCCACGTGATCGAGCCGGCCGCCGGCGCCACCCGCACGATGATGGCGTTCCTCCTCGACGCCTACGACGAGGAGGAGGTGCGGGGCGAGACCCGCACGGTGCTGCGGCTGCACCACCGCCTGGCGCCCTACAAGGTGGCCGTCCTGCCCCTCTCGAAGAAGGACACCCTCACGCCGATGGCGCGTGAGGTGCTGGGCCTGGTCCAGGGCGAGTTCATGTGCGACTACGACGAGACGCAGGCGATCGGCCGCCGCTACCGGCGCCAGGACGAGTTGGGCACGCCCTACTGCGTGACGGTCGACTTCGACTCGCTCGAGGACGGCGCGGTCACGGTGCGCGAGCGCGACTCGATGGAACAGGACCGGGTCGCGGTCGGCGACCTCGTGGCCCACCTGCACGAGCGGCTGGGCTGACATGTCCACGGGCGACGCTTCGGGCGAGTGGTTCAGCGCCAACCGTGAGCTCTGGGACGAGCGGGTGCCCATCCACCTCGACTCCGAGTTCTACGGCGTCGAGGAGTTCCGTGCCGGCCGCTCCACGCTGCTGGACTTCGAGGTCGACGAGGTCGGCCCGGTGCGCGGGCTCGAACTGGTGCACCTGCAGTGCCACTTCGGCCTCGACACCCTGTCGTGGGCGCGGCAGGGGGCCAGGGTGACCGGTCTCGACTTCTCGGCGCCGGCCGTCGAGGCCGCCCGCTCGATCGCGGCCGACTGCGGCCTCGATGCCCGCTTCGTGGCCGCCAACGTGTACGACGCGCTCGACGTGCTGGATCACCGGTTCGACGTGGTCTACGTGAACCTCGGCGCGCTCAACTGGCTGCCCGACGTGTGGCAGTGGGCCGAGATCGTGGCCGCGCTGCTGCGCCCCGGTGGCCGGTTGTACCTGCGCGAATCGCACCCCTTCGCCGACGCGCTGGCCGACGACAGCCTCGAGGTGGGCTACGACTACTTCGCCGACGCCGCGCCGCTCAGCTGGGAGGACGCCGGCACCTACGCCGACGCCGACGCCGAGACCGTGCACAACCGGTCGTTCGAGTGGCAGCACCCGATCAGCGAGGTGGTGTCGGCGGTGCTGGCCCAGGGCCTGCACCTCGACCTGTTGCACGAGCAGCCCTTCACGGTGTTCGAGCGGTGGCCCTTCCTGGAGCGCCACGACGACGGCACCTACTGGATGCCCGACGATCGCCCGGTGCTACCGCTCATGTACACCCTCAGAGCCACCAAGGTGGGTTAGATGTCCGACAACGGCTACGTGTACGGCTTCGACCACCCCCACGTCGAGGCACCGATGCTGCTCAAGGACCTCCTGGGGGGCAAGGGCGCCAACCTGGCGGAGATGACGTCGGTGCTGGGCCTCCCCGTGCCGCCCGGCTTCACGATCTCCACCGAGGCCTGCCGGGCCGCCCTGGCCGGCGGGTGGCCCGACACCCTGGGCGCCGAGGTGGCCGACCACGTGGCGCGGCTCGAGGCCGCGATGGGTCGGCGCCTGGGTGCCGGCGACGATCCCCTTCTGGTGAGCGTCCGGTCGGGAGCGAAGTACTCGATGCCCGGGATGATGGACACCATCTTGAACCTGGGCCTCAACGACGAGTCGGTCGAGGCCCTCGCCACGGCCACCGACGACCGTCGCTTCGCGCTCGACTCGTACCGCCGCTTCATCCAGATGTACGGCAAGGTGGTGCTGGGGGTGCCGGGCGAGGAGTTCGACCGCCGCTTCGACGGCGCCCGCGACCTCGCCGGCGTCTCCGCGGACCACGAGGTGCCCGCCGACCTGCTGGCGCTGGTGATCGACCGCTACCAGGCGCTGGTGCACGCGCACACGGGCGAGCCGTTCCCGCAGGACCCTGTCGTGCAGTTGCACGGGGCCATCGACGCGGTGTTCCGGTCGTGGCAGTCACCGAGGGCGGTCACCTACCGTCGGCGCGAGCACCTGCCCAACAACCTGGGCACCGCGGTCAACGTGCAGGCGATGGTGTTCGGCAACCGCGACGACGAGTCGGGCACCGGCGTGGGGTTCACCCGCGACCCGGCGACCGGAGCGGCGGGCAGCTTCGGGGACTTCCTGGTCAACGCCCAGGGCGAGGACGTCGTGGCCGGCATACGGGCCACCCAGCCCCTGCACGAGATGGGCGAGCGCTGGCCCGAGCTGTACCGCCAGCTGCAGGGGATCTTCGCCACCCTCGAGCAGCACTACCGCGACATGTGCGACACCGAGTTCACGGTCGAGCAGGGCAAGCTGTGGATGCTCCAGACCCGGGTCGGCAAGCGCACCGGCACCGCCGCGCTGCGCCTGGCGGTGGCGATGGTGGACGACCCGTCGATCAGCCTCACCCACGCCGAGGCGATCGAGCGGGTGTCGGCCGACCACCTCGACCAGGTGCTGCACCCCCAGTTCGACCACGTGGAGCACCAGGTGCTCACCGTCGGCCTCGCGGCGTCGCCCGGCGCGGCGGTGGGCAAGGTGTACTTCGACGCCAACGACGCGGTGACCGCCGCCCATGCGGGCGAGGAGATCATCCTGGTGCGCCAGGAGACGTCGCCCGAGGACGTGCACGGCATGGAGGTGTCGCAGGGCATCCTCACCTCGCGCGGCGGCCTGGTCAGCCACGCCGCGGTGGTGGCGCGGGGCTGGGGCAAGCCGGCGGTGTGCGGCGCCGAGGCCATCCACGTGGGCGTCGACCACTTCACCGTGGGGGACGTCACGGTGCACCAGGGCGAGGTGATCTCGATCGACGGCACCACCGGCGAGGTGGTGCTGGGCGCCATGCACCTGACCGCAGGCGAGACGCCACCGGAGTTCGACACCATCCTCGGCTGGGCGGACGAGGTCCGGGGCACGGCCCTCGGGGTGCGGGCAAACGCCGACACCGGCGAGGACGCCACGCGGGCGAGGCAGCACGGGGCGGAGGGCATCGGCCTGTGCCGGACCGAGCACATGTTCCTCGGTGATCGCCTGCCGGTGGTGCGCCGCATGATCCTGGCCGACACCCCCGAGGACGAGGCCGCGGCGCTCGGCGAGCTGGGACGCGTGCAGCGCGAGGACTTCGAGACGATCCTCGAGGCCATGGACGGGCTGCCGGTGACCGTCCGGCTGCTGGACCCGCCGCTGCACGAGTTCCTGCCCGACGTCGAGGAGTTGGCGGTGCGTGAGGCGAGGATCGGCCTCGACGAGCGTGAGACGGCGCTGCTGGCCGCCGCCCGCAGCTGGCAGGAGGCCAACCCCATGCTCGGCACCCGCGGCGTGCGTCTCGGCGTGCTGAAGGACGGCCTGTACCGCATGCAGGTGCGGGCCCTGCTCGAGGCCGCGGCCCGGCGACGCGCGGCGGGCGGGCACCCGATCGTCGAGATCATGATCCCGCTGGTGGTGTCGGAGGCCGAGCTGGCCCTGGCCCGCAGCTGGGTGGAGGAGGAGCTGGCGGGGCCGGCCGGCGAGGGCGTCGAGCCCGGCGACGTGCGCATCGGCACCATGATCGAGACGCCCCGCGCCGCGGTCTGCGCCGACCAGATCGCCCGTCAGGCGGACTTCTTCTCGTTCGGCACCAACGACCTCACCCAGATGACCTTCGGGTTCAGCCGCGACGACGTCGAGGGCCGGCTCATGGACACCTACCTCGAGCACGGGCTGATCGTCGGCGATCCCTTCGACAGCATCGACGTCGAGGGGGTCGGCGGGCTGGTGGCCATGGCCGTCGAGCGGGCACGGGCGGTGAAGCCCCACCTGAAGATGGGTGTGTGCGGCGAGCACGGTGGAGATCCCGCGTCGATCGCCCTGTTCCACCGGCTCGGGCTCGACTACGTGTCCTGCTCGCCGTTCCGCGTGCCGATCGCCCGCCTCGAGGCCGCCCGAGCCGTCCTCGCCGACGCGGCCGACCACTGACCCGGACGGGCACCTGACCCGTGGGGATCGTCGACGAGGACGTCGTCCGGGTCCGCGAGTCCACCGACATGGTGGCGGTGGTGTCCCAGCACCTGCAGTTGAAGCGGGTCGGGAACCGATGGGTGGGGCTGTGCCCCTTCCACGCCGAGAAGTCGCCCTCGTTCTCGGTGAACGCCGAACAGGGCCTGTACTACTGCTTCGGCTGCCAGGCCAAGGGCGACGCCATCACGTTCGTGCGCGAGATCGAGCACCTCGACTTCCCCGGAGCGGTGGAGTGGCTGGCGGCGAAGGCCGGCATCACCGTGCGCTACACCGACACCGGCGAGAACGAGGGCCGCAAGCGCCGCAAGCGCCTGGTCGACACCATGGCCCGGGCGGTGGACTGGTACCACGACCGGCTGCTGTCGGGCGCCGACGCCAAGGAGGCACGGGGCTACCTGCGGACCCGGGGCTTCGACGGTGAGAAGGTGCGCCAGTACCGGCTGGGTTGGGCGCCCGACGACTGGGACGCGCTCGCCCGGTTCCTCAAGGTGCCCGACGACGTCCTGAAGGACAGCGGCCTCGGGTTCGTGAACCGGCGCAACCGTCAACAGGACGCGTTCCGGGGGAGGGTGCTGTTCCCCATCTTCGACGTGCAGGGAGACCCGGTGGCCTTCGGCGGTCGGATCCTGCCGGGCCACGACGGCCCCAAGTACAAGAACTCCTCCGAGTCGGCGCTGTACGCCAAGTCGAAGGTGCTGTACGGGCTGAACTGGATGAAGGCGGGCATCGTGGAGGCCGATGAGGCCATCGTGTGCGAGGGCTACACCGACGTCATCGGCTTCGCCGACGCGGGCATGCCGCGGGCGGTGGCCACCTGTGGCACGGCGCTCACCGAGGAGCACTTCCGCATCCTGAAGCGGTACGCGCACCGCGTGGTGCTGGCCTTCGACGCCGATGCCGCCGGTCAGGCCGCCGCCGAGCGGTTCTACGAGTGGGAGAAGGCCTACGAGATCGACGTGGCCGTGGCCGACCTGCCCCCGGGGGTCGATCCGGCCGACCTGGCCCGCTCCGACCCGGCCGGCCTCGTCGCCGCGGTCGAGAACGCCACGCCGTTCCTCGGCTTCCGCGTGCGGAGGGCGTTGGCCGGTGGGTCGGTGAGCTCGCCGGAGCGGCGGGCCCGCACTGCCGAGGCCGCCCTGGCCGTCATCGCCGAGCATCCCAGCGACCTGGTCCGCGACCAATACGTGATGGAGGTGGCGGATCGGTGTCGGCTCGATCCCGACCAGTTGCGGGCGCAGCTCACCCGGGTCGGAAGTCGTGTCGAGGCGCGGTCGTCCGTACCTGTGCGCCCCCACCCGCACCACGACAGCGCCGAGGTCGAGGCCCTGCGGCTCGCGGTGCACCACCCAGAGTCGGTGGCCCACCTGCTCGACGAGGTGCTCTTCGAGGACGAACTGCACGCCGCGGTGTTCCGGGCGCTGGCGCCCGGCGGCACCATGCACGAGGTGCTCGAGCGGTGCGATCCCGCCGCCGCCGACCTGCTGCAGCGGCTGGTGGTGGAGGAGGCCGACGCCGACCCGGACAACGTGGCCAGCCTGTTGACGGCGGCGGCCGCCCGCCGGTCGCTGCGGCGGCTCGACGCCGCCAACCGGCGGGCGCACGATCCGGCCCGCTCGCAGCGCATCGCCTGGCTGAAGATGACCATCGAGCAGGTCGACCCGGACGACGCCGACCCAGAGGCTCGCGCCCAGTTGTTAGCCTGGCTCGTGGAGGAGGCCACCGTGGCCGAGGAGAACCGATGACTGACGGGGCACAGCCGCTCGGGGGGGCGATGCTGAGATTCGCAACCGAGTCGAACGGCCCCCGCCTGCCCGAGCATCGCCGGGTGGGTGGTCGGTGAGCGACGCGCTGACCCCGGCGCCGGCTACCGGTGGGCCCGGCGACGGCGACGGCGACGGCGATGGTGCCGGCGACGACGACGTCATCGACCCCGGTGTCGACGTGGCGGTCGAGGCCGCGGTCGAGCACCACGACGCGTCGCTCCTCGAGGTTGCCGGCGACCCGTTGCCGCCCTGGGCGGGGATCCCCGAGTCGGACATGCAGGCCCTCCTCGCCCGCGGCCGGGCCAAGGGCGAGCTGAGCCTCGACGAGGTGCTCGTCGTGATGAAGGACGTGGAGGTGTCGACCGACGTCATCTTGGGGGTCCGCTCGCTCCTGCACCGCGAGGGCATCGCCCTCGACGAGACGCTCGACGCCTCGCTACGGCCGGCCGAGGGCCCCAAGGCGCGTGCCCCCCGGCCGTCCGCCCCCACCGATGGCCCGGGCGGCGGCACGGCCGACCCCGTGCGGATGTACCTGAAGGAGATCGGCCGGGTCTCGCTGTTGAACGGCGAGCAGGAGGTCGAGCTGGCCAAGCGCATCGAGGCGGGGACGAAGGCCGCCGAGTGCCTCGCCGATGCGGCGGCGGCCGAGCGTGACCTCTCGTTCGACGAGCGCCGCCGGCTCCAGCGGCTGGTGTCGGACGGCGAGGTGGCCAAGCAGGCGCTCACCCAGGCCAACCTGCGCCTGGTGGTGTCGATCGCCAAGCGCTACGTGGGCCGGGGCATGCTGCTGCTCGACCTGATCCAGGAGGGCAACCTCGGCCTCATGCGGGCGGTCGAGAAGTTCGACTACACGAAGGGCTTCAAGTTCTCGACGTACGCCACCTGGTGGATCCGCCAGGCGATCACCCGGTCCATCGCCGACCAGGCGCGCACCATCCGCATCCCGGTGCACATGATCGAAACGATCA
>CAZWMT010000089.1:0-7882 GCA_964635055.1 uncultured Microthrixaceae bacterium | reverse complement strand
CGGGGCTATAGCTCAGTCGGTTAGAGCGCATCCCTGATAAGGATGAGGTCGCTGGTTCGAATCCAGCTAGCCCCACTCGCTGCACCCGTCGAGCGCACCGGACGCACTCGATGCCCTGATTGGCCCGTGGTCGAGGGGTGCTCACCGAGGCCGCTGGCGTGTCGCGCCGTGACCTGGTGCGCGAATAGGGACTTTGGTCCCTAGAACGTGTTCTACGTGTCTCCTACGTTCTCGTGGTGACCGAGTTCCCGTGGATCGTGTCCGTCGATGACCATGTCATCGAGCCCCCGAACGTGTGGCAGGACCGCCTGCCGGACAAGCACCGGGCCCGGGGCCCGCGGGTGGAGCGCCACGCCTGCACCCACATGGGCTACGTGGGCGGTCGGTTCAGCTTCGAGTTGGGTGACGACGGCACGCCCTGCGACTGGTGGCGCTTCGAGGACCTGATGATCCCCCGCACCCGGGTGGAGTCCGCCGTGGGCTTCGACCGGGCGGACGTGACCGTCAGCCCGATCACCTACGACGAGATGCGACCCGGCTGTTACGACCCGGTGGCCCGCCTCGACGACATGGACGCGGCCCACATCGAGGCCCAGCTGTGCTTCCCCAGCACCTTCACCCGCTTCTGCGGCCAGACCTTCACCGAGGCCCAGGACAAGGACCTCGGCCTGGCCTGCATCCGGGCCTACAACGACTGGATGGTGGAGGACTGGTGCGCCGGCTCGGGCGGCCGGCTCGTGCCGCTGGTCATCGTCCCGCTGTGGGACGCCGAGCTCGCGGCCGCCGAGGTGCACCGCAACGCCGACCGGGGTGTGCGGGCGGTCACCTTCTCGGAGATCCCCGCGCACCTGGGCCTGCCGTCCATCCACACGGGGTTCTGGGACCCGTTCTTCGCCGCGTGCAACGAGCGTGGCGTGTCGCTGCACGTCCACATCGGGTCGTCGTCGCGGATGCCGTCGACCTCGGCCGACGCACCGCCGCTGGTGTCGTCCGCGCTGACCTTTGGCAACGCGATGGCGTCGATGGTCGACTTCTTGATGTCGGGGGTGCTGGTGCGCTTCCCGAACCTGGTGCTGGCCTACTCGGAGGGCCAGATCGGGTGGATCCCCTACATCCTGGAGCGGGCCGACAAGGTCTGGGAGAGCAACCGGGCGTGGGGCGGCGTGGCCGAGGCCATCCCGATGCCGCCCAGCCACTACTTCCACCGCCAGATGTACGGCTGCTTCTTCGACGACGACCACGGCCTCACCCCCGACGCGCTGGCATCGATCGGCGCCGACCGCCTGCTGTTCGAGACGGACTACCCGCACTCCGACAGCACCTGGCCGCGGTGCCAGGAGATGGCTGAGAAGCAGATGGCCCATCTCGACGACTCGACGGTGCACGCCCTCGTGCGGGGCAACGCCATCCGCCTGCTCGACCTCGACCTGCCCGACTGACGGTGCGTCTCATCCCGACCGTCGCCCATCAAGGGAGAACATCACCGTGCTCGACGTCCTGATCCGAGGGGCCACCGTCCTCGACGGCACCGGCGCCCCCGGGCGCGTCGCCGACGTGGGTGTCCGCGACGGCCGCATCGTGGTGGTCGGCACCACCGACGAGGCCGCCACCGAGGTGCTCGAGGCCGACGGCCTGATGGTGTGCCCGGGCTTCATCGACCCCCACACCCACTACGACGCCCAGCTGCTGTGGGACCCGTACGCCTCGCCGTCGAACGTGCACGGCGTCACCACCGTGATCTCGGGGAACTGCGGGTTCACTCTGGCCCCGCTGCGCGCCGAGGACGTCGACTGGACGCTCGAGATGATGGCCGAGGTGGAGGGCATGCCCCTCGAGGCCCTACGGGCCGGCGTGGGCGGCGGGTGGACCAGCTTCCCCGAGTACCTCGACCGCCTGGACGGCTCATTGGGGGTGAACGCCGCGTTCCTGGTGGGGCACTGCGCCCTGCGCCGCTTCGTGATGGGCGAGCGGGGGTCGGAGGCGCGCGCCGAGCCTGACGACCTGGTGTCGATGCAGGCCCTGCTGGACGAGGCCCTGGCCGCGGGCGCACTGGGCTTCTCGTCGTCGCAGTCGTTCACCCACAACGACGGCGACGGCCGGCCGATCCCGTCACGGGCCGCCGACACCGACGAGGTGCTGGCCCTGTGCCAGGTGGTGGCGGAGCATCCGGGCACCACGTTGGAGTACATCACCGACGGCTGCCTGAAGGGCTTCTCGGACGAGGAGGTCGAGCGCCTCACGGACATGTCGCTGGCGGCCGGGCGCCCCCTCAACTGGAACGTGCTCACCGTCGACGCCCGCTCGGCCGACGAGGTCGAGCGACAGTTGCGGGCATCGCGCCACGCCGAGGAGCACGGCGCCCGGGTGGTGGCGTTGACCATGCCCACGCTGGTCCCCATGAACATGAGCTTCCTCACGCGCTGCGCGCTCACGCTCATGCCCTACTGGGACACCATCCTCACCCTGCCGGTGCCCGAGCGCATGGAGCGCCTGCGTGACCCCGAGGTGCGCCGCCGCATGCAGGAGGCGGCCAAGTCCGACGAGGCCGGCGTCCTGAAGCGTCTGAGCGGCTGGGCCAACTACGAGATCGGCGACACCTACGCCGACGAGAACCGCTCCCTCGAGGGACGCCGCGTCGGCGACATCGCCGCCGACCGGGGCACCAGCCCCTTCGACACACTGGTCGACATCGTCCTCGCCGACGACCTGCGCACGGTCCTGTGGCCGCTGCCGCCCGAGGACGACCTGGCCAGCTGGCAGTTGCGCATGGACCTGGTCGACTCCGACCGGGCCATGGTGGGCGGCTCGGACGCGGGCGCCCACCTGGACCGGATGCTGGGCTCGGCCTATCCCACCGCCTTCCTGGCCGACTGCCTGCGGGGCCGCCGCCTGCTGCCGGTCGAGCGGGCGGTGCGGGCGATGACCGACGTGCCCGCCCGCCTCTTCGGGCTGCGTGAGCGGGGCCGGGTGGTGGAGGGGTGGCACGCCGACCTGGTGCTCTTCGACCCCGAGCACGTGGCGTCGCACCGCATCCGCAAGGTGGCCGACCTCCCCGCCGACAGCGAGCGCCTCTACGCCGGCGCGGACGGCATCGTGGCGGTGCTCGTCAACGGCGTGACCGCGGTGTCCGACGGCGAGGCCACCGGCGCCCTGGCCGGCGCGCTGCTGCGTTCGGGACGCGACACCGAGACCGTCGGCGTGCCCGGCCACCCGACCACCGAGGACTGAAGGACGACCGTGAACCTGGACTTCTGCGACACCACGCTCTACGACGACCCGTGGGACACCTACCGCCGCCTGCGCGAGCAGGACACGTTGTACCGCGACGAGGTGAACGGCCTCTGGGTGGCGGCCCGCTACGACGACGTCTTCGAGATCTCGCGCGACCCCGAGCGCTACATCACCAGCAACGGGGTGCGGCCCAAGTTGAAGGCGCCCCTGTCGTTGCTGTGCGAGGACGACCCCGAGCACACCCGCCAGCGGCGCATGATCAACCGGGGCTTCACCCCTCGTCGGGTGCGCGACCTGATGCCCCACATCCGGGAGCTGAGCAACCAGATCATCGACGACATCGGGGACCGGGGCGAGATCGACTTCGTGGAGGACTTCGCCATCCACGTGCCCCTGATCGTGATCTGCGAGCTCATGGGGCTCGATCCCGAGACCCGCCTGAAGATGTACCGGTGGTCCGACGAGATGATGGCCGGCGACGGCCACGTCGACCCCGACGACCCCGTGCTGCAGCGCGCCGGCGAGGCCTTCGTCGAGTACAGCGTGATGTGCAGCGAGCTCATCGCCCAGCGGCGCCGCGAGCCGGCCGACGACCTGATCTCGATCCTCACCGAGAAGTTCGACGAGGGCGAGTTGGGCCACGAGGAGTTCCGCGACCTCGCCGGTGAGCCCGTGCGCCGAGATCCCCTGGGCGACGACGAGCTGAACCTGTTCCTCACGGTGCTGCTGATCGCCGGCAACGAGACCACCCGCAACGCGATCACGGGCGGGATGCTGGCCTTGAGCCGCTTCCCCGAGGAGCGCCGGCGCCTCGTCGAGAACCTCGACGACGAGGCCTTCGTCGACCTGGCCGTGGACGAGCTGATCCGCTGGGTGAGCCCCGTGATCGGCTTCACCCGCACGGTCACCGAGGACCACGAGCGTCGGGGCACGCGGCTGCGCGCCGGTGACGAGGTGCTGATGCTCTACCAGTCGGCCAACCGCGACGCCTCGGTCTTCGACCGGCCGGACGACCTCATCCTGGACCGCGACCCCAACCCCCATCTGGCCTTCGGCATCGGCCCCCACTTCTGCCTGGGCGCCAACCTGGCCCGTCTCGAGGTCAAGACGGTGTTCGAGGAGCTCTTCCGGCGCCTCCCGGACATCCACGTGCCCGACGACGCCCGCCGCACCCGAGGGGCCTCGGGGCTGGTGATCGCCCTGCAGCACCTGCCGGCCCGGTTCACGCCCATCGAGGCGGCATGACCGGCCGCCGCGCCCGACACCGACACGAGACGGAGGGCCCGAGATGCTCCTGACCGAACCGACCCGGCTCTGCATCGGCGGCGCCTGGGTGGAGGGCGGCGACGGCACCTACCCGGTGGTGAACCCGTCCACCGAGCAGGTGGTCGGCCTCGCGGCCGAGGCCTCGGAGGACGACGCCCGGGCCGCGGCGGCGGCCGCGGCGGCCGCCTTCCCGGCGTGGTCGCGCACCACGCCGGAGGAGCGGGCCGCGCTCTTGTCCCGCGTCGCCGACCTGCTCGAGGAGCGGCGCGACGAGCTGGTGCCGCTCGTGCAGGCGGAGACCGGTGCCACCCTGCGGGTCACCAAGACTATGCAGGTCCCCCAGGCCGTGGTGCGGTTCCGGCGCTACGCCGACGGTGCCCTCGAGTCACGCGAGGTGTTGATCCCGCCGGGGGAGTCGCCGGCCACGGCCCTCGCGCCGGGCGGGCTGATCAGCGCGGTGGCCCGGCGCGAGCCGGTGGGCGTGGTCACCGCCATCACCTCGTTCAACTTCCCGCTGACGAACGTGGCCGGCAAGATCTGCCCGGCCCTCGCCATGGGCAACACCGTGGTGGTGAAGCCCGCGCCGCAAGACCCCTTGGCGGTGGCGAAGCTGGTCGAGATCATGCACGACGCCGGCTTCCCGCCGGGGGTGGTGAACCTGGTCACCTCGTCGGCCCCTGGCCCGTCCGAGGCGCTGGTGGCGTCGCCCGACGTGGACATGATCAGCTTCACGGGCAGCACCGGCGTGGGCGTGCGCATCACCGAGGTCGGCGCCCCCACCATGAAGCGCCTGCTCCTCGAGCTCGGCGGCAAGGGTGCCAGCCTGATCTTCGACGACGCCGACCTGGATGCCGCGGTGTCGGGGACCGCCTCCACCTGGGCGTTCCACTCGGGACAGATCTGCACCGCGCCCACGCGCGTGCTGGTGCAGCGCGGGGTGTACGACGAGGTCGTCGAGCGTCTGGCCAAGGCCGCCGGCGCCCTGAAGATCGGCGACCCGATGGCGCGCGACACCGTCGTGGGCCCCCTGATCACCGAGGTGCACCGCGAGCGGGTGCGGCGGTGCATCGCCACCGGCGTCGACGAGGGCGCCTCGCTGGTGGCGGGTGGTGAGACCGCCCTTCCCGGCACCGGCTGGTACGTGGCCCCGACGCTGCTCGCCGACGGCCGGGCCGACATGCGCATCGTGCAGGAGGAGGTGTTCGGACCGGTCGTGGTGGCGATGGCCTTCGACGACGAGGAGGAGGGCATCGCCCTGGCCAACGGGACGGCCTTCGGGCTCTACGACTACGTGTGGGCGGCCGACCCCGGCCGGGCCTATCGCGTGGCCGGCGCCCTGCGCAGCGGCAACGTCGGCATCAACACCCTGCAGCGCAACCACGAGGCCCCGTTCGGCGGCTTCAAGATGAGCGGCATCGGCCGCGACGGCGGATCGTTTGGTCTCCACGCCTACAGCGAGCTGAAGTCGATGGTCTGGTCGACCTGAGCGAGCCCGCGCCACGACCCTTCCCCGCCCTCATCCGGGCGCGGTCCGCTACGGTCGTCCCCCTATGAAGACGGCACGACGAGCACTGGTGGCCCTGGGCGTGGCGGGGCTGTTCGCCGCCGTCCTGCGACTGCGGGGCACGGGCGGCACCCCCCCCAAGGGCGGGGGCTGGCGGGAGCTGTCGGGCCCCGACCTCACGTGACGCCGCACCCGAGATGAAGGTCATCGTGGTGGGCGTGGGCGCCACCGGCGCCCGTGCCACCCGACAGCTCGCGGCCACCGACTCGGTCGAGTCGGTGCTCGTCGCCGACGCCGACCCGGCCCGGGCCGCGGCCCTGCACGACGCCATCCCCGACCGCGTGTCGGCCGTCGACCTGGCCGACGTCGACGGGTGCGCGGTCGACGTCGCCGTGTTGGCCGCGCCCAGCGGCCAGCACGTGGCGATGGCCCGCTCGTTCGTCGGCCGTGGTGTCGGGGTCGTGTCGACCAGCGACGGGGTGGACGACGTGCGCGACCTGTTGGCCCTCGACCCGTGGTGCCGGGACCAGGGGGTGGCGCTGACCGTCGGGGCGGCCTTCTCACCGGGGTTCAGCTGCCTGCTGGTGCGCCACGCCGCGGCGATGTTCGACCAGGTCGACGAGGTGCACGTGGCCAAGCTGGGCACGGGCGGCCCGGCCTGCGCCCGCCAGCACCATCGGGCCCTCGGCGGCATCGGCGTCGACTGGCGCGACGGCGCCTGGCTCGAGCGCCCCGCGGGCTCCGGACGGGAGCTGTGCTGGTTCCCCGACCCGGTGGGCGGCGCGGACTGCTACCGGGCGGCGTTGCCCGATGCCCTCCTGATCAAGCCCGCGTTCCCCGAGGCCGAGCGGGTCACCGCCCGGCTGGCCGCCACTCGCCGCGACCGCCTCACCGCCCGTTTGCCGATGCTGCGACCGCCCCACCCCGAGGGCGGCCCGGGGGCGTTGCGGGTGGAGGTGCGGGGCGGGGTGGGCGACCGCCGCGACGTCAAGGTGCTCGGTGCCATCGATCGGCCCGCGGTGGGGGCGGGCGCGGTGGCGGCGGTGGCCGCGCTGTGGCTCGCGGAGGGGCGGATCCCTCCCGGCAGCGCCGGGCTGGCCGGGGTCACCGACGTGGTGGCCTTCGCCGCGGAGTTGGCACGCCGCGGCGTGCGGGCCGCGGTGTTCGAGGGCTCGACGCCCTGACCGGGGCCCAAATGACACTCGTGGTATTTACGCTCTATGGCGGGATAGTCAAATACCATCAATGTAACTTGGAGAAATCTGGGGATTTCTTCTAAAGCTTTCAGCGGGTGTGGTCGTTACTCCGACGTTGGTTCAACCAGGAGGGGCGATACACGATGGGCGATACACCAGATTCGGCACGGTTGATCGAAGAGCACCTACCGCTCGTTCGACACATCGTGTTCCAAGTGGCCGTGCACTTCCCGCGCCACGTCGACCGCGACGAGCTGGCCCGGGCCGGCGCACTGGGACTGGTCGAGGCGGCTCGCCGCTACGACGAGGCCCGGGGTGTGCCGTTCGACCGGTTCGCCGCCCAACGCATCCGGGGCGCGATCCTCGATGCCGTCCGAGCCGCCGACTGGGCGCCGCGCTCGGTGCGGACCCTGGCTCGCAAGCTGGAGGCGGCCGAGCAGCGACTGGCCACCGAGCTGGGACGGGTGCCGTCGCTGCGGGAGATGGCCGACGACCTCGGCATCACCCTGGCCGAGCTGTCGAAGCTCCAGGACCGGCTGTTCCGCTCGGTGGTGCTGGCCCTCGAGCACGAGGTCACCGACGACGTGGACGAGGACCTCACCCTCGTCGACGTGCTGGTGGACCGCACCGCGGTCGAGCCCCTCGAGGAGCTCGAGACCCGCGAGCTGCACGCCTACCTGCGCGA
>CAZWMT010000088.1:0-7919 GCA_964635055.1 uncultured Microthrixaceae bacterium | reverse complement strand
CGGCGCGGTGAGGTGCCGCCGGCTTCTCGCGGTGATGGGGGTCCGTGCCATCGGGCGTCGTCGCCGGGCGCGGTGGGGTGCCGCCGGCTTCTCGCGGCGATGGGGGTCCGTGCCATCAGGCGCCGCCGCCCGGCGCGGTGGAGTACCGCCCGCCTCTCACCGCGACCGGAACCCGAGCCATCAGGCGTCGCCCACGCCGGTGCGCCGGCCGGCCCCTCGAGGGTGGGTTCGAGCAGCCCCGAGCGCTGTCCCGACGTCGTGGGACGCGACAGGAAAGACGCGAAGAAGGGGGAGGTACCAATGCTGGGCCGACAGACCGGCGCCAGCCGGCGCCCGTCGCCACGGAGCGTGACCAGACGCGAGCCGGACAACAGGGCGTGATCTTTCTTTGTGCAGCTGACCGGACATACCAGGTCAGCTGCACAAAGAACGCGGGATCCAGCGGACCTGCGAGCGTCCACGGCCACGGAACGTGAGGTCAGGGCGGTTCGACCGGCGGAACGCCCCCTTCTTCGCGCTTCGAACCTCACGTCGCCCCGAACCCTGCGCCGAGCTCGACCGCTGAGCGACGGTCCCAGCGCCGCCGTCCGGCGTCGCTCGAGGTTCTGGGCGCCGCCGGCGTGAACGACGCGGGGCGCGACGTCAGCAGCACGGCACCGCCGTCGCCGTTCGATCGCGCCATCAGGCGCCGCCGCCGAGCGTGAGGGAGGTCCCGGATCGGGCCTCGGCGGCGAGGACGAGGTCGCTCCAGTCGCGGTCGCCGAGGCCCTGGTCGACGGCGTCGGCGAGCACGGCACGCACGGCGCCGGCCACCGGTGCGGGGATCCCCGCCGCCTGGGCCATCTCCTCGATGAGGCGGGCGTCCTTGGCCGCGAGGGCGAGGGCGAACTGGGGCGGCCGGCCCCGGTCGTCGATGCCCTCGACCGCCCGGTCGATGAAGAAGTTGGAGGCGCCGCCGGTGCGGATGACGTCCACCACGGTCCGGAGGTCGAGGTCGGCCGCCGCCGCCAACGACAGCCCCTCGAGCGACACCCACGTGCAGGTGAAGGCGAGCAGGCTGTTGACCAGCTTCATGGTGGCGCCGGCGCCGACGGGGCCGAGGTGGAAACTGGCCCGGCCCAGCCGTTCGAGCACCGGCCGGCAGCGGCCCACGGGCCCGTCGTCGCCGCCGACCATGAACACCAGCGCCCGCTTCTGCGCGCCGACGGCCCCGCCGGTGAGCGGCGCCTCCACGAAGTGGTGCCCGGTGGACGCCAGCGCGGCGGCCAGCTCCCGGTTCCCCTCGGGCGACGAGGTGGACAGATCGAGCAGCACCGACCCCGGCGCTGCGAACGCGGCCCACTCGGCCGCGACCGCCGCGACCACCTCGGTGGTGGGCAGCGACGTGATGGTGATCTCGCCGGCAGCCGCCACCTCGGCGACGGTGCCGGCGTGGGCCCCCTCGATCGCGGTGCGCTGGGGGTCGGCGTCGGCCACCCAGACCTCGTCACCGTCGGCGACCAGGTTGGCGGCGACGGCGGCGCCGATGTTCCCCAGCCCGATGACGCCGACGCGTGCCATGGGCGGCGACCGTAGTTCCGTCCCCGGCGCCATGTGCCGTGACCGGGCATCTCGGCGGGCCGCCAGGGCAGGCGGTGCTGGTCGCGCGCTCGGTGCAGTGGCGGGTGATCTCGCTGTGGAGCGCCTGCTCGGCCGCTTGCGGAGCGTCGTCCCGAGCCCGATGGGGTGAACTGCGTGATCCGTGTCGTCGCAGCCGGACGGACCCGACCGGGAGGTCAGGCTGCGGGGGCGGCCGAGCGCAGCCTTTCCATCGGCACGCTCAGGGTCGTCGGCTCGTCCACGACGAGGTCCGACAGGACGGGTGTCAGCTCAACGACGACCGATCGGCGACTAGGGCCGTAGACCTCCACGACGGTGGGGTGGACTTCGATGATCCCCCATGGAAGAACCACATCTGCGCTGAACGAGAAAGACGGTTCGTTCACTGCACCATCTCCTTTCACCAGGGCGCCGGGATCTTCGGCCGCGCGGCCAGCGTCGCCGCGACCTCGGCATCGATCGTGCCGGGAGTCCATCAAGCGTCTTTCGGTGTGGACCGCCCATCAGGGGCAGCGCACCAGCAATCGACATAGTCCCGGCTGCGTGACCGGGTGACGGGCGGAAGCTCACCTTGGACGGTCGCCGGAGGCGATCCGGGCGAAGTGGGGGCCAACACCTCGGCGTCGCCACCGTTCCTCGACGAGGTGCGCCGGGGTACGTTCGGGCCGTGCAGCATCCCGCCGCCCACGCCGCCACCGACCCGGGCAAGGCCGCCGTCATCATGGGGGCGTCGGGCCGCCGCCGCACGTACGGTGAGCTGGAGGATGCGTCGAACCGGGTGGCGCAGCTGCTGCGGGGTGCCGGCCTGCGCACCGGCGACCACGTGGCCGTGCTGCTCACGAACCGGGTCGAGTGGTACGACGTCGTGTGGGGGGCGCTGCGGGCGGGGCTCTACGTCACGCCGGTCAACTTCCACCTGACCGCCGCGGAGGCCGGCTACATCGTGCGCGACTGCGGCGCCCGGGCCCTGTTCGCCGACGTCGAGCTGGCCGACGTGGTGGCGGCGATGGGTGACGACCTCGCCGGCGTGGCGCTCCGGGTGGCCGTCGGCGCGGCCCCCGACGGTGTCGACAGCGAAGAGGGCAGCGACGCGCTCGACGGCGTCGATCATGTAGACGGCATTGACGACGGGCTCGACGGGCTCGACGGGCTCGACGGGCTCGACGGGCTCGACGGCATTCACAGTGTCGACAGCCATCTCGGGCACGACCGGGTCGACGTCAACGGTGGGATCGACTTCGACGGCGTCGATGCCGGTGACGGTGTCGACCGCGAGGAGGGCGGCGACGGGCTCGACGACGTCCGGAGCATGGACGGGTTCGTCGGGCTCGCCGCCGCGGTCGCCGGCCAACCCGCGGTGCCGATCGCCGACGAGGTGGAGGGCACGTGGATGCACTACTCGTCGGGTACCACCGGGCGGCCCAAGGGCATCGAGCCGGCGCTGAAGCGCGATCCGCTGGGCGCCGAGACGCCGTTCGGCACGCTGCTCACCGGGCTCTACGGGTTCACCGCCGACACCGTGTACCTGAGCCCGGCGCCGCTCTACCACGCCGCCCCCGCCGGGTGGACCACGATGACCCAGCGCCTCGGCGGCACCGCGATCGTGATGGAGCACTTCGACGCCGAGGACTGGCTCGCCCTCGTCGAGCGCCACCGGGTGACGCACACGCAGGTGGTGCCCACCCACCTGGTGCGGCTGCTGAAGCTGCCCGAGGACGTGCGCCGGCGCTACGACGTGTCGAGCCTGCAGCGGGTGGTGCACGCCGCCGCGCCCTGCCCGCCCGAGGTGAAGCGGGCCGCCATCGAGTGGCTGGGCCCGATCGTCTTCGAGTTCTACTCGGGCAGCGAGGGCAGCGGCTTCTGCGCGATCGGGCCCGAGGAGTGGCTGGCGCATCCCGGCTCGGTCGGCCGCTCGCTCATGGGGGCGGTGCACATCGTCGGCCCCGACGGCGCGGAGGTGCCGGCCGGCGAGGAGGGCGAGGTGTGGTTCGAGTCGGCCACCCGCTTCGAGTACCACGGCGACGCCGACAAGACCGCGGCGGTGTGGAACGACCGGGGCTGGAGCACCATGGGCGACATCGGTCGGGTCGACGTCGACGGCTACCTCTACCTGACCGATCGGGTGGCCAACACGATCATCTCCGGCGGCGTGAACATCTATCCCCGTGAGGCCGAGGACGTCCTGATCGGTCACCCCGCGGTGCTCGACGTCGGCGTGGTCGGCGTGCCCGACGCCGAGATGGGTGAGCGGGTCGTGGCCTTCGTGCAGCTCACCGAAGCCCGCGCCGACGCCCCTGTCGGCGAGGCGAGTGCGGCGGACCGGGCCGGCGACGCCCTCGCCGCCGAGCTGGTGGCGTGGTGCCGCGACCGGCTGACCCACTACAAGTGCCCCACCGAGGTCCGTTTCGTCGACGAACTCCCCCGCCTGCCGACCGGCAAGCTGCGCAAGCACGCCCTGCGCTGACGGTCGGGCCTGCGGGCGCGGGCGACGACTCGCATCAGGCGTCGGCGTTGGCGCCGGCGTCGGCCGACATCGTCACCGCCACGGGCACCACCCGCCCTCCCCGGCGCCGCGGTCCGGGCCACGAGGCCCGCCGACCGGTGGGTGTCCGGCCACGGCTTCGAGCTCGATCCTCTGCCGGCGCGGCGCTACTCGACCGTGGCGCAGTGCACCTGTCCGGAGAAGGGCACCCCGTCGTTGCTCTCGGCCTCGAACGTCAGGTCGGCTTCGGTGCCCTCGTCGCCTTCGACACTGAGCTCGGCCGCGTCGAGGGTGAAGAACCGGGTGCCGTCGGCGAGCTCGAGCTCGGCCTCACCCGTGCCGCCGCCGGAGGTGGATGTGGTGTCCTCGGGCAGGACGAGGTGGAGCTCCAGGTGGGCCACCTCGTCGCCGTCGGTCGTGGCGGCGTCCTCGTCCTCGCCGTCGAAGAAGACGACCCACTGGGTGTCGGTGACGTTGCCGTAGTTGCACGTGAAGGGATCGCCGGCCGTGACGGTCGACGAACGCGTCTCGCCGTCGACCTCGTACTCGACGGTGGCGGCCATGGCCGCACCCTCAGGCACCGTCAGCCCGGTGTCATCGCCAGGATCGGCGGTGGCCTCCTCGTCGCCGGATGCCGTCGTGCTCGGGTCGGTCGCCTCGGCGGTCGTGGGGCTGCCATCGGCCCCGTCGTCTCCGTCACCGCTTCCGCAGGAGACGGTGGCGACGAGCAGGACGACCAGAACGAGGAGGGAACGGGGCCAGGTGCGCATGGATACCTTCGCGGTCGGGAACGGTTGTCGGTACGTACCCGTTCGCGGCGCACGTATGCCCAGCGCGTTCTCATCTGCGCTCAGTGGATCCGTGCACCAAGATCCTTCGACTGCGGGAGCCGTCGTCCGCATCGCGGGATCCAGATGAGAAGGCCCGAGCCCCGTCCCACTGACGGTGCCCCCGCTGACGCGCCGCCGTCGACGCGCCACCGCCGGCGGCGGTCCGGGTCAGCGGGCTTCGACGAGAGCGGCGAGCTTGTCCATCGCCATCTGCCACCCCAGCTCGTTGTCGGCGGGGGCGATGCCGGGCGGGACGTGCTCGTGGATGCCGGTGACCGTCGTCCCGCCGTCGGGGGCGTCGGTGAGCCGATAGGTGATGGTCATGGCCCCTTGCATCTCGGGGTCGTCGGTCTCGAACTCCACCACCTGCACCACCTCCCGGTCGGCCTCGAGGCGGACGAACCGGCCGTGATGGGTGTCGGTGTGGGCGGCGGTCTTGCCCGTGCGGGTGGGCTCGTCGTAGGTGAGCGAGATGCGGAACGTGCCGCCCTCACGGGCGTCGAACGAGTGGACCTCGCTGGTCATGTCGTCGGGCACCATCCAGCGCACGACCGCGTCGGGATCGAGCAGCGCCCGGTACACCGTCGCCCGGGGGGCACCGATGTGGCGGGTCTGCCGAGTCGAGCTCACGCCGGCGAACCTACCCACGAGGCCGGGTAGCCGCCTGCCGCTTCGGCTGCTGCGTCCGCCGCTCACACGGGCGCGTGGAGCGGCACGGGGTCGCCCACGGGGCGTAGGGTCCCTCGGGTGGATGGGCGGATCAGGCAGGTCGGGCCGGTGATCGCGGTCGCGGCGCTCGTCCTGTTGGTGGGCGCGTGCGGCGGTGATGACGGGGGTGATGCGAGCGTCACCACGGGCGCCGCGCCCACCTCCACCTCCGCCTCGACCTCGACCCTGGCGGTCAGCACCACGGCCACCACCACGGGGCCGCCGCCGACGTCTCCGCACCAGACGCTGGTCGACCACGACGCCCAGGCGTACGCCCTGGCCTTCATCGCGGCCTGGGAAGCCGGTGATCGGGCGACGGCGGCGGTCCTGGCCCGTCCGGGCGCGGTCGCCGAGACCTTCGCCCACGACAGCGGGGGCCCGGGCAACTGGTCGCTCGACGAGCCGTGTGGGGTGACGGCGGGGTCGGCCTACTGCACGTTCAGCGCGGTCGACGGACGCTCCCTCGACATGCAGGTGAGCAACGTCAACGCCTTCGACGGCGAGGTCGAGGCCATCTATGGAGTCGCCTTCTCGGAGTGATGCGACGCTGTGCCCCGAGTCGGCGCCGCGAAGCGCGCCCCGCCGGCAGCACCAGCGCTCTCGGCGTAGCGTCAGCCCTCTCGCCGTAGCGTGAACGCTCTCGCCGGCGTGGTCCGCCCGGCGGCGGCAGCGTCAGCCCGGCGGCGGCAGCGTCAGCCCGGCGGGCGCCACCGCGAGGGGCCGTCGTCGGTGGGGTCGAGGTGGTGCACCGGACCCAGGCCTCGGCGAGCCCCACCGACGACTGCACGTCGATTCCGAGTGCCGTCGGCCCCCATCGTCGTTCTGGGACCGGGAATCCCGGCTCACCGGTCGGTTTCTGGACCCAGAACCACGGTTCTGGTCCTGTCCCCGGCACGTGCACCGTGGGCAGCCGGGCCGGCACGGACCGGGCGGGCCGCCGCGTCCGGTCTGCTCCGGGCAGCGGGAAGGCGTGATCAGCCGATGAGCTCGAAGGTGGTCGCCAGTTCGACGCCGAGCGCCGCGCCCGCCTCGGTGGCCGCGCCGCGCAGGAAGTCCGCGGGCGCGGCCATGTCGCCACCGAGGTTGTCGAGGTACGTGCGGTGGCACTCGAGTGAGCGGACGCCGTCGCCGAACGTGGCGGTGACGTCGACCGCGTGGGTGGGCTGCGGGCTGGCGTTGAAGGCGGTGAAGCGCACCCCGTCCCAGGCCTCGCCCCGCTCGGGGAACATCCAGGGGTTGTCCGCGTCCCGCACGGCGTCGAGCAGCGAACGTCCCACGGCGCGGTGGTCGGCGTGGTTCCACGACGGCCCGCCCCACGAGTCGCGGTGGTTGATGGACAGCACCACCTCGGGGCGGTGGCGCCGGATGGCGGCGGCCAGGTCGGCCCGCAGGTCGAGGCCCTCCACGATGGCGCCGTCGGGGTACCCCAGGAACTCGACGTCGGTGACCCCGACGACCGCGCAACTGGCCCGCTGCTCGTCGCGACGCACCGGACCGGTCTGTGCCGGGGGCATCGACCGGATCCCGGCCTCGCCGTCGGAGACGAGCACGTAAGCGATCTGCTTGCCCTGCGACGTCCACCGGGCGACCGCCGCTGCTGCGCCGTACTCCATGTCGTCCGGGTGGGCGACGACCGCGAGGCCGCGCCCCCAGTCCTCGGGCATCGCCGGCAGCGTCACGGTCCCACCGTAGGCGTCTGCGGCGGGATCGTCCCCACGATCCGGCATCCCGAGGCGGCCCACACCGTGAAGGCGGTGGCCGCCGTGGCCGCGGGCGCTGGCTAGGGTCGCCGCCAGCCGAGGGGGAGGTGCGGGATGGACGACGAACTGCGCGAGCGCCGGCTGGCGACCCTGGACGAGCACTTCCGCTCGGAGGTCGACCACGAGTTCGAGCGCACCCTGGCCACCTTCGCGGGGCTGCCCCGCTATGAGATCGTGCCGCTCGGGCAGGTGCACGAGGGCGACGAGGCCGTGCTGGCCTACCACCGCGGCCAGCGGGCCGCCTTCCCCGACCAGCACCAGGAGAACGTGCGCCACCACGTGGCCGACGACGACACCATCGTGTCCGAGTTCGACCTGGTGGGCACCAACCTGGGCGAGTTCCTGGGCTTGGCGCCCACGGGCAAGGGCTTCCGTGTGCCGGTCGTGGCGGTGTTCTCGTTCGCCGGCGACCGCATCACCAACGAGCGGGTCTACCTCGACGCCGCCACGCTGGTGGTGCAGATCGGCCGGCCGGAGCTGCGCGACCTGCTGGGCGGCGCCTGATCCTCCTCGCCGGCACGAGCCCGGTGGTCGGACCCG
>CAZWMT010000087.1:0-8208 GCA_964635055.1 uncultured Microthrixaceae bacterium | reverse complement strand
CGTCGGCGCCGGCTCCGTCACCAAGATCATCAAGTAGGGACTGAGAACATGGCAGCAGGACAGAAGATCCGGATCCGCCTCAAGGCGTACGACCACGAGATCATCGATCAGTCGACGAAGAAGATCGTCGAGACCGTGCTCCGTACGCAGGCCGACATCCGGGGCCCGATCCCGCTGCCGACCGACAAGCACCGCTACACGGTGATCCGCTCGCCCCACAAGGACAAGGATTCCCGCGAGCACTTCGAGATGCGCATCCACAAGCGCCTGCTCGACATCCTCGATCCCTCGCCCAAGACGGTCGACTCGCTCCAGCGCCTTGACCTCCCCGCCGGCGTGGACATCGAGATCAAGATCCAAAACGCATAGCCGTCTCTCGTTGGGCCACATCTGCTGATGTCGGCCTGCGGCTGCGGGGTCCTGTCACCGGAAGTCCGTCTCCGGCCTCCGCTCGTTCCTCGCTGCGCCGGAAGCCGTTTCCGGCGCCACCCCTTCGCCTCCGGCCGACAGGCCCTGCGGGCCTCGCGCCGACGTCAAGCTCGACCTTGCGCCGGGGGCGGCTCGGCGGGTGTGCAGATCGGCGGCGCCGCTCACATCGGTGGCTGCCAAGTCTCGAGGCAATAGCCGTCGGATTCCGACGCCTATTGCCTCAGGTTCGATGCGGAGGCAATGGCGTGCGGCTGTGCCCTGGCCGACCCGTCAAGCTACGCGATGTAGATCTGAACGTCCTTCGTGCGGCCGACCGTTGCGCGTTCGTCAGCGAGCCCCTCGGCGACGTCCACGAGGACGGACATCGCGATCTGGTGCTCTGTCGGGCAGTTCGCTTGGTAGGTCGACTGGTCGAGCCAGGTGACGACGAGACGAGGCTCGGCCAGCATGTAGAGCGCCTGCCAGAACGAGTCCTCCAGGGCGTCCCAACTTCGCTCCGACTCGACGGGCGGATCGAGGGCCACTGCCGAGCGGACCGTGTCGAAGAACGCTTTCCGATCCGCACCATTGCCGGTGGTCAGGTGGATGATGCGGGCGTCGCCGATCTCGTCGGCCATGTCCTCGAAACCGCCAGCAGAGCCCAGGTGGTGGATCCGGCCCGCCTCGTCCGACCGTTCTCTCACGAGCGGTGGTTGTCAGGCGGTGGTGGCCAGAGTTGCTTGACGCTGAGGGCGAGGCCGGTCGTGCCGGCCAAGATGAACGGGATGGCCGCAGTGCCGTGAAGGTCGCCGATTCCTACGATCATCAGGGGGATCACGCCTGAGGCCAGCATGATCCGATGCCACCGCAGCAGGCGCCGCTCGTCGGCGTCGTGAAGCGGCTCGCGGTGCATCAGCGGAGCGCGATGAGGAACGTGAGGATGAGCGCGGTCTGGCTGACCATCATGCCGATGACCATGGCCATCTGGCTGCGAAGCCGTGAGTCCATCTCGCCCAGCACGCGGTGCTCCAGGGCTTCCATCTTGTGTTCGAGGGCCTTGAAGCGGAGGTCGAGGTACTCCTTGGTCGCGACGTCGCCCCAGCCAACCGGTGGGAGCGACTCCATGAGGGTTTCGGCTCGGTCTGGGCCCATGAGCTCCACCAGGATCTCGTGTAGTTCGTGGCGGGTGCGTTCGGTGACAGGCAAGGGGTGCCTCCAGGCGGTCGTACGTGTCTGGAGGGGAAGTGCTGTCGAGCGTATCGCCGACAGGGCGATCAGTTCGCGGGCGTTGCGCCGTCCGTGTGATCGTGGACGTTCGTAGGAGGATCGGGCTGTGACTGCGATGGCACGGCGGATGTTCGAGTTGGTGGAGCCGATCGGGGTCATCCCGTACTCCGCGCTGCGGACGATCGCGATCCCCGCCGGCGTCGTGGCCAGCGTCACGTTCGCTTGGCCTACTTTGGTGCCGGATGAGTCGGTACCAAGTACGGTGGGGGCATGAGCGGCGTGCAGGAGTACCTGGTGTCGTCGTCGGGGCAGATGTCGTTGCCGGCGGCGGCGCGGCATCGCTGGGGGCTCGACGACGGTGGGCCCGTGGACGTCATCGACCTGGGATTCGGCGTCTTCACCGTTCCGAAGGGCGAGGGCCGGCGACTCCTCAGTGACCTCCTGTCCCGAGAAGATCATGCTGCCTTCGTACGGTCGCTTGATGACGATCCGGACCTGGCCACGACGTGACGCGGGCGGTCCTCGACGACCACCTGTTGCGCGACCTGCTCTCCGGCGACCTCTCCGGTGGGCTCACCAAGGTGCTCTCGACGCATGAGCCGGCAACGACGAACCTGTACCTCTACCGCCTCAGCCGCAGTGCCATCGCGTCCGCAGGTGGCGCGTTGACCGGATCGTGGTCCGCAGCAGATCGGGAACGGCTCGCACTGGTGCTGCTCGAGCTTCCGCAGGACATCGAGGTCGTGCCCATGCGGGATCTCGCGTTCCGGATGGCGCAGCTGGCGGGCGCTCATCGCCTGTCGACGCTCGGCGCGGAGGCCGTCGCCGCCACCGAGCACTTCGGTGGGACGCTGTGCGTCTGGTCGGGCGACGATGGCCCTGGTATTCGGGCCGCCGTCACCGAGGTCGGTGGCTCCTATCTGCCCGTGACCCGCTGACCGTCGCCGGCCAGGCTCAGGTAAGGCCCAGGGTGTAGCAGGTCATGCTGAGGCTGCCGTAGGCGTAGCCGTCGACGAGGGTGGCGCACGGCTCGTCCGCGGCCTGGGCCAGGCCGGCGAGGTAGAGCAACGGGAGGAAGTGGTCCGGGGTGGGGACCGCCAGCGCCCGGACGGCGTGGTCGGCGAGGCCCAGGACGGACGCCGGGTCGTCGCTGATGATGGCTTCGCGGGCGGCGTCGTCGAAGCGGTGGGCCCAGTCGGTGCCGTGGTCGGCCTTGCCCCACTCGATGAGCCCCAGGTTGTGCACCACGTTGCCGCTGGCGACGATCAGCACCCCCTCGGAGCGGAGCGGGTGGAGGCGGGCGCCCAGGTCGAGGTGGTACTCCCAGGGCTTGGTGGCGTCGATGGACAGCTGCACCACCGGCACGTCGGCGTCGGGGAAGGCGTGCACGAGCAGCGACCAGGTGCCGTGGTCGATGCCCCAGCTGTCGCGGTCGATGCCCACCCACACGGGGTCGGCCACCGCCGCCACCCGCTCGGCCAGCGCCGGATCACCGGGGGCGGGGTACTCGATGGCGAAGAGGTCCTCGGGGAAGCCGTAGAAGTCGTGGATGGTGGGGGGCTCGGCCATCGCGGTCACCGCGGTGGCGTTGATGTACCAGTGGGCCGACACGGCGAGGATGGCCCGCGGTCGGGGCACCGTGTCGCCCAGGAGGCGCCAGGCGTCGGTGTAGCGGTTGTGCTCGAGGGCGTTCATCGGGCTGCCGTGGCCCAGGAACGCGGCCGGCATCAGAGCAGTCATGTCCCGAGCCTGCCACCGTCACCCTTCGATGACGACCCTCGACATGGTGGGAGGAGTCGGTCCCGGCCGTTTGGCGGGAACGGCCACGGCGCCGCTAGAGTGACCCAGCTTCGAAATTGACGTCCGCGTGCGCCTGCTCGCAGGGACCACGTGGCACAACCTGAACCGCGCTCCGCCGGGGGTCTGACCTCCTGCGGAGCGTTCGCGTGAACGGGCACCCTTCGCCCGTCCGACCGAGAGAGACACGCAGATGGCGACAACCGCAATCGTCGGCGAAAAAGTCGGCATGACCCAGGTCTGGGACGAGAACAACCGCGTCGTGCCCGTGACCATGGTCAAGGTCGCGCCCTGCCGCATCGTGCAGATCAAGACGCCCGACACCGACGGGTACAGCGCGCTGCAGGTGACCTTCGGCCACCGTGACCCCAACAAGCTCAGCCAGCCCAAGGCCGGGCACTTCGCCAAGGCCGGCGTCGACCCCGGGGCCCGCCTCGTCGAGCTGCGCCTCGACGACGTCAGCGAGTACTCGGTCGGCCAGGAGATCAAGGTCGACGTGCTCGCCCAGGGCGACCTGATCGACGTCACCGCGATCAGCAAGGGCAAGGGCTACGCCGGCGTGATGAAGCGCCATGGCTTCAAGGGCCAGCGCGCCTCGCACGGCGCCCACCGCGTGCATCGCATGCCCGGCTCGATCGGCGCCTGCGCCACGCCGGCCCGCGTGTTCAAGGGCACCCGGATGGCCGGTCGCATGGGCGGTGAGCGGGTCACCACCCTGAACCTCACCGTGGTCGAGGCCGACCCCGACCGCGACCTGCTGCTCGTGCGGGGCGCGGTCCCCGGGCCCAAGGGCGGCATCGTCCTCATCCGCAACGCCGTGAAAGCCGGGGTGAAGAGCTGATGGCCGCCGCCACCAAGTCCGCGAAGATCAAGCCGGCCGAGGTCGACCTCGACGAGGCGATCTTCGCCATCGAGCCCAACCAGGCCGTGCTCCACCAGGTGGTCACCGCGCAGCTCGCGGCCCGCCGGGGTGGCAACCAGAGCACCAAGACCCGTGCCGAGGTGCGTGGCGGTGGTGCCAAGCCCTGGAAGCAGAAGGGCACCGGCCGGGCCCGCCAGGGATCGATCCGCTCGCCGCAGTGGCGTGGTGGCGGCGTGGCCCTCGGCCCGAAGCCCCGCAGCTACGCCCAGCGCACCCCCAAGAAGATGGTCAGGTTGGCCCTGCGCTCGGCGCTGTCCGACCGGGCGTCCGACGACAAGGTGATCGTCATCGACAGCTGGGGCTTCGACGGACCCTCCACCAAGGCCGCCCGCGCCGCCCTGGCCGACCTCGGCGTCGAGGGTCGCTCGCTCGTGGTGCTCGAGCCCGGCGACGAGGCCGCCCGGAAGAGCTTCCGGAACCTGGGCGAGGTGCACACCATCAGCCCGGGCGAGCTCAACGCCTACGACGTGCTGGTCGCCGACTGGGTGATCTTCACCACCGCCACGCTTCCCTCGAGTCAGCCGTCGAGCAGCGAGGCCGCGGCCGGCACCGCTGACGATGCCGCCGCCGATGATGCCGACACCGTCGCAGCCGCCGCTGACGACACCGACGCCGACACCGACGAGGAGCAGGCATCGTGAAGGATCCCCGCGACGTCATCCTCGAGCCGGTGGTCAGCGAGAAGTCCTACGGCCTGCTCGAGGACAACGTGTACACGTTCAAGGTCCACACCAGTGCCTCGAAGCCCGAGATCCGCGACGCGGTCCAGGCGATCTTCGGGGTCACCGTGGTGAAGGTCAACACGCTCAACCGCAAGGGCAAGCGCAAGCGGAACCGCAAGACGTTCACCTACGGCCAGCGGCCCACCACCAAGCGCGCCCTCGTCACCCTGGCCGAGGGTGACTCGATCGATCTGTTCGAGGGATAGAAGACCGATGGCCATTCGCAAACGCAAGCCCACCAGTGCCGGTCGCCGGTTCCAGACGGCGTCCGACTTCTCGGAGATCACCAAGTCGACCCCCGAGCGCTCGCTGCTCGCGCCCAAGCACAACACCGGTGGGCGCAACAACGTCGGCCGCAAGACCGCCCGTCACAAGGGCGGCGGCCACAAGCAGCGCTACCGGGTGATCGACTTCAAGCGCACCAAGGACGGCGTCCCCGCCAAGGTGGCCGCGGTGGAGTACGACCCGAACCGCAACTGCCGGATCCTGTTGCTCCACTACGTCGACGGCGAGAAGCGCTACATCCTCGCCCCCGACCGGGTCACGGTCGGCGACATGCTGCAGAGCGGCCACGGCGCGGAGATCCGCCCCGGCAACGCGCTGCCGATGCGCTACATCCCGGTCGGCACCACGGTGCACGCCATCGAGCTGAAGCCCGGCGGCGGCGCCAAGCTGGCCCGCAGCGCCGGCACCAGCGTGCAGTTGGTGGCCAAGGAGGGCGATTTCGCCACCCTGCGCCTGCCCAGCACCGAGATGCGCCGCGTGCCCATCGACTGCCGCGCCACGGTCGGCGAGGTCGGCAACAGCGAGGCCGAGCTGGTCAAGATCGGCAAGGCCGGCCGCAACCGCTGGAAGGGTGTCCGCCCCCAGACCCGCGGCGTGGCCATGAACCCCGTCGACCACCCCCTCGGTGGTGGCGAGGGCAAGAGCTCGGGTGGTCGCCACCCGGTGTCGCCGTGGGGCAAGCCCGAAGGTCGCACCCGCGACAAGAACAAGCCATCCCAGAAGCTGATCGTCCGCCGCCGACGTACCCGCGGCTCCCGGAGGTAGTTGGCCATGCCACGCAGCCTGAAGAAGGGCCCGTTCGTGGACGATCACCTGTTGAAGAAGGTGGACGCCCTCAACGCCAAGAACGAAAAGAGCGTGATCAAGACCTGGTCGCGCCGTTCGACGGTGATCCCCGAGATGGTGGGCCACACCATCGCGGTGCACGACGGGCGCAAGCACGTGCCCGTCTACATCACCGAGTCGATGGTGGGCCACAAGCTGGGCGAGTTCGCGCCCACCCGCACCTTCCGGTTCCACGCCGGTCAGGAACGGTCGGGTCGCTGATGGCGTTCGGCGTGAAGACCAACGAGCGCCCGGGCACCCGCGCCCAGGTGCGCTACGTGCGCTTCTCGGCCTACAAGGCGCGCGAGGTGCTCGACCTCATCCGTGACGAGCCCGTCGACCGGGCCCTCGAGATCCTGCAGTTCACCGAGCGCGATCCCGCCATCGTGATCGGCAAGTGCCTGGCGTCGGCGGTGGCCAACGCCGAGCACAACGACTCGCTGCCCGCCGACGAGCTGTACGTGTCGGCCTGCTACGCCGACGAGGGCCCCACCCTCAAGCGCTGGCGGCCCCGTGCCCGCGGCCGGGCCACCCGCATCCGCAAGCGCACCTGCCACATCACCGTGATCGTGAGCCGCTACTCCGACGACCAGCTCCGCGAGATCCGCCGGCGCGAAGACGCCCGGGGTGCCGCCGGCGGTGGTCGCAGCAGGGGCCGCGACGCTGCGGCGTCGCGCCGGCGCCGGGTGGCGCGCTCGAAGGGCGAGGACGTCACCGAGGCCAAGGCCGCCGACGCGAAGGACGCCGACGCGAAGGCCGCCGAGGCCGACGTCGATGCGCCCACCGATGAGGTCGTCGCCGACGAGGCGGTTGCCGAGCAGGTCGACGAGACCACCGACACCGACACCACCGGCGCCGACGAGGCCGAGGCGGTGGCCGAGGACGACACCAGCGACGCGGCCGTGGCCGACGCCGCCGACGAAGCGGCCGACGACGCCGAGAGCGACACCGAGGAGCAGGACTGATGGGCCAGAAAGTCAACCCGTACGGGTTCCGCCTCGGTGTCACCACCGACTGGAAGTCGCGTTGGTTCGCCAACCGCAACGAGTACGCGGACTACGTCATCGAGGACTGGAAGATCCGCGACTACCTGATGACGCAGCTGCCCCACGCCGCCATCAGCCGCATCGAGGTCGAGCGCTCACGTGACCGCCTGCGCATCGACGTGCACACCGCTCGCCCGGGCATCGTCATCGGCCGCCGTGGCGCCGAGGCCGACCGCCTGCGGGCCGGCCTCACCGCCATCTCGGGCAACGCCCAGGTGCAGCTGAACATCCAGGAGATCAAGCAACCCGAGCTCGACGCCGCCCTCATCGCCCAGGGCGTGGCCGACCAGCTCGCCGGCCGGGTGGCGTTCCGGCGGGCCATGAAGCGGGCCGTCCAGAGCGCCCAGAAGGCCGGCGCCCTCGGCATCCGGGTCCAGTGCTCGGGTCGCCTCGGCGGCTCCGAGATGGCCCGCACCGAGTGGTACCGAGAGGGTCGGGTGCCGCTGCACACCCTGCGGGCCGACATCGACTACGGCTTCCGCGAGGCCCGCACCACCTACGGCCGCATCGGCGTGAAGGTGTGGATCTACAAGGGCGACATCCTGCCGTACAAGACGGTCGTCGAGGACAAGATCGCCCGGGAGGCGGCGCTGGCGGTGGGCGAGGCGGCCGGTCCCGGTGAGGCGCGCAAGGTGGTGTCGTCGTCGGCGGCCCGTCGCCGTCCCGCCGACGAGGCCGACGTCGTCGCCGCGCCCGAGGAGGTGGCCCCGCTGGTCAAGGAGGCCGACCCCGAGCTCGAGCGCCTGCTCGCCGAGGAGGAGGAGATCGAACGCTCCACCCGCGAGCACTCCGAGACCCCGCACTTCCGCCCGGGAGACGAGTGACGCCATGTTGATGCCCAGGAAGGTCAAGCACCGCAAGCAGCAGCGTGGTCGGATGAAGGGCGTCGCCAAGGGCGGCACCACCGTCAGCCACGGCGACTACGGCATCCAGGCCCTCGAGCCCGGGTGGATCACCGCCCGCCAGATCGAGGCCG
>CAZWMT010000086.1:0-9168 GCA_964635055.1 uncultured Microthrixaceae bacterium | reverse complement strand
TTCGGCCGCGAGACCCCGGTCGAGCTCGAGTTCAGCCAGGTCGCCAAGCTCTAGGCCCCCCGGCCCGCCCGCGTCGCAACACGTCGCACCACACACGAACAGGAACACCGCAATGGCAAAGAAGAAGGTCCTCGCGATCGTCAAGATCCAGATCCCGGCAGGGCAGGCCACCCCGGCCCCGCCCGTGGGTACCGCGCTCGGCCCCCACGGCGTCGCGATCATGGATTTCTGCAAGGCCTACAACGAAAAGACCGAGGGTCAGCGCGGCTCGATCGTGCCCGCGGAGATCACCATCTTCGAGGACCGTTCGTTCACGTTCATCACCAAGACGTCCCCCACGTCCACGCTGCTGCGCAGCGCCGCGGGCCTGGACAAGGCGGCCGAGAACCCCGGCCGTGAGACCGTCGGCACCATCACCGAGGCGCAGCTCACCGAGATCGCCCAGCTGAAGATGCCCGACCTCAACGCCAACGACCTCGAGGCGGCCAAGCTGCAGGTGGCGGGCACCGCCCGCTCGATGGGCATCACCGTCGCCTGATCGCCCCCTGATCGCGGCCTGATCTCCGGCCGTCGCACCACCCGATCCACAACCACAACTGCGTGCCGGGAGCACCTCGCCCGGGCGCCTGAACAGCGAGGGAGCCAGCGATGGCGAAGAGCAAGAAGCAGGCCGACGCGGCCAAGCAGTTCGACCCCGAGCACGATCACACCCCCGCCGAGGCGGTCGACCTGGTCAAGCGCCTGGCCACCGCCAAGTTCGACGAGACGATCGAGCTGGCGGTCCGACTGGGTGTCGACCCACGCAAGGCCGATCAGATGGTGCGGGGCACGGTCGCCCTGCCGTCGGGCACGGGCAAGGACGTGCGCGTCGCCGTGTTCGCCACCGGCGAGGCCGCCAGCGCGGCCCGCGACGCCGGCGCCGACTTCGTGGGTGCCGACGACCTGGCCGCCGAGGTCGAGGGCGGCATGATGGACTTCGACGTGGCCATCGCCACGCCCGACATGATGCCCACCGTCGGCAAGCTGGGCCGGGCCCTCGGCCCCCGCGGCCTGATGCCCAACCCCAAGACCGGCACCGTCACCCCCGACGTGGCCAAGGCCGTGGGCGAGTTCAAGGGCGGCAAGGTCGAGTACCGCACCGACCGCCAGGGCAACGTCCACGTGCCGATCGGCAAGGCCAGCTTCGAGCCCGACGCGTTGCTCACCAACTTCAAGGCCGTCATCGAGGAGCTCGAGCGGGTGCGCCCGGCGGCGGCCAAGGGGCGCTACGTGCGCCGGGTCACCGTGGCCTCCACCATGGGTCCCGGGGTCAAGGTCGACCACACCCGCTTCAAGGCGGCCGACGACGAGGCCGCCGCTGCGGCCGCGGCCGCCGGCTGAGCGCCCCTCGGCGCGGCCCACGCGGTCCCCTCCGGGTGGCGAGTTGCCGCCATCGGGGTCGCGGCCGATAGCCTCGTCCCCTACAACTTCATCGCATTGCTCGCCGTAGAAATCCGGTGCCGCCCTCGGGTGGCCGAAGGGGCCCTCGGGCCCGCCCGACGAGGCGGACACCTCTCTTTCGGGGCGTTCGCACGCGCGAGCGCCCCACTGCGTTTTTCGCACCGTGCATTCCGCACACCGTGCAGTCCCGTCAAGAGAGAGAGGAGGTGCCCATGGAGAACCCGAGACCCGAGAAGGTCGCCGTGGTCGCCGAAGTCCGCCAGAAGCTCAGCGATGCCGATGCCGTGGTGCTCACCGATTACCGGGGGATCGACGTCGCCGCCATGAGCGTGCTGCGCCGGGCCCTCACCGCGGCCGGCGGCGAGTACAAGATCTACAAGAACTCGCTGGTCCGCTTCGCCGCCCGCGAGCTCGACCTCGAGCTCGACGAGCTCCTGCTCGGCCCCACCGCCATCGCGTTCATCCCCCGCAAGGACGACGGCACGCCCGGCGACCCGGTGATGGTGGCCAAGGCGTTGCGCGACTTCGCCCGCACCAACGAGTACCTCGTGGTCAAGGGCGGCCTGCTCGGCGACAAGCTGCTGAGCGTCGCCGACGTGAAGGCCCTGGCCGAGGTGGCCCCGCGCGAAGAGCTGCTGGCCCGCCTCGCCGGTGGGTTCGCCGCGCCGATGCAGCAGTTCGCCGGCCTGTTGGCGGCGCTGCCCCGCAACTTCGCCTACGGGCTCAAGGCGCTGATCGACCAGGGCGGCGGCCCCGATGCCCCCGCCGCGGTCGAAGCCGAGCCCGAACCGGCCCCGCAAGCCGAAGCGACGACCGACGCAGCACCTGCCGTCGAGGCCGACGCTGAGGTCGAGACGGCAGATGCACCGGCCGCCGCCGACGAGGCAACCCCCGAAGCGGATGGCGCGACGAGCGCCAACTCCGAATCGGCGGATGCCGCCCCTGAGACGACCGAAGACCCTGAAGTAACCAACGAGTCCGACGCACCGGCATCCGCCGAGTCGGAAACCACCCAAGAAGAGGAAAGCTGACATGGCGTCAATCACCAAGGACGAGATCCTCGAAGCGATCTCCAACATGACCGTCCTCGAGCTGAGCGAGCTGCTCAGCGACTTCGAGGAGAAGTTCAACGTGACCGCCGCCGCCCCCGTGGCCGCAGCCGCGGCGCCCACGGCCGGTGGCGGCGATGCCGCTGCCGCGGAGGAGCAGGACGAGTTCGACGTCGTCCTCACCGCGGCCGGTGACAAGAAGATCCAGGTCATCAAGGAGGTGCGCTCGCTCACCAACCTCGGCCTCAAGGAGGCCAAGGAGCTGGTGGACAGCGCCCCGAAGCCCGTGCTCGAGAAGGCGTCGAAGGAAGATGCCGAGAAGGCCAAGGCCCAGCTCGAGGAGGCCGGCGCCAGCGTCGAGCTCAAGTAGCACGCAGCGCCGCAGGACGAGCGATGCCCGGCCGAGAGGCCGGGCATCGTCGCGCCCGGGTTCGCCCGCCTGGGCGCATCGGGGTGCACGGTGGGCGACGATGTGCCGGGTTCGGTGGATCCGGGCGGCGGGTACGGTGAGCGGGTGACAACTCCCTCGCTCGTGGTCGAGCGCGAAGACGGCGAACTGGTCGTGCGCTGGACGCCGGCCGCTCCCACCGACCGGCTCGTGGTCGGCGAGTCGCCCGACGAGGCCGCCGGCCACACCGTCGCGCACGACGGCTCGGGCGAGCTGCACCTGCCCGGGCTCGACCGGGCCGTCCGCCACTACGTGCACCTCCACCACGGCGACGAGCCGGTGGCGGTGGCCGCCGAGCGCCTCGTGCCGCTCGAGGGCACCCTCAACTTCCGCGACATCGGCGGCTACCACACCGCCGACGGCCGCCACGTGCGGTGGGGGCGGGTGTTCCGCTCGGACGCGCTGGGCAAGCTCACCGACGCCGACCTCACCTACCTCGAGCGCCTCGGCGTGCGCCTGGTGTGCGACTTCCGTGACGACATCGAGGCCGACCGGGCGCCGAGCCGCGTCCCCGAGCACCCCGACCTGCGCATCGAGCGGTTCCCCATCGGCGCCGGCGCCGACTCGAACGATCTCCAGGGCCAGAGCGACAGCCTCACCGACCTCGTGCTGGCCGGCCGGCTGGGCACGGTGACGGCCGAGACCCTCGGCGACCTCTACGTGGGGATGCTCGAGTCGCGCACCGGGCCCCTGGTCGGCGTGCTCGAGCGGGTGGCCGACCCGGCGAACCACCCACTGGTGTTCCACTGCACCGCAGGCAAGGACCGCACCGGCCTGCTCGCCGCGATCCTGCTGACCGTCCTGGGCGTGGACGAGGCGACGATCCTCGAGGACTACGCACTGACCGATCGGTACCGGACGCCGCACCGCCTCGCCGAGGTGACGCCCCGTCTGGCCGAGGTCGGCGTCGACATCGACGACGTGCGGCCGTTGTTCTCGGCCGACCCGGCGGTCCTGGTCCGCACCTTCGGCGCCATCGAGGAGCGCTACGGCTCGGTGCCGGCGTTCCTCACCGACAAGGCCGGGATGGATCCCGCCACCCTCCAGGCCCTCCGGGACGCCCTGCTGGTCTGAACCCCGGAACGTCGACTGGCGCGAGGGGTCGACCCGCACCGGTCATGGCCCAGCGGCAGGCGGAGGGTTGGGACGTTCGCCTCTGCTGGCGCGCCGCGTCAGGGCGGAGAATTGGCTGAAGAGCTTCGCGACACGAGGCGGTGATGCGAGATGATCCGGACGATCGCGCGGGCGACGATGGCGGTCCTGCTGGTGGGTGGCGTGCTGGGTGTGGCTCCGGGAGCCAGCGCTGATCGTCCGGCGGCGGACGCGACGGCGGCACCGGTACTCGTGCGGGCGTGGGATTCGGCGGGATCGGGGGCCGGCGGGAACGACGTGACCGACACGGGCAACAACCGGGTCCAGCAGTTCGGCCCCGGCGACAGCGGCGCACCCGACCTGGCCGTGGCGATCGGTGGTGACCTCTACGGGATCCAGGCGGACGGGACGGCCGAGGTGCGGCTCACCTCGACCGCGGCCACCGACTCGTACCCCGACTGGTCACCCGACGGGAGCCGCATCGCCTTCACCCGGATGGATGCCAGCTACGACTTCGACCTCTTCGTGATGGATGCCGACGGCTCGAACGTCAGCCGGGTGACGAGCGGGGCGCCGGACGACATGCACCCGGCGTGGTCGCCCGACGGCAGCCGGCTGGCCTTCACCCGGTCGGTCAGCAACAGCACGCGGATCTTCACGATCGATGCCGACGGGTCGAACCTGACCCAGCTCACCACCGCCACCGGCACCACCGGGGACCAGTACCCCACGTGGTCGCCCGACGGCAGCAAGATCGCGTTCATGCGTGGGAACTCCACCAGGACGTCGATCTACGTGATGGGCGCCGACGGCTCGAACCCGACCCGGCGGACCCCCACCACGGGCATGTTCTCGGACGCCATCGCCGCCGAGCCGGACTGGTCGCCCGACGGCACGGAGATCGCGTTCAGCCTCATCGCCTTCCGGGGCACGGACACGATCGACGAGTCGATCTACACGGTGCATCCGAGCGGTACGGGTCTGCATCGGATCTACGAGGGCTCCCGCCAGGTGTTCCACCCGTCGTGGTCGCCCGACGGCAGCCAGCTCGTGTTCGCCCGCGCCTTCGAGGCCGGCTCGTACGAGCTCGGCCTGGTGAACGCCGACGGGTCGGGCGCCGCCTTCCTCTACCACCAGCTCGGGGAGGACCCGGATTGGAACCCGACCGTAGGGGTGGAGCCGATCAGCGCGTGTGGCGCGTACGTCGTGACCGTCGACACCGGATCCGGCGAGTCCGCGACCTCCGAGGACGACGTGATCGCGGGAACCGCGGGCACCGACGTGGTCGACAGCCTCGGAGGCTGGGATGTCGTCTGCGGCCTCGGTGGCAACGACACCCTCCTCGGGGGGACGGGCTACGACGTGCTGAAGGGCGCCGGCGGCACCGACACCCTCGCCGGTGGCTCGGGCGACGATCGCCTCGCCGGCGGCCAGGGCACCGACACCTGCCGGGGTGGCACCGGCCGCGACAGCGCCACCTCCTGCGAGATCACCAGCGGCATCCCGTGAGCACCGAGCCGCAGGAATCGGTCGTGGGCGAGGAAGCACGCACCGGGCTCCATCGCCCGATCAGTGGGAGAAGCGGACCTCGGGCAGGCGCCGGGCCAGCCAGCCGGGCAGCCACCAGGTGCGGTCGCCGAGCAGTCCCATGAGCGAGGGCACGAGCATCATGCGGATGACGGTGGCGTCGAGGAGCACGGCCAGCGCCAGGGTGATGCCGAGCTCGGTCGGGGGGATCGGGCCGGTCACGCCGAAGGCCACGAACACCACGATCATGATCAGCGCGGCGTTGGTGATGGGCCGACCGGTTCGGGCGATGCCCTCCCGGACCGCGAGCTGGGCGTCACCGGTGGCGTCGTAACGCTCCTTGATGCCGGCCAGCAGGAACAGCTGGTAGTCCATCGAGAGCCCGAACAGCAGGGCGAAGAAGAACAGCGGCGCCCAGGCGTCGACGAAGCCCTGCGGCTGCAGGCCGATGAGGTCGGCCCCCCAGCCGTGCTGGAACACCAGGGTGGCGAAGCCGAAGCTGGCGGCGACGCCCAAGAGGTTCAGCAGCAGTGACGAGACGGCGATGGTGAGGCTGCGGAACACGACGAGCAGCAGCACGAAGGCCACGAGCATGATCAGGGCCACCGCCAGCGGCGCGGTGCCGGTGAGCGCCCCGGTGAGGTCGTGGTTCTGGGCGCCGGGACCGCCCACCATGGCGGTCGGGACCGACGTGTCGAGCCCGTCGCGGAGCCGGCCGACGAGATCGGACGTGGCCTGGTCGTCGACCGCGGTGGTGGGGGTGACCCGCACGGCCACGCGTCCGGTGGCGGCCGGCTCGGTCACGATGCGCGCGTCGGCGACGTTGCCGTCGGCCCGGGCCAGCGTCACGACCGTGTCCGCGTCGGCGGCAGGCGCCGTGATCAGGATCGGGGCGGCCGCGCCGGGCCCGAAGGCGTCGGTCACGACGTCGTAGCCGTCACGGCTGGACTGCCCCTGGTCGACCACCCGCGCTCCGGGCATGCCGAGGTGCATCCCCACCGCCGGGGCGGCGAGCAGCATCAGCACGCCGATGCCGGCGGCGAGCGTCAGGCCCGGTCGCTTGAGCGCCGAGCCCGTCCATCGGGCCCAGCGCCCTTCGGCGGCGCGGTCGGGGTCGGCGTCCTTGGCGACGAGGATGTGGTGGTCGAGGGCCACGAGCACGGCGGGGAGGAGCGTCAACGACGCGAGAGCGGTGGCGACGACCGCGAGGATCATGCCGAGCGCCATCGACCGGAACACCATCACCGGCACGAGGAACACGGCCGCGAGGGAGAGCACCACCGTGAGGGCCGACAGGAACACGGCCTTGCCGGAGGTGGTCAGCGTGTTGGCGATGGCCTCGAGGGGGTCGTAGCCGTCCTCGCGCTCCTCGCGGTACCGGGAGACGATGAACAGGCTGTAGTCGATGCCGACCGCCAACCCGATCATCATCGAGAAGTTCATGGCCCACACGGACAACGGGGTGACGCTGTTCAGCAGGTGGAGGCCCGCCCAGCCGACGAAGATCCCCGCCACGGCCAGCATCAACGGCAGGCCGGCGGCGCGCCACGAGCCGAACGCGTAGAGCAGCAACAAGACCGTCGGAATCGCGGAGACGAGCTCGGCGAGGTGGAGGGCCCGCTCGTTCACGGCGTTGAAGTCGCTCCACACGGCCCACTCGCCGGTGACGTTCGCCGAAGCGCCGTCCGGGAGATCGACCTGCTTCACGTGGCTGATGAGCTCGCCGGCCGACTCGGGGCGCTGTGCGTCGTCCTCCGCGACGAGCTCGACGGGGATGAGCGCGGTGCGGCCATCGGGTGAGATCATCCCCGCATCAGGCGGCATCGAGAGGGGGTCCACCACCGACTTCGCGCCGGGTGCACCCTCCAGCGACGCCACCAGCGACACCAGGCCCGACGGATCGTCGCTGATCGGGGCGGTCTGCTGGTAGGTGACCACGGCCGCCTCGGCCCCGGCCTCCGGGAAGTCCCGCCGCAGCTCGTCACGGACCTTCTGGGTGGTCGAGCCCTGCGCCTCCCAGCCGGCACCCGACAACGTGCTCGACAGGGTGAGCGCCAACGGCGCGGCGAGCGCGATGACCACCAACCAGCCGATGATCACCGCCCGGCGGCGCCGCCCCGAGAACCGGGCCAGCCGCGCGAACCACTGTTCCCGTGCCTGCGCGCCCTGCCCGTCACTGGTTGCCGGCACCACCGATGTCTGAGCCATCCCCTGACTCTAGACATACCCCCAGGGGTATCCAACCTGCAGATCAGGTCAACGTCCAGCACCTGACCGTCGACCGGGTACCCCACGGACCGTCCCGCCGATGGGAGGATGGAGGCGACACGGGGATCACCCGGTCGGAGGGAGCGACATGGCCGAGTTGCAGGACATCAGAGGCATCGGGCCCGCAACCGCCGCGCTGCTCGGCGATCACGGACTGACGTCGGTCAAGAAGTTGGCCAAGGCCGACCTGGACGCGATCACCGGCGTTCCCGGGTTCGGCCCGACCCGGGCCCGAGCGGTGCAGGCAGAGGCGCGCGCCGCCCTGCCGGCCAAGGCACCCGAACGAGCGAAGGGACCCGAACGAGCCAAGGGGTCCAAGGAGCCGAAGGAGCCCACGGCCAAGTCGGGGAAGAAGAAGTCGTCGAAGGCCTCGAAGGACAAGAAGACCCCGTCCAAGAAGAAGAAGAAGGCCAAGAAGGGTTGAGACACCACCACACAGGTGCTTGACGGAAGGCCGGGTCCGACTTACCCTCACGGCATTCTCGGCCGAGGCTGACGCCTCCACCGATCTCCCGGCTCGACGAGCGCGTACCCGTCGAGTTGCCTCTTGGCGTGCCCGGGTCTAGCATCCGTAAAGCCGTGCGTGTCCGCTTCGTCCCCGGATCCTCTTCGTCGACCCTGCGCGCGCCCACACGGCCCTCCACTGCCTGCACGATCTCTCGCTAGGAGATACGCGTTGCCTTCTCGCGCCGCTGTCCGCGACCGCTATTCATTCGCCAACCTCGATGAGGCCTTGGCACTTCCCGATCTCATCGCCATCCAGCGTGAGTCGTTCGACTGGTTCCTCGCGGAGGGCCTGGCCGACACCTTCCGGGACATCAGCCCGATCAAGGACTTCACCGAGACGCTGCAACTCGAGCTCGAGTTCGACCCGAACGACGAGGACCTGCGCCCGCCGCCGAAGTTCTCGGTGGAGGAGTGCAAAGAGAAGGACATGACCTACTCGGCCCCGATCTTCGTGCGGGCCCGGTTCATGAACGCCACCACCGGCGAGATCAAAGAGCAGACGGTCTTCATGGGCGACTTCCCGATGATGACCGAGAAGGGCACCTTCGTCATCAACGGCACCGAGCGCGTGGTGGTCAGCCAGCTCGTCCGTTCCCCCGGTGTGATCTTCCAGCCCGGTGAGCGGTTCCGCCTCCGGAACCTGGCCAAGCACCAGCTCGTCACCGGCACCATCCACCCCTACCGGGGTGAGTGGATCGAGTTCGACGTCGAGCACAAGCCCGGCAAGGACGTCACCGCCGGCACCCGCGTGGCCCGCAAGCGTCGCCTCGGCATCTTCGTGCTGCTGCGGGCCCTCGGCTACGACGAGGAGAACAACCCCGGGTTCATCGACCGCTT
>CAZWMT010000085.1:0-9775 GCA_964635055.1 uncultured Microthrixaceae bacterium | reverse complement strand
CGGGTCCATGGCGTGCTCGGCGTCGATGTAGGCGCAGATGCCACCGTTGCGCTGGGCCTCGGCCACCACGTGCATGGCGAGGGTGGACTTGCCCGAGGACTCGGGGCCGTAGATCTCGGTGACGCGTCCCCGGGGCAGGCCGCCGACGCCGAGGGCGATGTCGAGCGACATGGCCCCGGTGGGGATGGACTCGATGCCCATCGAGGTCTTCTCGCCCATCTTCATGATGGACCCTTCGCCGTGCGCCTTGGTGATCTGGCCGAGCGCCATCTCGAGTGCCTTGTCTCGCTCCACGGTGTGCCTTTCGGTGTCGGGTGGTCAGGGGTGCTGGGTGTCTACGGTGGTCACCGTACGAAGGGGGTCTGACAGGAATCCCCCGGATGACGCCGGATCGGGAACTCCCGGGCCGGCTCCGGGGTTGAGCGGGGTACCTGTCGATGCCTCGCAGTTGGAGCAGGTGGGGCGACGAGGACGGTGAGCCGGAATTGCTGGTGAGCCGGAATGACGCCATCGTAGTTTCGAACGTTCGTTCGATCAAGTACCCGACGAGAAAAGCCCGAGGAGCCGAGCCCAATGAGCCCACGCCCACCCGCCACCGACGACGAGTACCGCGCCCGCCTGACCCCCGAGCAGTACCACGTGACCCGCGAGAAGGGCACCGAGCGGGCGTTCACCGGCGCCTACTGGGACACCAAGGACGACGGCACCTACCGCTGCATCTGCTGCGACGCCGCACTCTTCTCGTCCGACACCAAGTTCGACTCGGGCACGGGCTGGCCGAGCTTCTTCCAGGCCCTCGACAGCGACGCGGTGATCACCGAGTCGGACCGCTCGTTCGGCATGGTCCGCACCGAGGCCCTGTGCGCCAACTGCGGGGCCCACCTGGGCCACGTGTTCCCCGACGGTCCCGCGCCCACCGGACAACGGTTCTGCATGAACTCCGCCTCGCTGCGGCTCGACCCGCTCCCCGCCGACGATCCGGTCGCCGGCGCCGACGACGCCCCCACCGAGACCGACGCCGGCTAGCCCACCGCAGCCCTACCCGGTGGACGTGCCCCCGCCGAATTGCGACTCGCAGCCGCCGTCGCTGCCGAGCGTGAGCCGCCCGCCACAGGTGGAGCCGTAGGACTCGTAGTCCGAGCCCACGTCCGCCTGCAGGTAGAGGTCGTCGCAGGCGCCGAGGTCGCCGCCGAAGCAGTCGTCGGCCAACACGTCGAGGGCGACGTCGTCGCCCAGGACACCGGGTGGCTCGGGATCCGGGGGCGGCGCATCGAAGCGCTCGGCGCAGCCCGGGGCACCCGGTTGCGCCTCGATGCGGCCGCCGCAGGTCTGGCTGTAGGTCTCGAGGTCGCTGTCCACCTCGGTGCGGGTGAACAGCGTGTCGCAGGCGAACAGATCACCCTCGAAGCAGGCCTGGGCCAGCTCGTTCAGCTCGGGGTCGTCACCCAGCACGCCCGACGGGTCCTCGCCCGCCGGCACGGTCTGCGGGCCGGCGGTGGGTGACACCAGGACCGTGTCGCCCCCCGTGCCCACCACCGTGGTGCTGGCCGGCGCGTCCCCCTCGCGCACCCCACTACCGCAGGCGACGACGAGCGCCAGGCCCGCGACGAGCACCAGCACGGGCGCGAGGGCGCGCCGCGTCAGGTGGGCACGCGCCACGGTGGACAAGTGGGATCAGGAGTCGCTAGTTGCCGCTCGACGATCCGGCGCCGCTGCCCACGATTTCCTCGCAGTTGCCCCCGAGCTCGTCGTCGGTGCGACCGCCGCAGGTGGTGCCGTAGGTCTCGAAGTCCGAGCCGACCGGCGTGTCGATGAAGAGGTCGTCGCAGGCACCGAGGTCACCGTCGAAGCACTCCTGGGCCTGATCCTCGAACTGGGCGATCTCGTCAGGGGTCGAGTCGGCCAGCTCGGGGTCGTCGGACAGGTTGCCCGGCTCCTCGGGATCGGCGGGATCGAACCGTGCCACGCAGTGGGGCGAGCCGTCCTGCTCGTCGATGCGGCCGCCACAGGTCTGGCTGTAGGCCTCGAGGTCCGAGTCGACGGGCGTGTCGCTGAACAGCTGGTCGCAGGCGTCCATGTCGCCGTCGAAGCACTGGTTGGCCAGGTCGTTGAGGTCCTCGTCGTCGCCCAGGATGTTGCGCGGGTCCTGGCCCGGCGGGATGTCGGCGTTGTCCGGTGTGGTGGTGTCGGTCGTCTGGGTGGTCTCGGTGGAGTCCGGCTTGGTGTCGACGGTGATGTCGGACCCGTTCTCGTCGACCCCGCTGCCACACGCGGCGAGGACGAGGAGGAGGGCGGCTGCCATGAGGACGAGGCGGCGGGTCATGAGTGCTCCTTGGGTGGGTCGGGGCGAAAACTAGTCGTTGGCCGGATCAGCCCTGGCCGTAGATGTTCACGCAGAGATCAGCAGGCTCGTTCCTACCTCCACACGAGTCGCCGTAGGCCTCGTAGCGCGATCCCTCGTCGCTGTCGTAGAACAGCTGGTCGCAGGCCTCGAACCGGCCGCTGAAGCAGCCCTCGGCGAGGGCGTCGAGTTGCGGGTCGTCCCCCAGGTCCCCCGGCGGGTCGGCGGGAGGGACGTCGCCGCCCGCGACCGTCGTCGTGGACACGGTGTCGGCGGCGCCAGGATCGGTAGCAGTGGTGGTCGTGGTGGACGGCGCGCCGACCGTGGCCGTGGTGGCCGCCGCGGTGGACGGCGGCGCCTCGGTGGTCCCCTCGGCCTGGTCCACCCCTCCGCCGCAGGCCCCGGCGAGCGCGGCGGTGGCGAGCCCGAGCGCCAGGACGGCCGCGACCGGCGCGGGCAGGCGGGTGGGATGGCGGTCGTGGGCGGCCATGCAGCGGTCTCCGGCGTGACGGACGGCGAGCGGACGGTGAACTGGTGGGGTGAACGGGCGAGAGGGCGGAGAGTACCGGCCCTCAGCCGGATCGTGCGGTCAGGCGCTCACGCAGCAGGTTCAGCACGCTGATGGTCGAGAATTCGCGAATGCGCTGGCGATCGCCGGGGAGGCGCGTGCCCACGGCATGGCCGGCGTCGTCGAGCGCCACCCCCAGGAACACCGTGCCGACGGGCTGGCCCTCCTGCTCCGCGGGACCGGCCACACCGGTGACGCTGATGCCCACATCGGCACCCAGCCGGCGGCGCACCCCCTCGGCCATCGCACGGGCCGCCTGCTCCGACACCACCGGCCCCTCGGGCACGTCGAGCAGGTCGAACTTCACCTCGGACGCGTAGCTGACCACCCCGCCGAGCAGCACATCGCTCGAGCCGGGCACCTCGGTGAGGCGGCTGGTGATCAGGCCACCGGTGAGCGACTCGGCCACCGCGAGCGTTAGGCCCTGCTCGCGGAGCAGGTCGATCACCACCGACTCCATGGTCTGGCCGTCGGTGCCGAACACCAGGTGCCCGATGATCGTGCGGAGTCGGGCCTCCTCGTCGTCGAGGATCGCCTCGGCGGCGGCGTCGTCGGCCGCCTTGGCGGTGATGCGGACCTTGAGGCCCTCGATGCCGCTGGCGAGGAAGGCGAGGGTGGGGTTGCCGAGCGCGTCGAGCTCGACGATGCGATCGGCCAACATCTCGGCCAGCCCCGACTCGGAGTGTCCCCAGGTGCGCAGGGTGCGGCTGCGGATGACCGCCGACACGCCGGCGCGCCGACGAAGGTCGGCCAGCACGCTGCCACCGACCATCTCCTTCATCTCGTACGGCACTCCTGGTACGGCGTAGATCACCTGGGACTCACCCACCGGGCAACGCAGTCCGGGGGCCGTACCCGGCATCTCGGCCAACACGTCGGCGCCCTCGGGCACGTCGGCCTGGCGCAGGTTGTTCCCCGGCATCTCCCGGCCACGGGAGCCGAACATGGCCCGGATCCGCTCCTCGAGGTCGGGGCGGCGAACCAGGCGAACCCCGAGCACATCGGCGATCACGTCGCGGGTGATGTCGTCCTGGGTCGGCCCCAAGCCGCCGCACATGATCACCGCGTCGCTGCGCTCGAGCGCGATGCGTAGCGCCGACGCGATCCGATCGGCGTTGTCGCCCACCTTGGTCTGGAAGTGCGAGTCGATGCCCGAGAGCGCCAGCTGCTCGCCGATCCACGACGAGTTGGTGTCCACGATCTGACCGAGCAGCAGCTCGGTGCCCACGGCGATGACCTCACAGCGCACGATCAGCTCCCGCTGTCGGGGCCGATGTCGGCGCCCATGGTGGTGACGGCACGGCGACCGTCGAACAGGTACTGGGCGCCGCTGACGACGGTGAGCACCACGGCGACCCACAGCAGCGCCTCGCCCAGCCAGGGCAGGTGCGCGGCGACCGGCGGGCAGATCACCGCGGTGACCGCCAGCTCCTGCACCACCGTCTTCGCCTTGGCGCTGCGCCGCGCGGGGATGGCCAGCCCGTGGCGGCCCCAGTAGGTGCGGTAGAGGCTGATGCCCAGCTCGCGGGCCCCGATCAGCACCACGGGGAGCCAACCGAAGGCCCCGGTGCCCACCAGCACGGCCATGGCGCCCAGCACCAGCACCTTGTCGGCCAGTGGGTCGAGGAAGGCGCCGGAGCGGGTGGCACCGTGGCGACGGGCGACCCAGCCGTCCAGGCCGTCGGTGAGGGCGAGCACGGCCCACAGCGCCGTGGCCGGCCACGACACGTAGTCGCGGGCCAGCATGGCGAACAGCACCGGCGACACGAACAACCGGGTGATGGTGAGGGCGTTGGCCGGGGTGGCGATCGCCGACGGGCCGAAGCCCCCGTTGGTCGGCGCGATGTCGGGATGGCTGCCCGTCGTCACCGGACCGCCCCGCTCATCACCCGCCGGTCCACCGGCACGTCCGCCTGCAGGTCGGGGCCCAGGGCATCGGTGACCGTGACCGTGTGGAAGGTGCCCACGGCCAGATCGGCGCCCACGGTGATGATGCCGTCGATCTCCGGCGCCTCGCGGTGCGAGCGGGCGACCCCCGGGGCATCGACCAGCACGTCGAGGTGGCGGCCGATCAGGTCGATGCGGCGCTTCGCGGTGATGGCGTCCTGGCGCTCGCCCAGTTCGGCCAGGCGCTCGGACACCAGCGCGTCGTCGACCGCGCCGTCGAGGTCGGCGGCGTAGGTGCCGGCTTCCTCGGAGTACCGGAAGAAGCCGCACCAGTCGAGCTGCGCCTGATCGACGAAGTGGAGAAGGCGGTCGTGGTCCTCCTCGGTCTCGCCCGGGTAGCCCACGATGAAGTTCGAGCGGAAGGCGGCCTCGGGCTCTCGCCGGCGGATGTCCGCCATCCGGGCGAGGAAGCGCTCACCGTCGCCCCAACGGCGCATGCGGCGCAGCAGGGGCCGCGACACGTGCTGCAGGGACAGGTCGAAGTACGCCACCCCAGTGGCGCAGATGGTGTCGATCAGCTCGTCGGTGAGGTCGGACGGGTACAGGTACAGCAGCCGGACGCGGTCGACCCGGCCGGCCACCGCCCGCACGAGCGGGACGATGGCCTTGTCGCCATGGCCCTGGTCGCGGCCGAACGAGGCCAGGTCCTGGGCGACCAGCACCACCTCGCGGACGTCCAACGCATCCACCTCGGCGAGGATCGAGTCGAGCGTGCGGGACCGCTGCGGGCCCCGGAAGCTGGGTATGGCGCAGAAGCCGCAGGCCCGATCGCAACCCTCCGCCACCTTCACGTAGGCCCAGGGGGCGGCCGATCGGGGTCGGGGCAGGTTCAACAGGTCGAAGGCGGGCGCGGAGGGCTTGGTGCCGATGGTGACGGGCACACCGAAGCCCACCACGGCGTCGGCCTCGGGCAGAGCCTCGGACAATTCGGTGCCGTAGCGCTCGGCCATGCAGCCGGTGACCACCAGCTCGGCACCCGGCCGGCGCTGCTCCCCTAGCGCCAGCACCGTGTCGATCGACTCCTGGCGGGCCTCCTCCACGAACGCGCAGGTGTTGACCACCACCAGGTCGGCATCGTCGGCGGTGTCGGCACGGACCAAGCCGTCGGCCAGGAGGGTCCCCACGAGCTTGTCGGAGTCGACCTCGTTCTTCGGGCAGCCGAGGGTCTCCACCCAGAATCGCCTCGGGGTCACCCGCCCAGGGTACCTATTCTTGGTTCTTCGGCTGACGCCTCATCACGATCGTCATGGCTCGCTCGTCCCTCGCTCACCGGGCAGGCCTGGCTCGGTCCTACCCGTGGCGCCGGCCTGCTGCGGGCACCCGGCCAGCAGCTCGCCATCATGGCGGTCCGGCGCCATGGTGCGGGCCCCATGCATCGGCCCCGCCCGCCTCGGTCGAGCAGCACCACGGCGGACGGGCCCGGTCGGCGGGCGGGACCACCCGACGCCGGCGACCGGAACCGAGGGCGCCTCCGGATGAGCGCCGGTCAGGTGATGCCGTCGAGCTCCTCGACGGTCATGAGCACGGCGCGGGACTTCGAGCCCTCGGACGGGCCCACCACGCCCTGCTGCTCGAGCAGGTCCATCAGGCGGCCGGCCCGGGCGAATCCCACCCGCAGCTTGCGCTGCAGCATCGAGGTGGATCCCAGCTGGCTGCGCACCACCAGGTCCATGGCCTGGCGCAGGAGCTCGTCGTCGTCGCCGTCGCCGCCACTGCCGGGCGTGCCCGCGGTGAGCTCGTCGGCGCCGTCGGCCCCGTCGACACCCTTGACGTACGCCACGTCGGGCGCCTGGTCGCGCCAGGCGCTGGCCACGTGGCGCACCTCGTCCTCGGTGACCCACGAGCCCTGGATGCGGTGGGGCACGCTGGACGTGGCGCCCAGCAGCAACATGTCGCCCTGGCCCACCAGCCGCTCGGCGCCGGGCTGGTCGAGGATCACCCGGCTGTCCTGCAGGCTGGCCACGGCGAACGCGAGCCGAGCGGGGATGTTGGCCTTGATCACGCCGGTGATGACGTTGACCGAGGGCCGTTGCGTGGCCACCACCAGGTGGATGCCCACGGCACGCGCCTTCTGCGCGATGCGGGTGATCGACGCCTCGACGTCGCGCGCCGCCACCATCATCAGGTCGTTGAGCTCGTCGACCACCACGAGGATGAACGGCATGCGCTCCTGGGCCGGCAGCTCGTCGCCGTCGGCGCCCTCGCCGGGCGGCGGGCCTTGGCGCAGCTCGCCACGGTCGAACTTGGCGTTGTAGCCGGTGATGTCGCGCACGCCCGCCTCGGAGAGCAGGTCGTAGCGGCGATCCATCTCCTTGCAGGCCCAGGCCAGCGCGTTGGCCGCCTTCTTCGGGTCGGTGACCACCTGGGTGAGCAGGTGCGGCAGCCGCTCGTACTGGCCGAGCTCGACCTGCTTCGGGTCGACGAGGATCATGCGCACCTGGTCGGGGGTGGACCGCATGAGGATCGACGTGATGATCGAGTTGATGCACGACGACTTGCCCGCGCCGGTGGCGCCCGCGATGAGGATGTGGGGCATCGTGGCCAGGTTGGCCATGACCGCCTTGCCGGCGATGTCGCGCCCCACCGCCACCTCGAGGGGGTGCACCGCCTTCTTGGCCTCGGGCGAGGCGAGGATGTCGCCCAGCGCCACCAGCTGCCGGCGGACGTTGGGCACCTCCACACCGATGGCCTGACGGCCCGGGATGGGCGCCAGGATGCGGACGTCGGGCGACGCCATGGCGTAGGCGATGTCCTTGTGGAGGCTGGTGACCCGGGCCACCTTCACCCCGGGCCCGAGCTCGAGCTCGAAGCGGGTGACGGTGGGGCCGACCACCATGCCGACGAGGCGGGTCTCGACACCGTGCTCGGCCAGCGCCCGCTCGAGCTCGCGGCCCGTGGCCTCCACCTGGCGCGTGTCGACGGCCTGCTCACCGGCTCGCTCGAGCAGGTTGGCCGGTGGCAGCTTCCACGGCGAGCCCTTCACCGGCCGGGGTGGACCGATCTCGCGAGCGGTGGCGGGGATGGGCTCGAGCGCCGGCTCGATGGCTTTCTTCTTGGGTGTCCGCAGCGCGGGCCTGGCCGGCGGTGCGTCGAGCTCGACACCCTCGTCCTGGTCGAAGAGCGTGGCCGCGCCCTCGCGGGGCGCCGGGCCGTCACGGTGGTCGCCGCTGACGCGGAAGAGCCACTGGAACCCCTGCCGCACCGCCGAGCCCGCAGGACGGACCCCCGCCGCGGTGCGGTCGGCGGCCACCCGCACGGGCACCCGGCTGAGCACCACGAGGGCGACCGCGGCGACGGTGAGCAGCACCAGCGCCGCGCCCCATACGGCGAGCACCGCCTCGAGGGGCGCGCCCGAGGCGTACCCCAGGTAGCCGCCGGCGTCGCCGAAGTCGGACACCGGGTCGCCCCACTGGGGGGCGCCGGCCACCAGGTGGAGCAGGCCGGTCACCGCAACCAGCAACAGGGCGCAGCCCACCACCAGGCGGGCGGTGTGGTCGGGGGGTCGGGTGTCGTCGGGATCGGCGTCGGCCCGCGGCACCGAGCGGATGAGGACGATGCCGAGCACGATCAGGACCGGTGGCGCCAGCCAGCAGCACAGGCCGATGAGCGCGCCGGTACCGTCGGCCAGCGCCGTTCCGGCAGGTCCCACGAGGTCGCCGTAGATGCCCAGGCCCGCGATGACGCCCAGCGCGATGAGCACCAGCCCGCCGATGTCGGGCCCATGACCGCCGAGCGCCTTGCCGGCGAATTCGGCGGTGCGCTGCGGGAGCGTGGGCGGCGGCGGGGGCGCCTTGGTGCGACCGGCCCCGGACCGGGGTGCGCCCGGGCGGCGCTGCGGGGCGGTCTTGGAGGCCCCCGAGGAACGACTGGATTGCTTGGCCACAGTGGCCACAACGCTAACACCAGCAACAGGGGCAACAGGCGATGTCACGGGGGCACTGGGCGCGCCCCGCGCCGGACCCGGTGGGCCATGATTCGACGGTGACACCCCTCGACCGACCCCCGTCCGACGAGCCGCTGGCGGTCACCCGCGATGGCTCGGTGGCCACGCTGTGGCTCAACCGACCGGCCAAGCGCAACGCGGTCACCGAGGCCATGTGGGCAGGCATCACCGCGATCACCGCCGAGCTCGCCGACGATCCCGTCGTGCGGGTGCTGGTCGTCCGCGGGACGGGCGAGCACTTCTGCGCCGGCGCCGACATCGCCGAGCTGAGCGCGCTGGCCGACCGAAGCGCCTACAACGAGGTGAACCGGGCGGCCGACGACGCGCTGGCCGCCTTCCCCCGGCCCACCGTCGCGTTCATCCAGGGATCGTGCGTGGGCGGCGGCGCCGAGATCGCCATCTCGTGCGACCTGCGCATCGCGGAGTCGTCGGCCCGGTTCGGCATCACCCCGGCCCGACTCGGCATCGTCTACCCGTCGTTCGCGCTCGAGCGGGCCGTGGCCGTCATCGGGCCGGCCGCGGCCAAGCACCTGCTCTACTCGGCCGAGCTCATCGGCGCCGAGCGGGCCCACCACATCGGCCTGGTGCACGAGGTGCTCGACCCCGGTCTCGCGGCGTCGCGTGTCGACGATCTGGCCCGCCTTCTGGCGGACGAGCGCTCGCTGCTCACCCAGCTCGCCACCAAGGAGATGATCGCCTCGATCGGCGCCACCGGGGCCGTCGATCCCGAGGTCGAGGCCCGCTGGGCGGCCATCTCGGGCGAGGCCCCCGACGCCGGCGAGGGCCTGGCCGCCTTCCTCGAGCGCCGCCCCCCGCACTTCACCTGGACCCCCTGAGCGCCCCCCCAGCGCTCCGTTCTGGTGGCTGGATCCTGTCGTCACCGCAGCGTTCCAGCCACCAGAACGACCGGCCCTCACTTCCGGTGGCTGGATCCTGTCGTCACCGCAGCGTTCGAGCCACCAGAACGATCGGCCCT
>CAZWMT010000084.1:0-10238 GCA_964635055.1 uncultured Microthrixaceae bacterium | reverse complement strand
TGTTGGACATGGACTTCCTCCTATATGAGGTGTCCGCCCAACGGGGGGATGCTCATCTCGAGGATCGGACGCGACGTCCAACGTTTCACTCACGAGCGGCGGAGCCGACGAGGGCGGCGGCGCCGAGGCCGTCGTCCGGGCCGAATCTGGTCCCGACGAAGCACAAGCCGTGAGACTCACTAGAACAAGGTTCACACAGACGGACCACAGAACTAACGAGTCAAACCTGAACGACCGTCGCTGATGCCAACCATCGATCCGCACTCGAGGGCCTCCCCTGATCAATAGCAACTGATGGCATCGTAGGGGAATGACGATTGGCGCACTCGGGCGGCGCGTGAACTGTTCAGAGCGTCGTGTGCTGGAGCGTCTGAGTGACCGCGACGGAACGCTCGTGTCGTTCACCGGGCGGTGCCGGTCCATGCGGCCCAGCAGGTTCAAGCCCAACGTGACGTTTGGCCGGCTTCCTCGACAGTTTCCGCCACCTCGTCATCGACGCCTCCATCCTGCGGGCGCGTCCCGCCGTTCGCGGTCAGGGCATCTCGAACCCGCGGGCGGCCTCGATGAGGCTGTACGCGTCGGCGCGGGTGAGGCGGGCGCCGGTCGCCGCCGCCGCAAGGGCGAGGCGGTCGGGTCGCTGCGAACCCACGATCGGCACCGGGCGAGACGGGTGCGCCAACAGGAACGCCAGGCACACGGCGGTGGCGTCCACGCCGTCGCGGGCGGCGAGGGCGTCGAGGCGATCGCCCAGCGCCGCGGGCACGTCGCCGCCGCGCTCGCCCAGGCGGCCGCCGGCCAAGGGGCTGTAGGCGAGGGGCACGGCGCCGCGGCGGGCGCACCAGTCCAGGGTGCCGTCGAACAACGGACGCAGGTCCAGCAGCGAGTACTCGGCCTGCGCGGCGGCGATCGGGAAGGGCAGGTGGCGCTCGAGGTCGTCGAGTTGGGCCGTGGTGGCGTTCGACACCCCCACCTCGCGGATCTTCCCGGCGTCGCGCAGTTCGGCCAGCGCACCCGCCACCTCGGCCGGCGCGGTGAACAGGTCGACCCGATGCAACTGGAACAGGTCGATGCACTCGAGGCCCAGTCGCCGCAGCGACGCCTCGCAGGCCGACATCAGGTACCCGCCGCTCGCGTCGTAGGGCACGCCGGGGCGTATGCCCGCCTTGGTGGCGACCACGATGCGGTCGGTGAGCGTGGGGTCGGCCGCGATCAGCCGGCCGAGAAGGGTTTCGGCCGCCCCGAAGGTGTCGTTCCCGTAGACGTCGGCGTTGTCGACCAGCACCCGGGCGCCGTCCACCGCGAAGGACGCCACGGCCGTGGACAACGCGGCGCCGGCGCCGGCCGTGTCGTCGTCGGCGAACCGCCAGCACCCGAACGCCAACGGGGCGATGGGTCCGAGGTCACCGAGCGGGCGCGGGTCGGGCGAGACGAGGAGATCGGCGATGACAGGCCCTACGAAGCGGCGGGGTGGCCGGGCAGCTCGTCGACGAACCCGGGTGTGGCGACGCCGCCGCGGGCGGCCACGAAGTACGGCGGCGACAGGTAGGGGTCGAAGTGCTCGAGCGACACGTACTCGACCACGTAGGCCCAGCGCAGCCGGTCGGACACGTTGGGGAGGGTGGCGTGCACGGTGTGCGAGGAGAACAGCACCACGTCGCCCGTCTCGGCGGGGATGCAGATGGCGTCGTCGGTGGGCTCGAGCACCCGCACCACGCCGTCGTCGTTGGCGTGGGTCCACTGCCGTCGATGGCTCCCCGGCACCAACCAGAGGCCACCGTTCTCGGCATCGGAGGGACTGAGCCCGATCCACACCTGGAGGTGCTCGAAGTCCACCTGGCTGTACCCGTTGTCCTGATGGAAGGGGAAGAGGGGCGCACCAGGCCCCTTCGCCACCGCCTGGTCCCAGCGGACCCACACGTCGGGGCCGAGCCGTTCGCACACCAGGTCGAGCAGGACGGGCTGGGTCACCCACGCCTGCAGGTCGGGGCTGCAGGGCAACAGGTTGCTGGCGAACCGCATGGCACCCTGGTTGAGTTGATCGTGGTGCGGGTTGACGGCGTCGGCAGCCTCGATGAGATCGACGACCCGCGCCATCTCCTCGGGGTCGAAGAGCCCACGGTGGATGGCGAACCCGTCCTCGGAGAGGGTGGCCCGGTCCAGGTCGATCGTGCTCATCGGGCGTCCAGAGTAGTCGCCCCACACCCACCCGCCGACGGGCACGAACCACGCCGGGGCCAGGTCACTCCCCGACCGCGGCCTCGTTGGGCTCGGGCTGCCAGTCCACCCGGGGCACATCGCTCCACAGCCGCTCGAGGTCGTAGTAGTCGCGCTCCTCGTCGAGGAACACGTGGACCACGAAGTCGCCGTAGTCGAGCAGCACCCAGCGGCGGCCGTCCAGCCCCTCGGTGCGAAGTGGTCGCAGTCCGCCGGCGGCGGCCACCTGCTCCTCCACCTCCTCGGCGATGGTCTTCACCTGACGCGGGTTCGAGCCGCTGGTGATCACGAACCACCCGGTGATGGACAGGACGTCGGACACGTCGAGGACGAGCGTGCGCCGGCCCAGCTTGGCGTCGGCGGCGCGCGCCGCGGCGAGGACCATGTCGAGGCCGGTCACCTCGGGTCGGATGGTTGTTCGATCAGCCAGGGGGAACCACTCCAGGAGCCTCGGTGGGCGGGGTGATGGCGGGCGCCGCGCCGAACGGCACGGTCGTGGTCGGGGCGAAGGGGTCGACGGGAACGGTCGACGCCGGCACCGCGGTGCTCGACGTGGTGGTCGCCGCCGCCCCGGGGGCGGCAGCTGGGTCGAAGTCGCGACCCACGATCACGGTGACGTCCACGTTATCGGTGACACCCTCACGCAACACCAGGCGCCCCCCACCGAGCGCGTCGAGCAACCGCTGGGCCTGGTCGCGCTCGGCCCGGTCGTAGTACTGCAGCACCGTCGTGTCGTGGTCGAAGCTCTCGGCGTTGCCGACGATGGCGATCTCGGCACCCGCAGGCACGATCACCCCTGCGGCACTCGCGGCGGTGCCCTCCGTGCCCGTGCCGTCGAGCACCCGGGCGCGCATCCTGCCCACACCCACGGGGAACGGGATGGTCTCGGCGACCAACTGGTCGACGGCGGCCTGGTCGGGGGCGTAGAGGTTCGAGTCGGTCGCGCCGACGCCGGGGATGCCGATCGGGGTGACCGGCAGCGTGTTGTAGGACGCATCGCCCTTGGCCAGGTCGCGCACGAACCGGCCGAGCCCCTTGTCGGTCTCGCCGGGGACCGCGTTCGGATCCGTGGACGTCTTCACCGCAGCCAGCCACGCGGTCCAGAAGGCCTGCTGGCGCTCGAGGCGGGTGAGGTCGTTCTCGTCGGTCCCCCGGGTGTTCACGAACAGCCCGATCTGCTCGGGCGGCACCTGGATGTCGCCTTGAGCGAAGTTGACCACGGTGCCGGCGGCATCGGTGGCGGACAGCTCGACGGGGTTCGAGATGGTCAGGGGCCCGAGCGGGGCCACCAGGCTCGCCCACTGGTCGTTCGACAGGATCTCGACGTTCTCCTCCGTGGCCGCCACCAGCAGCGTCTCCACCCGCTGCTCGAGGCCCGACTGGCCCGCACCCTGGTAGATCACGTCGAGTGGGGCCTGGCCGGTCTCGGTGAACGGCAACTCCAACTCGGTGCCGGCGGGGAAGAACGTCAGGTTGCCGCCCCCCGAGGCGTTGAGCGACAGCACGGTGACACCACTGATCGCGCCGGCATCGTCGGTCTGGGTCACGAGCATCGTGGGCGTGGGGTCCACCGCGGCCTCGTAACCGGGGGCCGCGGGATCGGTGACCACGTTGAGCTCGCGCCCCGAGTTGCTGCGGAGCACCGCCTTGGCGCCCACCACCGTCAGCACGGGGACTGCCAGCACCAGCAGGGCGAGCGCGCCGATGAAGGTCCACCGGGCCACCGGGCCCGCCCGGCGCGCGGCGCGGTCGTCGTCGGCTGTCCGCTCCCGGCGCCCGCGCCTGGATCGGCGCTCCGGCAACGAGTGCTCGGCCTCGGGCTCGGCCGCCGCCTCGACCGCCTGGCGCTCACGTCGGCGCTGGGCGCGCTCACCCGTGCCGCTGGGAGGCAGGACCATGGGCTCGTGGCTCATGTGGCCCGCTCCGTCATCGGCCGTCACGATAGAGCCCGAGGGCCTCGATCCCCGAAATGACCGCCGGTGACACGAGGAAGTCGAGCGGCCGGCCGTCGACCACCCGAGCGCGCAGGTCGGTGGACGAGATCTCGAGGCGGGGCAGCTCCACCTGCTCGGTGACCCAGCCCGGCGGCGGCCCCCATGAGCCACCGGGGCGATCGACCACGACGATCACGGCGGCGTCGCGCACCTCGTCCACCCGCTCCCACGTGGGCAGGCCGGCGGCGGCGTCGCTGCCGACGATCACGAACAGCTCCCGTTCAGGGTCCTCGGCGAGCAGCTCGGCCACGGTGTCGGCCATGTAGGACTCGCCGCCCCTCCGGATCTCACGATCATCCACCTCCAGCCCGTCCACGTCTCCCACGGCCAACCGCACCAGTTCGAGGCGGAGGTCGGCCGCGCTGACCGCGCGGTCGCCCACCTTCTGCCAGGGCACGTTGGCGACCACGAGGAGCACGACATCGAGCTGGAGGCAATGACGAGCGTTGACCGCGGCGGCGAGATGCCCGATGTGGGGTGGGTCGAAGGTGCCCCCGAAGATGCCGATCCGCCGACCCGTGCTGGTCACCGTGTGAGTCTACGGGTGACACCCGGCCGCCGGCCGTCGCGGCAGGGGCGGGCTCGCGCCCGCAGGCGGCGGTCGGGGATCAGGGGTTGCCGTCCGCGCCGAGCACCCGCGACCAGTCGATCAGCGTCTCGCCGCGCTCGGTGGGCACGAATTCCTCGGAGGAGTTGGCGATCACCAGGGATCCCTCGCAGGGGGCCGGGGCCGGTTGGCAGGGAGGCCCGGCGTCGGGGAAGGTGAGCCGGTAGGCGGAGTCGGCGCCCCCGTAGGGCGACGAGGCGCCGATCACGTTGTTGCGGTACTGCGGGGTCGGGCCGACGATGAAGTTCGTGTGGGCCGGATCGGGATAGGTCGTCTCGAGGTACTCGAGCAGCGCCACCACATCGCCCCCTGCCCTGCTCCAGGACTGCAACGACAGGAACTGGCCCGTGAGGGCGACGAGCAACAGCACGGCGGCGAACCCCGCGGTGATCAGGGGGATCCGTCGCCACAGGAACACACCGAGGCCGGCCAGCATCATCGCCGCGCCGATCGACGACACCGCGTAGAGGCGGTCGTTGAACCCCAGCACACCGGTGGTCGCGGTGAACGACACGGTGAGCCCGAGCGCCATCACCCCGGCACCGGCGAGCACCAGCGACGGGCCGGCGTCGCGGGCCCGGTCGCCCGCCAGCCACCAGACGAGGCACACCACGACGCCCGTGGCCACCAGGGCACCCACGAGCATCACCAGCCGGTCCGGTGTGTCGAGGTCACCGAAGAGCCCGAGACCGAAGTGCCCCGACCAGAGCGTGGCGGGGCTGGGCATCCGCAGGTCGAGGGGATAGACCGGGTGGGCCCGTGACCACGCCGTGGCCGCCCCCACGAACACCAGGGTCGCGGCGCGCCTCCAGAGCGTGATCGGGCGCACGGGCGGCGCGGCATCGGCGCGCAGTGGCACGAGGGGCGTGGCCACGAGCACCGTGGCCGCGAACGCGGCGGGTATCGACAGCTCGTAACAGAGGATGGACGCCGCGAACGCCAGCCCGGCGAGCAGCCATCGCCCGTAGGTGAAGGCCAGCATCCCCAGCGCGAACAACAGCGCACCGACCGCGATCTGACTGGTGCCCGACCACACGGTCATCGACTGGTGGATCGGCAGCAGCACCCAGATGGCGGTCACGAGCAGCGCCATGGCCGGGTCGAGGAACCGTGCGAAGACGAGGTAGAGCACCAGGACGAGGGCCACGTTGATCAGCGTGAGGACCGCGAACTGGATGAGGGGATGGGGGCCCACGATGCCGTGGAGCAGGGTGAACGTGAGCCAGGCTCCGGGACGGGCGTGGACGAGGTCCTGCCCGGTCGGCACCGAGCTCCACGTGCCCGCGCTGGCGCGCTGGTACTCGAGGCTCCAGTCGTCGAGCACGAAGTTGACCCCGTTCCAGACGTACAGCGCCGCCCGGGCGACCACGAGGAGAGTCAGGATCGCGAAAGCCGGCCGGCGACGGTGGGCCCAGCCGAGGTCCAGCGTGCCACCGTCACGCCGGGACACCTGCAGGCGCGGCAACGAATCGGTGAGCTCGGTCGGCAGCGGACGGGCCCTCGTGTACTCACGGGCCGCGGCGATCAGCAGCCCGGCCACGAGGCCGATCAGCAGGCCCTTCGCGGCGGCCTCCCACGGGCGGGGTGCCACGGGGCCCCCGGCAGAGGTCGGCCCGAGCGAGACGTGCGCGGTGTCGGCCACCGCGGCCAGCCCGGCCTGGAAGTCGGCCAGGCGCGCCTGTTGCTCAGCCAGCGACGCGCCGACGTCTTCACCAGCGGCCTGGCGGGCGAGGAGATCGTCGACCACACCCTGGGTGAACTCGACCGAGCTGTTGGCCTGGCCGGTGGCGGTCTCCTGCCGGACCGCCAGGTACGTGGTCGCCGCCGTGTTGGCCACCGACTCGGCGAAGGGGCCACTGATCGACTGGGCCACGAAGGCGATCGTGTCGTCGGACACCGGCTCGACGCGAAGCGAGTGGTCGAACGACACCTGGCTGTCGGCCCGGCCGAGCACGGCCTCGCTGCGCACGGTGTCGAGCTCACGGGCGATGGCCTGGGCAGGGGTGGTGGGCGCGTCCGGAGCGCCGAACCGCTGCTCGAGCGACACCGGCGCCAACTGCACCTCGACCCGCGACTCGTACACCTTCGGCGACATCGCACTCGCCGTGCCGAACAACGCGGCGCCGCCCACGGCGGCCGCCACGATGATCCACGCCTGCCGACGCAGCGCTCCGAGCAGGGTCCGAGGCTCTGGCACGGCGAGAGTGTAGGTGTGGTCCTCGATGGGGTTGTCCTGCGACCCCGTTTCGTGTCATTCTTGTTACAGCAGCGGCGCGCTCTGCCCGCCACTCCACCGCACGTGTTCTCCGCGCTCCAGTGTGTCCTGGTGGTGACCGATGTCACCCTGACCCACGGAACAACGGCGCATCTCCCGGTGGTTGCAGAGAACGCTGGTAGGGCGACATCTCGATGTCCTGCCTGCTCCGAAGAAATATCTGGTAGCTGGGAATGACAGGGCAGTAATTCTCGTTATAACCCGTAGTTCCCGTGGAAAAGGTGTCATGAGCGATTCAGTAGGCCAATACCTCAACGAGATCGGCTTGGTGCCGCTTCTCACCGCCCAGGAGGAGCGAGAGCTCTCCCAGGTCATCGAGAAGGGCTTCGAGGCCCGCGCCCGGCTCGCCGACGGCGAGTCCGGCATCGAGCTGGACCGGGCCGTACGGGCCGCCGACCGAGCCAAGGACCGGTTCATCCGGGCCAACCTCCGGCTGGTCGTCAGCGTGGCCCGTCGCTACCCGCTCCCGCCCAGCATGGAGCTGCTCGATCTGGTGCAGGAGGGCAACCTGGGCCTCGAGCACGCCGTCGACAAGTTCGACTGGCGCAAGGGCTTCAAGTTCTCCACCTACGCCACCTTCTGGATCCGCCAGGCCATCGGCCGGGCCCTCGACCAGAAGGCCAGCCTGGTGCGCCTCCCCGGTGACCGCTCGGCCAGCCTGCGGGCCGCCCTGCGCCAGGTGGCCGGCGACGGCGACGAGCTCGACGACGAGCACGCCCGCCTCCACCGGCTCACCACCCCCACCTCGCTCGACCGCACCATCGGCGACGACGACAGCAACGAGCTGGTCGACCTGCTCCCCGACTCCACCCCGGGCCCCGAGCAGGAGGTCCTCGACCGAGCCGAGCAGCAGATGGTCACCGACCTGTTGAACGTGCTCGACACCCGGGCCCGCTACGCCGTCGAGCAGCGCTTCGGCCTGCACGACGGACGCAAGCGCAGCTACCGCGAGGTCGGCGAGGAGCTCGGCGTCACCGCCGAGGCCGCCCGCCGCCTCGTCAAGCGAGCCGTCAGCACCGTGCGCGACCAGGCGGCTGCCGCCACCGACGCGGCCTGAGCCCACCGCCGCTCCCCCGCCGCCCCGCGCAAACCGCTTGGCGGCGGGGCCGCTGAAGGGCGATCCTGTCATCGTGGCCGAGTCATCCTGGACCCCGAGCTCGTGGCGTGAGCGCGTCGCTGGACAACAGCCCGACTGGCCCGACACCGGGGCGTTGGACCAGGCGCTCAAGACCGTGGCCACACTCCCTCCCCTGGTGTTCGCCGGCGAGGCCCGCGACCTCACCCACCACTTGGCCCAGGTGAGCGCCGGCGAGGCGTTCCTCCTGCAGGCGGGCGACTGCGCCGAGTCGTTCGACGCGTTCTCGGCCGACGCCATCCGCGACAAGCTGCGGGTGATCCTGCAGATGGCGGTGGTGCTCACCTACTCGTCGGGCGTCCCGACGGTGAAGGTCGGACGCATCGCCGGCCAGTTCGGCAAGCCCCGCTCGTCCTCGGTGGAGGTGATGGGCGACGTCGAGCTGCCCTCGTTCCGGGGCGACATCGTCAACGCAGTGGGCTTCACCGCCGCAGCGCGCACACCCGATCCCGACCGTCTCGTGCAGGCGTACCACCAGTCGGCGTCCACCCTCAACCTGCTGCGGGCGTTCACCAAGGGCGGGTTCGCCGACCTCGGTCAGGTGCACGGCTGGAACCAGGAGTTCGTGGCCAGCAGCAACGAAGGCCGGCGCTACGAGCAACTGGCCGAGGAGATCGACCGCGCCCTGCGGTTCATGAAGGCGTGCGGGGTCGACACCACCTCGCAGCCCAACCTGCACCAGGTCGACTTCTACACCAGCCACGAGGCGTTGATCCTCGGCTACGAGGAGGCGCTCACCCGGAAGGACTCGCTCACCGGCGACTGGTACGACTGCTCGGCCCACATGCTGTGGGCGGGAGAGCGCACCCGCGAGCCGGATGGCGCGCACATCGAGTTCCTGTCCGGCGTACGCAACCCCGTGGGCGCCAAGGTGGGCCCCACCGTTTCGCCCGACGAGGTGCTCGCGCTGTGCGAGCGGCTCAACCCCGACCGTGTGCCTGGTCGCCTCACCCTCATCAGCCGCATGGGCGCCACCCAGGTCGAAGCTTCGCTCCCGCCACTGCTGCGAGCGGTCCGCGACGCCGCCCACCCGGTGGTGTGGGCCTGCGACCCCATGCACGGCAACACCTTCACCAGCGCCGGCGGCCACAAGACCCGGCACCTCGACGACGTGCTGGCCGAGATCGCCGGCTTCTTCGCCGCCCACCGTGCCGAGGGCACCTGGGCCGGCGGTGTGCACGTCGAGCTCACCGGCGACAACGTCACGGAGTGCCTCGGTGGCGCCGAGGAGATCCTCGACGCCGATCTCGACCGCCGCTACGAGACGATGTGCGATCCCCGCCTCAACGGTCGCCAGTCGCTCGACCTCGCGTTCCGCATCTCGGAGCTCCTGCGGGCGCACGCCTGACACCACAGAAAATCCCTCCGAATACTTGACCGATCTGGTCGGGTTTCTCCTACACTCGTGCGAATACCCGAGCGATCCACTCGGGTTTCCGACACCGTGGAGGCCGACCGTGCTGCAGTTCGAGATCGGTAGTGAGATCGATCCCGCCATCTCGGCCGACATCGCCAAGTTCGAGGCTCAGCTGGCGCGCTACCAGGCCGGCGAGCTGGGCGAGGACGTGTTCCGGGTCTTCCGCCTGAACAACGGGATCTACGGCCAACGCCAGGGCGGCACCAACCAGATGGTGCGCATCAAGGTGCCCTACGGGTCCCTGCTACCCGAGCAGCTCGAGATGATGGGCCACATCGCCGACGAGCACTCCCGCGGGTGGGGCCACCTCACCACCCGCCAGAACGTGCAGCTGCACTTCGTGCAGCTCGACCAGATCCCCGAGGTCATGCGCAAGCTGGCCTCGGTGGGGCTCACCACCCGTGAGGCGTGCGGTGACACGGTCCGCAACGTGCAGGGCTGCCACCTGGCCGGCGCCTGCCCACAGGAGGCCCTCGACATCAGCGCGTGGGCCGAGGCGGCCTACCGCCACTTCGTGCGCAACCCGCTGGCCCAGCGGCTGCCCCGCAAGTTCAAGATCAACTTCTCGGGGTGCGCCACCGACTGCGGCCAGGCCA
>CAZWMT010000083.1:0-11311 GCA_964635055.1 uncultured Microthrixaceae bacterium | reverse complement strand
GTTTCCGTTCTGGTGGCTGGGATGTGTTGTCAGCGTCGTGTTCGAGCCACCGGAATGGTTGGGTTTCCGTTCTGGTGGCTGGGATGTGTTGTCAGCGTCGTGTTCGAGCCACCGGAACGGGGTGTCGGGTGCGACGGGTCGTGCGTCAGTAGGTGCCGGTGCCGGGGGGATCGGCGTCGTCGGAGGCCGCGGCAGCCGCCACCGCCGACAGGTGCACGCGGTGGGGGCGGGTGCGCGACACCCGGACGGTCACCCGACGGCCGGCGAGGGGGGCGTTGGCGGCCTGCCAGGTGATGGCGGCGGCCTCGTACGGCGCGCCGTCGACCGGCTGCACCTCGAGGGTCGCCCGCACCCGGTGGCGGGCCTCGCGCATGGCCCACGGGGCGCCGCCCCTCATCAGCGCGCCGGTGAGCGGCTCGACGGATCGGACCTGCGCCGGCGTCGGCCGGCCCCACCAGCCGAGGCCGAAGCCCCACCCCGCCCAGCGGCCGTACGTCGCCGCCGCCCCGGCGACGGCGACCATCACGACGGCCAGGACGATCACGGCAGGGCTCATGCGGTCGGGCTCATCGGGCGGGCAAGGTCCAGTCGACCGGCTCGCGGCCGGCGGCGATCAGCGCCTCGTTGGCCCGCGAGAAAGGGTGGCTGCCGAAGAACCCGTTGTGGGCCGACAGCGGCGACGGGTGGGCCGACTCGATGACCGTGTGGCGGGTCTGGTCGATCAGGGCCCTCTTCTTGCGGGCGGCGGCGCCCCACAGGATGAACACCACCCGCTCGGGCTTGTCGTTCACGGCCCGGATCACCTGGTCGGTGAACACCTCCCAGCCCTTGCCCTGGTGCGACGCGGCCTGCCGGGCCCGCACGGTGAGCGTGGTGTTGAGCAGCAGCACGCCGTGGCGGGACCAGGCGTCGAGGCAGCCGTGGTCCGGCGGCTCGATGCCCAGGTCGTCGTGGAGCTCCTTGTAGATGTTCTGCAGCGAAGGCGGGATCGGCACCCCGGGGCGCACCGAGAAGCACAGACCGTGGGCCTGGTTCGGGCCGTGGTAGGGGTCCTGGCCCAGGATCACCACCTTCACCTCCGCGTACGGCGTGAGGTGCAGCGCGGTGAACACCTCGTCGTGCGGTGGGTACACCGGGTGCCGGGCCCGTTCGTCGGCGACGAAGCGCTGGAGGTCGGCCCAGTAGGGCTCGGCGAACTCGCGTCGCAGCACCGGGTTCCAGTCCGTCTTGGGCGCCACCGACGCGACGGTATCCCGGCACTCCCTGGGTGGTCGTCCACGGGGGTCGCCGGGGCGGTACGGTCGGCGGACGACCTGGCAGGCCCCCGACGTCGAAAGGACGAACTGGTGGAGTGGCTGAACACCCGGGAGGGCGAGCGACTCGGTGCGCTGGGGCCGGCGGTCGATGCCACCTTGGCGGACCTCGTCGAGCGCGACGCGGTGGCCCGCATGTGGGCGGGCGACCACACCCTCTGGCAGGACGACCCCACCGAGGTGGCCGACCGGTTGGGATGGTTGCGGGTCGGCAGCGAGATCGCGGCCGCGCACACCGACCTCGACCGCTTCGCCGCCGACGTCTACGCCGAGGGCTTCACCAGCGTGCTGGTGATGGGCATGGGCGGGTCGAGCCTGTTCCCCGAGGTGGTGGCCACCACCTTCAGCCGGCCCGACGACCGTCCCCGCCTGGCGGTGCTCGACAGCACCGACCCCGCGGCGATTCGCAGGGTCGAGGCCGCGCTCGACCTCGACCACACCCTGTTCATCGCCTCGTCCAAGTCGGGCTCGACGCTCGAGACCGCCAGCCACCTCGCCTACTTCTGGGACCGGGTGGGCCGGCCCGAGCAGTTCGCCGTGGTCACCGACGCCGGCTCGGCGTTGGAGGCGACGGCCCGCGAGCGGGGCTTTCGCCACGTGTTCGTCAACCGGCCCGACATCGGCGGGCGCTACTCGGCGCTGTCGTACTTCGGCATCGTGCCTGCGGCGCTGGCCGGCGTGGACTACCTGCGGCTCCTGCGCTCGGCCGAGGTGCTCACCGCACAGCTCGCTCCCGGCAGCGACCCCTACCGTCACCCCGGGTTGCGCCTCGGTGCGGTGATGGCCGCCGCGGTGGCGGCGGGGCGCGACAAGCTCACGTTGCTGCTCGACCCCGACGTCGCCACCTTCGGCCTGTGGCTTGAGCAGTTGATCGCCGAGTCCACCGGCAAGGCCGGCACGGGCGTGGTGCCCGTCGCCGGGGAGGACGTGGCCCACGACCTCGCCGCCTACGGCGACGACCGCCTCTTCGTCGGCCTCGGCTGGCACCCGGCCCTCGACGAGCTCGCCGACGCCGGCCACCCGGTGGTCGAGCTTCCCTACGAGAACTCGTACGGCCTCGGGGCCCAGGTGCTGCTGTGGGAGTTCGCCACCGCTGTGTGCGGCGCCGGCCTCGGCATCAACCCGTTCGACCAGCCCAACGTGGCCGAGGCCAAGGCCGCCACCAACGACGTGCTCGCCCGCCTCGAGCCCGGAGGCCGGGACTCGGGCGAGGGCGACGACCCACTGGCCGTCGCGCCCGAGTCGCTCGACGGGCTCCTCGCCCAGGTGCGGCCCGGCGACTACCTGGCGATCCAGGCCTACGTCGATCCGGAGAGCCCGGTGGTGCCACAGCTGCAGCGGGTGCGCCTCGCGCTGCGTGACCGCCTGCGGGTGGCCACCACGCTCGGGATCGGCCCCCGCTTCCTGCACTCCACCGGCCAGTTGCACAAGGGCGGGCCCCCGAGTGGCGTGTTCGTGCAGGTGGTGGACGAGGCGGCCGGCGCCGCCGAGCCCGGCCCGCCCATCCCGGGCCGGCCCTTCGGCTTCGGCACCCTGCTGGCCGCACAGGCCGCCGGCGACCTGGCCACCCTGCGCGCCCACGGCCTGCGCGCCGCCCGCGTCACGATGGACGACCTGCTGACGGCGGGATGAGTCGTCAGTCAGCGGCGGCGAGGTGGTCATCCGAGGCCGAGAGCCGAAGGTGCGACGAGCGAGGGACGAGCGAGTCTTGATGGTGCGATGAGGCGCCAGCCGAAGAGCGAGAAGACAGGCGCCAGCCGAAGAGCGAGAAGACAGGCGCCAGCCGAAGAGCGAGAAGACAGGCGCCAGCCGAAGAGCGAGAAGACGGGCGTCAGCCGAAGAGCGATGAAACGGAGCGAACGATGAGACTGGGCATGATCGGGCTGGGCAGGATGGGCGGCAACATGGCCGAGCGGCTGCGCCGCGGCGGCCACGAGGTGGTGGGCTACGACCCCTTCAGCGACGCCTCCGACGTGGCGTCGCTCGAGGCGCTGGCCGAGGCCCTCGCCGGCGACGGGCCACGGGTGGTGTGGGTCATGGTGCCCGCCGGCGACCCCACGGAGGACACCGTCGTCGCCCTCGGGGCGCTGCTCGATGCCGGCGACCTCGTCATCGAGGGGGGGAACTCCAATTGGCACGACTCGGTCCGGCGCGGCGCCACCCTGGCCGAGGCGGGCATCGGGTTCGTCGACGCCGGCACGAGCGGCGGCGTCTGGGGCCTCGAGAACGGCTACGCGTTGATGGTGGGCGGCACCGACGAGTCGGTGGCCACGGCCCAGCCCATCTTCGACACCCTCGCGCCGGCGGGCGGGTTCGCCCACGTGGGGCCGGTGGGCACCGGCCACTTCACCAAGATGGTCCACAACGGCATCGAGTACGGGATGATGCAGGCCTACGCCGAGGGCTACGAGCTGCTCACCAAGGCCGACCTGGGCATCGACGTGCAGGCGGCGCTGGAGTGCTGGCAGGAGGGCAGCGTGGTGCGGTCGTGGCTGCTCGACCTCCTCGTCGCCGCCAACAAGGCCGACCCGGGCTTCGACACGATCCGGGGCGTCGCCGCCGACTCCGGTGAGGGCCGCTGGACCGTGCTCGAGGCGGTGAACCACGGCGTGGCCGCACCGGTCATCAGCGCGGCGCTGTTCGCCCGGTTCGTGTCGCAACAGGACGAGTCGCTGGCCATGAAGGCCGTCGCCGCCCTCCGCAACCAGTTCGGCGGCCATGCCGTCCAGGCGGAGGTCACGGGCCCGAGCAGCCACTCGGTGCAGGGGCCGGCGGGCAATGCCTGAGCAGCACGACGCCGTCCTCAGCGGCGCGCTGGTGCTCTTCGGTGCCACCGGCGACCTGGCCAAGAAGAAGATCTTCCCGGCCCTCTACCGCCTGGCCCTGGCCGGCCGCATCAGCATCCCGGTGATCGGCGTGGCCACCCGCGAGTGGGACGACGACCAGTTGCGGGCCTACGCCCGCGAGGCGATCGAGGCCAAGAACGACACCATCGACGAGGCCGTGTGGTCGGCGCTGGCGGCCAACTTGACCTACGTCAGCGGCGACTACCGCGAGTCGGGCACCTTCACCGCGCTGGCCGCGAAGATGTCCGGCTGCGAGCGGCCGCTGTTCTACCTCAGCATCCCGCCGGCGCTGTTCGACGACGTCATCGAGGGCCTCGCCGGCGTCGGCCTCACCGAGGGCGCCCGGGTGGTGGTGGAGAAGCCCTTCGGCCGCGACCTCGGGTCGGCCCAGGAGCTCAACGAGGTGGTGCACAAGGCCTTCCCCGAGGAGAGCGTCTTTCGAATCGACCACTTCCTCGGCAAGGAGGCGGTGGAGAACCTGCTGATCTTCCGGTTCGCCAACTCGATGCTCGAGCCGGTGTGGAACCGCAACTTCATCTCCAACGTGCAGATCACCATGGCCGAGGACTTCGGCGTGGAGGGCCGGGGCAAGTTCTACGACAACGTCGGCGCGCTGCGCGACGTCGTGCAGAACCACCTGCTGCTCATCATGGCGCTGCTGGCCATGGAGCCTCCGGTGGCGTCCGACGCCAACGCCCTGCGCGACGAGTACTACAAGATCTTCCGCCAGGTGCAGGCCTTCGAGCCCGCCCACGTGGTGCGGGGCCAGTACCACGGGTACCCCGACGAGGACGGCGTGCAGGCGGGCTCGGACACCGAGACCTACATTGCCCTGAAGACCGAGATCGACTCGTGGCGCTGGGCCGGCGTGCCCTGGCTGATCCGCACGGGCAAGGACCTCGGGGTCACCGCCACCGAGGCGGTGGTGCAGTTCAAGGCGCCGCCCCGCCTGCTCTTCGCCGAGGAGGACACCCGCCCGTCGCCGAACCACCTGCGGTTCCGGTTGGGCGCCAACGACGGCGTGACGTTGCACGTGCACTCGAAGGCGCCCGGCGAGGCACTGGTCACCCAGTCCACCGACCTCGACGTCGACTACGAGCACGTCTTCGGTGAGCGCCAGGAGGCCTACGAGCGGCTCATCGGCGACGCCCTGGAGGGCAACGCCCGCCGGTTCGGGCGCGAAGACTCGCTCGAGCAGCAGTGGCGCATCGTCGAGCCGTTGCTGGCGGGCGAGATCCCCCACGTCCACCTGTACGACCGGGGCACCATGGGGCCCGCCGAGGCCGACGCGCTGGCCGCGCCCTACGGCGGCTGGCACGACCCGCTGCCGCCGCCCTGATCACCGCTCGTCCCGGTCGGCCCGACCTCGAACTGGCGCCCGGTCAGGGTCGGTCCCCGTAGTCGAGGCAATAGCGCGCGCTGTCCGCGCGCTATTGCCTCGGGTTTGGTGGCGGCGGTCAGCCGAACGCGGCGGGATCGATGTGGGTGAGCGTGCCGTCGCCCGAGTTGGCCACCCAGACGTCGGTGTCGGTGGCGGCGACCGCGACGGGCTCGTGCGACACCTCGATCGCGTCGGTGACCTCGTTGGTCGCGGGATCGACGCGGACGACCCGGTCGGTCTCGTTGTCGACCACCCAGACGGCATCGGCGGTGGCCGCCACCGCCACCGGTGCGGATCCACCCTGATCGACATCGATCACGTCCACGACCTCGTTGGTGTCCGGGTCGATGCGGGTGAGGCTGTTGCTGTCGGTGCTGAGCACCCAGACCGCATCCTCGACCGCGGCGATGGCGGAGGGTTCGACGTCGAGGTCGATGGTGGCGGTGATCTCGTTGATGTCGGGATCGATGCGGGTGACGGTGTCGTCGGTGGTGCTGGCCACCCAGATGATGTCGTCGGTGGCGGACACCTGGTTCGGTGCCGTGCCCACCTCGAGCTCGGTGGCGGGGGCCAGGGCGATGGCGTCGAAGCGGAGCAGCTTGCCGGCCTCGCCGTCGGCGCCATGTGCCACCCAGACATCCGTGCCGACCGCGCTGACCGACGTCATGTCCTCGCCGACGTCGACCTGGTTGGTGTCCCCGTTGGTGGGGAGGTCGATGCGGATCATCTCCCGCGTGTCGTCGCCGATCACCCAGCCGGCATCGTCGGTGGTGAGGGCGATACCGGTCCCGGCGTTGTTCATGCCGGTGTTGGTGATCTCCTCGCCGGTCGCGGGGTCGAGCTTGTAGATGAGGGTCTCGCTCGAATCCGTCACCCAGACGGCGTCGCTGTTGACGGCCACGGCATCGGGCGCAGTGGCGAACGGCGCGGTGGTGAACGTGCCCTCCTGGCCGGCCCCGTCGTCACCCCCGCCCAACACCAGGACCGCCGCACCGATCAGCAGGGCGACGACCACCACGCCGGCGGCGACCAGCAGGCCTCGGCGTCCAGCGCCCGACGAGGGTCCACCGTCCGCCGCCTCCGGTGGCGTGACCGTGGCCGGCGTGCCCGCGGATGCCGGCGCTTGCGGAGCCGGCGGAGCGGGTGGTGCCGGAGGAGGGCCGGGTGCGGGCGCGGGCGGCGGTGGAGTGGTGGGCGACACCGCCTCCACCGGCGGGGTGCCCGTGGTGATGGTCGCGTTCGGGTCGGACGCCGCCGGGTCGGTGGCGAGCGGGGACCCGGCGTCGGCCGGAGCGTCGGGCGCGGCTGGCGCCTCGGCGTCGGCTGGAGCTTCGGCGGTGACCGGGGGCAGGAGGTCGGCCGGGGCCTCGGCATCGACCGGGGCCTCGGCGTCGACCGGGGGCTCGGTGGCGAACCCGGGATGGGCGTCGGCGGGACCATCGGGCGTGGCTGACGCCCCGGCTGCGGTCGAGGCGGCGTCGGCCCTGGCGTCCATGCCGGCCGTCGTCGCGGCCACGATGGTCTCGTGGCCACTGGCGGGCTCGTCGGCGGCGGCGGGCGCCGCGTCGGGGACGGTCGGCTCGGCGGGGTCTGCGATCACCGGGACGGGTGGCGCGGGCGCGGGCGCGGTGGTGAGCCGCAACGGGGTGACGGGCTGACCGTGGCGGCGCTGCACCTCCTGGAGGGCCTCGCCCAGCGCGGCTGCGCTCTGCGGCCGGTCGGCGGGCTCCTTGGCCAGGCCCGTGACCAGGAGGTCGGCGAGGTCGTCCGGGACGGGTTCGGCCAGCCGGGGCGGTGGCGTGTCGATGATCCGCATCATCACCGCGGCCACCGGCTCGTCCGGGTCGCCGGCGAACGGTGGACGGCCCGCCAACAGCGTGTGCAGCGTCGATGCCAGGCCGTAGACGTCGGTGCGCTGGTCCTGACGCTGGCCGCGGAGGACCTCGGGGGCCACGTGGGCGACGGTGAAGCTGGCCACGCCGGTCGTCGTGCGCCGTCCGCCATCGACCGCGGCGATGCCGAAGTCGGCCAGCTTCGCCTCGCCGAACGGGCCGATCAGCACGTTCTCCGGCTTCAGGTCGCGGTGGAGGGTGCCGGCGTCGTGGGCCGCGCCCAACGCCCCGCAGACCTCGATGCCGGCGGCGACGGCGCCGGGCCAGTCGAGGACCGACGTCTCGGCCACCGCGTCGGCCAGCGAGCCCCGCTCGAGGTACTCCATGGCCAGCCAGAGGTGCTCGTCATCGGTGACGCCCGAGTCGTACACCGCCACCACGTGGGGGTGCCAGGAGAGCTCGCCCATGGCACGGCACTCGCGCTCGAAGCGGTCGCGAGTGCGCTCGTTGGGGTCGGCCAGGTTCAGCACCTTCAGGGCGACGGCACGGTTGAAGCGGTCCTGGTGGGCCCGGTACACGCGCGCGAACCCGCCCCGGCCGATCTCGACCAGCTCGCTGTAGCCCTCGACCACGGGCGTCGGTCCGGCCATGTCCGCACCTTACGACCCCCGACCACGGGATTTCTCGGTGAGTGACCACACCTGCGGTGGTTGGTCACCGAGAATTGCGGTGGGGGTGCGGTGGAGGCGGGCTACGCGCGGGTGAGGGGCTCGGGCACGACCCGGGCCAGCGCCGCCACCGCCTTGTAGGCGGCCTCGGCGCCGCCGAGCTCGTCGTCGCGCAGCAGGTTGGCCATGATGCGCAGCACCCAGTCCATCAGCGTGTGCGACTGCATCCCCACCCGGGTGAGCTCGCGCATGAGGGCGGGCCGGCCGATGATCTTCACGAAGAGCCGCGCCACCTTGAAGTACAGGCCGAACTCGTCGTCGAGCATCGACTGGTAGCGCTGCAGGGCGACGCCGTTGCCGGTGACGAGCGCCTCGTCGATGAGGCCGGCGGCCATCCGCCCGGTCTCGTAGGCGTAGTCGATGCCCTCGCCGTTGAACGGGTTGATCGACCCGGCGGCGTCGCCCACCACGATGAAGGTGGGGCCGGCCTTGGGCCCGACCGAACCGGCCATCGGCAGGCGCCCACCGGTGGGCTCACCGACCGCGGTCTCGGGGCCGATCTCCCAGTAGTCGGGGGCGGTGGACGAGAACTCGCGGAGCAGGTGGGTGGTGTTGACGCTCTTGAAGTCGCGGAAGGTGGACAGCAGGCCGATGCCGACGTTGATGGTGCCGTCGCCCAGGGGGAAGATCCAGCCGTAGCCGGGCATGGAGTTGCCCTGGCGGTCGCGCACGTCGAGGGCGCTCTCGATCCACGGGGTGTCGTGCAGCGGGCTCTCGTAGTAGCCACGGATGGCCATGCCCTGGGGGTAGGTGCGATCGCGGGCGGTGCCGAGGGCCCGGCCGAAGCGGGAGTTGGCGCCGTCGGCGATGACGACGTAGCGGGCGAGGATCTCGGTGGTCTCGCCCGTCTCCTTGTCCTCGACCACCGCGCCCGTGACCAGCCCGTCGCGCAGCACCGGGCGGATGGCCTCGACGCCCTCGCGCAGCTGAGCGCCGGACTTCACCGCTCGCTCGGCCACGAACTCGTCGAGGTCACGGCGGCGCACCACGTAGCCGTACGAGGGGAACCGGGGGTGCTCGGGCCACTTCAGCTCGAGGGTGACGCCGTGGGCCACGGCCCGCAGGCCGTCGTAGCGGTGGAAGTCCTCGAGGCGGTGCTCGAGGCCCATGTCCTGCAACTGGCGCACGGCCCGCGGGGTGAGCCCGTCACCGCAGGTCTTCTCCCGGGGGAAGCGCTTCTTCTCGACGATCAGGACGTCGTGGCCGGCCTCGGCCAGCCAGTAGCCGGCGGCCGCTCCGGCCGGTCCGCCCCCGATGACGAGGACGTCATGGCGGCTGGGTGTGGTGGGCACGGCGTGGTCCTTGTCTGGCGTCCGGTCGGCCCCGATGGCCGCACCCGCCCCAGGTTAGGAGCCGCCGGCGCGCCCGCGTCCGGTCGGCACCGCGGATTCGGCGCGATCAGCCGCCGTGGCCACCGCCGCCACCGCCGGCGAGGACGACGGGCACGCCGTCGACCAGCAGCGCGCCCGTGGCATCGATCAGGGCGGGGTTGGCCTCCTCGCCCGACAGGCCCGTGCGCTCGAAGTACACGACCGCGTTGATCTCCTCGGGCGTGAGGGTGCCCTCCCAGCCGGGCATGCCGCCGGCGATGGGCTTGTCGGTGTCGCCGTAGGTGGTGGCGCCGGCGTCCTGGGTGCCCTGCGACCCGAGCCTGATCCACTCGATCTGGTCGACAGGGTCGCCGAAGGTGTCGAGCACCGAGCCGCCGGAGAGCTGCGGGCCCACGCCGCCGCCGCCGGTGGCGCCGTGACAGGTCGCGCAGTTGCTGGCGTAGACCTGCGCGCCGAACGACAGTGGGTCGCTCTCGCCGAGGCTGGGGGGCTCGAGGGTGGCGGCGTAGACGAACGCCCAGATGGGGAGCGCGGCGAGGACGGGCAGGGCCCACAGCGGGACCCGCTTGCGCTTCAGCGCCGCCTCGATGTAGGGGGGGACCGGCTCGGGCGCGGCGGGCTCGACCTCGGTGGGCGTGGCCGCGGCCGCCGCGGGCGCCGCGGCGGCGGGGGTGACGGCCGTGCTCGGGGCGCCGGCGGGCGTGGCGGCGGCGTCGCCACCGCTGTCGCCGCCACCCGCGTCGCCGGCGCCGCCGCCGCCCATGGCGGCGCGGCGTTCCTGCGAGCGCTTGAGGAGGTGCTCGGGGATCTCGGTCACGCGCCGCACTTTAGGACCAAGCCGCCCGAGCGAGCCAAGCAGGGGGTCGCCCCCATGCCGCCGACCCGGCAGAGGTGAGGACGCGAGCGCGAGCCGGCGGCGTGGCGAACCGGATGGCGAAGCCGCTCCGACGAGCGAGGAGCCAGCGGTGGGTGTGGTGAGGTGCCGGAGCGGAGCGCAGGCGCGGTGGTGGTGAACCGGATGGCGAAGCCGCTCCGACGAAGGAGGAGCCAGTGTGGGGTGAACCGGATGGCGAAGCCGCTCCGACGGCCGGCGAGGTTGCGGAGCGGAGCGGAGCAGCGGCACGCGTGAACCGGATCCCGAAGGGGCGGCGCCGGAGGCGACGCAGGCAAGCCGCGCTGATGTGCCCGCCGTCGGCAGGTCGTGGTAGACCGGTGGCCGTTCGTCGGGCCGGTCAGATCCCGGCCGTCGCTAGCATGTGATCGATTTCACAAAGCGTGAGGAGGAGGACCAGTGGTTGCGTTCGTGGTGTCAGTCCTGGTGCTCGTCGTCCTCGTCGCCCCCATCCCGCTCTACGGCAAGCGCCGGCCGGTGGGCACCTTCCTCTCCTGGGGCGAGGCGATGTTGGCCGCGACCTACGTCTTCTTCATCATGTTCTGGGCCTTCGGCGTGGTGCCCCACCAGTGGCTCACCTGGGCCGACAACGAGCTCAACTGGCGCCCCGACGTGATCGTGGTGGGCCCGGGCAACGTCCTCGCCGACTACCTGCCGTTCGCCATCACCAAGCAGACCCTGCGTGACCTCATCGTGGTCGCCATCTACGGCGTGATCCTCGGCGGCATGCTCGTCCTGTGGGCCAAGTGGCAGAGCCGGGGCGACGTCACCCCCGGCGACGAGGTCGAGAAGTCCCGCTTCGGCCGGCCCCTCGTGAAGGAAGGGGCGTAGGCCATGGCCAAGACCGATGCCAATCCGCCGATGCCGGTCTTCCGCGACGACTACGTCCTGCAGGAGGTCGACGCCGACTGGCTCTCCAAGGCGGTGAAGCCGAAGCAGTTCATCCACATCGACCAGTCCGAGTGCATCATGTGCGAGGGCTGTGTCG
>CAZWMT010000082.1:0-14797 GCA_964635055.1 uncultured Microthrixaceae bacterium | reverse complement strand
GCGGGTGCGCTGGTGGTCGTCGGGGAACACGAACACCTGGGTCTTGCCGGCCAGGCGCCGGAAGGCCGTGGAGTGCAGGATGCGGTCGCGGTCGCGCTCGAAGCACGTGCGGAGGGGATCGGGTTCCTCCTCCACGAGCCGCCGTCCCGCGCCCGCGGCGTGGGTGGCCCCGGTGCTGAGCTCGAGGTGCTCGGCCTCCTCGCGCGCCACGCGGTCGAACACCGAGACGGTGCCGAGCCCCGCGTCATCGGGGTGGGCGAGACGGACCGCGTGGTCACCCCGGTGGCCGTGCATGGTGGACGCCCAGCGCACGTTTCGGTCGGAGGCGGCGGTCACTGGATCCATGGTCTCACCCTACGGACCCCCTCTGACATCCGATCGCGGCCCGGGTGATGGGACGCCAGGCACGACCACCCAGGAAATCCGGAACCTCACTCAGCGTGGGATTCGTTTGGTCGATAAGGGACAGGAGCGCCCGCCGCGCGAGAGAAGGAAGACCCGAGTGATCGACAGCAGCGACAACGCCGGGCGAGGCCGACGCTCCCGTCGCGCGCGGGGTGAGCGCGGCTCGGTGCTGGTCGAGGCGGCGTTCATCACCCCGGTGCTGTTCTTCCTGCTGTTCTCGATCCTCGAATTCGGCACGGCCTTCCGCGACTACCTGGCGGTGGCGAACACCACACGCGACGGGGCCCGCGCCGCCAGCGTCTTCGGCAACGATTCCAGCGCCGACTTCGACATCCTCCAGTCGATCGCCAACGCGTCGAACGTGATCGACCGGCGCGACATCCAGAAGATCGTGATCTACAAGGCGACGGGCCCGAACTCGCCCGTTCCCACCGCGTGCACCACGGCGACGGTGGGGATCATCAACTCCTGCAACGTCTACTCGGCCAACGCGATGGACCTGGCCGAGAGCGAGTTCGGCTGTCGGGCCGATCGCAATCTGGACCGTTACTGGTGCCCGACGGCGACCACGGTCACGTCGCCGGCCCAGACCGGGCGGAAGGTGGCCATGTCCGGATCGAACGGGCCGCCCGACTACATCGGGGTGTGGATCAAGGTGAACCACGTCTGGGTGACCGGCCTGTTCGGCCGGAGCCTCACGTTCACCGACTCGAGCGTCATGCGCATGGAACCGCAGGCGGCGTCGTGAGCGCGCTGTGGCGCCTCCGCGCCCGTCGGGCGAGGGGCCAACGCGGTGCCGCCCTGGTCGAGATGATCCTGTTCACCCCGATCCTCGTGATGATCGCCATCGGCATCCTCGAGTTCGGACTGGCGTGGCGCGACTCGATCACCGTGTCCAGCACGCTGCGGGCGGGCGCCCGCGTGGGCAGCAACGCCGGGAACGACCGGCTCGCGGACTACAACACCCTGCTGGCGATGCAGGCTGCGGTGGCGTCCATCCCGAACGCCCAGATCACCAAGGTCGTGATCTACAAGTCGACCACCACCGACGGGCAGGTGCCCGCGAACTGCAAGTCCTCCTCCACCGGCGTCTCCGGCGTCTGCAACGTCTACACCGCCGCGCAGATCGCCTCGATGTCCACGTCGAGCTTCGGCACGTCCGGCAGCACCTGTTCGACTGGGTCACCTGATGCCATGTGGTGCCCGCTCGGGCGCCAGTCGCAGCAGTCCTCCGGGGCGGACTACCTGGGGGTGTGGATCCAGGTGAACCACCCCTACGTCACCCGCATGTTCCCGGGGTCGGGCATCACCATCGACGACAGCGCCGTGATGCGTCTCGAGCCGAGCGTCTAGGAGCATTGACATGACGCACCCCTTCGCCCCCCTCCGCCGTCACCACGGTTCCCGCGACCGGCGAGCAGATCGGGCGTCGAGCCCGACCGGCCGCCGCCGCATGCGCGGCGAGAAGGGCTACGCGCTCGTCCTCGCTGCGTTGATGCTCCTGCCGCTGCTGGCTTTCGCCGGCTTCGCCACCGATGTGGGCGCCTGGTACGCCCGGGCCAGCCGGATACAGCGGGCGGCCGACGCCGCCAGCCTGGCCGGCGTGGTCTGGATGCCCGACCTCAACCAGGCCCGGACCGTCGCCCTCGCGACCGCCCAGCGCAACGGCTTCGTCAACGGTCAGAACGACATCACCATCACCGTGTCGGCCGTGCCCAACGCAACGCGCAAGCTGCGGGTGGTGATCCAGGACGCGTCGGTGGACCAGTTCTTCTCGTCGCTGTTCATCGGCAACGTGGCGGTCACCCGCGCCGCCACCTCGGAGTACATCCTGCCCGTGCCCCTCGGCAGCCCGCTCAACCGGTTCGGCAACGATCCCGCGGCCGGCGTCACACCCAACTTCTGGGGGTCGATCTCCGGTCCATTCACCGACTACGGCAACGGTGATCCGTTCTCCACCAAGTGCAGTTCGGGCTCCGGCACATCGTGCACGCAGGGCAACGCCGAGTACCGCCCCAGCGGATACGCCTATGCCATCGACGTCCCGGCGTCGATGGTCGGCCAGTTGCTCACGGTCGAGCTCTACGACGCCGGGCACTACCACCGGATCAACTACCCGACGGTCGAGACGGCCGACGACACCCAGGCGTGCGGTCAGAGCGCCTGTTCGGCGGCGAACGCACTGACGGGCATCCGGACGCAGTACGAGATGTACAAGGCAGATGCCACCCCGCTCGACAACAGCGACAACCCGAGCCTCAATGGGCAGTGCAACGGATCTGGAGCCAACGGCAAGCTCACGCTCGAGCCCGAGGCCAGTGCGGGCACCTACAAGAACCAGTGGGCGTTGCTCTGTCGGGTCACGGTCACCCAGGCGGGGGTGTACCCGTTGCGGGTGCGGTCGAGTGGCATCACCGGCACCACGGACTCGGGCAACGGCTGGAACCAGTACGCAGTCCGCGTGTGCTCCGGGGGCTCCACGTGCAGCTCCACGTCGACGACGGGCCAGCCCCGGATCTACGCCCTGTCCGACATGTCCATGTTCAACAACGCCCCCACGGCCACGGCGGACTTCTACCTGGCCGAGGTCGACCAGATCCACGCCGGCAAGACGTTCGAGGTCAGCCTGTTCGACCCCGGTGACGGCCAGAGCGGCGACGCGTACCTCAGCATCAAGAAGCCGGATGGCACCATCCCGGGCTGCACCTACCGCAACCGGACGACGGGGACCTCCACGACGTTGACCACCTGCACGATCCAGACCTCGAACAACGGCACCGCCATCTTCCAGGGGGACTGGCTCGACATCGACGTGAACCTGCCCACGAACTACGCGTGCGCCGTAGGGACCCTGCCGGGGTGCTGGTGGAAGGTGAATTACCAGTTCGGTGGTCAGCCCAACGACCGCACCACCTGGAGCGCCCAGATCATCGGCGACCCGGTCCACCTGACCCGCGACGGGTGAACACCGGGGGAGTGGTGCCGGCCTCCCTATCCTGAGCAGGTGTCGGGTTTCGTTGACGAATGCGGGCTGAACGTGCGCGCCGGGGACGGCGGTGCCGGCTGCGTGTCGTTCCGGCGCGAGGCCCACGTGGCCAAAGGCGGTCCCGACGGGGGTGACGGGGGGAAGGGCGGCGACGTCTGGCTGCGCGCCGACAACAACGTGGCGTCGCTGTTGGCCTTCCGCGATCACCCGCACCGGCGGGCCACCAGCGGCGTGCACGGACAGGGCAAGCGCAAGCACGGCGCCGGCGGCGACGACCTGGTGGTGCCGGTGCCGGAGGGCACCACCGTGTACAGCCAGGACGGCGTGCTCCTGGCCGACCTGGTCGCCACGGGCGACCGGTGGCTGGCGGCGCAGGGTGGCCAGGGCGGCCGCGGCAACGCCCGCTTCCTGTCGAACCGGCGGCGCGCCCCGTCGTTCGCCGAGCAGGGTGAGGAGGGCGAGGAGCGCTGGCTGCGCCTCGAGCTGCGGTTGATGGCCGACGTCGCCCTCGTCGGCTTCCCCAACGTGGGCAAGAGCACGCTGATCTCGCGTGTCTCCGCGGCCAAGCCGAAGATCGCCGACTACCCCTTCACCACCCTCGAGCCGAACCTGGGCGTGGTGCGCACCGACGACGACGTCGAGTTCGTGGTGGCCGACATCCCTGGGCTGATCGAAGGCGCCAGCGAGGGCAAGGGCCTCGGTCACCAGTTCCTGCGCCACGTCGAGCGGGCCCGGGCCCTGGTGGTGCTCCTCGACCTGTCTCCGATGGCGGAGCTGGCGCCCGCCGACCAGGCCGAGGTGCTGCTGCGCGAGTTGGGCGACTACCGGGCCGAGCTGCTCGAGCGACCGCGGCTGCTGATCGGCTCCCGCGCCGACCTGGAGGGCACGGGCGACGGGCCCGACACCTCCTCGTTCGACGGCCTGCGGGTGTCGGGGGTGACCGGTCGCGGCCTGCCCCAGCTGGTCGGGCGCATGGCCGAGCTGGTCACCCAGGCCCGTTCGGTCGAGGACATGGTGCGTGATCACGCCTTCGTGGTGCACCGCCCCGAGCAGGAAGGGGTGCGCATCGAGCGCGAGGACGATGCCGGGTGGCGGGTCATCGGTCGCCAGGCCGAGCGGGCGGTGGCGCTGTCCGACATGACCAACGCCGACGCGCTCGAGTACGCCCAGTACCGCCTGAAGAAGATCGGGGTCGACCGGGCACTGGTCCGGGCCGGCGTGCAGGAGGGCGACACGGTGCGGATCGGCTCGATGTCGTTCGACTACGAGCCCGACGTTTTCGGTTGAGCGCGGGCCGACGGTGAGACTGGGCGCATGAAGGTCGTGGCCAAGATCGGCACCTCGTCGATCACCGACGAGCACGGGGTCATCGACGAAGGCGCGATCGTGAAGTTCTGTGACGAGGTCACCGAGCTGCGGGGCGACGGCCACCAGGTGATCGTCGTCACCTCGGGCGCCATCGCCGCGGGCCTGCCCAGCCTGCGCTTCGCTCAGCGGCCGCGTGACGCGGTGACGCTGCAAGCGGCCTCGGCCATCGGCCAGAGCCGGCTGATGCGGGTGTACGACGAGGCCTTCGCCCGTCGTGACCTGGTTGCCGGCCAACTGCTCCTGGCCCCGCTCGACTTCATCGTGCGCCAGCAGTACCTGCACGCCCGGGCCACCCTCGATCGGCTGATCGACCTCGGCGTGGTGCCGGTCATCAACGAGAACGACGCCATCGCCGACGACGAGATCCGCTTCGGCGACAACGACCGCCTCGCCGCCCTGGTGGCCCACCTGTGGGGTGCCGAGGTGCTGGTCCTGCTCACCGACACCGAAGGCGTGCTGACCGCCGATCCCCGGTTGGACGACACCGCCTCGCTCATCGAGGAGATCGTCGAGGTCGACCACGACCTCGAGCGCCGCGCCGGCGGCACCGGGTCGGTCCGGGGCAGCGGCGGCATGGCCTCGAAGTTGCGCGCGGCCAAGATCGCCGCCTGGTCGGGCGTGCGGGCCGTCGTGGCCGCCGCCCACCGCGACGGGGTGCTGGCCGACGCAGTGGCTGGTGTCGCCGGGGTGGGTACCACCGTGCTGCCCCAGGAGCGGCGACTGCCCGCCCGCAAGCTGTGGATCGCCTTCGCCGTGGGCTCCGACGGCACCCTCACGGTCGACGACGGGGCCCGGCGTGCCCTCGTGGAGGCCAACCGGTCACTGCTGGCCGCCGGCGTCGTGTCGGTGTCGGGCTCGTTCTCGGTGAACGACGCGGTCGAGGTGCGCGACCCCTCGGGCCAGGTGTTCGCCAAAGGGCTGGTGCGCCTACCCAGCGCCGAGATCGACGCCGGCGGGCGTGATCAGCTCGTGATCCACCGCGACGACCTCGTGGTGCTGCCGTGATCCCCGCGTTCTCGAGGCGATAGCACGCGCTCTTCGCGCGCTATCGCCTCGACGACGGCGTCGTCAGGCGGAGGGCTCGGGGGATTCGGCCGCGGCCGGCTCGGCGGACGCGGCGGCGGGCTCGGCCGGTGTCTCGAGCTTGGCGGGCTCGGCGGGGGCCTCGAGGCCCAGCTGTGACCGGATCTCCGACAGGCGGGCGGTGGCCTCGGTGTTCATCGTGGCCTGCTCGATCTCGAGCATCCGGCTCTCGACCGACTGGTCCTGGAGCTCGGACATGCCCTTGGCCTTGGCGTAGCGCGCCTCGATCTTGTCGCGGACCTCGTCGAAGGTGGGCACGTCCTCGCCCACGGTCTCGCTCAGCGAGGCCATGGCCTTGTTGACCTGCTCCTGCATCTTGGCCTGGTCGAGTTGGCCCATCAGCTTCTGGCGCTCGGCCAGCTTCTTCTGCAGCTGGGCCGAGTTCTGGGCCACCGCGGCCTTGGCCTGGTCGGACGCCTGCGCGCTCTGCAGCGACAGGGCCTTCAGGTTCTCGACCTCGCTCTCGAGCGCGATCAGGCGGTTGGCGATGGCCTCAGCGGCGCGGGTGTACTCGGCGGCCTTGTCGGCGTCGCCCTTCTTGGACGCCTCGTCGGCCATCATGACGGCCTGACGAGCGTTCCCCGTCACCTTCTCGAGCTCCTCGAGGGTGCGGTTGAGCCGCATCTCGGTCTGCTTCTGGTTGGCGATGACGTTCGCAGCCTGCTCCTTGAGCCGGCGATGCTGATCCTGCGCCTCGGTGATGGCCTGCTCGAGCTGGACCTTCGGGTCGGCTCGCTCGTTGAAGCTGCCCGTGAGCTTGGCCGTCCAGTACTTCCACCAGCGTTGGATGAGCTTTCCCATGGCGGGGAGCCTACAGGGCGGGGCTGGCCGCCTTCCGGCCACGCCGCTGCTGGAGGCGATCGACCAGCTCGTGCAGCTCGGGCAGACGCAGGGCGTACAGCGCTCCGAGGTAGACGGCCATGCCCACGACCACGCCGACCACCGTCCGGGCCACTGCGCCGATCCCGGTGTTCGACCCGACGAGCTGGCGGGCCACCACGACCGCCGCGCCCATCACGAGTGCGGCCACGACCATCTTGACGACGGCGCCGACGGTGCGGCGCCCGTCGATGCCGCCGATGCGGCGACGCAGGGTGAACACCGCCAGCAGGCCCGCCGCGGAGTAGGCGGCCGCGTAGGCGAGGGCGAGCCCCTGGGCACCCAGCCGGCCGACGAGGGCGAACGCAAGGCCGATGTTGACCGCGTTCTCGAAGAGGTTCAGGAAGAACGGAGTGCGGGTGTCCTTCAGCGCGTAGAAGCCGCGGAGGACGAACAGGTAGATGGAGAACCCGACGAGGCCGAGTGCCATCGCCGCCAGCACCTCTGCGGTCAGGTCGCCCGACGCATCGCCGAACGCGCCACGCTCGAGGAGGGCGGCGATGACCGGGCGGGCCAGCAACACGTACCCGACGGCTGCGGGCAGGATCACGAGGGTCAACAGGCGCGAGCCCAAGCCGAACCGGTCGCGGAACCCGGCCAGATCGCCACGGGCGGCGAACGCCGAGAGGTCGGGCAGGAACGTGGTCATGATCGACACCGCGAGGAGGCCGTGGGGCAGCTGGAAGAAGATGAACGCATAGGTGTACGCCGAAACGGCCCCCGCGCCTTCACCCGTGGCCAGGGCCAGCACCACGAACAGGGCGACCTGGTTGCAGGCCGCGTAGCCCAGGGTCCAGCCCGACAGCTTGGCCACCCGGCGCACGGACGGGTGCCGCAGGTCGAACCAGAACCGGAGGTGGATCCCGGCCCGGCGAATGGCCGGCCACAGGGCCAGGGTCATGGCTGCGATCCCGGCGGTGGTGCCCACCCCCAGCAGCAGGAGGAGCGCCGTGTCGTTCTGCACCTCGCCGAGCGTGGGCGATCGTCCGACGATGGTGGCGAAGGCCACCAGCACACCGATGACCACCACGTTGTTGAGGATCGGGGCGTAGGCGGGTGCGAAGAAGGACCGGCGGGCGTTGAGCAACGCGGTGCCGAGGCTCATCAGCCCGTAGAGGAAGATCTGGGGTAGGAACAGACGCAGCAGGGGGACGGCGACGGCCGCCTGGTCCCGCGCCGCGTCGTCGGGGAGGCGCAGCGCGTAGATGTGGATGATGAGCGGTGCGGCCAACAGGGCCACCAGCGTGAGGACGGCGAGGCAGACCACCGCCACCGTCACCACCGTGGACGTGCCCTCCTCGTCGTGGCTCTCCAGGTGGTCGACGAAGATCGGCACCAGCGTGGCCGAGAGGATGCCACCGAGGATGAGCTCGTAGATGATGTTCGGCGTGGTGTTGGCCAGGTTGTAGGCGTCGCTGAGCGTGGTGGCGCCGAGCGCGTAGGTGAGTGCGCCGACCCGCAACAGGCCACTGAGCCGGCTGAGGCCGGTGCCGACACCGACGACGGCGCTGGACCGGACCAGCCTCCCGGTGGCGCCGCTCTCGGTGCTCTCGGTGCTCTCGGTGCTCTCGGTGCTCTGTCCCGCGTCGGCGTCGTCCGCGCCGGGATCGTCCGTGGCGCCCCCTCCGGCTGCACCGGCGGCGCCGCTCACGCGGGGGAGGCTGAGCCGGGGGAGGGTGTGCCGGGGGAGGGCGGTTCGGGCGTGACGGCCGGCTGCGGGAGCTCGGCCGGTGCCGGCGCGCCGAGACTGTCGGTCTCGTCCATGGCGAGGCGCAGGGCCTCCATCTCGTCGACCAGGCTGTCCACGTCAGAGCCCAGGCCGCCGAGCTCGTCCACCTGGCTCGCGTCGACCGAGAGCTCGATGGCCCGGGCCACCATCTCGTCGAGGCGGGCGTTGAGCAGCCGCAGTCGGTCCTGGGCCTCGGTGGTGACCGCGGCCAGCCGGTTCGCGGACGCCAGCTGCGCCTCGAGCGCGGCGGCGGTCTTCTCCAGCGAGCTACCGGCAGCCCACGGGGCCCCTGCGTTGGCCCGCACCTCGGCCAGTTGGCGCTGCACGCCCGCGGTGTCGATCTGGCCACTCGCGTCGGCCAGCACCTGGCCCTGACGGGCGATGCGCCAGCTCTCCCGCACCGCGTCGTGCACCCGGCCGCCGATCTCGGCCAGGCGATCGCGCAGCGGGCCCCGCTCGGCGTTGTGGACGGCCTGGTCGAATCGGGACTGCGACTGCAACGACGACTGCACGAAGCGGCGCCAGGGCTCGTTGAGCGTGAACGGGTCGATGCGGTCGTCGCCGGCCTGGCGGGGCACCGCGTACCCCACCCGCCCGGCCCAGGCCACGCCCGCGAGCACCAGCGCGCCGAGTGGGCCGAGACCGGCGACGATGGCGACCGACGCGCCGGCGCCGGCCAGCAGGATCCCCGACGGCGACATCATCGCCCGCGCCACCGGCGGGGTGAAGAAGCGCTCGCGGAAGGACAGGCGGGCCATGGGGGTCGCTAGAAGTTGGACACCACGGCCGCGAACACCTTGGTGATCGAGGTCGGGTCGCTGGCGTCGTAGACGGCGCCGGTGGATGCCTCGGCGATGCGGCGCAGCGTGGCCAGGTCGGCATCCCCGCCGTAGGCGATGGGGAAGACCCGGACGGGCTGGGACAACTGACCCTCGCTGTCGGACTGCAGGCTCTCCAACAGCGAGTCCAACTGGTCGCCGTCGTCGGTCGTGTCGCCGTCGTCGTTGATGCCGTCGCTCAGCAGCACGACCGCGTTGATCCGCTCCTCGTCGAAGTTGGCGACGGCGTTCTCGTACGTCGCTTCGGTGGCGCTGTACAGCGGTGTGGCGTTGAGCGGGACCAGGGACTCGATCGCCGCAGCCAGCTCCTCGCGGTTCTGGGTCATGCGTCGCCCGACGGCCACGACATCCTCGAACTCGGCGTCGCCGTTCGGGCCGAGGTCGGTGGTGAAGACGCGCAACCCGACGACGTCCTGGGCGGCGAAGTCGTCGAGGGCCTCGATCGCGGCTCGTTTGGCCAGGTCGAGCTTCGTCTCGCCGGTATCGGGATCGCCGATGTCGCCCATCGATCCGGACACGTCCATGAGGAGCATCACCCGTGCGCCCTTGCGCTGCTGGTCCCACTTGTCGAGGAGGGCCACCATGACCTCCGGCTCGGGCACCTCGAGCAGCGTCTGCGGCTGGTCGGGATCGACGCCGTTGTCGGCCACGATCGGATCGGCGATGGCCACGTCGGGGTTCCCGGGACGGAACCCGAACTCGAGCACCCGCTCCTGGTTCTCGGGCTGCTGGACGAACTCCTCGAACAGCGCGGCGGCGTCCTTCTCGTCCTGGCTCACCCACTCGGCATCGAGCACGATGAGGGGGTTGTCCGAGAAGAGGGTGCCCTCCTCCGGGTAGATCGCCACGAGCGGCACCCGGGGTGGGCGGGGCTCCTCGCCGGGATCGAGCACGCCGTCCGGGTTGCCCGAGTTGTAGTCGATCACCGACTTCTCCTCGACCGCGATCGCCGACGCGTAGCTGAGTGAGTTGCCCCGCTGGTCGGCCCGATAGAGGTTGTTCAGGAAGGTCAGCGTGGTGTCGCCGTAGTGCACCACGGCCGACTCGACATCGCGGGCGGCCTGGGCGACCTCGGGCTGGTCCAGGTCCTCGATGGTGAGGCCCTCGGTCTTGCCGGTGTTGGCGTAGGCCTGCGCGATGAGGGCCGACAGGCCACTGGTGGAGAAGTTGGGGTTGGTCTTGCCGAGCAGGAACGGGCCCCACTCGGGATGGCCGAACGCGGCCCACCCCTCGGGGTCGCGGGCCAGGCGTAGGACGTCGGCCCAGCCCACCGGCTCGTCGGGGTAGCCCAGCGCCTCGGCCATCGGCTCGGGCATGGCGATCACCAGCGGCGTGAGCATGAAGGGCTGGCCGTCGGTGGCGATGGGCTCGTCGCCCTGGTCGGTGAGCTGCTGGTTCAACACGGCGCCCCAGGCGCTGGAGGCCGGCGACCAGACCACGGGCAGCGGGCCCTCGACGTCTTCGTCCCAGCCGTCGCGGAGCAGTTGCTCGCTGCCACCGGAGGACTTGCGCTGCGGTCGGACGAAGATGCACTTGTCGCCCAGCTGCGCCTGGTCCGAGTCGTTGAACGTCCGGGCCAGATCGGTCATCAGGTCGATCTTCTCGGGCGACACGGCCATGTCCACCACCAGGCAGTCGCCGGTGTCGGCCCCCAGCAGGCCGTCCGCCGACACCGTGTCGGTGGTGGCGTCCTCCCCGCTGCTCGAGCAGGCGACGACGCCGGCGGCGAGCAGCGCGCAGAGCACGATCGCAGTGAGGCGCTTCATCGGTCGGCTTGCTCCCATTCCTCGATCAGTGCTTGGTAGACGCCGGCGCTGATCGCCGACACCGAAGTGGCGGGATCGACGTCGTACGTCGGGTTCTCGTAACCCGCGTCGACCAGGGCGTTCCGGAAGTCGCCGTCGGTGAAGTCCGGGATGTCGTGGCGCACGATCGGGACCGCCACTGCCTCGGCCAACATGAACGAAGAGTAGGTGACGGTGAGCGCGTCTTCGTCTCGCGACCCTGCGACCTTCTCGTTGGCGACCCAGTCGACGTCGCCGACGGCATCCCAGGATGACACGCCGATTGTGAGGAGCTGATCGAGCGGCGATCCAGAGGGTGAGAGGTTGGGGTTGGAGTCGTTCAGGTTGTTCAGCCAGGCCTGGAAGTCCGAATCGAAGTCGTTGCTGGCAAACGTCTGTCCGTCGAGGGCGTCGAAGTACTCGGCCGACGACTGTCCCAGGATCAGCAGGCCCGTGGCGCTCTCGGTGGGATCGGCGTAGCCGACGTTGATGTCGCCGAAGGTGGCGCTGCCACCGGCGTCACCCCAAGCGGTGCCAGCTGTGTCGCCGAGGCAGCGCCAGACGGGGCTCTCGGGCGCCGCGTTGCAGACGTCGAGTATGAGGGGGTCGATCCGAGGTGTCGGTCCGACGAGGTCGAGTGGCGAGGTCGCCAGAACGTCGGAGGGCTCTCCGAGCACGGCGCCTCGGTTGTCCCGCTCCAGGCCCTCGTTGACCAGACCGGGCCAGGGCTGGAGGGTGAGCCAGCCGTCGATGTCGGACTCGGACGGGCGGAAGGCCGGGTCGGTGAGCCGCGCGGCAGTGACGCCGGCCTCCTCGACGTCGAAGCTGATGCTGTCGTCCTCCTCGGCGAGGGCGGTGCACGCCGCCTCGAGCTCGGTGGCGCAGATCAGGTGGGTCTCGCCGTCGTCGCCTGCGCCACCGCCGCCGCCACCACCGCCACCGCCACCGTCGCCGGTGAGCGCCCCACGGATCAGCACCGCCGCGCCGATCATCGCCACGGCGCCCAGCACGGCCAGGAGTCGCTTCATGTCGAGGTCGCCGGCGCCGGTGCCGGTGCCGGAACGTCATCGGGCGCGAGCGTGGTCAGCTGATCGTCGCTCGGCGGGCCGGCGGCCACGATGCGGCTGGCCTGGCGTCCCACCGCCTCTTCGAACAGGTTGCGGGCCAGGCGGCCGTTGCCGAAGCCCTTCACACGCGGCTGCGCCTCGAACCAGGCCCGCACCTTGGCCAGCGTGTCGGGTGGGCACTTGTAGCCGGCGTCGTCGGCCTGCGCCGAGAAGATGGCCAGCAGCTCGTCGTCGGAGTAGTCGGGGAAGTCGATCGTTCGGGGGAAGCGAGAGCGCAGACCCGGGTTGGCGTCGATGAACTGGCTCATCTCGTCGGGGTAGCCCGCGGCGATCACCACCACCGAATCACGCCGATCCTCCACCAGCTTGACGATGGTGTCGATGGCCTCGATGCCGAAGTCGCGCTCGCCACCCCTTGCCAGGGCATAGGCCTCGTCGATGAGGAGCACGCCGCCTTCGGCCTTGTCGAAAACCTCGCGCACCCGGGTGGCGGTCTGGCCGATGTAGCCGACCACCAGCTGCGAGCGGTCGGTCTCGACCAACTGGCCCCGCTCGACCACGCCGAGCGTGCGGAAGATCTGGGCCACCAGGCGGGCCACGGTGGTCTTCCCCGTGCCGGGGTTGCCCGTGAACACCATGTGACGGCTGGTCTCGAGCACGGGCAGCTTGCGCTCCCGGCGCAGGTTCTGCACCGAGATGAGATCGGTGACCAGCTTCACCTCGGCCTTCACCTCCGCGAGCCCCACCAGGGCGTCGAGCTCGGCCAACAACTCGTCCAGCGGCCGGGTTGGGCCGTCGACGGGCGCCGGCTCGGTCGCGCCGGGCGCCACGGCGGCGTCGCCCGATGCCGTGGCGGTGGCCGGCGCGCCGGTCGGCGAGGCGGTCGGGATCGCCGAGTCGCTGCGGGCGTCGGCGTCGGCGTCGGCGTGACCCAGGCGCGCCGGCGGCCGCACCCGGATGCCGTCGAGGGTCCGCAGCAGCAGCCCGCGGTAGCCGTCGATGGCCCGCAGCTCGGCCTCGGACGGCCGCTCGTCCAACGAGGCGACCGTGTAGGCGATCTTGAGGGCCAGGTCGTAGTAGGTGCGGGCGTGGGTGGTGCCGTTGCGCTCGTCCGCGGCCCGGAGGATGTCGAACAGCACCGTGGTGGCCCCGAGCCATCGCCGGGCGCCGGTCACCAGGCCCGCGTCGCGGATGATGTCGGGTGTGGCGTGGTCGAGCTGGCTGTCGAGGCGCGCGCCGAACGCGGCGATGAGGCCAAGCAGCTCGTCGTCGGACTGACGGTCGTCGCAGTCGATGAAGGCCAGGCTGAGGTTGTACGCCTCGAGCACGACGTCGTGTTGGAGGTCGTCGGGGTCGACGCCGTCGAGGTCGGCGGCGATCTCGGCCACCACCGGGCTCAACTCGTCCACGAACTCCCGCACCGCGTCGGCGAGGGCTCGGTCCGCATCCACGAGGGGATCGTAGTGAAACCTGCCGGTAACCTCGTGGGCATGCCGATCGCCGATCTCGGACGCCGCGCCAAGGCCGCCTCGCGCGCACTGGCCACGGCGTCGACCCGCGAGAAGGACGCCGGCCTGCTGCTGGCCGCCGACGGGCTGGTGCAGTGCGTCGACGACGTGCTGGCCGCCAACGAGGTCGACGTCGAGCGGGCCGAGGCCGAAGGCGTCAGCGCCACCGTGGTCGACCGCCTGCGGCTCACGCCGGCCAAGGTCGAGGCCATGGCCGGCGGGCTGCGCCAGGTGGCTTCGTTGCCCGACCCGGTGGGCGAGATCCTCGACGGCTGGACCCGTCCCAACGGCCTGCGCATCCATCGCGTGCGCGTGCCCCTCGGGGTGGTGGCCATCATCTACGAGAACCGGCCCAACGTCACGAGCGACGCCGCCGCCCTGTGCGTCAAGGCCGGCAACGCCGCGTTCCTCCGCGGCTCGTCGGGTGCCATCACGTCCAACATCGCGATCGCCCGCGTGCTGCGTGACGCCTTCGCCGCTGCGGGCCTGCCCGAGGACTCGCTGGTGCTGGTCGAGGAGACGAGCCGCGAGAGCGCCGTCGAGTTCATGCAGCAGCGCGACACCGTCGACTGCCTGATCCCGCGCGGCGGCCCGTCACTCATCGCGTCGATCCGCGAGAACGCCACGGTGCCGTTCGTCATCGACGGCGACGGCAACTGCCACGTGTACGTCGACGAGTCGGCCGACCTGGCCATGGCCGAGGCCATCGTGGTGAACGGCAAGACCCAGCGGCCGTCGGTGTGCAACGCGGTCGAGTCGCTGGTGGTGCACCAGAAGGTGGCGCAGCCATTCCTCAGCCGCCTCGCCCCGGCGCTCGACGGCGTGGAGATCGTGGGCGACGGCCGTACCCGTGAGGTCCTCCCCGGGGTGGGGGCCGCCACCGATGCCGACTACGGCAGCGAGTTCCTCGATCTCAAGCTCTCCGTCCGGGTGGTCGACTCGCTCGACGAGGCCATCGACCACGTGAACCGCTTCGGCTCGGGCCACAGCGAGGCCATCGTCACCGCCGATCTCGAGTCCGCCGAGCGCTTCACCAACGAGGTCGACGCCGCCGCGGTGCTGGTCAACGCCTCCACCCGGTTCGTCGACGGTGAGGAGTTCGGCTTCGGCGCCGAGATCGGCATCTCCACCCAGAAGCTGCACGCCCGC
>CAZWMT010000081.1:11756-15362 GCA_964635055.1 uncultured Microthrixaceae bacterium | reverse complement strand
CCCACCACCTGCGCCAGAAGGGCAGCGTGGCGTTCAAGGAATCCGTCAACGTGCCCCTGGTCATCGCCGATCCGCGCCATCCCGGTGCACACCGGTCAGACGCGGTCGGTTCCCATCTCGACCTGGTGCCCACGATCCTGGCGTTCGCGGGCCTGTCGGACGACGAACGCCGGCAGCGCTACCCGCACCTGCACGGCCACGACCTCTCGGGCGTGGTCCGCGATCCCACCTCTGACGGGCCCCGCGGCAGCAGCGCCACACCCGGCACGGGGAGCCTGATCACCTACGACATGATCGCCACCATCGACGCGGAGTGGTTCACCCGCAACGTGACCAAGGTGTTCGACGCCGCCGCCGCCGCCGCGGGAGAGGAGTTCCACCGCGGCATGGCGGAGTTCACCGCCCTCGTCGACGAGATCGGCACGCCGGACCTCGAGGCGCGCGAGCTGTTCCGCGGCGTCTTCGACGGGCGGTACAAGCTGATCCGCTACTTCGGGATGGGCCACTACAACCTGCCACCATCGGTCCAGCAGCTCCTGGCGGACAACGACGTCGCCCTCTACGACCTGCAGTCGGATCCCGAGGAGATGGACAACCTGGCCAACCCGACCCATCCCCGATACGACGAAGCCTTGCTGTCAGCCATGAACCAGAAGCTCAACGCGCTGATCGCGGCCGAGATCGGGGAAGACAACGCCATGTTCACCCCGCCGGAAATGGCCTCGCAGACGTAACGGCTGATGCAGAGCCCGCCTGCGAGGCGGCGTAGGTCGTGGCCGACGGGCTCAGCTGGGAAGGCGGCCTTGCTCGGCGGGGCGGATCGGTACGCCGTGCGCCGCCGGGCGCCGCCGGTAGGGGACCCTCCTCGGGTCAGGGATGCGCCCCGGTGAGTCGGTCCCGCTCGGGGGTGACGCCGAACCGGCGGCAGAACTCGTTCACGGTCGGGTCGCGGTGCATCTCGTCGTGGGTCCACTCGGGTTTGGGGAGATCGGCCGGCGGCCTGGCGCGCGTCCCTCGCCGCTGGTCGTCGAGGAACGCGTCGACCTTGGCGGCCAGTTCGGGGTCCTCAGGGAGGCCGAGTTCGTCGTAGATGGCGATGGCGGTCGCCGCCGGATCGGCGACCAGATCCGGGTAGCGGACAACGGTCATCGTCGCCGCCGAATCGAAATCGAGCATCGATCGGAGAACGGGACGGAGCGCATCGAGGGAATACGGCGGTGGTGCGTCGACACCATCGGCGAGGAACGGGTCCACGATGCCGCCGACGAGGGCACGACCCGAAGACACCACTCGGTAGGGATCACGCGCGGGCGCGACGAAGTGGGCTTCGGGGAACACCTGGCTGAACTCCGGCAAGTGGCTGGTGACCTGCGGTGCCTTCAACACGAGGAAGCCTCCCGGTGGCGGGGGGTTCCTCCACAGCAGCACCTTGATGAGTCGCCGGTAGTTCTCGAACACCCTTGTGTGCGGGGCATCGGCGATGAAGTCGGCCCACGTTGGCATGCAGCCCGATGCGGCGCCGGCCAGCAGCGAGACGAAGTCGATGAAGCCCCATTGACACTCTTCGGGCTCATCGGCGTTGACCCAGTGCATGGATTCCAGAGGTGTGCCCCGGCGCTTGTCGATCGACGCCTGCACCATGGCGATGCGTGGGTCGGTCGCCGCGGTCGCGGCCTCCGGTGGGGGCACGGGCTCCATCAGTTCCCAACGCCGCAGCGGCTTCGCCAGCGCGTGCTTGGCGAGCGCGTTGTGGAGGAGGGTCGTCCCGCTTCGCACGGTGCCGGCGACGTAGACGATGGCGGGGATCTCGACGTCGTCGATCTCGGGGTGCCGGGCGAGGACATCGATCACCCGCAGCCGCCGCATCAGGTCACGAATCGCGATCTCAGTGAAGAACTGGCGACCAGCGTCGTTGATGAGGTCGCTGTTGAGGTCCTCGGTCCACGCGGCGAGTGGCTGTCGGAACCAGTCGTCACCCCAGTCATCCAACCCGGTCCGATCCTGGGCGACCACGAGCAGCGCTTCCGGAGTGACCCCAGCCATGTTCCAGACTATGCCCGAGGGTTCGGTGAGGCGTCGTTGGACAGGGTCTCGGCTAGCTGGTGATCACGGCGCCGTGGTCGAGGTGGTGGGGGTGTCGGCGCCGCTGCCGTCGCAGGAGTGGATCACGAAGGAGCCGATGCTCACGGCGAGCCCCAACATCAAGATCATCGCGAACCTGATGAGGGCTTGACCGGAGCGGGTCGTCAACAACCTGTCGCCCGGCCCCACCAGGGGCTGGTGTCGGGTGTCGGGCCGGTACCACCTGCCATCAGGCGCACGCCACCATCCGGCACCCGAGAGGACACCTGGGGCGTACCACCGCCCGTCCTGGCCTTGCTCCCACCCGGCGCCGCCCGGAGCATCGCTCACAGCGCCCGACACTAACGCTCGCAGATGAGCCTCGTGGGGGAATCGCCGACGCTCATCCGCGCCCGGTGTCGATGCGGGTCAGCGCGCTCTCCTCACCGACCCATACGGCGGTCTCGGTGGCGGCGAGACTGCCGGAGACGTCCTCGGTCGACACCTGGGCGGACTTGCCTTGTCCTGTGCCGCTCGAGCCGCCGCCTCCATCGAGATCGATGGTGTCCGTCACCTCACCGGTGCCGGCGTCGATGCGGCTGATCGTGGCGTCGAAGTGGTTCGCGACCCACACCGCCGAGCCCGCCGCGGCGATGGCACTCGGTGCGTCGCCCACCTCGATGGTCGCCACGATCGTGTGGGTCTCCCGATCGATGCGGGTGACCGAGTCGGCCAAGGTGTCGGCGACCCAGACGGCATCCTCGGTGATGGCGACGGCGTTCGGGCCGTTGCCGACCTCGATCGTGGCCACGACCTCGTTCGTCGCGGGATCGATCTGCGAGACGGTGTCGTCCCCGGCGTTCGCGACCCACACATCGGTGTCCGACGCGGCCACGCCGCGGGGCAGGTCGCCCACGTCGATGGTCGCGAGCTGACGACCTTGCACCGCATCGAACACCTGCACCTCGGCGAGATCCGGTCGCGTCACCCACACGCGGTCATCGGTGGCCGCGATGCCGCCCGGCTCGGCGTCGATCTCGATGGTGTTGACGACGACGTTCCGCTCGGGGTCTATGTGCGAGAGGAACGTGTAACCGTCGGCGAAGAGGCCGTTCGCGACCCAGACCGACTGCTCCGTGGCCGCGATCACCTCGGGAACGCCCGCGGGGTCACTGGGCTCCTGGCCGACGGAGCCCGAGGCCTGGTTGGAGGCGGACTTGCTCTGAGGGCTGCCCACGTCGATGGTGGCGACGACCTCGTTCGAGCCGGGGTCGACCCGCGACACGGTGGTCTCCCCGTCGTCCACGATCCACACCGCTTGTTCGGTGGCGGCGACCGCCCGAGGGTCCACGGCGATGGTGGCGACGACCTCGGGGCTGCGGGCGCCGCCCGAGCTGAGCGCCCGCACCCCGAGCACCGCCACGAGGATGAGGGCGACCGCCGCGACGCCGCCGAACACCAGCTTCTGGTCGCGACCGGGTCGAGCCTCCACGAGGTCGGGCTCGGGTGGCGGTGGCGGTGGCGGCGGCGATGGTTGTGGTGTCG
>CAZWMT010000081.1:0-11656 GCA_964635055.1 uncultured Microthrixaceae bacterium | reverse complement strand
GTGGTTGTGGTGTCGGTGGTTGTGGTGTCGGTGGTTGTGGTGTCGGTGGTTGTGGTGTCGGTGGTTGTGGCGCCGGTGGTGGTGTCGGTGTCGGGGCGGGCGGTTGGGGCGGGGGTGCGGGGTCGATGCTCCGGGGGCTCGCGGGGTCGCCGATGAGCGGGATGGTCCCTTCTGGATCGACCGGTGGCGGGGCTGCGTCCGGGGAGGCGGCTCGTGTGGTCTCCGGCGTGATCCGAAGCTCGGTGAGCGGGAGGCCCGCGCCGGCCTGCACGGCTCGGAGCGCAGTCCCGAACGCGAGCGCGGTCTGAGGGCGGGCGTCAGGGTCCTTGGCCAGGCCGGCCTGGATCAGGTCGGCGAGGTCGTGGGGGACGTCGTCGAGGCGGGGCGGGTCGTCGGCGACCACCCGCAACAGGACGGTGGCGATGGGGTCGTTCTCGCCGGTGGCGAACGGTGGGCGCCCCGCGATCAGGGCGTGGACGGTGGCGGCCAGCGAGTAGAGGTCGCCGCGCTCGTCGCCACGCCGACCCTGCAGCACCTCGGGTGCGACGTAGTGGGCGGTGAACGAGGCCTTGCTCGAATGATGGCTGGCATCGCTCACCGCGGCGATCCCGAAATCGGCCAGCTTGATCGTGTGCCACGGCCCGACCAGCAGGTTCGCGGGTTTGACGTCGCGGTGCACTCGACCGGCGGCGTGGACGGCGCCGAGGGCCCCGGCGGCTTGCACGGCGACGTCGACGGCATCGGCCCAGCCCATACGCCCGTCACGGCTGACGCGGTCAGCGAGCGACCCGTGTTCGAGGAACTCCATGACCAGGTACGGGCGGCCGTCAGGGGTGAACCCGGAGTCGTGGACGGCGACGACGTTGGGATGCCACGACAGGTCACCCATGGCCTCGCACTCGATCTCGAACCGGCGCCGGGCCCGCTCATCGAGGTCCTTCGCCTTCAGCACCTTCAGCGCGACGCGGCGCTCGAGCCGGGCTTGGGTGGCTCGGTAGACGACGGCGAATCCGCCCTCACCGACCTCGACGAGGTCTCGGTAGCCCTTGATTTCCACCTGAGTCCCACTCCTCGCGCGAAGTACCCCGAACCTTAGGGGCCGGGCGGATAGGGCTGGAACTGGCTCCCGATTCGACGGTCCTGGCGGTCGATTCGGGAGCCAGAACGGATGTGGCGGCGGCCAATCCGCGCGGCCCCTCAGAGATCTGACCGACGCCGACTCATGCACGGGAACCGGTGGGACGGGTCGAGGGTCGAACGGGCGACTCGTCGATGCCGGCGTCAACCCCGAGGCGCGGTCAGGGCTTGGCGCCCGTGGCGAGGAGGGCGAGGCCGGGGAGGTCCAGCCCGCCGGCGTCGATGTGCGGTGCCACGGACGTGCGGAGGGTGCGGGTGACGGCGTCGATGGTGTCGTCGGGCAGGCCGGCGAGCACCGATGCGAGGGGTCCGGCCATGGCCGACGTCCGCCGCCACCACTCCTCGAAGTCCCGGGCCCGCATGGGCACCGCGAGGGGCTCGACGACCACGTCCGCGAAGCCGCCCGACCGCAGCAGGCCGTCGACCTGCACCGGGTCGCCCAGCGAGAAGGGACCGGGCACCCCGGGGGGTGGCACGGGGAACCCCGTCACCTCGGTGACCGCGGCGAACACCAGGCCCAGCCACGGGTTCTCCGGAGCGGACGCCCAGACACTCACCGCCATCCTCCCACCGGGCCTCAGCACGCGATGCATCTCGGCGACGGCTTGTGCCGGATCGAACGCGAACATCAGGCCCTCCCGGCAGACGACCACGTCGAAGCCGGCGTCGGGCTCGTCGATCGCCTCGAGGTCGAGCACCGCGGTGCGCACGTTGCCCACTCCGAAGTGTTCGGCCCGCGCTGCGGCCAGCGCCACCATCTCGGCCGCCACGTCGGAGAGCACGACCGTCCCGCCGGGTGCCAGCCGTCGGGCCACCTCGATCCCGACGCTCCCCGGGCCGCAGGCCAGCTCGAGGGCATGGTCGCCAGGACGGAGCGCGACCCGATCGACCATGGCGTCGGTCACCACCGCGCCGCGCTCGTCGACGTAGTCCGCGTGGTCGGCCCACCGGTCGGCCACGCCCGCCCACAGCGCGTGCACCCGGGCCCGCACCTCCTCCTGCGCCACCTGCCCGTCCTGCGGCTGCTGCCCGTCCTGTGGCTCCATGGTGTCGCTCCCATATTGGTTACTCGTTACGAGTATTGAATATCTCTGTAGAGTGGTCAAGTGGTCAGCGACGACCGACCCAAGCGGACCTACGACTCGACCCGACGGCGACAGCAGGCCGCGGCGACACGGCTCGACATGCTGAGCGCCGCGCAACGGCGCTTCGAGCGCGACGGCTACGTCGCCACCACGATGGAGACCATCGCCGGCGAGGCGGGGGTGTCACTCAAGACCGTCTACGCCGCCTTCACCACCAAGGCCGGGCTGCTCCGCGCCGTCTGGGACCTCGCGCTGAAGGGCGACACCGCCGACGATCCGGTGGGCGCCCGCCAGTGGTACCTCGACATGCTCGACGAGCCGGACCCCTCGCAGCAGGTCCGGCTGATCGCCAGGAACTCGTGCGCGGTGAAGCGGCGCATCGGACCGATGCTCCGGGTGATCCGCAGCGCCGCGGTGGTCGACCCCGATGGCGCGGCGCTGTGGGCCCTCATCCAGTCGGACTTCCTCGACAACCAGCGCGCCCTGGTCGACGCCATCCAACGCCACGGCGGCCTTCGCGCCGGCCTCGACGCCGCCACCGCGGGCGACGTCCTGTGGACGCTGAACCACCCCGACGTGTGGCTGCTGCTGGTGGGCGAGCGGGGGTGGACGCCCGAGGCCTTCGAGCGCTGGCTGACCGTCGCGCTCCAGCAGCAATTGCTCGGTGCGGCTACGCCGGACGCGCCCACGCCACCAGCGACGAGGTGAAGTACCGCCAGCCCCGGGCGGCCCAGATCGTGGACTGCGCGCCGAGCCGCGGTCGGAATTCGTCCCAGGCCGACACTGGCGGGGCCGACCAGGCCCGCTCGGCCACGCCGGCCAGCCGGGGCAGCAGCATGAACTCCAACTCGTCGACCGTCTCGATCGTCTCGCACCACACGGCGGCCTCGACGCCGGCGAAGGCCTCGTCGGGCAGGTCGAGCGTCCCCGCCGGATCCCAGGTGAACGACTCCTCGACCGTCATCCGGGGGTAGACGGACAGCCCGAGACGATCGCGCCACGCCTGTTGGTCGGGATCGGTCGGGGATTCGGCGTAGGGCCGGTCGAGGTAGAGGTGCGAGGCGGGCGACAGCAGCACCCGCGCGCCACGTTCGACCGCGGCGGCCAGGTCGGCCCGCCCGTTCCGGAGGGCCTCGGCGATGACCGGCAGCAACTCGACCGGCAGGTCGATGCCGGCGAGGAGCTCGAGGTGCTCGAGGGTCCCGGGCGGGGCGTCGCCCGAGAGCAGCATCGAGTCGACGGCCTCGCCGAAGGCCAGCCAGTGCTGCACGACGTCGGTCGGCCCCACCCCGGTGCAGGCGGCCTCCTGCCACGCGACGGGCCGCTTGCCCGCGGCCAGCACGAACCCGCGGGCGGCGTCGACGAACCGTCGGTACGCGTCCGGCGACAGGCCGGCGGCCTCGTCGCCCCCGAGGTGCAGGAACGGGCCGGGCGTGACCGCGGCCAGCGCGCCGATCACCTCGCCGGCGAAGTCGAGCACGCCCGGGTGGTCGGGGTCGAGCACGTTGACGGGCCGCCCCGCCTCGCGGTGCCCGACCGCCCGTGCCGACAGCTCGGGGTGGGCAGCGATCGCGGCGGCGGCGTGGCCGGGCAGGTCGATCTCGGGGACGACCGTGACGAACCGCTCGGCGGCGTAGCCCACCACGTCCGCGAACTCGGCCTGGGTGAAGAAGCCGCCCGGCCGATCACCGACCGCCCCCTTCCCGCCGACGTCGGTGAGCGCCGGCCGGCCCGGGATCTCGATCCGCCAGCCCTGGTCGTCGGTGAGGTGGAGGTGCAGGACGTTCAGCTTGTAGAGGCTCAGCACGTCGATGACCCGCTTCACCTCGTCGGCGCCGAAGAAGCTGCGCACGACGTCGAGGGACAGGCCCCGCCACGCGAAGCGCGGCGCGTCGTGCACCTCGACCGCGGCGACGACGGGCGTGCCGGCGCGTCGCGGGGACGTCGCCAGCAACTGGCGCAGCGTGGTGAGACCGCGCCACAGCCCTTCGGGCGCGCTGGCCCGCACGGCGGCACCGCCGTCGTCGACCACCAGGTGGTAGCGCTCGTCGGCCGGATCGGCACCCGCGGGGCTGACGCCGACGGTGACCGTGGCGGCGGCGCCGTCGACCGGCGCCAGCACCAGGCGGACGGTGGGCCCGACACGGGCGCCGGCCCCATCGCCGCCGTCACCGGCCTCACCACCGCCGCTCGGACGTTCGCCGCCCGATGGTTCCTGGACCCGCAGAGTGAGCGAACCGTCGCGGGCGACGTCGTCGGCGAAGCGCCGGGCCATGTCGGCGAGGGCGGGATCGTCGAACACGATCGGGGTGCCGTCGGCGAAGGCGGTGCCCGCGTCCCGACCCGCACCCAGCACCACGCGTCCGGGCCGCGGGACGACGGGGATCACAGGACGACGGGGATCACAGGACGACGGGGATCACGAGACGACGGGAGTCACGGAGTCACGGGGTCACGGGGCCGCCACGGCCCGGACGTAGACGTGCGTCGTGACCCGGTCGGCCGACAGGTCGATCAGCTCCACCTGGACGGGGTCGTCGGGGCCGGTACCCAGCAGCCGGCTCCTCGTGCGCACCGGGCCGACGGTGGCCTGGGCCAGGTAGCGCAGGTCGAGGTCGACCACGAGCACCGGCGCGCCGAAACGGGCGGTCAGCAGCTCCTCGGCGGCGGCCTCGGCCAACAGGGCGACCATCGCGCCCTGCACGGTGCCGGCGGGGTTGCAGACGTCGGGCGTCACGGCCATCTGCACCACGCCCGCCGGCGCGTCGATCACGTCGATGCCGGCCTCGTCGCGCACCGGGCGGGTGAGCGTGCCGAGGGCGCGGAGGTACCGGTGGGCCTCCTCGGGAGGGATGACCAGCTTCGGGGGGTCGGTGGGCTTGCGGGCCACGTGGACGAACCCGACGGCGCCGGACGCGATCGGTGCGCCCTCGTCGGTGGTGACCTCGACCAGGCACGTGGCCGACCGTCGCCCCCGCCGCAGGATCGTGTTGGCGGCGGTGACACGGGCCGGCGCGGGCATCGGGCGCATGCGCACCGACATGTCGGTCGTGAACGTCCAGATGTCGTCGCCACCGTCGAGGGTGACCCCCGCGATCGCGTCGATGGCGAACGACAGGACGCTCGCCCGCACCACGCCGTGGTGCAGCGTCTCCGGCTGCGGCGTGAGGTCGAGCGCCAGCTCGCCGTCGGCGAACCGCGCGGCCACACCGAGCCGGGACGGCACCGAGGTCGCCTGGCTCGGAATGTCGGTCATGGACTCCCCAAGGTCGGCAGGTCGCCCGGACTCTAACGCCCGGGGATCATCCGTCCGGACACGCGATCCGGCCAGAGGCCACGATCGCTCCAGGCGCTGACTGGTACCTTCGCCCGGTCCGGCGCTCCCGCGATCCGTGGGCGCCCGGCGCCGGAGAGGAGCAGCGACATGTACGACCGGACACGTACCTGCTCGGCCCGCGCCGCCCGGGGAGCGGTGGCCCCGACCGCGGGATGCCGGGACGATGGGATGGCGAGCGACGCGTCGTCGGGGTCCGGGCGATGAGGCCCCCCGCGCAGCGCTTCGACCTCACCGGCAAGGTGGCGGTGGTCACCGGCGGCAGCCGGGGCATCGGCCGGGCCGTGGCCGAGGGTCTCGCCACCGCGGGCGCCGACGTCGTGGTCGCCAGCCGCAAGCAGGGCAACTGCGAGACCGCGGCCGGCGAGATCGCCGCCTCCACCGGCCGGCGGGCACTGCCGGTCGCGTGCCACGTGGGCCGGTGGGAGGACTGCGACCGGCTCGCCGACACCGTGTACGACGAGTTCGGGCGCTGCGACGTGCTGGTCAACAACGCCGGCATGTCGCCGTTGTACGACGGCCTGCCCTCGGTCACCCAGGACCTCTACGACAAGGTGCACGCGGTGAACGCCCGCGGGCCGTTCCGCCTGAGCGCCCTCCTCGGTTCCCGCATGGCCGACGGCGACGGCGGGTCGATTATCAACGTCACCACCGCCGGCTCGCTGCGACCCAACGCCGACGACCTGCCCTACGCCATGGCCAAGGCCGCCCTCAACGCGCTCACGCTGGGCCTCGCCGGCGCCTGGGCACCCGCGGTCCGCGCCAACCTGGTGCTGCCGGGGGCGTTCGACACCGACATCACCAACGCGTGGACGCCCGAGATGAAGGCCCAGGCCGGCGCGATGAACCCCATGGGGCGCATCGGTCGGCCCGACGACATGGTCGGCGTCTGCACCTTCCTGGCCAGCGACGCGTCGAGCTACGTCAACGGTGCCCAGATCCTCGTCGACGGCGGCCTCTTCCGCACGCTCTGAACCGGCGCTCCTGTCCCACACCACGCCCCGCCCACGCCGTCCGACCTCCCTCCACCATCGCCCAGGTGGCCGGTAGCGTTGCACCATGGCTCCGTGCTCGGTTCCCTTCGACACGGACCCCGCGGTGTTCGACCTCCTCGTGGCTCGGTGGAGGACCATGACGGTGGACGAGCGCGTCGCCCAGGTGGACCAGATCAGCGCGGACGTGGAGCGGCTCGCCGTGACGGGGATCCTCGCCGCCCGTCCGAACCTGTCGGACCTCGAGGTCCGCCATCAGCTGGCACGACGCCGCTACGGAGCGGGGCTCGCCGACGAGGCCTACCAGCACCTGCTCGTCTGATGGCCCCGAAGGGTCCGTTCGACCTCGTCTGCCAGATGGCGGAGATCCTCGACGAGCTCGGCGTGCCCTACGCGTTGGGCGGGTCGATGGCCAGTTCGCTGCTCGGCGAACCGAGGTCCACGGTCGATGTCGACCTGGCGGTGCAACTCGACGAGCGGTCCGGCGAGGCGCTCCTCGAACGTGTGGACGCCCTGTTCTACGTTCCGCGGGATGATGCGCGCGAGGCCATCCGAACGCACACGGCGTTCAACCTGCTGGACACGGCGAGCGCCCTCAAAGTCGACCTGTTCGTCGTTGGTGACGGCCTGCTCGACCGCAGACAGATCGAGCGCAGGGTGCTCGTCGCTCTGCCCGGCGCACCAGGCGGCGTCTGGGTCACCTCGGGAGAGGACCAGGTGCTGCGGAAGCTCGACTGGCGCCGGCAGGGTGGCTCGCTCTCGGACCGCCAGTGGCGAGATGTGGTCGGCATCCTTCGCGTGCACGGCGACTCACTCGACCTCGCGTACCTCCGGTCAACGGCAGCTGCGCTGAGTCTCGCGAGCGACCTCGAGGATGCGCTCCTCCAGGCGGCGCAGGCCGGCCGGTAGCGGACATTCGGCGACCGGGCGCCGACGGTGGGGGCTTCTGACGGCCGCAGGGGCACCTGATCCGGGCGCTCGGCGACCACGTCGGGACGTTCGTCCCTAGCCCCCGCCGCCTTCGGCGGAGGAACCTGGGACCCTGACGCGTCCAGGGGGAACACGCCATGGGAACAGCCATCCGCACGGAGGGGCTGACCAAGTCGTTCGGCGCCACCGTGGCCCTGCACCCGCTCGACCTCGAGGTGGCCGAGGGTGAGGTGCTGGGTTACCTGGGGCCCAACGGGGCGGGCAAGACCACCACCATCCGCTGCCTGCTCGGGCTGGCCCGGGCCAGCGGGGGCCGGGCCGAGATTTTCGGCGTCGATGCCCAGAAGCACCCGGCCGTGGCCCACCGGCGTGTCGCCTTCGTGCCCGGCGACGGCCAGCTGTGGCCCGGGCTCACCGGGCGGGACACCCTGCACCTGCTCGGGAGGGTGCAGGGCAGCGTCGATGTCGCCTACCGGGACGAGCTCGTCGAGCGGTTCCTGCTCGACCCGTCGAAGCGGGTCCGGGCCTACTCGAAGGGCAACCGCCAGAAGGTGCTGCTGATCGCCGCGCTCAGCTCGCGGGCCGATCTGTTGATCCTCGACGAGCCCACCACCGGCCTCGACCCGTTGATGGAACAGGCCTTCCGCGACTGCGTCGCCGACGCCCGACACCGCGGCCAGTCGGTGCTGCTCTCGTCCCACATCCTCGCCGAGGTGGAGGCGCTGAGCGACCGGGTGGCCATCCTCCGCGCCGGTGAGCTGGTCGAGATCGGCACGCTCGCCGAGATGCGCCACCTCTCCGCCCTGTCGATCGACGCCACCTTCGATGCCGCGCCCCCCGACGTGTCGCGCATCCCGGGCGTGACGTCGTACGAGGTGACGGGCAACCGCATCCGCTGCGAGGTGGTGGGCTCGGTCGAGCCGCTGCTGGGAGTGCTGGCGTCCTCGGGCGTTCACCAGCTGCTGAGCCGCGAGCCCTCGCTCGAGGAGCTGTTCCTGGCCCACTACGGCCGGGGACCCGCCGACGGCCGTGCCGGTTGACGACGTGCCGGTCGACGACGTGCCGGTCGACGACGTGCCGGTCGACGACGTGCCGATCGCGGCGCTGACGCCGGAGGCGCCCCGGGGCAGCGGGGGCGTCGTCGGCCGCCTGGTGGCGCGCCGAGCCGCCCGCTCGGGCGCCCTGCTGGGCCTGCTGTTCGGGGTCATGGTGCTCAACGAGGCCGTCAGCTACCGGACCGGGTTCCCCACCCTCGAGTCGCGGGCCGCCTTCGCCCGTTCGTTCGGCGCCAACGCCGGCCTCACCGCCGTGATCGGCCCCGCCCGCGAGGTGGACACCATCGAGGGGTTCGTGGCGTGGCGGATGTTCGGGCTGATGATCATCGTCGGCGCGATCTGGGGCCTGCTCACCAGCACCCGCGTGCTGCGGGGCGAGGAGGACACCGGACGGTGGGAGCTCCTGCTCGCCGGACGCACCGACCGCCGCGGGGCGACGATGCAGGCGCTGGCCGGCCTGGCCGTGGGGTTCGCGGTGCTCTGGGCGCTGACCGCGGCCTTCACCGTCGTCGCCGGCACCCGACCACACGTCGGGTTCTCGGTGTCATCGTCGCTCTTCTACGCGACCGCGGGCGTGGCCAGTGCCGCGCTGTTCCTGGCGGTGGGCGCGTGCACCAGCCAGCTCGGACAGACCCGGCGCCAGGCCAACGGACTGGGCGCGGCGGCGTTCGGCCTGTGCTTCCTCGTGCGGTTGATCGCCGACGGGGGGTCGGGCGTGGCCTGGTTGCGATGGGCCAGCCCCCTCGGCTGGGTCGAGAACCTGCGGCCCCTCACCGGATCGGCACCCCTCGCGCTCGTGCCCGTCGTGGCCCTGACCGCGGCGCTCGGCTGGGGCGCGGTCGTGCTGGCCGGCCGGCGGGACGTCGGCGCCGGCGTGATCGCCCGTCGCGACGACAAGCGCGCCAGCGCCCACCTCCTCGGCGGGCCCTTCGGCCTGGCCGTGCTGCTCGAGCGATGGGTCGTGCTGGCGTGGGTGGTGAGCCTGAGCGTCCTCGCCCTGATCTTCGGGGTGGTGGCGCAGACCGCGGGGACGGCGGGCCTCGACGACAGCGTGGTCGAGGAGACGGTCAGCCGGCTGGGGGGAGCGGGGGGCGGCGCGGTGGCGTGGATCGGCTACGAGTTCCGGTACCTCGCCGCGCTCCTGGCCTTCGCCGCCGCGGGTCAGATCGCCGCCGTCCGCAACGAGGAGGCCGACGGCCATGCCGACGACCTGCTGGCCCGGCCGACGTCGCGCTCGGTGTGGCTGGCCGGGCGGCTCGGCGTCGCGGTCGGCCTGGTGGCGCTGGCCGGGGCCGGCACCGCGGTCGGCGCGTGGCTCGGCATGGTCGCGGGCACCGACGTCGGCGTGGGCGACCTGCTGCTGGCCGGCGTCAACGTGGCGGTGCCAGGGCTCTTCATCCTGGGCGTGGGCACGTTGCTCTACGGCGTGGCGCCACGGTGGTCGGCGCCGCTGCTCTACGGGCTGGTCCTGTGGTCGTTCCTCGTCGAGATCGTCGGGTCGAGCCTCACCTCGAACCACTGGCTGCTCGACACGGCGGTCACCTCCCACCTGGGCCCCGTTCCGGCGAGCGCGTTCGAGGTGGCCCCGGCGGCGTGGCTCACGGGCCTCGGGCTGCTGGCCGCCCTCGCCGGCATCGCCGCGTTCGCCCGCCGCGACCTGGTGGCGCGCTAGCGCCAGGCGCTGGCCCGCGGGCCCGCAGGCGTGGCCTCGGAATCCCCGACCGGGCCGACCGGTCGTCGCGCGACCATGGGCGTTCCAGGCACTCGGCGTCCTGGGGAGGAGTGGAACCGCTGTGGGGGACTTCGAGCGCGACACCGCGGTGGAGCCGCTGGGTGACGGCCGGTACCGGGCCGAGGTGATCGCCGACTGGGAGATCTGGGGGCCGATGGGCGGCTACGTGGCGGCCATCGCGGCACGCGCCGCCGGCGCCGAGGCGGTCCACCCCCGGCCCGTCAGCTTCTTCTGCCACTTCCTCGGGGTGGCCCGCTTCGCCCCGCTCGACCTCGCGGTGAGCGTCATCCGCCGCGGGCGCTCCACCGAGTCGCTCCGCGTGCAGGCCACCCAGGACGACCGCCCGATCATGGACGCCACCCTCGCGGTCGCCGCCGCCAACACCGGCCTGGAGCACGAGTTCGCCTCGATCCCCGACGTGGCGTCGCCCGACCAGCTGCCCACCCGTGACGAGCTGGTCGCCACCCTCGACGAGCCCCGGCCCTCGTTCCCCTTCTGGGACAACTTCGACGTCCGACCGCTCGACTTCCGCGCCGACTGGCCCCCGCCCGGTCCCGAGGACCCGGTGGTGCGCCAATGGCAGCGGTTCACCCCCCGGTCGACGTTCGACGACCCGTGGGTCGACGTCGGGCGCTACCTGCTGCTCTGCGACCTCCCGAGCTGGCCCGCGGCGATGCGCCACCACGCCTGGCGCTGGGCGGACGGCCAGCCCGACTGGGTCGCGCCGAGCGTCGATCTCTACGTCGCCCTCCACCGCCTGGTGCCGGACGAGCCCTGGTTGCTGATGGACGGCGTGGCCCCGATCGCGGCCGAGGGGCTGCTCGCCTGCAGGTCCGCGGTGTGGACACCCTCGGGGCACCTCGTCGCCTCCGGCGCCGGCCAGTGCCTGTTCCGCCGCCTCCCCGCCGGCGGCTGACGCCGAGATCCCCGGAACTGGCGCCTGATTCGGTTGTCCTGGCCACCAGATCGGGCGCCAGGTCGCGCGACCTGGCCCGAACCGGGCGGTACGGTCGCCGCCGTGCGCAACCCCCACGCCGGCCTGCCCTTCACCGCCGAGGCCATGAGCCACGACGACCTCGTCCGTGCCCTCGCGGACGTCTCGGTGCCCACGCTGCTGCTGTCGTGTGTCCACATGAGCGGCGACGCCGGCATCCTCGACGGTCCGCTGCGCCCCCAGGGCCTGTTCCTCAACGAGTACCAGGGCTACATGAGCGAGGAGGACCAGGCCGCGGCCCGGGCCCTCGCCCTCGACATCATCGAGGACTGGCGCGACCGGGGTTGCCCCGAGCCCGAGCCGCCCGACCGCGACCTGGTCAAGCGCATGATGGACTGGCTGGTCTGCGAGGACGTGCCCGAGGAGTACGTGGACATGCTCCTCGAGGAGATGGAGC
>CAZWMT010000080.1:9230-15983 GCA_964635055.1 uncultured Microthrixaceae bacterium | reverse complement strand
CCAGCGCAACGGTGGCATCTGCGCCTACATCGACGCCGAGCACGCCATGGACCCGGTGTACGCGGCGGCCATCGGTGTCGACATCGACGAGCTGCTGATCTCCCAGCCCGACACGGGTGAGCAGGCGCTCGAGATCACCGACACCCTCATCCGCTCCGGCGCGCTCGACGTCGTCGTGATCGACTCGGTGGCCGCCCTCACGCCCCGGGCCGAGATCGAGGGCGAGATGGGCGACACCCACGTCGGCCTCCAGGCCCGCCTCATGTCCCAGGCGCTGCGCAAGCTCACCGCCAACCTCAACAAGTCCGACACCATCTGCATCTTCATCAACCAGCTGCGGGAGAAGATCGGTGTCATGTTCGGCTGCTGCTCAGGCGACACGCTCATCACGCTTGCCGACGGGTCGAAGGAGCGAATCGCCAACATCGTCAACAAGAAGCTCCCCGTCTCGGTGCTGTCGTACGACGAGCAGTTGAACGCCGTGGTGCCGAAGCAGGTCGTCAACTGGTTCGACAACGGGCTCACGGAGGAGTTCCTCCAGTTCACCGTGCCGAACGCGATGGGCGCGGGCACGCCGCCGGCGTTCTCCTGCACGTCGAACCACCAGGTCCGCACACCCGGCGGTTGGCGAGAGGCGGGCGAGCTGGTCCCGGGCGACCGTGTCATGCAGGCCACCCCCCATCACCTCTCCGGGTTCCAGTGGGAGGTCGTGCTCGGCACGCTGATGGGCGATGGGGCGCTCTCGCCGACCAGGAACGCCGCGGCAGCCCGACTTCGGTGGGGCCACGCGGCCAAGCAGGCCGAATACGGCGACTGGAAGGCCAGCCTCTTCGCCAACGTGACGGTCAGTCGCTCGACGAACGCCAAGGGCGCCGTCTTCCACGACGTGCAGCCGCTGGCCGAGCTGGCCGAGCTCCGTGACGCCGTGTACATCGGCGGCCGGAAGGTCCTCAGCGATGACTACCTCAAGGCCCTGACGCCGCTGTCTCTGGCCATCTGGTACATGGACGATGGTTCGTTCAGTCTGCGGGCCAAGGGGCTGCAGGAGCGGACGAAGGACGGCAGCGGGCGATCGGAGATCTGCGTGCAGGCCATGGACGCTGGCTCCCAGAAGCGACTCCTGGCCTACCTCCGGGATGTCTGGGGCTTGGAGCCGAGACTCGCACCGAAGGGTCGGAACCAGAACATGTTCCTGACCTTCCCGAAGGACGAGACCGCAAAGCTCCACGCGCTCATCGCCCCATTCGTGCACCCGTCGATGCAGTACAAGCTCTTGCCTCGCTACCGCGGTCGCTTCGACGTTCAGCCGATCTTCACGCCGATGCGCTACGAGCTGCTTCCCATGCCGATAGCGACGATCGAGCCGAAGCTGCTCCCTGGCAAGCGGGCCCACCGGTACGACATCGAGGTCGATGGTTCGCACAACTACATCGCTGGCGGCGTGATGGTGCACAACTCCCCGGAGACCACGCCCGGGGGCCGGGCGCTCAAGTTCTACTCGTCGGTGCGCCTCGACATCCGCCGCATCGAGGCCATCAAGGACGGCGTCGAGGTGGTGGGCAACCGCACCCGGGTCAAGGTCGTGAAGAACAAGGTCAGCCCGCCGTTCAAGCAGGCCGAGTTCGACATCATGTACGGCAAGGGCATCAGCCGTGAGGGCTCGCTGCTCGACCTGGGCGTCGACTTCGGCCTCGTGAAGAAGTCGGGTGCCTGGTACACCTACGAGGGCGAGCAGCTGGGCCAGGGCCGCGAGAACGCCAAGGAGTTCCTCCGCGAGACGCCCGAGATCATGGTGGAGCTCTCCGAGCGGATCCGCCAGCACGTCGGCATCGGCGACGACAACTCCGAGGCCGGCGCCTCCGACGCCGCGGACGACACGTTCACCGAGAAGGACGACGAGCCCATCTCGCTCGACGACTGATCCCCGTCGTCAGACCTCTGCGGGGGACGCTCGGCGACTCCTACCGTCGGGCGCCCCCCGCAGAGCCATTCGCCCGCCACGGGTGCGCAACGATCGCCGCCGGTCCCCCCTGGCGGCGATCGTTGGGGGCCACCCCCGCGACCCGGGCGGTCCTGACCCCGATCCGGTATCCGAAGATCGGCCCAGAAAGGCATGGGCCGATCTTCCGGACCCTCCGGATCGGCGGCACCCGCCGGGTCGCTACCCCGTTCTGCTGGAAGGGGAGCTCCGCTCCGCTCTCGTCGGTCGGTCCCCCTTGTGCGCGGTGGCATTCCATTGTCGAGGCAATAAGCCGCGCTCCGCGCGCGCTATTGCCTCCGGCTCGGGCTGACACACTCGGTGGGTGCGCCGACTCCTCTTGCTCGCCGCTGCGGCGCTCATGACGGCCGGGTGCGGGTCCGGGGTGCAGCCTCGTGCTGAGGTGGCGGGGGACGGGCGGGGGGCGGTGTTCGACTCGGCCGGCGTCTGTGATGCGCTGGCGCGGGTGGCGGCCGCGGACCGCACCGCTGGGCAGCGAGCCGAGGGCGTGGAGGACTGGGACGAGTTGCAGCCACTCATCGTCGAGTCGTCGCAGGAGGCGGCCGATCTGTACGACGAGGCCCGATCGGTGGCGCCGGCCGAGATCGCGGACGTGCTGGAGCTGGTCAGCGGCGTGACCAGCGACCTGGCCGACATCGCCGCGGAGGCCCCGAGCCAGGCCGCGTTCCAACGGCGGGGCCAGCACCTGTACGACTTCGCCGAGGCCCAGGCGGCCATCAGCGAGCTGAACTCCTACACCCGGCGGAACTGCGGCTTCACCCTCGCCGACAACTGATCTTCGCACGGGCAGGGGTCGGCCCGTGCCGTACCGTCGACAGAACGACCGTAGGGCGGTCACAGCGTGGCCCTACGCTGGTGCGGTGGCCAGGACCTATGCCATCCGGACGTTCGGGTGCCAGATGAACGAGCACGACTCCGAGCGGATCGCCGGCCTGCTGGAGGCGGACGGGCTGGTGCCGGCGGCCGGCGACGACGACGCCGACGTCATGGTCCTGAACACGTGCTGCATCCGTGAGAACGCCGACAACAAGCTGTACGGGCACCTCGGCCACCTGAAGTCGATGAAGGAGCGCCGCCCCGAGCTGCAGATCGCGGTCGCGGGGTGCCTCGCCCAGAAGGATCGCGAGACGATCCGGGAGCGGGCGCCCCACGTCGACGTGGTGTTCGGCACCCACAACGTGCACCGGGCGGCCGAGTTGCTCCGCCGGGCGGGCGCCGAGGGACCGGTCACCGAGATCCTCGACGCGACCGTGCTCGAGGATCGCGACGCGTTCCCGTCGGCGCTGCCCGTCCGTCGCAACGCCGGCTACGCCGCCTGGGTCACCATCCAGATCGGCTGCGACAACTCGTGCGCCTTCTGCATCGTGCCCGCGGTGCGGGGCCCCGAGATCAGCCGCCCCGTGGTCGACGTCGTGGCCGAGGTCGAGGCGTTGGCCGCCGAGGGCGTCACCGAGGTCACCCTGCTGGGACAGAACGTGAACTCCTACGGGCGTGACGGCGCCGGCCAGCCCCGGCCGTTGTTCGCCCCCCTGCTGCGGGCCGTCGGGGCGGTGGAGGGTATCCGCCGGGTGCGCTACACCAGTCCCCACCCCAAGGACTTCCGGGCCGACACCATCGCGGCGATGGCCGAGACGCCTGAGGTGTGCGAGCACCTGCACCTGCCGCTGCAGTCGGGGAGCGCCCGGGTGCTGTCGGCCATGCACCGCGGCTACACGGGCCAGCGTTACCTCGACAAGGTGGCGGCCGCCCGCGACGACATCGACGACCTCGCCGTCACCACCGACATCATCGTGGGCTTCCCCGGCGAGACCGACGACGACTTCGCCGACACCCTGGCGGTGGCCGCCGAGGCCCGGTTCGACGGCGCCTACACCTTCATCTACTCGCCGCGCCCCGGCACCGAGGCGGCGGAGCGCAGCGACGAGTTCGTCGACCGCTCGGTGGTCGCAGAGCGGTTCGAACGCCTCCGAGTGGTCATCGATCGCTCGACACGGGCCGCCCACGAGGCCCGGGTGGGCCGGGTCGAGGAGGTGGTGGTGGAGGGACCGAGCCGCACCGACGCCGATCTCACCACCGGTCGCACCCGCCAGAACAAGCTGGTGCACTTCGCGGCGGCGCCGCTTCGGCCGGGCACACTGGCCACCGTCGAGGTCACCCGGGCGGGAGGCCACTCGTTGCGCGGCGAGTTGCGCGACGTGCTCGAGGGGCCACGCCATCGCACCCGCATCCCGGTGGTGACGGGCTGACCCGGTCGACCGCTTCGGGCCCGTCCAACCCGTCGGGCCCGTCGAACCTGTCGAGCCCGTCGAGCGCGCGGCGGAACTCGAGCCCGCCGAGCACGCCGCCCTCGGTGGACCGGTCCCTGGCGGGTCGTCGTCACCTGGCGCTGGTGGGCGCCACGGCGTCGGGCAAGTCCGCGCTGGCCATGGCGCTGGCCCGCGGGCGGGGCGACATCGAGATCGTGTCGGTCGACTCGATGCAGGTGTACCGGGGCATGGACATCGGCACCGCGAAACCGACCGCCGACGACCGCCGGGCCGTGCCCCACCACCTGCTCGACCTCACCGACCCCAGCGACGACTACACCGTCACCCGATTCCAGCAGGCGTTCACCGTCGCGCTCGCGGGCATCGAAGCGCGCGGCAACCGGGCGCTCCTGGTCGGGGGGACCGGCCTCTACCTGAGCGCGGTGGTCGACGGGCTCGAGATTCCCGGCCAGTACCCCGAGGTGCGCCACGACCTGGAGCAGGACCCCGACACCGTGGGGCTGCACCGGCTGCTGGCCGAGCTCGACCCCATGGCCGCGGCCCGGATGGAGCCCACCAACCGCCGGCGGGTCATCCGTGCCCTCGAGGTCACGCGGGGCAGCGGCCGTCCGTTCTCGGCGTTCGGCCCTGGCCTGGACGCGTACCCGCCCACCCGATTCGCCCTCGTCGGACTCCGGGTGGAACCGGCCCTCACCGCGCAGCGCATCCCCGCCCGCTTCGAACAGCAGCTCGCCGCCGGGTTCCTGGAGGAGGTCCGGCGTCTGCGGGCGGCGCCGTCGGGGATGTCACGCACCGCGCGACAGGCCCTCGGCTACCGCGAGCTTCTCGGCCACCTCGAGGACGGCGTGCCGCTCGCCGACGCGGTCGAGCAGGCCGTCACCCACACGCGCCAGTTCGCCCGCCGGCAACGCTCGTGGTTCCGCCGTGACCCCCGGATCACGTGGCTCGACCACACCGGTGATCCACGTGGGGTTCTCGAGATCCTGCTGCGAGACTGGTACGAATGCGCCTGACCAAGCACCAAGGCCTCGGCAACGACTTCCTCGTGCTCATGGATCTCACGGGGGCGCACGCGATCTCCCGCGACCTGGCTCGGGCCGTGTGCGACCGCCACCGGGGCATCGGGGCCGACGGCCTGCTGCACGTCACCGCCGGTGTGGGCGATGCCGACGTCACCATGGCGCTCTACAACGCCGACGGGTCACGGGCCGAGATGAGCGGGAACGGCGTGCGGTGCCTCGGTCAGGCGGTTCTCCAGGCGGAGGTGCGACCCGGCCCCCGCCTGCGGGTGGCCACCGACGCCGGCCTGCGCACCCTCGAGATCCTGCCGACCGACGAGCCGCACACCCACGTGGTGACGGTCGACATGGGGCCGGTCGACGACCAGGGCGACGCCATCGACTGGGTGGGTCACGGCGTGGTCGCCGCCGCCTGGGCAAGCATGGGCAACCCGCACCTGGTGCTCTACGCGCCGGAGCCCGATCAGGCGCCCGACGTGGTCGAGGTGGGCCGCATCGTCAACGACAAGACGCCCGGTGGCGCCAACGTCGAGGTCATCGCCGTGGGCCCCGAGAACGACGAGATCATCCTCGAGGTCTACGAGCGCGGCGTCGGACCCACGCTGGCCTGCGGCACGGGCGCGTGTGCCGCCGCCGCGGTCGCGCACCGCTGGGGGCTCGTCGGCGGAGATGTCAGGGTGCGCATGCCCGGCGGCACCGCGCACGTGACCCTCGCCGCCGACACGATCCTGCTCGGCGGTCCCACCACGTCGATCGGCCTCATCGAGTACCCCTGGCCCGTTCCCGAACGGGTTGCATGAGCGAATTCGCACTGCACCAGGCCGCACGACCCGATAGGCAGGTGGGGCCATGTCACTGATCGATCGGTCGTTCCGCGAGAAGATCGTGCTCGTCGGCGTCCAGTTGCCGGCCGACACCGAAGAGTCCGTCGAGTCGTCGCTCGACGAGCTCGCGCTGCTCGTGGACACGGCGGGCGCCGACGTCGTCGCCCGCACCACCCAGCGCCGGGAATCGCCCGACCCGGCCACCTACGTCGGCAAGGGCAAAGTGGACGAGCTGCGCGACATCTCCCTGGAGGTGGACTCGGACACCGTGGTGTTCGACGACGAGCTCACGCCCGCGCAGCAGTTCAACCTCGAGAAGATCCTCGGGCGCACCGCCATCGACCGCACTGCGGTGATCCTCGACATCTTCGCCCAGAACGCCCACAGCCAGGAGGGCAAGGCCCAGGTCGAGCTGGCTCAGCTGCGCTACCGCCTGCCCCGCCTGCGGGGCCGGGGGGCCAACCTGAGCCAGCAGGGTGGCGGTCTGCTCGGCAACCGCGGCCCCGGCGAGACCCAGCTCGAGGTCGACCGGCGTCGGCTCGTGCGGCGCATCCACAAGCTCGAGGCCGAGCTGCGCCAGATCGCCCGCCACCGGGCCAACCAGCGCAAGGCGCGCAAGCGCTCGCAGACCCCGACCATCGCGG
>CAZWMT010000080.1:0-9220 GCA_964635055.1 uncultured Microthrixaceae bacterium | reverse complement strand
CGCGGTCGTCGGCTACACCAACGCGGGCAAGTCCACGCTGCTCAACCGCCTCACCGACGCCGGTGTGCTGGTGGAGGACCGCCTCTTCGCCACCCTCGACGCCACCACCCGCCGCCTGGTCCTGCCGGGCGGGCGCGGCGTGCTGGTCACCGACACCGTCGGCTTCGTCCAGAAGCTGCCCCACCAGCTGGTCGAGGCGTTCAAGTCCACCCTCGAGGTCGTCACCGAGGCCGACCTGCTCGTGCACGTGGTCGACGCCTCGGCCGACGACCCCGACGCCCAGATCGCCGCCGTGCGCTCGGTGCTGGTCGAGATCGGCGCCGGCGACGTGCCGGAGCTGCTGGTCTGGAACAAGGCCGATCGCACGCCCGAGGCCGAGCGCCGGGCCACGACCACGCCGGGATCCGTGGCGGTCTCGGCCCTCACGGGCCAGGGCATCGATCGGCTGGTGCTCACGCTCGGCGACCGCCTGCAGCGGGCCACCACCACGGTCGACCTGCTCGTGCCGTTCGACCGGGGCGACGTGCTGGCTCGGGTGCACCGCGAGGGCGAGGTGGTCGAGGAGCGGGCCACCGAGGGCGGCATGGCCGTGCGGGCCCGGCTCGACGAGGCGGGGGTGGCCCACCTCACGCCCTACCTTGTCGATTCGTGAGCTCCGTCGCCGGCTTTCGTCCTCCGCCCTACCCGTACGACCGCCTGGACGAGCTGGCCGCGGTGGCGGCCCAGCACGAGGGTGGTGTGGTCGACCTGTCGATCGGCACGCCCTGCGACCCGCCGCCGGCCGCCGCGATCGCGGCGCTGGGGTCGTCGGGCACGGAGCGCGGCTATCCGGCCTCGGTGGGCACGCCGGCGTTCCGCGATGCCGCGGCGGGCTGGCTCGAACGGCGGCTGGGCGCGTCGACCGATCCTGCGTCCATGGGCGCCTGCGTGGGCAGCAAGGAGTTGGTGGCCGGCCTGCCCCAATGGCTCCATCTTCGCGACCCGAGCCGGGACACCGTGCTCTACCCGGCCGTCAGCTACCCGTCATACGCGATGGGCGCCACGCTGGCCGGGTGCCGTTCGGTGGCGGTGCCGGTCGACGATCACTGGTGCGTCGACCTCGACGCGATCGAGCCCGCTGACGCCGAGCGGGCGCTGTGCCTGTGGGTCAACACCCCGGGCAACCCGGCCGGGGGCCTCGACGACCTGCGGGCCGCGGCCGCGTGGGGCCGTGCCCGCAGTGTCCCCGTGTTCAGCGACGAGTGCTACGCCGAGTTCACCTGGGACGGCCCACCCCGCACGATCCTGCGCGACGGGCCCGACGGGGTGGTGGCGGTGCACTCGCTGTCCAAGCGGTCGAACCTCGCCGGCGCCCGGGTGGGCTTCTACGCGGGCGACGCCGACCTGGTGCACTACCTGCGGGAGGTGCGCAAGCACGCCGGCTTCATGGTGCCGGGGCCCGTGCAGGCCGCCGCGGCGGTGGCCTACGCCGACGACGCGCACGTCGACGCCCAGCGGGCGCGCTACCTCGGCCGCCTCGAGCGGGTAGCCGAGATCCTGCGGGCCATCGACCTCGACGTGGCGCTGCCCGGTGGCGCGTTCTACCTGTGGGTCGCCGCCCCCGGCGGCGACGCCTGGGGGCTCGCCGCCCGGCTCGCTCGCGATGCGGGTGCGCTGGTGAGCCCCGGCGAGTTCTACGGTGACGCGGGCGCCGGCCACGTGCGCCTGGCCATGGTGCAGCCGGACGACCGGCTCGAGCTCATGGCCCGACGACTGGGGGTGCGATGACCGCCACGACCGCGGAGATCCGACCGAAGGCCCTCTGGTACTGGGTGGGTGGCGGTCTGATGGTGCTCGGGGTGGTTGCCGCGGTGGTGATCTTCATCGCCGCGTTCCAGAAGCCCCTCGACCGGTACCGGGAGATCAGCGACAAGATCGACTCGTTCCAGAGCTTCCGGGTTCCGGGACGAGCCCGCGTCACCCTCGAGTCCGCCGGCGACGTCGTCATCTACGTCGAGGGCGCCGACGACTCGCTGGACTCCACGGTCGACCTCGACCCGTCCTCGGTGACGGTCGAGTCCACCGAGCCCGACTCAACACCCCTGGAGGTCCGCTCGGTGCCCTTCACCGAGACGCTCAACTTCTCCGGGCCGTCCGAGCAGACCAGCCTCGAGTTCACCGTCGACGAGCCCGGTCAGTACCTGATCACGGTGTCCGAGGTGCCGCCCGGGGTCACCACGATCGCCGTCGGCCCACCCCTCGACGTGGCCGGCGCGCTCAAGGCGACGGCCGTCGCCATCCTGGTGCCGATGGGCATCGGTGGGCTCCTCGTGGCCGGCGGGGCCGTGGTGCTCATCGTCACGGGCGTCCGCCGATCGGGGGCCGCCAGGCGGCTGCGCATGGCCGCAGGGCCACCACCGGGCGCCTGGCCACAGCCGCCACCCGCGGCGTGGCCACCTGGCGCCGGGGTGGGCGGGACCGCACCCGGGGGGTGGGGCGGGCCCCAGCCGCCCCCACCCGCATGGCCGCCACAGGCCGCACCGTCGGCCTGGCCGCCCCAGGGTGGACCAGTCCCGGGCCCGACCGTGTCGCAACCGGCGGGGCGCGGCTCGACGCCGTCCGATGCGGTGGCGCCGGGCTCGCCGACCGACCCCTTCTCCGACGAACCCGGCCCGGCTCAGTAGCCTGCGACGATGGCTGAATTGTCGGACCAGATCGAAGCGCTGTTCGCCCGCCGCGGCGAGCTCGACCCCGCCGACCCCGAGGCACGGGGCATCGTCGACCAGGCCATCGGGTTGCTCGACCGGGGTGAGGCCCGGGTGGCCGAGTACGACGCGGCCGGCGAGGTGGTGGTGCACCAGTGGCTCAAGCAGGCCATCTTGTTGCTGTTCACCCTCACTCGCATGGAGACCATCGAGCTCGGCCCCTTCGAGTACGCCGACAAGATCGCCCTGAAGACCGACTACCAGGCCCAGGGCGTGCGGGTGGTGCCCGGCGCGTCCGCTCGCATCGGCTCGTTCCTCGACCGGGGCGTGGTGATGATGCCGAGCTACGTGAACATCGGGGCGCGCGTGGGGGCCAACACCATGGTCGACACGTGGGCCACCGTGGGTTCGTGCGCCCAGATCGGGGCCAACGTGCACCTGTCGGGTGGCGTGGGCATCGGCGGCGTGCTCGAGCCGCCGCAGGCCTCGCCGGTGATGGTCGGCGACGACTGCCTGATCGGCAGCCGCTGCATCGTGGCCGACGGGGCCCGGGTGGGCGACGGCACGGTGCTCGGGGCCGGCTGCATCCTCACCAGCTCGATCCCGGTCATCGACGCCCAGACCGGTGACGAGTTGAGCCGCGGGGTGGTGCCCTCGTGGTGCGTCGCGGTCAGCGCCACCCGCTCCCGGTCGTTCCCCGGCGGCGACTTCGGCCTGCCGTGCGTGCTGGTGATCAAGCGCCTCGACGAGGGCGAGCGCCACGACAAGGGCAAGCTCAACGAGGTGCTGCGCTCGCACGGCGCAGCGACGTGAGCCCGACGGAGGAGGGCGGGGCCCTACAACGAGCGGCCCGCCGCCTCCGTGGCCGAACGGCGATCGAGCGAAGCGAACAGGAGCGGGGAACGTGAGCCCGAGGAAGCCGACGCCGCCCCACGACCTGCTCGCGCTCACCGCCGAGCTGGTCGACATCGGGTCGGTCAGCCGCGACGAGGGGCCGATCACCGCGCACCTGCAGCGTGCCCTGGAGTCCGTCCGTGGGCTGTCGGTCACGCGGGTGGGCGACAACCTGGTGGCCCGCACGGAGCTGGGCCGGCCCTTCCGCCTGATCCTGGCCGGCCACACCGACACGGTGCCCGCCGCCGGCAACACCGAGGCCCGCATCGAGGGCGACACCCTCTGGGGCCTCGGCGCGGCCGACATGAAGGGCGGCCTGGCGGTGATGCTCGAGTTGGCTCGCACGATGCCCGAGCCCGCGGTCGACGTCACCTACGTCTTCTATGCCCGCGAGGAGGTCGATGCCGCCTCCAGCGGCCTCGGTGAGCTGTTCGCCGCGCGCCCCGACCTGCTGGTGGGCGATGCCGCCGTGCTCGGCGAGCCCACCGCGGCGGCGCTCGAGGCCGGGTGCCAGGGCACGATGCGTCTCGAGGTCGAGCTGGCCGGCCAGCGGGCCCATTCGGCCCGACCGTGGATGGGGCGCAACGCCGTGCACCGCTTGGGCCGGCTCCTGGCCCTCGTCGAGTCGATGCCCGAGCGTCGCCCGGTGCTGGATGGCTGCCAGTACCGGGAGGCCCTGCAGGCGGTCCGGGTCGAGGGGGGCGTGGCCGCCAACGTGGTGCCCGACCGGGCCACGGTCACCCTCAACCACCGCTTCGCCCCCGACCGCACGCCGGACGAGGCCGAGGCCTCCGTACGGGAGCTCCTGGCCCCCGTGCTCGAGGACGGCGACCGCTTCGAGCGCATCGACGTGGCCGACGGGGCGCCGCCCGGGCTGAACCACCCCCTGCTGGCCGCCCTGGCCGGCAAGCACGACCTGGAGATCCGGGCCAAGCTCGGTTGGACCGACGTGGCCCGGTTCGCGGCGGCGGGTGTGCCGGCGGTGAACTTCGGCCCGGGCGACTCGACGTTCGCGCACCGTGCCGACGAGCACGTCGAGCGTGACTACCTCGACGCCACCTGGTTCGTGCTGGCCGACCTGCTCACCAACGGCGTCTGACTGCACCGCTCGGCCGTTCCGGCCTGTACCAGTGGGGGAGCGGGAGGTTCGGCTCCTACACTTCGCCTGCCGTCAGACGGCCGTTTCGACCCGATCGTTGAGGAGACCTCACCGCAATGGCACTAGCCCCCGGCCAACCGGCCCCCGACTTCGAACTGCCCGACCAGAACGGCGACAAGGTGCGCCTGGCCGACTTCCGCGGCACCCAGGCCGTGGCCCTGGTGTTCTACCCGTTCACCTTCACCGGCATCTGCGAGGGCGAGCTCTGCGCCCTGCGCGACGACCACTCCGAGTTCACCGATGCCGGCGTGGCCGTGGTCGCACTGTCGTGCGACAGCAAGAACTCCCAGAAGGTGTGGGCCGAGCAGCAGGGGTTCACCTTCCCGGTGCTCTCCGACTTCTGGCCCCACGGTGCGGTGGCGCAGGCCTACGGCGTGTTCAACGAGGCCGTCGGCTGTGCCAACCGGGCCACCTTCCTGATCGACCGGGACGGCAACGTGGTGGACGCCTTCGAGACGGAGAACCTGGGTGTGGCCCGCGAGGCCAGCCGTTACCAGGAGGCGCTGGCCAAGCTCTGAGCCGAGCACCGCGAGCAGCGGGCCGCCGCGAGCCGTACGGCTCACGGCGGCCCGCCTCGTGTCCGGCCCGGGTCAGACCTTGCGCATGATGGTGACGACCTTGCCGTAGATCGACACCTCGTCGGGCGAGAACTCCATCGGCGCATACGCGGGGTTGGCCGGCAGGAGCACCACCGTGTCGCCCTGGCGGGTGTAGGTCTTGACCGTGGCCTCGCCGCCGGGGATGCCGGCCACGATCAGCTCGCCCTTGTTGGCCTCGGGCTGGGCCCGGGCCACCACGTAGTCGCCGTCGAGGATGCCCGCCTCGATCATCGAGTCGCCCCGCACCCGCAACATGAACAGGTCGCCCTCACCGGCCAGGTCGGCGGGCACCGGGATGGTCTCCTCCACGTTCTGCTGCGCCAGCACGTCGGTGCCGGCGGCGACGTCGCCCACGAGGGGCACGTGGCGCACGGGACGGCGCTCCACCGCGGCGCCCGACGTCGGGTCGTAGCGCACCTCGAGCGCCCGCGGCTTGGTGGGGTCGCGGTGCAGGAACCCGTAGCGCTGCAGCGTGGCCAGGTGCGAGTGGACGGTGGACGGCGAGGTGAGCCCGACCGCCTCGCCGATCTCCCGCACCGACGGCGGATAGCCGCGCTCACGCATCTGGGCCTCGATGAAGTCGAGGATCTGACGCTGGCGCTCGGTGAGGGTGATGGTGTCGTCCCGGACGGGGTTTTCCGACATGGGGGAGCCTCGCTTCTCGTCGAACAGACGTTTGGACGGTACCACGGGCGCCCTCGTGTGGCAAACACCCGTTCGAACGGCCTTGACATCGAACGGGCGTTCGTGGTTTGGTGATCTCCGAACGAACGTTCGACCCCCAGGTCGTGCATTCCTGTCACACCCCCTCGGGAGAATGGGCCGCATGGTCGCCATCCAATCCTTCACCGCCCGATCCTTCACCGCAGCGTCGCAGCCCCTCGTCGAGCCCGCGCCCGAGCCGCCCGCCCGTCCCCAGCTGCGGCTGCTCCAAGGCGGGCTCGCCCAGCCCGTCTCGGTCCCCGCTCGTTCCTTCTCGGTCTACCGGCGCCGCCGTGTGGCCGCCGCCGTCCTGGTCGTCGCGCTTGTGGTGGGCGCGGCCATCGGGGCGCTGGCGGGTCTTCAGGTGCTGGCCGGCAGCCCCGGGGGTGGTTCCCTCACCGCCCCTGCGGCTGCCAATTCCCCGGGGGCGGCACCGTCGGTGCTGCCCTCCTCGGTGTCGCCCGGCGCCACGTCCGTGGTGGTGGGCCCGGGAGACACCCTCTGGGGCATCGCCCGCCAGGTCACCCCCGCCGGTGGCGACGTCGCCGCAACCGTCGACCGCCTCGTGGCCCGCAACGGTGGCGTGTCCTCGCTGCAGCCGGGCATGCGCCTGGCGATCGACTGAACCGGCGGCGCCGGCGGCGGCTCGGTCCCACGACTCGACCGCCCGTGGGCCGCAGCGCTCATCGACGGTCACGCACGAGCCGCGCCGGGGTCGCCCTGTGATCGAGCGCGCTAGCGTCACCGCGATGCGATGCCCAGCGTGCGGAGGTGTGGACGACAAGGTCGTCGACTCGCGCACCGCCGACGACGACGCGGCCATCCGGCGCCGTCGCCAGTGCCTCACCTGCGGCAACCGCTTCACCACCTACGAGCGGCTCGAGGAGCTCCCCCTGGTGGTGGTGAAGCGATCGGGCGATCACATGGCGTTCGACCGTGGCCGCATCATGAGCGGGGTGGAGGCATCGGCCAAGGGCCGGCCCATCAGCACCGAGCAGCTCGAGGCGCTGGCGCTCGCGGTGGAGGACGAGGCCCGGTTGCAGGGCAGCGAGGTCTCGACCGAACAGATCGGCCTGGCCGTGCTCGAGCGCTTGCGCGAGCTCGATGAGGTGGCCTACGTCCGGTTCGCCAGCGTGTACAAGGGCTTCGACGACCCGGGCGACTTCGAGCGCGAGATCGGCCTGTTGAAGGCCACCGCCCCGAAGGCCCACTGAGCGGTCTGCGGCGGTCAGCCCCGGTCGCGGAGGTAGCGCAACAGGAGCACGCCGTCCTGTTCGAGCACGCGGTCGAGGCGCAGCGGGGCCAGGCCGCCAGGTACCGCGCCGCCGTGGACGATCCGTGCCGACTCCCCGGCCACCAGGGCGGGGGAGAGGGTGAGGCACACCTCGTCGATCAGGTCGGCGCCCGCGAGCTGGCCCAGCAGGCTGGGGCCGCCCTCGGCCAGCACCACCGAGGCGCCGATCCCCCGGAGGTGTCGGAGGCACCCGTCCAGGTCCACGCCGCCGTGGCCGGCCTCGACCACGTCGGCCACCTGGCGTGCGGCCGCCACCCGCTCGGCGGGCGCGTCGTCGGGCACCACCACCAGGCACCGGCTGGTGGCGTCGGCGAACAGGTCGGCGGCGAAGTCCAGGTCGACCGAGCGGGTGACCAGGGCGATGCGGGGCTTGGCCCCTTGGCCCCGGGCCCGACGGGCCTGTTGGAGCGCCTCGGGGGTCTTGGGGGGCCCGTAGCCCTCGGCCCGGGCGGTGCCCGCGGCCACCAGGATCACGTCGGCCACCCCCCGGATGGCGGTGAAGGCGGCCCGATCGGCGGGGCCGCCGAGCGCACCGGAGCGCCCGTCGACCGCAGTGGCCCCGTCCACGCTGGACACCATGTTCACCAGGACCCACGGCCGCTCGCCGGGTGCGGGTCGCGGGTCGGCGGCGTAGGCGTCGACCGCGTCGAGACGGGGGAGCGGACCGGCGTGGGGGAGCAGCTGGCGCACCGTCGGGACCGTAGCGCGAGGGGCTTTCCCCAGCGTTGGGGGAAAGTTTCCCGGAAATCCACAGGTCGTCCCCTTCACTCACACAGGCAGGTGTCCGTAGGGTGAACTCCGTCACAAGGCTGCGGCGTGGGCACTCCGGAATGGTGGTGTTGCGTCTCTCTCCGTGGCGGGTTGGACGTCTCCTGGGGGTCCCTCGCCCACCTGGCTCGCGGAAGCGCGTTGGGCGGGCATCCCCCTGACCTGGGGCCGCCCGCGCCGCAGCCACCCCACACTCGACACGACGGCGCGCGGCGCGCTGAAGGGGTCCTGGAGCGAACTACACTGGTGTGAGTTTCTCGCAAAGGGGATTGACGGCCCCAAATCACAGTGGTGTAATGCCGGAACATCTTGTGGCCCGGAAGCGTCGGGGGGCGTTGCTGGCACAACATCTTGTGTCGGCTTCCGGGCAACTCCTTCCCCCACTCCCACACGAACCCACGCCGAACCGGCACGGAGGACAACATTCATGGCTATGGCGCCCGAGCACACCGGGATCGGCATCCGTCGGCACTTCACCACCGAAGGCATCCACCCCTACGACGAGGTCGAGTGGGAGCGTCGCGACGCCCGCATCACCAACTTCCGTGACGGCTCGGTGGCCTTCGAGCAGACCGACGTGGAGTTCCCCGCCGACTGGTCGTTGAACGCCACCAACATCGTCGCCCAGAAGTACTTCCGGGGCACCCTCGGCACGCCCGAGCGTGAGTGGTCCCTGCGCCAGGTGATCGACCGGGTGGCCGACACCATCACCGAGTGGGGCCGCCGCGACGGCTACTTCGTCGACGAGCGCGAGTCCGAGGCGTTCCGCAACGAGCTCAAGCACCTGGTGGTCACCCAGAAGGCGGCGTTCAACTCGCCGGTGTGGTTCAACATCGGTGTGCGGGGTGTGCCCCAGCAGGCCAGCGCCTGCTTCATCCTCCACGTCGAGGACACCATGGACTCCATCCTCAACTGGTACGTCGAGGAGGGCACGATCTTCAAGGGCGGCTCGGGCTCGGGCATCAACCTGTCGGGCATCCGGTCGTCGGTCGAGCTGCTCAAGGGCGGCGGCACCGCGTCGGGCCCGGTGAGCTTCATGCGGGGCGCCGACGCGTCGGCCGGCACCATCAAGTCGGGCGGCAAGACCCGCCGCGCCGCCAAGATGGTGATCCTCGACATC
>CAZWMT010000079.1:0-16276 GCA_964635055.1 uncultured Microthrixaceae bacterium | reverse complement strand
TGGTCGACCTCGACTCGAACCCGACGAAGCTCATCGAGATCGTCGAGATCGGCAAGCAGCTGCTGATCACCCGAGGCGCGTTGACGACCTTCTCGGTCGCCAACGACGTGGCCAAGTACTTCGCCATCATCCCGGCCATGTTCGTGGGCGTGTTCCCCGCCCTCGACCGCCTCAACGTCATGGACCTCAGCACGCCACGGTCGGCGATCCTGTCCGCGGTCATCTTCAACGCCCTCGTCATCGTGGCGCTGATCCCCCTGTCGCTCCGAGGTGTCAAGTTCCGGGCCGAGAGCGCGGTGGTGATGCTCCGCCGCAACCTCCTCATCTACGGGTTGGGCGGGATCGTCGCGCCCTTCATCGGCATCAAGGCCATCGACCTGTTCATCACTGCGATCGGAGTCTCGTAATGCGTCGCCAGATCATCCCCTCACTCGCCATGGTGCTCGTGTTCACCGTGCTCACCGGGCTGCTCTACCCCCTTGCGGTCTCGGGCGTCGCCCTCGGCCTGTTCAACGACAAGGCCAACGGCTCGCTCGTCCGAAGGGATGGTGAGGTGGTCGGCTCGGCCCTGATCGGCCAGACGTTCACGGCACCCGAGTACTTCCACTCCCGCCCTTCGGCGGACGGCTACGTGGCCGGCGCACAGGGCGGCGGCACCTACTCGTACGGGTCGAACTACGGGCCGACGGCCGAGGCCCTGCTGAACGGCGAGGACGACCCCGAGACGGCCGACGTCGACGAGTCCCAGACCAACGGCGTGGACGACCTCGTGCGCGCCTACCGAGAGGAGAACGGCCTCGACGCCGACGCCGAGGTGCCGGTCGACGCCGTGACCTCCTCGGGCTCTGGCCTCGACCCGCACATCTCGGTCGCCAACGCCCGCCTGCAGGCGCCGCGGGTGGCCGAAGCCCGCGGCATCGAGGTCGAGACCGTTCTCGGGCTCATCGACGACAACACCGCTGCTCGGGACCTCGGGTTCCTCGGTGAGCCCGCGGTGAACGTGCTCGAGCTCAACCTGGCCCTCGACGAGCAGTGATGAGCTGATCCCGTGGGCCGAGGCGAGCTTCGGGTCTACGTGGGCGCCGCCCCCGGCGTCGGCAAGACCTTCGCGATGCTGAGCGAGGGTCGCCGGCGCCGGGAGCGCGGCACCGACGTGGTCGTCGGGTTCGTCGAGACCCACGGGCGCTCACGCACGGCGGCGGCCATGGGCGACCTGGAGGTGGTCGCCCGGAGGCGCTCGACGTACCGGGGCGAACAACTCGAGGAGATGGACATCGACGCGCTGCTGGCCCGGCGGCCGACGGTCGCACTGGTGGACGACCTCGCCCACACGAACATCCCGGGGAGTCGCCACGAGAAGCGCTGGCAGGACATCGAGGAGCTCCTGGACGCCGGCATCTCGGTGGTGTCCACCGTCAACATCCAACACGTCGAGTCGCTCCGCGACGTCGTCGAGCGGATCACCGGTACGGCGGAGCGGGACTCGGTTCCGGACGCGGTGGTGCGCGCCGCGCACCAGCTCGAACTGATCGACATGGCCCCGGAGGCCCTCCGGCGCCGCATGGCCCACGGGAACATCTTCCCTGCCGCGCACGTGGACGCCGCCCTCGCCCGCTACTTCCGGGTCGGCAACCTGGCCGCGCTCCGCGAGCTCGCGCTCCTCTGGGTCGCGGATCGAGTGGACGAGAGCCTGGCGGACTACCGCGAGCGCCACGAGATCACCGAACCGTGGCAGACCCGCGAGCGGGTCATCGTCGCGCTCACCGGCGCCCCGGGTGGCGACCTCCTGATCCGCCGGGCCGCGCGCATGGCCGGCCGCAACCACGCCGAGCTCGTCGGGGTGCACGTCCGCAGCACCGACGGGCTCGCCCACCCGACCGCAGACCTGCTCGAGGGCCACCACACCCTGCTCGAGGGGCTCGGTGGGCGCTACGTCGAGATCGCCGGGTCCGATGCCGCCGACGCACTCGTCGCGTTCGCGCTCGCCGAGAACGCCACCCAGCTGGTTCTCGGTGCCTCACGGCGCAGTCGCTGGGCCGAGCTCACCCGGGGGTCAGTGGTCAATCGTGTGCTCCGACAGTCGGGGCCGATCGACGTGCACGTGATCGCCACGACGCCGCCGCCCGCACGAACGCGTCGAGCCGTGGCGTCCGCTCGGCGTCCTGACGTCGGGCGGTCGGGTCGATCGACCGCCATCGCCTGGATCGCCGCCCTGGCCGGCATCCCGCTCGCCGCGATCGGCCTCGTGCCGCTGCAGGACATCATCGGGGTGCCGGGACTCCTGCTGGTGCTGCTTCTCGCGCCCGTCGCCGTGGCGACCCTCGGGGGGCTGCTCCCCTCCCTCGCCGCGTCGTGCATCGCCTTCGTGTTCGCCGACTGGCTCTACATCGAGCCCACCCATACGTTGGGCTTCACGAGAGCAGGCGACGCGTTGGCCCTGGTCGTGTTCGTCGCGGTCTCCGCGCTGGTGAGCAGCCTGGTCGACCGTCTCGCCCGGCGGAGCGCGCAGCTGGCCAGAGGCCAGGCCGAGTCCGAGGCCCTGGCGCAGCTGGCGTCCGGAACGGCACTGCTCGACGCCGAGGCCCTGTCGCACCTGGTGCACGAGCTGCGGATCACCCTCGACCTCGACGCGGTGGCGGTGCTCACCCCCGCCGTCGACGGATGGACCACCGAAGCGACGTCGGGCGGGCCGGTGCCGCACTCACCAGAGGTGGCGTCGTACGCGGCCGAGCTCGCCGCGGGCAGCGTGCTGGTCGTCTCGGGCCCCCCGCTCGCGGCAGAGGACCGGCGGCTCCTCTCGGCGTTCCTCGCGCAGCTCCGTCTGGCACAGGCCACGCTGCGCCTCCAGGCCGAGGCCACCGAGGCCACCACCGTCAACGCCGCCAACACGATGCGTGATGCCCTCCTCGCCGCCGTGTCGCACGACCTGCGCGGCCCCTTGGCCAACATCAAGGCCTCGGCCACGAGCTTGCTCAGCGACGACGTCCAATGGCCGGCCGAGACGACGCGGTTCTTCGCCAAGACCATCGACGCGGAGGCGGACCGCCTCCACAGCCTGGTCACCAACCTGCTCGACATGGGCCGGCTGCGCGCCGGCGCGCTGGGTGTGCGCATCGATCGGGTCGACCTCGAGGAGGTCGTCTACTCGTCGGTGGCCAGCCTGGCCCTCGACGTGTCGGGCGTCGACATCACGATCCAACCGGGGCTGCCGCCGGCCTGGGCGGACGCGGCCCTCCTGGAACGCGCCCTGGCCAACGTCACGGCCAATGCGTTGAGCTGGGCCCCGGAAGGGACTCCGGTGCGGGTCGAGGCCGCCCACGTCGCCGGCCACATCGACCTCCGGGTCAGCGATCGGGGCGCCGGCATCCCTCGCGACCAGCGGCGGTCGGTGTTCGAGCCGTTCCAGCGCCTCGGCGACGGCGGGCGGGCCTCCTATGACGGCGTCGGGCTGGGCCTCGCCGTCACCAAGGGCTTCGTCGAGGCGATGGGCGCCGAGATCGCGATCGACGACACCCCCGGCGGTGGCGCCACCGTCGTGATCAGCCTCGAGGCGGTCTCATGAGCCGGGTCCTGGTCGTGGACGATGATCCCCGAATCCTCGAGACACTCAGTGTCAACCTCCGAGCCCGGGGGTCCGACGTCGATCTCGCCACGACCGGCGAGCAGGCGCTGCGCCTCGCTGCCGCCAATCCCCCCGACGCGGTCATCCTGGACGTCGGCCTGCCGGGCATGGACGGGCTCGATGTGGTGCGTGGGCTGCGGGGGTGGTCCTCGGTGCCGATCGTCGTCCTGTCGGGCGGGGATACGGAGGCCATGAAGGTCGAGGCCCTCGACCTCGGAGCCGATGACTACCTCACCAAGCCGTTCGGCATGGGCGAGCTCTTGGCCCGTGTGCGCGCCACCGTCAGACGTGTGGCCCTGCCGGAGGAGCAGGCGGTGCTCAGCACCCTCGACTTCACCATCGACTTCCGGGCCAAACAGGTCTGGCGACACGGCGACACCGTTCGGCTCACCCCCACGCAGTGGCACATCGTCGAACTGTTGGTACGCCACGCGGGTCGGGTCGTGTCCCACGAGCAGATCCTCCGGGAGGTCTGGGGACCCAGCGGTGCCACGCACGGCAACTACCTCCGGGTGTTCATGACCCAGATCCGCCAGAAGCTCGAGCCTGAGCCGTCGAGACCCCGGTACTTCGTCACCGAGCTCGGTCAAGGCTTCTGGTTCGATGCGTCCCCTGCAAGAGAGGGTGCCGACCACGATGTCTGAGGTGATGCTGGTGCGCTGGCCCGAGGATGGGCAGGAAGGCGCCCGACTGGCCGCAGGTGGTGTGGCGGTCCTCTACCTCGTCGAGGCCGACGCCGATGCCCCGGCGCCGAAGACCTGCATCGAGGACTGGGTGCGGCTCCCCGGCGACGACCGGGACCTCAGCGCCCGGGTGGCGGCGCTCGAGATGCGCCTGTTGGCGCACAACGCCCCACCCAGGGTCGATGACGATGGCCGACTGCACTACCGTGGCCGATTGGTGTCACTGGCGCCCGCGGAAGCCCGTCTGGCCGAGGCGCTCATCGCCCGCTTCGGGGAGGTCGTCCCCGACGAGCGTCTCACCGTGGTGGCGAACGAGGGTGACCCACCGTCGGGCCTCTCGTTGCGGGCGCAAATGGCCCAGCTCCGTTCCCGGGTGCGCGACGTCGGCCTCGCCGTGCAGCGCAGCCGTCACCGCGGCTACCGGCTCAGCACTCGGGCCAACGCCGACAGCCGCACGCGGCCGGGGTGATCACGCAGGGAGCCCCTCTCCGCCGACCACACGCCCTGGCGACGACGCGCGAGGCCCGGCCCCCCGTTGGGGCCGGGCCCGGCGACCCATCTCCTCGGCGGTCGGGGAAGGGCCCGACCGCCGGGTGACTGCGTCGCTTCCTCAGTCCCGTGTTCCTCAGCCGGCCGCCCGGTCGAGGGCGAGGTTGAGCTCGAGGACGTTCACCGCCGGCTCGCCGAGGATGGCGAACGCACGCTGGGAGGTGCCCGCATCGATGAGGCCGAGGACCTCGTCGAGCTCGAGGCCCCGGGCGGCGGCCACCCGTGGCGCCTGGAGCTTCGCGTTGGCGACGGAGATGTGCGGATCGAGCCCGCTCCCCGATGCGGTCACCGCGTCGACGGGCACCGCAGCACCGGCACCGAGACCGTTCTCGGCACGGTAGGCCCGCGTGAGGACGATCCCGAGCCTCACTCACGGGGATCAGAAGGACAGGTGCTCGAACAGGGGCCCGAGGGTCAGGGCCGGGAAGTACGTAAGGCCGGCGATGATGACGATGACGGCGACGACGAGCCCCCCGAACACGGGCGTGTGGGTGGCGATGGTGCCCGAGGTGGTCGGCACGACCGGCTTGCGGACCAACGAGCCCGCGATGGCGAGCACCGGGATGATGAGGAACAACCGACCCACGAGCATCGTCAACCCGAGCGTGGTGTTCATCCATTGGGTGTTGGCGGTGATGCCGGCGAAGGCCGATCCGTTGTTGTTGGCCGCGGACGAGAAGGCGTAGAGGATCTCGCTGTACCCGTGGGTACCGGCGTTCCAGATCGTGGTGTGGAGCACCGAGCCCACGAACATCGAGGCGGCCGTGAACCCGAGCAGGACCGCGGGCACCGCGAGCAGGTAGAGCACGATGAGCTTCGTCTCCGCGGTCACCGATCTTGACCCGCCGTTAGCCAGCGTTTCCGACGTGTTTCGAGCGATCCCCGACCAACGGTCGAGCCCACCGGCGGGAGCTGATGGACCGTGCGCCACGGCCGGCGTGGCCTGCGAGGATGGTCACCGCAGTGCACAACCGAGCGCAGCAAGGGAGGTGTCCGTTGGAACCAGCATCGCCGCCTCGGGGGCGGCTCACGGTCTTTCTCGGGGCCGCACCCGGCGTGGGCAAGACCACGGCGATGCTCGAGGAAGGCGCGGCCCTCGCGGACGCCGGATCCGACGTCGTCGTCGCAATGGTCGAGACACATGGGCGTCCGGGCACCGAAGCTCGCCTCGCAGGACTCGAGCGCGTCCCGGCTCGCCACGTCGCCCACCGGGGCACCTCCTTCGACGAGCTCGATGTCGATGCCATCCTGCGTCGACACCCTCAGGCGGCGCTGGTGGACGAGTTGGCGCACACCAACGTCTCCCGGTCCCGCCACGAGAAGCGTTGGCAGGACGTCGAGGAGCTCCTCGCCGCGGGCATCGACGTGATCACGAACCTGAACGTGTCTCACCTCGACAGCCTCAACGACACCGTCGAGACCGTCACCGGGATCGCCCACCACGAGACCGTCCCGGATCGGGTGGTGGCCGCGGCCGAGCGGATCGACCTCGTCGATGCGAGCCCCGAGGCGCTCCGAGCGCGCCTCGTCGAGGGCGAGGTGCTCGCGTCCGCCGACACCACCGCCGCGCTGGGGGGCTACTTCCGGGCAGAGCAGCTGTCCGCATTGCGCGCCCTGGCCGTCGGATGGCTCGCCGACCACGGTTCAGGCCCGGCGGTCGATCGTCCCCGCGAGGGCCGCCAAGTGGTCGCTGCGCTCACCGGTGCGCCGGAGGGTCGCCACGTCGTGCGTCGCTCGGCCCAGCTCGCCTCCATCACGGGGGGCCAGCTCATCGGGGTGCACGTGCGGCAGCCCAGCGGGCTGGTCGAGTCACACCCCGCCTGGTTGGAGGAGCAGCGCCGGCTGCTCGCAGAGCTCGGCGGCCGTTACTGCGAAGTGGCCGGCGTCGACGTGGCCCGAGCCCTCCTCGACGTGTGCCGTGCCGAAGGGGCGGGGCACGTCGTTCTCGCCGCCTCGCGGCGAACCCACCGCGACGAGTTGCTCCACGGTTCGGTCACCGATCGGGTCCTCCGCGCCGCGGGACCGGTCGAGGTGACGGTGATCTCCGCCCACCATCCGCCCACCGGCCTCGCCCGCCCGGCACGCCGGGCCTCCACGTTCCGGAGTCGCGTGCCGCTCCCCCGTCGCCGACGCCAGGTCGCTTGGGCGCTCAGCGTCGTGGCCCCCCTCGTACTCACGGCCGCGCTCCTCCCGGTCCGGTCGTCGGTGGGCGTCGCCGGCGCCCTGTTCGCCGCACTGATCGCTGTCGTGGGCGTCGCCGCCATCGGCGGCATCGGCCCCGCGGCAGTGGCCATCGTGACCGGATTCCTCGCCGCGGACTTCTTCTTCACCACCCCCTACTACAGCCTGCACGTGGACGAGCTCATCGACCTCGTCGCCCTGGTCGCCTTCGCGGTCGCCGGCGGTGTCGTCGGTGCCCTCGTCGACATCCTCGGCCGCCAAGGCGTGCAGGTCGCCCGGTCACGAACGGAGGCCGAGGGGCTGGCCCGTCTTGCCGCCGAGTGCCTCAGCGATTCCCGGAGCATGTCCGATCACGCTGCGGCGACCCTGCGGGCGACCTTCGACCTGGAGGCCGTGGCCCTCTACCGCCGGAGCGACGACGGATGGGAACCGGAGCTCGTCGCCGGCAAGAGGCTTCCTTCGGTCGACGAGGGCCCGTTCGCGGTCGAGATCGCCGACGGCCTCGTCCTGGTCATGACCCCCGATCCAGATCCCGACCGGGACCTCTCGTTGCTGCGGTCCTTCGTCGGCGCCCTCACCGACCATCGCTCGCGTGAGCAGCTCGCTCGGCACGCCTCCGCGTGACGACACCCAGCGCTCACGGGGTGGAGCTGTGGCGGCCACACCGGCCTGGTTCCCTTCGGTCCGAGCGGCGGGGCGGGCTACGATTGCCGCCGGAGCGCCGGGAAGCCTGGTCGGCATGTTGCCTTCGAGCCGCCCGACCGAGGTTCCCGTGCCCGAGTTCCACGTGTTGCCGAGACCGTCCGCATGGCGGCGTGATGCGCTCCGCACGAACCTCTGGCTGATCCCCACCGTCGAGGTCGTGGCCGCGGCACTGCTGTTCACGGTGACCTACCAGCTCGACCAAGCCGCGTACGCCGGCGATCTCACGTTGCCGGCGTGGGTCAACAACGGATCGGCGGACGCCGCCCGGCAGATCCTCACGGGCATCGCGGCTGCGGTGATCACCGTCGTGGGCCTGGTCTTCTCCATCACGATCGTCGCGCTCACCCTGACCTCGACGCAGTTCGGCCCGCGCATGTTGCGCAACTTCATCCGCGACCGGGGGACCCAGGTCACGCTCGGCACCTTCGTCGCCACGTTCGTCTACGCCGTGCTGGTGCTCGGCTCGATCTCCCATGGTGCGCGGGGGGACTTCGTCCCGCACCTGTCGATCACGATGACCCTCGGCCTCGCGCTCGCGTCGCTCGGCGTCCTGATCTACTTCTTCCACCACATGGCGAAGTCGATACAGCTGCCCGAGGTGATCGCCTCCATCGCCCGCGACCTGGCAGAGGCGATCGAGGCCGAAGCCATCGTCTCGAACGAGGCGGCAAGCACCGCGACGGACGCCGGGCCCTCGGTCGGGGAGCTCGAGCGTCGCCTGGACGAGTCCGGGGCGCTGGTGCCCTCCCCAACGAGCGGGTACCTCCAGTTCGTCCGCTACGACCACCTCGTCGGGATCGCCGCCGAGTCGGACGCGGTGATCCGGCTCCTCCACCGCCCAGGGCACTTCGTGCTCCAGGGCCTGCCCCTGGCCACGGTGTGGCCGGCGGAGAGTGCGAGCTCGATCACCCGGAGCCTCGAGCGGGCGCACTTCACCGGCCCCAACCGCACGCTCACCCAGGACCTGTCCTTCGCCATCGACCAGCTCGTCGAGATCGCCCTCCGAGCGCTGTCTCCCGCGGTCAACGACACGTTCAGCGCCATCACGTGTGTCGACTGGCTGAGTGACGGGCTGGCCAAGATCTCCTCGCGGTGGGACCCACAGCTCGTGCACCGCGACGGACTCGGGAACGTCCGCGTCATCGCGGCCGAGGTCCCGTACAGCCGCTTCGTGGAGCGCTCGTTCGACAAGATCCGCCAAGCCTCGAGGGCCATGCCGGCCGTGATGATCCGCCAGCTCGAAGCCATCGCCCGGATCCTCGTCCACACGACCACCGACGACCAACGGACCGCACTGCTCGCGCAGGCGGACATGATCCTGCGATCGAGTGAGGACTCGGTTAGGGAGCAGGACGACCGAGCCGATGTCCGGCGGCGGCACACACTGGTCTTGTCCGTCGCTCAGGCGATGGACGCTGGTGAGGGCTCCGGCCCCCTGCCGCTCGGCCGCATGGGGCCTGCGAGCCGATTGACACCCCGTGCGACCGACGAGCGCTCCACTGCGTGACGCCGCGCCAGCCGGGTAGGGGCGGAGCTTCGACCTCGGGGCAGGGCTGCTAGCACTCGGTCAGGACCGGAGCGGCGACCGTATGTTTCGCATCAAGGCCGTTGACTTCTGCCGTGATCGGCCTAGAACCGGACGTCATGGAGGCGACGATTCCATCCATCGGCACCACGCCGACCCACCTCGTCCCGGCCGCCGGCGCGGTAGCCCGGGCATCGAGCGGCTCGTTCCCCCGGTCGGCGTGCCGTTCGATCGCGGTGACCTGTGGGGATGTCGTCGGCGCCGCGGCCGCCACCGCGGCCATCGGGCTGGCGTTGATCCCTGCCGGACGGACGGTGGGCTGGATCGGCCTGCTCGCGCTGACGATCGGGCTCGCCCACCTGGCGGGCCGCGCCGCGGGGATCACGGCCGCGGCAACGTCCACCCTCCTCTACCTCTCGGCCCACGGACGACCTCGATTCGCCGGCACGATCACCGACCCCGCCACCATCCGCCTGGCGTTGCTGTTGGGCCTGGCCGGGACCATCGGCACGTTCTGGGTGACGGTCCTCCGTCCTCGGCAGGTGCTCACGGTTCCCGCTTCGACGACGACGAGCCCCTCGACGACCCCGATGCGAGAAAGGCAACGACCATGAGCACACGCACGAGCACGATCCGCCGACGAGCCGTCCGGCCGATGGGGGCCTCGAGAACGTCGGCCCGTCGGGTCGACCTGGACACCTGCTGGATGGTGACGATCGTCGTCGCCGGGGACAGCACCTTCGATCGACGCACTGGCCGGGCGCTCGCGTCCTCGCTCGTCGATGTCGCAGGCTCGGTGCGCGGCAAGGGATACGACCCGACCACTGGCATCACGCGCATCGAGGCGATGCTCGTGCTCGAGGACGCCGAGCGGCACATCCTCGACGCCACGTGCGCGGCAGTGGGTCGCTTCCGGCGCGCCGCCCGACAGTTGGGGCTCCCGGACTGGCCGATCATCGAGGTCCGGGTGGCGAGCCTGACCGGCGGCGTCTGACGAACAAGCGGCCAGTCGGGCCGGGTTCCGCGGAGGCTGACCGCTACCAGTCGAGCTGGCCTTCGATGTCGGTGACGTCGACCGCGAGGACGGCGCTGCGGTCCGTCTCTCGATACCGGCCGTCGACCAACTCGTACCAGTGCAGCCGTCGCTCGTCCGGCTCGAGCACCGCGATCTCGTCGACGCCATGGCGGGCGTAGAAGTCGAACTTCTCGTAGGTCTCGTCGTCAGGAGACCGGATCTCGACGATGACGGCCGCCGTCGCCAGGTACACCTCGTCCGGCGGCTCACGGTGGAAGCCGTGGTCCGGGATACGGAAGTCGTCGGGCTCGCCGAGGTTGAAGATCGTCGTGGCGACCAGGCCGGCGGCATCGCCGAGCGGGCCCAGGGCCCGGAGCAACTGCGCATCGAGCCGGCCGTGCCGGCCGTTTGGTGCAGGAAGCATGTGGTAATCGCCTTCCCAGATCTCATCGAAGGAGTCCTGGCCCAGACGACGGCGCTTCTCGATCAGCGCCTCGAGTTCGGGAGGGCGTGACCCGAGTACCACGGTCTTCATCCCGCCGAGCGTACCGACGCCCACCGGCACGGGGACGGGTAGGTTCGCGGGCATTCCCCTCTGGCTCACCGACGACGAGTACCGGGCCGTCGCGGCCGCGGCCGACCGGTTGGTCCCGCCTGATGACGAGGGCGCGCCCGGCGCGAGGGCGGGGGGCGTGGCCGACTACATCGACGGCCTGCTCGGCGCGTTCCTGGTCGACCCGCCTCGAATCTGGGCGGGCGGGCCGTTCTCGGGCCGCCACGGCGGCGATGCGGGCTTCGCCACCTTCGCCGAGCTGGGCGCGGTCGAGGCACTGGCCTGGCGCACCCGGATCGAGGGGTCACGGGGACGTCCCGAGCGCGAGTGGAACGGCCCGGTGGTCGGCCTGCAGGAGCGCTACCGCACGGCACTGGCCCGCCTGGGCCACGACTTCGACGGGCTCCCTCCCGACGAGCAGGACGCCCTGCTCGACGCCGACCCCGAGTTCAAGGCCCTGCTGCACACCCACGCCTGCGAGGGCCTCTACGCCGACCCGGTCTACGGCGGCAACCGCGGCGGCGCCGGCTGGCGCTCGATCGGCTTCGCCGGCGACTCCCAACCCCTCGGGTACACCGACGTCGAAGTGTCCGGGAGGGATTGAGTGGCTGACCTCGACTGCGACGCGGTCATCGTGGGCTCCGGGCCCGGGGGCGCCACGGCCGCCGACGTCCTCACCGCGGCCGGCTGGTCGGTGATCGTGCTCGAGAAGGGCCGCAACCACCTCATCGACACCGAGCCGCCCTACGCACCCCGCCACGAGTTCTCGAACGACGAGCTGAAGTTCTCGTTCCGCCACTTCCTCGGCCCCGACCCGCTGGCCGAGCCCCGCACCTTCCGCCGCACACCCGCCGACGGCGACCGCGTGTTCACCGGCGACGTGAACAACCTGCCCTCGACCGTCGGGGGCGGCGGCACCCACGCCGACGGCAAGTTGCCGCGCTTTCGCGAGGAGGACTTCCACCTGCTCAGCGAGCGCGGGCCGATCGACGGCAGCGAGGTGGCCGACTGGCCGATCGGCTACGACGAGCTCGAGCCCTACTACGCCGCGGTCGAGCGACTCATCGGCGTCGCCGGCGACGCCGACGCCAACCCGTTCGCGGCCTGGCGCTCCGGCCCGTACCCCATGCCACCGGGTGCCGACATGTTCGGCGCCACCCTGTCGGCCGCGGCCGCCGAGCGCCACGGTCTGCACCCCTACCGCGCCCCCACAGGGGCCAACAGCGTCGCCTACGACGGCCGACCCGCCTGCAACAACTGCGGCTTCTGCGGCTACTACGGCTGTCCCATCCACGCCAAGGGCGACCCCATCGCCCTGCTCAGCCGGGCGCTGCGCACCGGGCGGTGCGACCTGCGGCCCGAGTCCTACGTGACCGACATCGTGCTCGCCCCGGATCGGCGGCGGGCCACCGGTGTGCGCTACCTGGACGCCGAGCGACAGGTGCACGAGGTGCGGGCCGGCCACGTCGTCCTGGCCGCCGGCGCCTTCGAGACACCCCGGTTGCTCCTGAAGAACGACGTCGCCAACTCGTCGGGCCTGGTCGGCCGCCATCTGATGTTCCACTTCCAGACCTTCACCGTCGGCGGGTTCCCGTTCGCGCTGCACGGCGAGCGCGGCCGGGCGGTCACCCACCTGCACGACGACTTCTGCGTGCCCACCGCCGCCGACCTGGCCGCGGCCCGCGACGCCGGGTTGCCGTGGTTCCGCGGCGGCATCGTCGAGCACGGCTCGGCCGCCCACCCGATCCAGGAGGCCCTCACCTACCCGACGGGCCCCCAGCACAACCGCTCCATGCGCGACTCGTCGCTGCGGGACCGGCTGTGGGTGTTCACCATGCAGGGCGAGGACCTGCCCCAGGTGGCCAACCGCGTCGATCTCGATCCCACCGTGCGCGACGTGTGGGGCACCCCGGCGGGGCGGGTCACCTATGCACCCCACCGCCATGAGCTCGTGGCATCGGCCCACTGGGCGCCGCTGCTCGAACGGGTGCTGCTCGACGCCGGCGCCGAGTGGTCCTTCTCGTCCACCTCGCCGCCGATGGACGACGACGCCGACGCCGCGCTCGAGCACCCCCTGGGCATGGCCCCCGCGTCCCGCCACGTGATGGGCACGTGCCGGATGGGCGACGACCCGGCCACCAGCGTGGTCGGCCCCGACGGCCGCTTCCACGACGTCGAGAACGTGGTGTGCGCGGATTCCTCGGTGTTCGTGACGTCCACCGGTTACGGGCCCACGCTCACCCTGGCCGCGCTGGCTCATCGCAGTGCCAGCCTCCTGGCCGGAACGCCCCTGGCCCCCACCACCCCGCCGAACTCGAGGCACTAGCGCGCGGGTTCGAGACCCTATTGCCTCGAGAACACGGTGCCGCCGGCGGGCAGGCTTGGCCGGCCACCGATCGTGCCGATAGAGCCACCATGCGTCCGGCGATCCGCGTGCTCGGCACCCTGCTCGCCCTCGTGGCGCTGGTCGCGACCGCGGGCCTGGCCGTCGCCCGCATGGGCTCGACCCCGACCGCGGCCAGCGACCAAGACACCGCGGCGTTGGCCGACCTGGAGGAGCACGGCGTGGCCGGCGCGCCCGACCCGGCCCCCGCGGCCGAGGCGGCGCTCGCCCCCGGCTGCACCACCGTGACGATCACGCCCCCCACCTCGGGCGACCACTACCAGGGCGACCTGTGCGTGCCCGAGGGCCCGCACCGCGACGTGGCCGTCGTGCTGGTCCACGGCGGCGGCGGCTTCGGCGGGTCCCGGGCGGACATGGGTGGCTGGGCCCAGGTGTACCAGTACGCCGGCTACGTCACGATCTCGGTCGACTACCTGATCTTCGGCAACACCACCCGCTCACCCGTCTACCCCGAGCCCGAGCAGGACGTGAAGGCGGCCGTGCAGTACGTCCGCGACCACGCCGGTGAGCTGGGCGTCGACCTCGACCGAATCGTGGTGCACGGCAGCTCGGCCGGGTCGCGCCTCGGCGGCCAGGTCTACGTGTCGGGCGACGACCCCTACTACTACGGCGCCGAGATGTGGCCCACCACCCCCGACCACGTCAACGGCTTCATCGGCTTCTACGGCTACTACACCGGCCTGTCCGCCGACGAGGAGCGTTACTACGGCGGTGTCCGGTCCAGCCGCGACCCCGACGTGCGTGAACGGTGGAAGAAGGCCAACTCCGTGGTGAACGCCGACGGCGCCAGCGGTCCCGCCCTGTTGATCCACGGTGATCAGGACGGCGTGATCCCGGTCGGCCAGACCGAGCGCTTCGCGTCCGCGCTCGAGGACGCCGGCGTGGACGTCACCACCGAGATCGTGCCTGGGGCCGACCACGGGTTCGACGTGGTGGACGGCGGGGGCCTCACCCCCGCGGGCCGGGAGATGGCCAGGACGGTGCTCGACTGGCTCGAAGCCCACTTCCCCCAGGGCACGGTGCGCCGCTGAGGGCCCCGACCAGCGCGTCCGACCCGTTCCTGCAGGCGACGATCAGCCGCCGACGAGGACGGCCTTCACCCGCTCCTCCGAGTCCGGCGTGATCAACACGAGCACCTCGTCGTTGCGCTGCAGCACGGTGTCGCCGCGCGGGACCACCACGTGGCGGCCGCGCACCACCGCCACGATGCTGGCGTCGCGGGGAAGGTCGAGGTTGGCCAGGTTGACGCCCACCGCCGGCGAGGCGTCGGCCAGCGTCACCTCCACCAGGCCGGCCTCGCCCTCGGCGAAGTTCAACAGCCGCACCAGCGAGCCCACCGACACCGCCTCCTCCACCAGCGCGGTCAGCAGGTGGGGCGTGGAGACCGACACGTCGACCCCCCAGGTCTCGTTGAACAACCAGTGGTTCTGGGGGTGGTTCACCCTCGCCACCACCCGCGGCACGGCGAACTCCTGCTTGGCCAGGAGCGACACCACCAGGTTGTCCTCGTCGTCGCCGGTGGCGGCCACCATCACGTCGGCCTCGCCCACACCGGCATCACGGAGCACGCTGACCTCGCAGGCGTCGCCGACGTGCATCTTCACCTCGGGCATCAGGGGCTGGGTCCGGGTGACCAGCTCGAGGTCCTGCTCGATCAGCAGGATCTCGTGGCCCGCGGCCTGCAGGTCGGCCGCGATGTAGTTGCCCACGTTGCCGGCACCGGCGATGGCGATCTTCACGGGTGACCTCCGGTGGTCGAGTCGAGCAGCGTGAGGTTCAGCTCCTCCAGTGCCTCCTTGTGGACCATGACGTGGAGCGTGTCGCCCTCGTGGCCGACGGTCTCCGGGTCGACCAGGAGCGGGGCGCCGGAGCGCACCAGGGCCACCACCCTGATGCGGGCCGAGAAGCCGATCTCGCTGAGGCGGCGCCCGGCCCAGCCGTCGGGCAGCACGCGCTCGACGAGCATGAGGTGTCCGGTCGGATCCGCCCACTCCAGTTGGGCCTGCTCCGGGAACAGCCGCCGGGTGATCTGGTCGGTGGTCCAGGTGACGGTGGCCACGGTGGCGATGCCGAGCCGCTGGTAGATCACGGCCCGCCGGGGGTCGTAGATGCGGGCCACCACGTGGGGCACCTCGAAGTGCTCGCGGGCGATGCGGGCGGTGAGGATGTTGGAGTTGTCGCCCGACGTGACCGCCGCCACCGCTTGGGCGTCGGCGATGCCGGCCTCGTTCAAGTGGTCACGGTCGAACCCGAGCCCGGCGATCGAGCGACCCCGGAACGACTGGGGGAGGCGCCGGAACGACCGGGGGTTCTTGTCGATGACGACCACGCTGTGGCCCTCGTCGTCCAGGTTGCCCGCCAACTCGGACCCCACCCGCCCGCAGCCCACCACGATCACGTGCATTCCCGCGATGCAACACCCTCCACCCTCGGGCACACAACTCCGTGGTCCGGCCCATCACCGCCGCCTTCCTCCGGCCATGTGGAGCTTTCGCGTACCTGACGATCCCGGGCTGCGTCATCACCGGTGACGTGGTGGACTGGCGCGGTGATCCCGACGGGACCCCGATTGCCCACGACCGAAGACGATCTGGTCAACTGACGCCGTGAAGACCGAGGACGATCTCGAGACGGCGTCGACCGCCGCCGATCCCCGCCTCTCCCCGAAGCGCATGGCCCCCAAGGTCGATCTGCCCGAGCCGTTGGGGTACCGGATCAAGAACCGGCTGCTCGGGCCGCCGCTGGCCACCGACCGGCTCGAGCACGAGCGCCTGGGTCGACCCACCGCCCTGGCGGTGTTCGCGTCGGACAACCTGTCGTCGTCGGCCTACGCCACCGAGGAGATCCTGCGGGTCCTGATCCCGGCCATCGGGGTGGCCGCGTTCTCGCTGGTGGTACCGGTCACGGTCGCCATGTTGGTGGTGCTCGGCTTCCTGATCCTGTCGTACCGCCAGACCATCAAGGCCTACCCCAGCGCCGGCGGGGCCTACATCGTCACCAAGGACAACTTCGGCGCGCTGCCGGCCCAGATCGCCGGGG
>CAZWMT010000078.1:0-16448 GCA_964635055.1 uncultured Microthrixaceae bacterium | reverse complement strand
CCCCCCGGTGCTGCGCCGCAACATCCTCATCTACGGCCTCGGTGGCCTGGTCGTGCCCTTCGTCGGCATCAAGCTCATCGACGTGGTCGTCACCGCACTGGGAGTGTCATGAGACGCCAACTGCTTCCCGCCCTCCGCCTGTTGGCCGTCCTCACGGTCCTCGTGGGGATCGCCTACCCGCTCGCCATCACCGGGGTGGCGCAGGCCCTCTTCTCGCACCAGGCCGACGGGTCGATCGTCACGGTGGGCGGCGAGGCCGTGGGGTCGTCCCTGGTCGGGCAGGTGTTCACCGGCGACCAGTACTTCGAGAGCCGACCCTCGGTGGCCGGCGACGGCTACGACGGCACCGCCAGCGCGCCGTCGAACCTCGGGCCGAACAACCCCGACCTGCTGGCCACCGTCGAGGAGCGGTCGGTGGCGTACCGCGAGCGCAACGGCCTCGCCGCCGACGCCGAAGTGCCGGTGGACGCGGTCACCGCATCGGGCTCGGGACTCGACCCGCACATCTCGGTGGCCAATGCCCGCCTGCAGGCCGACCGGGTCGCCCAGGCCCGAGGGCTCCCGGTCGACGAGGTGCTGGCCCTCATCGATGATCACACCGACGGGCGCACCCTCGGCTTCCTCGGCGAGGCGGGGGTGAACGTGCTCGAGCTCAACCTCGCCCTCGACGAAGCGCCCGCTTCGTAACCTGACGCCATGGCCCGGGGCAAGCTGCGCATCTACCTGGGGGCCGCGCCGGGCGTGGGCAAGACCTTCGCCATGTTGAACGAGGGCAAGCGGCGCCGGGACCGCGGCACCGACGTCGTGGTCGGGTTCGTCGAGACCCACGGGCGGGTCAACACCCAGGCCCAGCTGGGCGACCTCGAGGTGGTGCCCCGCCGCCGCCTCTCGCACCGTGGCAGCGAATTCGAGGAGATGGACATCGACGCGCTTCTGGCCCGGCGGCCGGCGGTCGCACTGGTGGACGAGCTGGCGCACACCAACGTGCCGGGCAGCCGCCACGCCAAGCGCTGGGAGGACGTCAGCGAGTTGCTGGCCGCGGGCATCGACGTGCTGTCCACCCTCAACATCCAGCACCTCGAGTCGGTGAACGACGTGGTCGACCGCATCACCGGCGTGAAGCAGCAGGAGACCATCCCCGACGAGTTCGTGCGCCAGGCCGACCAGGTCGAGCTGGTGGACATGACGCCGGAGGCCCTCCGCCGGCGCATGGCCCACGGCAACATCTACGCCGCCGACAAGGTCGACGCGGCGCTGGGCAACTACTTCCGGGTGGGCAACCTCGGCGCGTTGCGGGAGCTGGCGCTGTTGTGGGTGGCGGACAAGGTCGACGAGTCGCTCAACGACTACATGGCCGACCACGGCATCGAGGGCCCGTGGGAGACGCGGGAGCGGGTGGTGGTCGCGCTCACCGGGGCGCCCAGCAGCGAGCACCTGATCCGGCGGGCGGCGCGCATGGCGATGCGCTCGAAGGCGGAGCTGGTGGGGGTGCACATCAGCGTCGGCGACGGGCTCTCCGCGGCGCCGAGCGAGCTGCTCACCAGGCACCGGCGCCTCCTCGAGGACCTGGGCGGCGTCTATCACGAGGTGGTCGGATCCGACGTGGCCGGCACCCTCCTGGCCTTCGCCCGGTCACAGAACGCGACCCAGATCGTGCTGGGCGCCAGCCGCCGGTCCCGCTGGGCCGAGCTGTCACGGGGATCGGTGATCAACGCCGTGGTACGGGCGTCGGGGCCCATCGACGTCCACGTCATCAGCCAGGAGGACATCGACGACGAGCTGCCCACGTTGCCGCCCGTGCGGGCATCTGCGCTGTCGAAACGTCGACAGCTCGCAGGCGTCGCCGCCACCGTCGTCGGTGTACCGCTGGTCACCCTGGCCCTCGCCAACGCCCGCCACTTCCTCGATCTCCCCGCCGACATGTTGGTGTACCTGCTGTTGGTCGTGGTGGTGGCCACGGTGGGTGGCGCCATACCGGCGGTGCTGTGCGCGGTCACCGGGTCGCTCGCGCTCAACTGGTACTTCACCCCGCCGCTCTACACCTTCACCATCGCCAAGGGTGAGAACGCCTTCGCGCTCCTGGTCTTCGTGGCGGTGGCGGTGATCATCAGCGCCCTCGTGAGCAAGGCGGCCCGCCGTCATGCCGACGCCACCCGGGCAACCGCCGAGGCCGAGGCGCTCGTGCGGGTCACCGGTGGGCTGGGCCACGAGGACGATCCACTCGGTGGCATCCTCGACCGCCTGCGCTCCACCTTCTCCCTCGATGCGGTTGCCCTGCTGGTGCGGGACGAGGCGGACGGGGGCTGGTGGGTCGAGGCCAGCGCCGGCCGACCCGTGCCGACCGCCCCCACCGACGACGGGTCCACCCTGCCCCTCGCCGACGGCACCCGGCTGGTGCTCGTCGGCCCGCGGCTCCAGGCCGACGACCTGCGGGTGCTCAACGCGTTCGCCGCGCACCTGCACACCGTCATGGAGCGTCAGGCGCTCCAGGCCGAGGCCGCCGAGGCCGGTGCCCTCGTCCAGACCGACCAGCTCCGCACCGCGCTGCTGCGGGCGGTCTCCCACGACCTGCGGACGCCGCTGGCGTCGATCAAGGCGTCGGCCACCAGCCTGCTGCAACAGGACGTGGACTGGTCGGCCGACGCGGTGCACGAATTCCTGGTCACCATCGACGAGGAGGCCGACCGCCTGAACGCCCTCGTGGGCAACCTGTTGGACATGAGCCGGCTCGAGACCGGGGCGCTCGACCTGATCGTGCGGCCCGTCGGCCTCGAGGAGGTGGTGGCCGGCGCCCTGGCCAGCTTGGGCACCGCGGTGGCCAACGTGACGGTGGAGGTGCCCGAGACGCTGCCGCGCGCCAGCGCCGACCCGGCCCTGCTCGAACGGGCCGTGGCCAACGTCATCGGCAACGCGGTCCAGGCCAGCCCCTCCGACCAGCCGGTGCGGGTCATCGCCGGGGCCGTGGGCGAGTGCGTCGACCTGCGGGTGATCGATCGCGGCCCTGGCGTGGCTCCAGAGCTGCGCGACGTGATGTTCCTTCCCTTCCAGCGGCTCGGCGACCAACCCAACGGCAGTGGCGTGGGGCTCGGCCTCGCGGTGGCCCACGGCTTCCTCGACGCCATGGGCGGGTCCCTGGTGGCCGAGGACACCCCCGGTGGGGGCCTGACCATGGTGCTCAGCCTCCCGGTGGCGACCAGCGGGTCGCCGATCCCGATCGAGGAGGTTCGATGAACGAGTCGGGGTGCGTGCTGGTCGTGGACGACGAGCCCCAGATCCGCCGTGCCCTGGGCACGAACCTGCGGGCGCGCGGCTACGACGTCGTTCTGGCGGCCACCGGCGAGGAGGCCCTCACGCTCGCCGCCGAGCGTCACCCCGACGTGGTGGTCCTCGACCTCGGCCTGCCGGGGATCGACGGCATCGAGGTGGTGCGTGGCCTCCGCGGCTGGACCAGCATGCCGATCATCGTGCTGTCGGTGCGGGAGGACGAGGCCGACAAGGTGGCCGCGCTCGACGCCGGCGCCGACGACTACGTCACCAAGCCGTTCGGGATGAACGAGCTGCTGGCCCGTCTGCGGGCCTCGCTGCGCCGGGCGGCGCCGGCTGACGAGGAGGCGGTCGTGACGACGAGCGCCTTCACGATCGACCTGGCCGCCAAGCGGGTGACGCGTGACGGCGCCGAGGTGCACCTGACCCCGACCGAGTGGCACCTCATCGAGATGCTGGTGCGCCACCAGGGCAAGCTCGTGAGTCAGCGCCAGTTGCTGCAGGAGGTGTGGGGCCCGCAGTACGAGACCGAGACCAACTACCTGCGCGTCTACCTGGCCCAGGTGCGGCGCAAGCTGGAGCCCGACCCGTCACGGCCCCGGTACTTCATCACCGAGCCCGGGATGGGCTACCGCTTCGAGCCCGAGCGGCCCGGGTGACGACGCACTCTTGTCGAGTCGACCCCTTTCGGCGCCGCGCCGGCGGCCCGGGGGCACTGACTAGCGTGCGGCCATGGCCAAGAGCGTGGACGACCTGCACGAGAAGCTGCTGGACGAGTACGGGCAGGTGCGGCGCAAGTTCGACCAGATCCACGAGGCCTTCGACCAGGTGGTCACCGCCGGCCCCGAGGACGACGTCCACGACCGACTGCTGCACCTCGAGAAGGTGGTGAAGGAGGTCCGCGACGGCGGCATCGTCGGATCAGGGGCCAACGGGCATCGCCGGGCGCTGAAGGAGTACAAGGAGGCCGTCGCCGCCCAGGGAGGCGCCCCCGACAAGGGCCCCACCCAGTCCTGACACGGGGGTGGGCTCAGGTGCCCCACATGTTCGTGCGGACGAAGTCGTAGACGTTGGCGAAGTCGGCGTTGACCTTCTCGGGGATCGCCACGATGTCGCCGAGGGCGCGCGCCCCCCACACGATGTGGGCGTTGTGCTCCACCACCAGGGCGGCGTGCAGGGCGTCGTCGACGTCCTTGCCCACCGTCACCATGCCGTGGTTGGCCATCAGGGTGGCGCTGCGGTCGGCGAGGCCGGCGGCCACCACCTCGGCGAGCTCGTCGGTGCCGGTCGTGCGGTAGTCACACACCCGCACCTCGCCGCCGATGAACACCACGAACTCCTCAACGGCCGCGGGGATGTCCTCGTGCACCAGAGCGAACATCGACGCGTGCACAGGATGCGAGTGGATCACGCCCCGTACCTCGGGGTAGGCCCGGTAGCAGGCCAGATGCAGGGACTTCTCGGTGGTGGCGCTGCGCTCGCCCGAGACCTTCTCGCCGTCGAGGTCGACCACGACGAGGTCGTCGATGGTCATCACGTCGTAGCCGAGCGACGAGGGGGTCATCACCACGTCGCCGCCGGCCAGGCGGCCCGACACGTTGCCCGAGGTGCCCTCGACCAGGCCCTTGGCGTACATCTTCTTGGCCGCGGCCAGAACGGCGGCGTGCACCTCGTCGTCGGTCATCGCGTTCCCTCGCCACGCCGGCCGCCCGAACGGGTCGGCGCCGGCCCCCGCTCGCGGCCCGGGTCACGGAGCCCCTGGCCGCGCACGGCGTCGGAGCGGGTCGGTGGCAACGTCACGACAGGACCTCCGGGTTGGCGATGTGGGCCGGGCGCTCGCCGGCGAAGAGGCGGACCAGGTCGTCGGCGATGAGCTTCGAGTGGTTGGCCTCGGTGTCGTAGGTGGCGCCACCGATGTGGGGCGTGAGCACCACGTTGCCCATGGCGCACAGCGGATGGTCGGTGGGCAGGGTCTCGCCCTCGAAGTGGTCGAGGCCGGCGCCGGCCAGCCGGCCCGATGCCAGCGCCTCGGTGAGGGCGTCGAGGTCGTGCAGGGCGGCGCGGGCCGAGTTGAGGAAGATGGCGCCCTCCTTCATCGCCGCGAACTGCTCGGCGCCGATCATCCCCAGCGTGTCGGGGTGCACCACGGCGTGCATCGACACCACGTCGGACTCGGCCAGCAGGTCGGCCAGGCTGTGGGTGGCCTCGTCGTTGTACGGATCGTGGGCGATCACCCGCATGCCCAGGCCCTCGAGGCGCCAACGGGTCGCTCGACCCACGGCGCCCAGTCCCACGATTCCTGCGGTCCGCCCCGCCACCTGCCAGGCCCGGAACCGCTGGTAGGGGATGGTGCCGTCCTTGAACACGTTGCCGGCGCGCACGTCGGCGTCGGCCGGCACCACGTGGCGGTTCACCGCCATCAGCAAGGCGACGGTGAGCTCGGCCACACCGTCGGCGTTTCGTCCCGGTGCGTGCAGCACCGGGATGCCCCGCTCGGTGGCACGGGCCACGTCGACGTTCGTCGGGTCGCCCCGGGTCGAGCCGATGGCCAGCAGCGGCAGGTCCAGCACCGCTCCGGTGCAGAAGTCGGCCTCGCAGATCACCACCCGGGCGCCCTCGGCCTCGAGCCGTGCGGCCAGGGCCTTGTCGTCGTAGAGGCGCAGCGGCTGCTGCTCGATCCAGGGGTCGTAGACCACGTCGGTGATCGATCGCAGGGTGTCGAGGCCCTCGCCGCGGAACGGGGCGGTGACCAGGGCTCGGGGCAAGGCGTCGGTCATGCGCCCTCCGGTGCGATGAGGAGCCCGTCGTTCATGGACGCATCCTGGCACGAACGATCTCGGGCCCGCGCCGGTCGGCGCCCGACGGTGATCGGGGGCCGACCGCCGGGGGTTACCCTGACGCCGACGTCAGCTGCCCGGGGGATGACCATGAGCGCGACCGTGCCCGTAACGGCGGACCGAAACGACCCCTTCGAGGAGTTCAACCGGGCCATGGGAGCGGGCGGGGCGGTCAGCCCGTACCCCGCGTTCGCCGAGCGTCGCCGGAGCGCGCCGGTGGCGCCGATGGACATGCGCATCGAGATGGGCGTCGACCTGAGTGACGACGAGCTCGCGGCCATGGGCGACACCAACACCTTCACGGCCTCCACCTTCGACACCGTCCAACAGGTGCTCCGCGACAACGAGACCTTCTCGTCGGCCGGGTACGCCGAGGTGATGGGTCAGGTCCTGGGCCACTCGATCCTGGAGATGGACGAGCCCGAGCACCACCGCCACCGTGGGCTGTTGCAGCAGGCGTTCACCCGCAAGGCGATGGAGCGCTGGGAGCCGGAGGTGGTGGGTCCCATCGTGCACTCGATGATCGACGGGTTCGTGGACGACGGCCGGGTCGACCTGGTGCGCCACCTCACCTTCCCCTTCCCCATCACCGTGTTCGCGTCGATGCTCGGACTGCCCGAGGAGGACCTGCCCACCTTCCACCGCCTCGGTGTCGAGCTGATCGGCGTCAGCATCGACTTCGATCGAGCCGTGGCCGCCTCGCAGAAGCTGTGTGAGTACTTCGCGCCCATCCTCGACGAGCGCCGAGCGCGCCCCGCCGACGACATGATCAGCGTGCTGGCCCACGCCGAGCTCGACGGTGAGCGGCTCAGCGACGAGGCCATCTTCTCGTTCCTGCGGCTCCTGCTGCCGGCCGGCGCCGAGACCACGTACCGCTCGTCCAGCAATCTGCTGGTCGGTCTGCTCACGAACCCCGACCAACTGGCGGCGCTGCGCGACGATCGCAGCCTCCTGCCCCAGGCCATCGAAGAGGGGGTGCGGTGGGAGCCGCCGCTGCTCACCATCTTCCGCAAGGCGATGCGAGAGGTCACCCTCGAGGGCACCACCATCCCGGCGGGTGCGACGGTCGTCACCAACCTCGGCTCGGCCAACCACGACGAGACGCGCTGGGAGCGCCCTGAGGAGTTCGACATCTTCCGCACCCAGCACCCCCACGTGGCCTTCGCCGCCGGACCGCACATGTGCCTCGGTGTGCACCTCGCCCGCATGGAGACCAAGGTGGTCGTCAACGCGGTGCTCGACCGGCTCCCCGACCTGCGGATCGACCCGGAGGCCGAGCCGCCCTACATCACCGGGATGATCTTCCGTTCCCCACCGCGACTCGACGTCGTCTGGGGCTGACCGTGTCGAACCCGTACGGGCTCTCCGAGGCGGAGCTCGCGATCCTCGAGGAGCGGTTCCGGTCCACCCCGCTGCACGCGCTGTTGGGGCTCGAGTTCCTCGAGCGCAGCGCCGAGCGGGTGGTGGTGTCGATGCCGGTGCGCGCCGAGGCGTTCGGCAGCACCGGCAACCTCCACGGCGGCGCCATCGCCACGCTCATCGACGTGGCCTCGGCGTCGGCCGCGGCTCGCAGCAGCTCGTTCGAGCCGGGGCGCAACACCCTCGTCACCGCCGACCTCCATGTCCGCTACCTGGGCCGGCCGCACGGCGACGTCGTGCGCGCCGTGGCCAGCGTGATCCGCGCCGGTCGCCAGCTGGTGGTGGTCGAGTGCCGCGTGCTCGACCCCGAGGACCGGGTGATCGCGGTGGCCGACTTCGCGGGCATGGTGGTGGCGCTGCGCGACCCGCTCCTGCCGGGCGCCAGCCCCGATCCGAGCTCGCCGGAGCTGTGACGGGGGCGGGAGTGCCCGCCGGCTCCTAGTGCGTGTGGGCCTTTGGCCCCAATGGGCTTCAGCCGAGGCCGGCGGAAGCCGACACTCCCGACGTGAACCACCGATCGCGCCTGCGCACCGCTGTCGTATGGCTCGGCGTCGTGCTCGCGATCCTGGTCGCGCCGGCGGCGCGCCAGGGCCCTACCGGTGCCGGAACTGCCGCCCCGACGCTGGCCGCCCAGGGGCCGCGGCTCGTGCTGGCCGGGGGGCAGGAGGGCGCCTGCAGCAGTGTCGGGCTGGTCCCCGCCGGAACGATCGACGGCGCCACGCTGTGCACCACGGGACCCGAGCCCGGCGACCCCGCGCTGACGCCGGCCGCAGGGGATGCCCTGACCGAGGCGACCGCTGGCATCCAGTGCTACGGCAACGGCGCGAACGGGGCCAGGGTGCAATTCGTCTACGCCCATCCCGCGTCGGTGAACCGGCTGGCCTCGTTCCTGCCCATGATGAGGACGCGGGCCGCGCAGATGGATGCGATCTTCAACACCTCCGCCGCCCAGACGGGGGGCCAACGCCACATCCGGTTCCACACCGACGCCAACTGCAACGTGGATGTGCTCAGCGTCACCGTCGACCCCGCGGTGCTCCCGGCGGCGAACTTCGCCGGGCTCATGAACACGATGGTGACCAGGGGCTACACCGAGCCGGATCGCAAGTACGTGATCTGGACCGAGACGAACGGCGCCGACCCGAGCACGTGTTCGGGCCTGGGCACGCTCTACTTCGACACGAACCCGACCGCCGCCAACTGGAACAACGACCGCGTCGGGTACGCCCGCCTGGACGAGACCTGCCTCCGCGACGTGTTCGATGGTCGCACCGAGGCCCACGAGCTCATGCACACCATCGGTGGGGTCCAGGGCACCGCACCCAACGCGACGCCCGGCGGGCACTGCCGGGATGAGGGCGACCGCATGTGCTACGACGACGACGGCTCGGGGCCGGTGGCCATGCGGTCGGTGTGCTCGGCCACGAACGAGCTGCGGTTCGACTGCGGGCACGACGACTACTTCTATGCCGGCGCGCCGTGCGGGGCGGGCGGGTTCCTCGCCAACCACTGGAACACCGCGGACAGCCGGTGGCTCGAGGCGCGCCCGGCGAACGGGGTGGCGGTGCCGGCGAACGACAGCCCCGGCGACGCCAACCGCCTCGCGGGCTACTCGGGGTCGGTGAAGGCCACGAACGCCGGCGCCACGGTGGATCCGAACGAGGTCGCGCCTGCGGGCAAGGTGGGTGGGCACTCGATCTGGTTCTCGTGGACCGCGCCGGTGAGCGGTCGGACGAGCTTCGACACCTGCGGTAGCGACACGGACACCCTCCTCGGTGTCTACACGGGTTCCCCGACCTCGGCCCCTGCGTCGCTGGCCGCGGTGGACCAGTCGGACGACGACGCGCTCCTCGGCGACCAGGGCCGAGTGACGTTCACGGCGACCGCCGGCACGACGTACCTGGTCGCGGTCGACGGCAAGGACGGTGACCAGGGTGGCGTCAACCTGCGATGGGGCGCTCCCTTCCACGGCTACCGCGACGTGAAGCTCGGCGCCTGGTACGAGGCTTCGGTGAACTGGGTCAAGCGGTTCGGTCTCATCGACCCGGCGACGCCCACCACGTTCGCGCCGCGGGCCGAGATGACCCGCAGCCAGGTCGTCGACACCCTCTGGCGCCTGGTGGACCGCCCTGCGGCGCGGTCCGCGACCACCTTCTCCGATGTACCCGCGAACGCGCCGTACCGTGCCGCGTTGAACTGGGCTGTCGAGGCCGGTGTCACCGCGGGGTACGCCGACGGCACGTTCCACCCGGCCAACACCGTCAAGCGCGGCCAGTTCGTCACGATGCTCTGGAACCTGGCAGGGCACCCGACCGGGGCCCCGGCCGCGGGGTTCCCCGACGTGCCGCCCGGCGCCAAGCTGTCGCAGGCGCTCGACTGGGCCCGCGCCGAAGGGCTGGTGACCGCCTATCCCGACGGCACGTTCCGGCCCAAGAAGACGCTGACGCGCCAGCAGGTGACCGCGATCCTGTTCGACCTCGCCGGCAACTCGGACGCGTGGAGCAGCTACGCGGCCACCCTGCCGTCGACGGTGGTGTTCCGGCACTGAACGGAGCCCCGGTGTCGTTGGTCGCCCGTCGGCGACCGTGTGCCGATCGTGGTCTCGACCCGCCCCCGACGTGGGTAGGGGGCCGGCACCCGTCGTCGTGTCTGCGATGGCTAGGGTCCGGGGCGGCGTGACCACTGTCACGCTGAGACGCGGAACCGGTGGCACCGGGGGCGGCGTCTCACCGTGACAACACACCCGATACTCCACAAGGAGCGGCAATGCCCAGCAAGCGCACCCGGTCGACAGCCCTGACCCTCGTAGCGGTCCTCCTCCTCGGCGTCGGCCTCGCGGCCTGCGGCGGCGGCGACGACGAGGCGACGACGACGACCACCACCGAAGCCCCGGAGACCACCACGACGACCGCGGTCGCGTTCGACCCGGGCGGCTCCGACACCACCGACACCACCTCGGGTGGTGAGGACGACCAGCAGGCGGCCATCGACGAGTTCATGGACAGCGTCCAGAGCGACACCGGAGCGACCTCCGGTGAGGCCTACACCTACACCTCCATCAGCGACGACACCGGCCAGCTCACGGTCGACGCCCCCGCCGAGTGGTCGGATGTCGATGGCGCGATCAACGAGAACTTCAACCCGCCGATCCCCGATGTGCGGGCCTCCACCGACCTCGAGGCCTACAACGCCAACTACACCGTGCCCGGGTTCCAGTTCACCGCGACGGCCACTTCGACCACGGGCGACCCGGATGCGGTGATGGACGAGTTCGCGGCCCGCACCGGCCAGGACTGTGACAGCCAAGGCCGCCAGCCCTACGCCGACCCGCTGTACACGGGCGTCTCGGAGATCTTCACGACCTGCGGCGGCGATCCCAACGCCAGCTTCGTGTGGACCGTGGTCGAGCCCATCGACACGAGCGACGGCGACTACATCGCCTCCGTGGGCGTCCAGATCCTCAGTGATGCGGACATCGAGGCGCTGGGCCACATCCTCGAGACCTTCGTGGTGACGCCCTCCTGACCTCGCGGCCCGCCCGTTCCGTGCACCCCCTGGCCCCCGGGCGAGGGGGTGCACGGCTTTTTGGGCGGGCCGCGAGCTGACATCGGCGTCAGGTATCGTCCGGGTCGATGCGCACCGACGACCTGATCCTGGTGAGCGTCGACGACCACGTGGTCGAGCCCCCTGGCCTGTTCGAGGGCCGACTGCCGGCGCGGTACGTCGACCTCGCACCCCGCATCATCACCAAGGACGACGGCACCGAGGTCTGGTGGTACGAGGGCCAGGAGCTGCCCAACATCGGGCTCAACGCGGTCGCCGGCCGGCCCCCGGCCGAGTACGGCATCGAGCCCACCGCCTTCGCCGAGATGCGGGCCGGCTGCTACGACATCCACCAGCGCATCGCCGACATGAACGCCAACGGCGTGCTGGGCTCGCTGTGCTTCCCCTCGTTCCCACAGTTCTGCGGCCAGCTCTTCGCCCGCACCCAGGACAAGGACGTGGCCCTGGCCATGCTGCGGGCCTACAACGACTGGCACATCGACGAGTGGTGCGGGTCGTACCCGGGGCGCTTCATCCCCCTTGCCCTGCCCGCGATCTGGGACCCGGAGCTCATGGCCGCCGAGGTCCGCAGGGTGGCCGCCAAGGGGTGCCGGGCCATCACCTTCTCGGAGAACCCCGAGAAGCTGGGCTGGCCCAGCTTCCACTCGCCCCACTGGGACCCGTTCTGGCAGGCCTGCTCTGACGAGGGCACCGTGGTGTGCCTCCACATCGGCTCGTCCTCGCAACTGGTCGTGACGTCGGTCGAGGCGCCGATCAACGTGATGATCACGTTGCAGCCCATGAACATGGTGCAGGCCGCGGCCGACCTGTTGTGGTCACGTGTGCTCACGGAGTTCCCGAAGGTGAAGTTCGCGCTGTCCGAAGGCGGCATCGGCTGGATCCCGTACTTCCTCGAGCGGGCCGACTACGTGTACCGGCACCACAAGGAGTGGACGGGCACCGACTTCGGCGATCGGCTGCCGAGCGAGCTGTTCCTCGACCGGGTCATCACCTGTTTCATCGACGACGCGTTCGGTCTCAAGAACCGTGACGAGATCGGCGTCGAGCACATCTGCTGGGAGTGCGACTACCCGCACTCGGACTCGACCTGGCCGCGCTCGCCCGAGACGCTCATGGCGTCCCTCGCGGGCATCCCTGACGCGGAGATCGACGCAATGACGCACCTGAACGCGATGCGCGACTTCCACTACGACCCGTTCGCCCACCGGGCCCGCGAGCAGTGCACGGTCGGGGCCCTGCGGGCCGAGGCCGCGGGGGTGGACGTCAGCGAGCGCTCGTCCGGGCGTCCCGTCGTGGCGCCCGACGCACCCGTCACCATCGCGGCGATCATGGCCGCGGCCACCACTGCCAAGGCCTGACCCGCCGGCCGGCGGGCCGCCGGACGACTCGGGCCCTGGACCCCGGCTACGGTCCGCGGCCATGGATGCGACGACGACGGTGTGGGGCGAGGTGCAGGGGCGGGAGATCACCTTCCCCATGGAGGTGGCCGAGATGAACGCGGCCACCTTGTTGTTCTCGGTGCCCGCCGGTGCCGCGGTGGCGCTGCTGCCGGGCGACGCGTTCGAGATCGCCGAGGTCGCACCCGGCACCGCGCAGCTGATCATCGCCGCCTGCGACTACCGGCAGAACCCGTGGGGTGACTACAACGAGCTGAACCTCGGCTTCCTCGCCCGTCCCGTGGGTGCACCGGAGGAGGTGATCGGCTCGTTCGTGTACCGCATGCCGGTGAACCAGGACTTCACCTGCGAGGCCGGCAACGCCGTGATGGGCTTCCCGAAGACCGTCGAGGTCGTCGACGCCGACTACAACACCAAGGGCACCGTCTCGTTCCGGCTCACCATGGGTGGCCACTTCACCCTCGCGCTCACGCTGCCCCGCGCCGAGCCCATGGGTGAGCCCGAGCGCTTCGAGGCCGACAGCTACTCGTACGTCGACGGCGTCGCCTACGCGACGCCGTTGTCCATGGACATGGGCACCGGCTTCGTCGATCCGGCCGAGGTGGTCATGGAACTGGGCGACGGGCCGGTGGCCGACGAGCTGCGGACCCTCGGCCTGCCGAAGGCCCCCGACCTGGCCACGTGGGGCGAAGGCCTGTCCGCCACCTTCCTCCTCGGCCGACCCGTGTGAACGACGAGGACGCGGCGGCGCCCGTCGACCCGGAGGGGCCGCTGGTCCCGTTCGCCGCTTATACGGCGCAGCTCGCCGTCGGGTTCGGGCTGGTGGCGTTGATCGTGGTGCCCGAGCGGGTGCTGCTGTGGTCGCGGCGCGATCTCGACAACCGCATCAGCGGTCCCGTCCTCGCCCTGCAGCTGGTGCTGCTGCCGTTGGTCGCGGCGACGGTGGCGGTGGTGGCGGGCCGGTTGCGTGACCGCAAGCGGGACGCGATCTACACAGGGCTGTACGAGGTGGCGGCCGAGGACGAGGACGACGACGTGATCAGCGACCCTGTCGACGTGCGCCGGCTCGCCCGCCGGGTCGCGCTCTGGGTGCTGGTGATCTGGGTGGCGCTGGGCCTGGTGGTGCCCTTCATGGCCTCGAGCATCATCGCGCTCGCCGTCTACGCGGCCATCGGCGCCCGGATCGAGCGTGCCGCCACCGAGCGCGACGGCCGCGAGTTGCTGTGCCGGCCCCGCTGGTTCGTCTGGCTGCCCCTGGCCTGGCGCGAGACGTCCTGACCGTCGGCGGCGAATCATCGGCGCAGGTCATGCTCCTCGAGCGCCGGCGGGCACTCGCGCCGGGTGCCGCTGGACCAAAGGCCGCGAAGGAGGGGATGTGCCGCCGATCGGCGGTGAGCGTCCTCTCGCTTCGCCACCGAGGGTGGCGAGAGGCGGCCTGTTTCCGCCCGTCGAGACGGAACTGGAGGAAATGCCAGTCACAGGTGACGGGTATGTCCTCCACCTGCGCATCGCGGGGCCCGGTCGGTCACCGTTCGTGACGCAGCCACGGCAGAAGTGGGCGAGTCCCCTCCTTCCTCGCGCCCTTCCAGCTGCAACGCGACCGAATCGGGCTGATGGCACTGATGCACCCCGACGAGCGTCAGTTCGGACGGGTGACGATGAGCGCATCGAGGGCAATGGCGCGTTGGCCCTTCGGGAGGACCAGCAGCGGGTTGATGTCCAACTCGGTGAGGTGGCCGGCGTGGTCGACGGCCAGGCGCTGCACCTTCATGATCACGTCGACGAGCGCGGTGACGTCGGCCTTGGGGCGGCCCCGGGCGCCGGCCAGCAGCGGGAAGCCGCGAACCTCCTGCACCATGCGACGGGCCTCGGCCCGGTCGAACGGCGGCACCCGGAACGTCACGTCGCCGAGCACCTCGACGAGCACGCCACCGAGACCGAACAGCACGGTGGGCCCGAACACGGGGTCGTCCGAGACACCGACGGCCGTCTCGACGCCGCCCGTCACCATCGGGCACACCAGCACGCCCTCGATGGTCGCGGTGGGATCGGTGTCGGCGGCGGTGGCCAAGAGGTCGTCGTAGGCGCGGCGCACCTCGCTCGCCGTCCTCACGCCGATCCGCACCAGGCCGAGGTCGGACTTGTGGAGGAGGTCTGGTGACGACACCTTCATCACCACTGGGCCGTCGATGCGGGCGGCGGCTCGTGACGCGTTGGCCCGCGAGGTCACCAGCTCGTCGGCGGTGACGGCGATGCCGTAGGCCGCGAGTACCTGCTTCGACGAGTGCTCGGACAACGCACCCGGGCGAGCGAGCAACGGCACCACCTTCGCCGCCGCGGGTGAGCGTCGGCGGACCGGAGCTTCGAACGGCGAGCGGTACCGGGCCCGGTGCTCGTGGTGGTCGAAGTAGGCCTTGACCGCCTGGACGCAGTTGGAGAAGGTGCGGAACACGGGGAGCTGCGAGCCCAGGAGCACCTCGGTGTACGCCGTCTCGGTGCCGACCGGTGAGCCCCAGACCACGCAGATGGGCTTGTGGGTGGTGGCCGCGGCGGCGACGAGGTCGCGGGCGAGGGGCTCGCTCAGGGCGGCCACCGCACCCGTGATGGGGCAGACGATCACGTCGACGTTCGGGTCGGCGATGATCGCGTCGAGGATCCTGCGCCCCCGCCAGTCGCCCGAGGGCGGCCCGCCGCTGTCCACCGGGTTCGACACCCGCAGGTAGGGCGGGATCCACTCGTGCAGCGCCTTCTGGGTGGCCCGGGTGAGCGGGGGGAGGCGCAGCCCGGCCGCGGCTGCCAGGTCGGCCAGGTGGGCGCCCGTCCCGCCCGAGATGGCGTAGACGGCGACGCCGTCGCCCGCCGGCGGCTTGCTGCGGGCGAGCATCGCCGACGTGTCGATGAGCTCGTCGAGGCCGTCCACCCGAGTGATGCCGTAATGGCGGAAGACCGCCGAGGTGATGGCGTCCGAGCCGCTGAGGTGGCCGGTGTGGGACTGGGCCATGGATCGTCCCTCGTGGGTGCGGCCCACCTTCACCATCACGATCGGCGTGCCGTGGCGGGCGGCGTGGTCCGCGGCGAGCAGGAGGGTGCGGCCGTCCTTGAAGCCCTCGACGTAGGCCGCCACCACGCCCACCTCGGGCTGGTCGACGAAGTGGCGCACGAAGTCGGCGAGCTCCAGGTCGACCTCGTTGCCGACCGGCGCCCAGTGCGACAACGCGATGCCCAGCTCCTGGGCCTGGAAGACGGGGCGGCCCTGGTGGCCGCTCTGGGTGATGAGGGCGATGGTGGGGCCGGGCAGGTCGTCACGGAACGTCTCGAAGGCGTTGAGGTTCGTGTTCGGTCCGAGCAGGTGGGTGCCGCTCGCCGCCACGATCGCCGCGAGCTCGGCCTCGAGGGACTCGCCGTCGCCTCCCACCTCACTGAAGCCGGCGGCGAAGATCACTGCGTACCGGGCGCCGGCGGCGGCGACCTCGCGGAAGGCCGTGACGGCATCGCCCACCAGGATGGCGGCCAGGTCGATGTCGCCGGGCACATCGGCGACGGTGGGGTAGCAGGGGAGCCCGTCCAGTTCGTCCCGGTTCGGGTTCACCGGGTGGACGGCGGCGCCGTTGGCCGCGCCCCACGCCCGGATCTTGTGGAACAGAGCGGTGTTGGGCCGGCCGGGGGTGTCGGAGGCGCCGACGACGACGATCGTCCGCGGGTGGAAGAACCGGTCGAGATCCAGGTCGCGCAACTGCGTCGGCCGGCCCGTCACGTCCATTGGCGGCTGCGTCTGCTCGTTGCCCACGACACTGATCATGGCCGCTCCGATGTCGTGGGCTGCGCTGGTGCAGGTGCCGAGCCGTGACGGTGTGGTGAGGCGTCAACCGAGAGCGGTCCGACGGGCGTCAGCCGAAGAGCGATGAAACGAGCGCTGCGAGCGAGGGAGGCGGGCGCGGCGAGCGAGGGACGAGCGAGCCTTGACGGT
>CAZWMT010000077.1:0-16579 GCA_964635055.1 uncultured Microthrixaceae bacterium | reverse complement strand
CCGAGTGCATCATGTGCGAGGGCTGTGTCGACATCTGCCCGTGGAAGTGCATCCACATGGTGTCGCCCGACGCCATCGACGAGGCGGTCGGCACCGAGCAGCCCGGTGAGGATCCCCGCGACCACGTGATCTTCACCATCGATGACGACGTCTGCACCCGCTGCGCCCTCTGCGTCGACCGGTGCCCGACCGGCGTGATCATCATGGGCAAGGTCGCAGCTCCCGCCCCCGATGGCGACCCCCACACCCGGACCAATGCCCACGGCTACGCCTACGGCATGCGGCTCGGGTAAGTCGAGAAAGAGGAGACGGCCTCGTGGCCAAGTCGGTTCAGGACAAGCCCAAGGTCGCCGAGAAGCTCAGCGAGCTCGGCGATGCCGTGCAGGGATCACAGGCGTGGAACTCGATCTTCCGGCCCGGCTCGGTGTTCCGCAAGGGGTACACCGACAGCCCCCGGAACCGGTCCTACGTGATCATGAACAGCGTGCTGTACCACCTTCACCCCGTGAAGGTGAAGCGCCACGCGGTGAAGGTGAGCTACACGCTGTGCCTGGGCGGCCTCAGCTTCTTCCTGTTCATCCTGCTCACCGTCACGGGCATCTTCTTGATGTTCTTCTACCGGCCCGACGCGGCGTCGGCCTGGAGCGACATCGAGACGTTGCACACCTCGGTCACCTTCGGCCTGCTGGTGCGCAACATGCACCGCTGGGGCGCTCACCTCATGGTGCTGTCGGTGTTCCTCCACATGGCCCGCGTCTTCTACCACGGCGCCTACAAGCCGCCCCGCGAGTTCAACTGGGTCATCGGCGTGATCCTGCTGACGCTCACCCTGCTGCTGTCGTTCACCGGCTACCTGCTCCCGTGGGACCAGCTGGCGCTCTGGGCGGTCACGGTGGGCACGAACATGATGGGCTACACCCCGGTCTTCGGCAGCCAGGTGCGCTTCGCCCTGCTGGGCGGCACCGAGATCGGGTCTCAGACCTTGTTGCGTTGGTACGTGCTGCACGTCCTGCTCCTGCCCTTCGTGATCGTCATCTTCATGGCGATCCACTTCTGGCGGGTTCGCAAGGACGGCGGCATCTCCGGGCCGCTCTAGGAGACAGGGACACGCGATGACCGAGATCCCCGAACACCTGCGCAAGCGAGCCGAAGAGGCCCGCAAGAAGGCCGAAGCCGCCCGTGGCGGCGACGCCGCCGCTGAGGGCGCGGCCGCGGCCGGCGACGCGCCGGCCTCCGACGCCGAGAGCAAGATCCCCGCGCACCTGCTCGAGCGCAGCCGCGCCGCCAAGGAGCGGGCGGGCGGCGCGGCCGTGGCCACCGCCGACGCGCCCGCGGCGCCGGCCGGTGGGGGCACCGCGGTCGCCACCGCGCCGCCGCCGGCGGCCACCGGGCCCGGTGGTCACACCCAGCGCCTCCTCACCGTCGTCAAGTCGGGCTCGATCCAGGACGTGCGGGCCACGCCGGTCGACAAGGTGCACACCTGGCCCCACCTCATCGTGGTCGAGTTCGTCGCCGCGTTGGCCGTCACCGCGTTCACCACGATCTTCGCCATCTTCGTGAACGCGCCGCTGCTCACACTGGCCAACTTCAACCAGACGCCCAACCCCTCCAAGGCGCCGTGGTACTTCCTCGGCCTCCAGGAGCTGCTCACCATGTTCCACCCGATGGTGGCGGGCGTGACCATCCCCGGCATGGGCATCTTCGCCCTGATGCTGGCGCCGTACATCGACCGCAACCCCTCCAACAAGCCCGAGGACCGCAAGTTCGTCATCTCGCTGATGACGCTGTTCATGATGTTCTGGACGGTGCTGGTGATCATCGGCTCGTTCTTCCGGGGCCCCGGCTTCAACTTCGTCTTCCCGTGGGCCGACGGCATCTTCTTCGACCTGTGAGCCTGAGGTAAATCGTGTCTGTCCTCCTCATCGTCATCCCCGTGCTGGTGGTGCTCGCCGGCGTGTTGCTGTTCGCCGCCGCCCGTCGCCGTGAGACCGGTGACGCCGTCGGCCGGCTGTCGCGCGAGACCCGCCGCAAGAACCGTGACGTCGAAGCCGCCGACGGCGAGCGGCCACCGACCGGCCGGGAGGTCGAGCGGGCCGCCGCGGACGTGCGCAGCGGCAAGGCCCTGGCCGTGGTGGGTGGTGAGGAGGTGGCTCCACCGGCCCCCTTCGTCCCGCCCGACGCCGATGCCCTCGGGGTCACCCGCCGCCAGTTCCTCAACCGCAGCATCATCGGGTTCTTCGTGCTGGGCCTCACTGCCTTCGGCGCCTCGGCGCTGGCGTTCATCTGGCCCAAGTTGGGCGGGGGTTTCGGCTCGAAGATCACGGTGGGCAACGTCAGCGACCTCCTCGCCGAGATCCGTGCCAACAACGGGTTCCTCTACAAGGCCGAGGGGCGCATGTGGCTCACCGAGTACCCGGAGTCCGCGCTCAGCAAGGCGCAGGCCGCCTACCCGCCGCCGGTGCTGGCGTCGATGGAGGCCGGCATCGCGGTGATGTACCAGAAGTGCCCCCACCTGGGGTGCCGGGTCCCCAACTGCAACACCTCGCAGTGGTTCGAGTGCCCCTGCCACGGGTCGCAGTACAACCAGGCCGGTGAGAAGAAGGCCGGGCCCGCCCCGCGCGGCATGGACCGGTTCTCCACGGCGGTGTCGGGCGGCAAGCTGTCGGTGAACACCGGCCTCGTGGTCCAGGGGCCCCCCATCGGCACGAACACCACCGGCCAAGAGGCCGAAGGCCCCCACTGCATCGGCGAATGAGCATGAGCGAAGCGATGGCCCGAACGGCCCGGCGACGGAGTCGCCAGGAGTGGGAAGCATGAGCGAAGCGATGGCCCGAACGGCCCGGCGACGGAGTCGCCAAGAGCGGAGTGAACGATCGTGACCAACCTTGCGGCCCTGCTGGCCGCCAGCACCTACAAGAGCGCCGGCTACGTCATCGCCGTCGTCATCTTCCTCGGCTTCTTCGTCTACCTGTTCATCAACGTCCGCAAGGGCCGCGCCGAGGTGGGCTCGGAGATCGAGCTGGCCCCCAACCGCAAGCCCTACTACGACGACGAGCAGCTCGAGGGGAAGGTCCTCGATCGGGCCCTCACGTGGGGCCTGATCCTGCTCGGGATCATCGGCCTCACCCTCCCCCTCTACTGGCTCAACGAGCCGGGTCGCCAGGAGGGCGCGGTGGAGGACTTCAACGCCAAGTTCACCGGCCGGGGTGAGGCGCTCTTCGCCACCACCGAGGACGGCGGGCTCAACTGCGCCGGCTGCCACGGCCCCGAGGGCGTGGGCGGCGCCGCTCCCTACACCCTCACCGACCCCAACGGCGACTTCGTCGAGCAGGTGTCGTGGCGGGCGCCGGCGCTCAACACGGTGCTGTGGCGCTTCAGCGAGGACGAGGTGCGTGACATCCTCGTCTACGGCCGGCCGTTCTCGCCGATGCCGGCGTGGGGGGTCGAGGGTGGTGGCCCGCTCAACGAGCAGCAGATCCAGAACCTGATCGACTACATGTGGACGATCCAGCTCACGCCCGAGGAGATGCGGACCGAGGTGCAACAGGAGCTGGACACCCTCACCGAGAACGAGGGGCTCGACCAGAGCGACCCGCTCGCGCTCGGCGAGGCGCTGTTCAACATGGGCTTCGACGACGGCTTCGCCGGTGGCGCCTACTCGTGCGGTCGCTGCCACACGCAGGGATGGTCCTACACCGACGATGCCGTGGGCACCCCCGAGATCCCCAACGGCAGCGGCGCCTTCGGGCCCAACCTCACCAACGGGGCCACCGAGCGCCAGTTCCCGACCAACACGGGCACGCCCGAGGGCGAGTCGCAGTACCAGGACATGATCGACTTCATCACCATCGGTTCGGAGAAGGGCAAGCAGTACGGCGTCCACGGCCAGGGCAGTGGTCGCATGCCCGGGTTCGGCGTCAACCCGAACGCCATCGAGGACGTGCAGCGCCTGCGGCCCGACCTCGCCGGCGACGCCGAGGACACCGGCATGCTCACCCCCGACCAGATCGAGGCCATCGTGAGATACGAGCGTGAGGTGATCGGCCGCGAGGGCGAGACCTCGAGGAGCAGCGACTGATGACCACGTTGACGACGTTCGCCATCACCCTCGCGGGCATCAGCTGGAAGCCCGAGATCCGTGGCGTGCTGACGGTGGCCATCGCCGTCGCCATCCTGTGGGGCTCGGTCTACCTGCTGCTGGCCACCAACGTGGGCTCGCGGCTGGGATTCCTCGTGGCGCTCACCGCGCTGATGGGATGGATGGTCATCCTCGGCAGTGTCTGGTGGATGTACGGGAAGGGCCCGCTGGGCGAGGCCCCGTCCTGGCAGGTGATCGAGATCAACGAGGGCGACCTCAGCCAGGCCCAGTTGGAGCAGGTCAGCAGCGACCCCGAGCTGTCGAATTGGGAGGAGCTGCCCGCCTCCAACCCCGAGCGGGCAGAGGCCCAGGCCACGGTCGACGCCGAGCTCACCACCAGCGACCTCGCGCGCTTCGAGGCCACCACCGACTACGTCTCGATCGAGGGGTGGGCCATCGGTGGCAAGCCCAAGCGGACCGACAACTCGGCGCTCGGCCGGGTGATGTACACCATCACCGACGCGCTGCACCTCACCAACCCGCCGCACTACGCGATCATCCAGGTGCAGCCGGCGATCGACACCCAGGCCCTCCCCGGCCAGGCACCGCCCACGCCGACGGCCGATCCCAGCCAGCCGGTGATCTCGGTGATCATGGTGCGCGACCTCGGGAGCCTCCGGTTCCCGCCGGCCATGGTCACCCTGGGATCGCTGCTGATCTTCCTCGTGCTGTGCAGGGTGTTGCACCAGAGGGACAAGCTGGCCAACGAGCACCGGGAGCAAGCGGCCGCACTGGCGAAAGCCGGTTCGTAGCGGTGGACCAGTTCCTGCCGGTCCTGGGCCTGCTGGTCCTGGCCGCGCTGTTCGCCGCGGTCAGCTTCGTGGCGTCGTGGCTGTTCGCCCCCCGGCGGGCCACCGAGGCCAAGTCCGCGCCCTACGAGTGCGGCATCGTGCCGAGTCGCGAGCCCCCCGACCGGTTCCCGGTGCGGTTCTACCTCGTGGCGATGATCTTCATCGTCTTCGACATCGAGATCATCTTCTTCTTCCCGTGGGCGGTGATCTACCGCGACCTGGGCTCGTTCGGCCTGTTCGCGGTGTTGATCTTCGCGGCGGCGGTGTTCGAGTCGTTCGTCTACCTCATCAGCCAGGGCGCCCTCGACTGGGGGCCGCTGAAGCGGGTCCTCACCACCAGCCCCATGGTCAGCGCCGAGCGCACCAGCGAGTCGACGATCAAGCGGGTCGGCCTCGAGGGTCGCGAGCCCGTCGCCGAGGAAGCAGCATGAGCGGCGTCGGCAAGAGCGACCTCGAGGACAAGGGGCTCCTCACCGACGGCCTCGAGGGCCTCCAGCACAACTTCCTCACCGGCCAGCTCGAGGACCTGGTGAAGTGGGCCCGCCAGAAGAGCATGTGGCCGGCCACCTTCGGACTGGCCTGCTGCGCCATCGAGATGATGGCGACGGGTGGCGCCCACTACGACCTGGCGCGCTACGGCATGGAGGTCTTCCGGGCCTCCCCGCGCCAGGCCGACCTGATGATCGTCGCCGGACGGGTGTCGCAGAAGATGGCCCCGGTGCTCCGCCAGATCCACGACCAGATGATGGAGCCCAAGTGGGTGATCTCCATGGGCGTGTGCGCGTCGAGCGGGGGGATGTTCAACAACTACGCCCTCGTGCAGGGGGTCGACCAGGTGGTGCCGGTGGACGTCTACGTCCCCGGGTGCCCGCCCGGCCCCCAGACCCTCATGCACGGCATCCTCACCCTGTACGACGTCATCGGCAACGGTGAGCTCACGCAGCGGCGGGCCGAGACGGGCAGCGGCGCGGGGATCGTGGTCGAGCAGCGTGACGGCCAGGCCGAGGTCGGGACCCGCCCCACCGAGTCCCGCGGCCACGTGACCGTCCTCGACGAGCGCTGAAGTGGCCGACGACGTGGCGCCCGACGAGACGGGCAACGAGGCCGACGTGCCGGAGCCGGCGCCGGAGCCGGAGCGCGTGCACGGCGCGCTGGTCACCCGGGGCATCGACGGCATCGACGTGCTGCACCCGACGCGTGACGAGTTGCCGGCGCTGGTGAAGGCCCTCGACGGGGACGGCTTCCACCTGTGCCTCGATGTCGCCGGGGTCGACTACCTGCGTCACCCCGGGCGCAGCACGCTGCCCGAGGGCGTCACCCCCGAGCGCTTCGAGGTCGTGGTGCACCTGCTGTCGCACGAGCAACGGCGCCGCGTGCGCCTGCGGGTGCAGGTGCCCGAGTCCGACCCCACCGTGGCGTCCCTGTTCGACCTGCACCCGGGCACGGAGGCGATGGAGCGGGAGGTCTACGACATGTTCGGCATCACCTTCGAGGGCCATCCCGACCTCACCCGGATCCTGATGCCCGAGGACTGGGTGGGTCATCCGTTGCGCAAGGACTACGCCATCGGGGCCATCCCGGTGCAGTTCAAGGGGGCACCTTCCGCGCGATGACGTCTCCCACGACCTCCCCCCGCGAGCAACTGGTGGCCGAGACCTCCGAAGGCGACCAGGAGATGGCCAGCCGTGCCCGCGAGGGCGCCACCGAGCGCCTGCGCGAGCTGGGCGCGGTGCTGCGCCTCAGCGAGGCCGAGGCCGCCGAGCTGGGTGAGGCCGACCCCGGCGACGACCAGACCATGATCATGAACATGGGGCCGCAGCACCCCAGCACCCACGGTGTGCTGCGCCTCATGCTCGAGCTCGAGGGCGAGACCGTGCTGCGCACGAAGCCGATCATCGGCTACCTGCACACCGGCATGGAGAAGACGGGCGAGGACCTCACCTACCTCCAGGGCCCCACCAACGTCACCCGGATGGACTACGCGTCGCCGCTGTTCTCCGAGCTGGCCTTCTCGCTCACCACCGAGACGCTGCTGGGCATCGAGGTGCCGCCGCGCGCGGTGTGGATCCGGATGCTCATGACCGAGCTCAACCGGCTGTCGTCGCACCTGCTGTTCATGGCCACCAACGGCATGGACCTCGGCGCGGTGTCGATGATGATCTACGGCTGGCGCGAGCGTGAGGAGACGCTGCGGATCCTCGAGAGGATCACCGGGCTGCGGATGAACCACAACTACATCCGACCCGGCGGCGTGGCTGCCGACCTGCCCGACGGCTGGCGCGACGACGTGCTGCACCTCCTCGACCTCATCCCGCCGCGGCTCGAGGAGTACGACACGCTGATGACGGGCCAGCCCATCTGGCGCGAGCGCCTGCAGGGCGTGGGCGTGATCACCACCGAGGAGTGCCTGGCCCTGGGGACGACGGGGCCGATCCTGCGCTCGACCGGCTACGCCTGGGACCTGCGCCGAGACGTGCCGTACCTGGCCTACGACGAGGTCGACTTCGACGTGGTCGTCGGCACCTACGGCGACTGCTTCGACCGCTACGCCATCCGCCTCAACGAGATCCGCGAGTCGATGCGGATCATCCACCAGGTCCTCGACAAGATGCCCCTGGGCGATTACCGCATCCAGGACAAGAAGGTGACGCCCCCGCCGCGCGGCCGCATCGACGAGTCGATGGAGGCCCTGATCCACCACTTCAAGATCTTCACCGAGGGCTTCAAGGTGCCCGAGGGCGAGGCCTACGTGGCGGTGGAATCGCCCCGGGGCGAGCTGGGGTGCTACATCGTGAGCGATGGCAGCTCGAAGCCGTACCGCATGCACATCCGGGGCCCCAGCTTCGTGAACCTGCAGACCCTGCCCCACATGATGCGCGGCGGCCTCCTGGCCGACGCCGTGGCCATCATCTCCAGCGTCGACCCCATCATGGGCGAGGTGGACCGGTAATGGCGTTCACATTGGCTCCTCCAACGCCTGCGCCCCTTCGGCATCCGGTTCGTCGACGCCGCAGCTCCGCTCCGCTCCGCCACGTCACGCTCCCCGCTGGCATCGGAGGTGACCGCTGATGGCCCGTTTGTCACGAGACAACGTCACGTTGGCGCAGGAGATCATCGCCAGGTACCCGCGGCCGAAGTCGGCGCTGATCCCGCTGCTGCACCTGGCCCAGGAGCAGGACGGCTGGCTCACCGAGGACGCCATGGATCACCTCGCCGAGCTGGTGGGCGTCACCCCGGCCGAGGTGCTCGGCACCGCCAGCTTCTACGAGATGTTCAAGCGTGAGCCCGTGGGCCGCTACGTGGTGAACGTGTGCACCGACATCGCCTGCTCGCTGGTCGGCGGCGACGAGTTGCTCGAGCACGCGGAGCACACCCTGGGTGTGCGCGACGGCGGCACCACCGCCGACGGCCTCATCACCCTCAACGGGGTGCAGTGCATCGCCGCGTGCACCGAGGCGCCCTGCCTGCAGACCAACTACCGCTACTCGCACCGCGTCACCAACGACGAGTTCGACCAGCTCGTCGACGACCTGCGCAACGGCCGGCGCGAGGCCGAGATCCCCCGCCACGGTGTGCTGGCCCGGGTCCGCCAGTCCATCCCCGCCGACCGAGCCGCCGGCGCCGTCGTGCCCGAGGGCCAGTCCGAGCCGCCATGGCTGACCAGCGCCGCCGCATCCACCGACGGAGGGGTGTCATGAGCGAAGCGGTGGCCCCCGGCCTGCGTGGCCCGAACGCACGACGAGCGGCCCGCCGCCTCCGTGGCCGAACGGGCGATACGCGTAGTCGCCAGGAGCGGAACGTATGAGCGACACCACCCCCGCGCCGGCGCACACCCGATCGCCCGACCTGCCCCGCATCGTCAGCTCCCGCTGGGAGCTCGACGACTCGCACACCCTGGCGACCTACGAGGCCACCGGCGGCTACGCCGGCCTGCGGGCGGCGCTGGCCAAGCCACCCCAGGGAGTGGTCGACGAGGTCAAGGCCGCCACCCTGCTGGGCCGGGGCGGCGCGGGCTTCCCCGCCGGCGTCAAGTGGGGCTTCTGCCCGCCCGGCGTGTGGCCCCGCTACCTCGTCGTCAACGGCGACGAGAGCGAGCCGGGCACCTACAAGGACCGCATCCTGATGGAGCGCGACCCGCACCAGTTGATCGAGGGCGTGCTCATCGCCTGCTACGCGGTGGGCTGCGCCCAGGCGTTCCTCTACGTCCGGGGCGAGATGGCGCTGGCCCAGGAGCGCATCGCCGCCGCCCTCAACGAGGCCTACGCCGCGAACTACGTGGGCAAGAACATCCTCGGCTCGGACTACTCGGTGGACATCGTCCTGCACTGGGGCGCGGGCGCCTACATCGTGGGCGAGGAGACGGCGCTCATCGAGAGCCTCGAGGGCAACCGGGGCATGCCCCGGCTCAAGCCGCCGTACTTCCCCGCGGCGATGGGCCTGTACGAGAAGCCCACCATCGTCAACAACGTCGAGACGCTGTCCAACCTCCCCTGGATCATGACCAACGGGGCCGACGCCTTCGCCGCGCTGGGCGCCGAGACCTCCCGGGGCATGCGGCTGTTCGCGGTCTCGGGCCACGTCAAGAACCCCGGCGTGTTCGAGGTGGAGTTCGGCGTCACGACCTACCGCGACCTCATCTTCGGCGCCGCCTACGGGGGCGGCATCCGCGACGGCAACCAGCTCAAGTGCTTCATCCCGGGTGGCGCCTCGGCGCCGTGGTTCATCGACGAGCACCTCGACCTGCCCCTCGAGACCGGGGCGGTGGGCAAGGCCGGCTCGATGATGGGCTCCGGCGCGATCGTCGTGATGGACCACACCACCGATGCGGTGAAGGCCTGCTGGAAGGTCGTGAAGTTCTTCGCCCACGAGTCGTGCGGCAAGTGCACGCCGTGCCGTGAGGGCACCGACTGGCTCGAGAAGATCCTCGAGCGCATCATCGCCGGCCACGGCCGCCCCGACGACCTCGAGCTGCTGCTCGACGTGTGCGACAACATCAGCCCCGGCCTGTCCTGGCCACCCCGGCAGACCACGATCTGCCCGCTCGGCCCCTCAGCCGTCTCACCCATCAACTCCGCGGTGGTCCGCTTCCGTGACGAGTTCGAGGCCTACCTGGCCGACGCCGAGCCGGCCGGGATCGCCTCGGTGGGCGGTTCGGTGCCGGTCGACATCCGCGTCGGAGCGACCACAGGAGCCCACGCGTGAGCGACACCAGGGCCGAGAGCAACGTCGAGACCGTCACCATCACGCTGAACGGCCAGACCGTCGAGGCGGAGAAGGGCGAGCTGGTCATCAAGGCCGCCGAGCGCGCCGGCGTCTACATCCCCCACTTCTGCTACCACCCGCGCATGAAGCCGGTGGGCATGTGCCGCATGTGCATCGTCGACATCGACACGGGTCGCGGCCCCGCCCTGCAGCCGTCGTGCATGATCCAGGTGGCACCCGACATGGTGGTGGACACCGAGTCGCCGGGCACCAAGAAGGCCCAGGACGGCGTCCTCGAGTTCCTGCTGCTCAACCACCCGCTCGACTGCCCCGTCTGCGACAAGGGCGGCGAGTGCCCCCTGCAGGACCAGACCATCGCCTATGGCCCCGGCGAGAGCCGCATGGTGGAGGAGAAGCGCCACCACGCCAAGCCCATCCCGATCAGCCAGAACGTCTACCTCGACCGCGAGCGCTGCATCCTGTGCGACCGGTGCACCCGGTTCGCCAAGGACGTGGCCGGCGACCCGCTGATCCACTTCACCGAGCGGGGCTCGCACACCGAGATCGCCACGTTCCCCGACGACCCGTTCTCGTCGTACTTCAGCGGCAACACCGTGCAGATCTGCCCGGTCGGGGCCCTCACCGCCAAGTCCTACCGCTTCAAGGCCCGCCCGTGGGACCTCGTCGAGACCGAGTCCACCTGCACCTCGTGCTCGGTCGGCTGCCGGGTGTCGGTGCACACCTCCCGCAACCGGGTGCTGCGCTACCAGGGCGTCGACATCGACCCGGTCAACTGGAGCTGGATGTGCGACAAGGGCCGCTTCGACTTCGAGGCCGTCCACAGCGACGATCGCCTCGGCACCCCGCTGGTGCGCGACGGTGCCTCCGGCGAGCTGGCCGATGCCTCGTGGAACGAGGCGCTGGGCGCCGCCGCCGGCCTCCTCAAGGCGACCCTCGACTCGGCCGGCGCCGATGCCATCGGCGTGATCGGCGGTGCCCGCCTCACCAACGAGTCCGCCTACGCCTGGGCCAAGCTGGCCAAGGGCGTGCTGGGCACGGACAACGTCGACGCCCAGCTGGGTGACGGCCTGCCTGCCGAGGTGGTGCTGGGCCTGCCCCGGGCCACCATCGACGAGGTGTGCGCCCCTGGCGGCACGGTGGTGCTGCTGGCACCCGATCTGAAAGAAGAGCTGCCGGTGCTGCACCTGCGGCTGCGCCACGCCGCGGTGAGCGACGGTGTGCGCATCGTCGAGGTGTCGCCGCAGGCCACCGGCCTCACGCCCCACGCGCTGGCATCGCTGCGCCACCAGCCCGGCGACGTGGCGGCCGTGGTGCGGGCCCTGTTCGGCGGCGGTGTCGCGCCTGACGGCGTTGATGGCGATGCGCTGGGCCGCGGCCGCGACGCCCTCGCCACCGGCCCCGTCAGCGTGGTGGTCGGCCGGCCGTCGCTGGCCGACTCCGGGGCGGGGATCGCCGAGGCCGCGGGTGTCGTCGTCGCCGCCCGGGCCGACGCCCGCTTCCTGCCCGCGCTGCGCCGGGCCAACGTGCACGGCGCCCTCGATCTGGGGCTCGCCCCGGGCCTGCTGCCCGGCCGGGTCACCCTGGGCGACGGGGCCGAGTGGTTCACGGCGCAGTGGGGGTCGGTGCCCGAGGCCACCGGCCTCGACACCGCCGGCATCCTGGCCGCCGCCGCCGACGGGCGGATCGAGACCCTGGTGCTGCTCGGCGCCGACCCGTTGGCCGACTTCCCCGACGCCGATCTGGCCCGCCGGGCCTTCGACGGCGTCCGGTCGATCATCGCCGTCGACCTGTTCCGCACCACCTCGTCCGAACGGGCCGACGTAGTGCTGGCCGCCGCCGGGTACGCCGAGGTGGACGGCACCACCACGAACCTCGAAGGGCGCGTCAGCCGCGTCAGCCAGCGGGTCACCCCGCCCGGCACCGCCCGGGCCGATTGGATGATCGCCGCCGAGCTGGCCTTCCGCCTCGGCGCCGACCTCGACCTCGAGTCGGCGGCCGACATCTGGGCCGAGATCGAAGCGGTGGCCCCTGCCTTCGCCGGTCTCACCCTCGACCTGCTGGCCTCCGACGCGGCGACCGACGGCTTCGTGGTGCCCCTGCCGGTGCCCGCTCCCGAGCCGGGTCTGGCCGACGCCGACGAGGACGCCGAAACCGAAGCCGACGCCGACGCCGACGCCGCCGGCGAGGTGACCGAGCAGGGGGAGGAGCGCGCCGCGGAGGCCGATGCCGATGCCGAGGCCACTGCGGACGCGGAAGGGGCCGACGTCGACGCCGAGATGGCTGCCGCCGAGCCGGCGGGGCCCGAGCGGCCGGCGCTGATCGGGTTCACCACCCCGCCCGCCGCCCCCACCAGCAGCGAGCACGACGCCTACTCTCGGCGCCTGGTCGTGGGCCGCCGCCTCTACGACGACGGCACCCTGGTGCAACGGTCACCGTCGCTGGCCGGACTGGCCCCCACCGCCGTGGTGCACCTGAGCCCCAAGGACCACGACCAGGTGGGCGTCGGCGTGGCCGGCGTCACCGAGGTCCGGGTGCGCTCCGCCAAGGGCGAGGTCACGGTCCCGGCCGTGGTCGACAAGAGCCTCGCTCCCGGCACCGCCAGCCTGGCGTTCCACCAACCGGGGACGGCGGCGGCCGAGCTCATCGACAGCAGCGCCCCCGTCACCGAGATCCGCATCGAATCGGTGGAGGCCGGCTGATGGGCGATCCTCTGTTCGCCGACGGGCTCGACCTGGCCGTCGTGCTCATCGTGTTGTTCAAGGTGGTCCTCACCTTCGCCTTCTTGATGGTGGCGGTGATGTTCATGGTGTGGTTCGAGCGCAAGCTCATCAGCGACATGCAGAACCGCATCGGGCCCAACCGGGCCGGGCCCTGGGGGTTGCTCCAGACCCTTGCCGACGGCATCAAGCTCTTCTTCAAGGAGGACTCCAAGCCCGACAAGGCCGACCTGACCGTGTTCAAGCTGGCGCCCTACCTGTCGCTGGTGCCGGCGTTCCTCACCTTCGCCATCATCCCCGTGGCCGGCAACTTCATGGACGGCGGCGACGGCACCATCAGCCTCTTCGGGCACACCACCTACGCCCAGTTGGCCGATCCGCCGGTGGGCATCCTGCTGGCCCTGGCCATGTCGTCCATAGCGGTCTACGGCGTGATGCTCGCGGGCTGGTCGTCGGGCTCGAAGTACCCGCTGCTGGGCTCGGTCCGGGCGTCGGCGCAGATGGTGTCGTACGAAGCGGCCCTGGGCCTGTCGGTGGCCACCATCGTCCTGCTGGCGGGCAGCCTGAGCACCCACCTCATCGTGGCCGGGCAGTCCAACTACACCTGGAACCTGTGGGCCGCCGGGTTCGTCCCCTTCGTGATCTTCCTCGTCGCCTCGACGGCCGAGCTGAACCGGCCCCCGTTCGACCTGGTCGAGGCCGAGCAGGAGCTGGTGGGCGGCTTCCACACCGAGTACAGCTCGATCCGCTTCGCCCTGTTCTTCCTGGCCGAGTTCATGAACACGGTCACGATGTCGGCGATCATCGTCACCCTCTTCTTCGGTGGGCCGACCGGCCCCATCCTCATCGGCCCCGAGTGGCTGTGGCCGCCGATCTGGTTCTTCACCAAGCTCGGCGTGTTCCTGTTCGTGTTCGTCTGGTTCCGAGCCACGCTGCCCCGGTTCCGCTACGACCAGCTGATGGACCTGGGCTGGAAGCTGCTCATCCCCATGGCGCTCGGCTGGCTGCTGCTCATCGGCGCCTTCCGCATCGCCCGCGACGAGGACTGGAACCTGGGCGCCGTCCTCGCCATCGCGGTGGTGGCGCTGCTCGTCGCGGCGTCGCTGCTGAACGGGGCCATCGGCGCCGCCCGCCGGCGGCGCGAAGAGGCCGACACGGAGGCGTTCTCATGAGCGGAGCGGCGAACTGATGGCCGGCGACCCGTTCGACTACATCCGGGGCTTCGCGGTCACCTTCAAGAAGCTGTTCGAGGAACGTCTCACCGACGAGTACCCGAAGGAGAAGGCGCCGATCGCCGACCGGCGCCACGGTCGCCACGTGCTGAACCGGTACGAGGACGGCATGGAGAAGTGCATCGGCTGCGAGCTGTGCGCCGGCGTGTGCCCGGCCCGCTGCATCTACGTGCGCGGTGCCGACAACCCGCCCGACGACCCCGTGTCGCCCGGCGAGCGCTGGGGCTTCGTCTACGAGATCAACTACCTCCGCTGCATCCACTGCGACCTGTGCGTGGAGGCCTGCCCCACCGAGGCCATCACCGAGTCGAAGCTCTTCGAGTTCTCGTTCACCAGCCGCCAGGACGCCATCTACACCCGCAGCGAGCTGCTGGTGGGTGACGACGGCAAGCCCCAGAAGCTGCCGTGGGAGGACTGGCGCCCCGGCGACGACGACCACACGTCGGCCTGGATGCGAGCCACCGCGCCCGCGGGCAACGCCGCCTACGAGGACCGGGTGGCGTGGGCCGGCGAGCTGGGCTACGGCGTGCGCGCCCCCGAGCGGGGCCAGGCCGCCGACATCGAGGCCGCCGAGGCAGCGGACGCCGCGACCGCGGCCGGCCAGAACGATCATGGCCATGACGACCACGGGGGCCACCACTGATGGAGCTCGCGGTCTTCCTCGTCAGCGCCGTCATCGTGCTGGGCGGCGCCGTCGGCGTCATCACGTCGCGCAACCCCGTGCACGCCGCCCTCAGCCTGGTGGCCACGCTCTTCGGCATCGCGGTGCTGTTCATCGCCCAGGACGCCAACTTCCTGGCCGCCGTGCAGGTCATCGTCTACGCCGGAGCCATCGTGGTGCTCTTCCTCTTCGTGTTGATGCTGCTCGGCGTCGACCAGGCCGAGGACCTCAGCGTCGACCCGCTGGTGGGCCAGCGCCCGCTCGCCCTCATCGTCAGCGCGGGTGGGCTGGCCCTGCTGCTGGTCGCCCTGCTGTCGGGCAGCAACCCGGCCACCGGCCTGCACGGCGCCACCGCCGCCATCTCCGACACGGAGGCGAACATCGAGCAGCTCGCCCGGGTGCTGTTCACCGACTACGTGCTGGCCTTCGAGGTCACCGCGGTGCTGCTCACCATCGCCGTGGTGGGCGCGGTCGTGCTGGCCCGCCGGCCCGAGGACGCACCGGCCGACACCGACGAGGAGGTCGCGAGCTGATGCTGGCCGCCATCGAGGTGCAACCCGAGTGGTACCTGGTGCTCGGCGCCATCCTGTTCTCGCTGGGGGCCTTCGGGCTGCTCGTGCGCCGCAACCCCCTCGTGATGTTCATGTGCGTCGAACTCATGCTCAACGCCGTCAACCTCACGTTCGTGGCCTTCGGCACCATGCTCGGCGACATCGGCGGGCAGGTCGTGGTGTTCTTCGTGCTCGTGGTGGCCGCCGCCGAAGTGGTGGTGGGGCTCGGGCTCATCGTGGCCATCCTGCGACGGCGCCCCGGCGCCACCGCGGACGACCTCTCGGCACTGAAGGGTTAGGGCGAGAACGTGCTCGATTACGTCTGGCTGATCCCTGCGCTGCCGCTGGCCGGCTTCGTCGTCCTGCTGTTCGCGGGCAAGCGCCTCGGCGAGCCCGCGGCCGGCATCATCGGCACGCTGGCCGTCTTCGGCGCCTTCTTCGCCACCGTCGGGGTCTACTTCGACCTGATGAGCCGGAGCGCGGAAGAGCGCGTCTCGGTCGACGTCCTGTTCACCTGGCTGCCGGTCGGTGGCCTGCACGTCGATGTGGGCACCCTCGTCGACCCGCTGTCGATCAGCATGTGCATGTTCGTCACGGGCATCGCCGCGCTGATCCACGTGTACTCGATCGGGTACATGCACGGCGACCCGAAGTTCGCCCGGTTCTTCCTCTACCTGAACCTGTTCGTCTTCTCGATGCTGGTGCTGGTGCTGGGCGACAGCCTCCTGCTCACCTTCGTGGGCTGGGAGGGCGTGGGCCTGTGCTCGTACCTGCTCATCTCGTTCTGGTTCACCGAGGAGGCCAACGCGGTCGCCGGCAAGAAGGCCTTCGTCACCAACCGCATCGGTGATTTCGGCTTCATGGTGGCCATCTTCCTCACCTTCCTCACCGTGGGCTCGCTGTCCTACGTGGAGGTGCTGCCCGCCGCGGGGTCGATGGCCACCAGCACGGTCACGGCCATCGCCGCGCTGCTGTTCATCGGCGCGGTGGGCAAGTCGGCCCAGATCCCGCTCTACGTCTGGCTGCCCGACGCCATGGCCGGTCCCACCCCGGTGTCCGCGCTCATCCACGCCGCCACCATGGTGACCGCCGGCGTCTACCTGATGATCCGCATCAACCCGATGCTGGCGGCCTCGTCGTCGTGGCTGCCCACCACCATCGCGGTGATCGGCACGGTCACCGCGCTGCTGGCCGCCACCATCGCCATCGGCCAGAACGACATCAAGAAGGTGCTGGCGTACTCCACGGTCAGCCAGCTCGGCTACA
>CAZWMT010000076.1:13118-16722 GCA_964635055.1 uncultured Microthrixaceae bacterium | reverse complement strand
ACTCGTGGCTGTCGGCGGCGTCGTTCCAGGAGACCACCCGGGTGCTCACCGAGGCGGCCATCGAGTCCCGCAGCGACTCGCTGGTGGGCCTCAAGGAGAACATCATCATCGGCAAGCTCATCCCCGCCGGCACCGGCCTCGCGCAGTACCGCGAGATCGAGACGGAGGCGCCCGACTACCAGCCCATGGAGTACTACTCGTCGGGCGACGAGGAGCACGACCTGGCCGATTGGCTGGCCGGGCGTTCTGATGCGGCTGCTGGGGCTGAGGTCATCGATCTGCCGACGGGTGCTGGTTCTGAGTAGCTGGCGGTAAGCCAACGCTCGACAACTGAACGCCGCTCGGGTCCTGTCACCGGGATGCCGTTTTGGCCATGCTCGTCCCTGCGCGTGGCCCAAGCCGTTCCCGGCGCCACCCGAGCGGCTCCGTTGTCGCGCGTCCTCCCCTTCGCGCTCGCTGGTCGAGGTTTGTGGCCAGCCAATCGCGGTCTTTGGGGTATGGGGGGGAAGTGGTCGGCGGGTCTCGTCGGTTGGTCCCGTTCACGTCCCGCGCTTGTTCGTTCTCGGCAATAGCGCGCGTCCGGCGCGCGTCATTGCCTCGGGTTCGGTCAGAGGTGGCGGAGGTCGTTGAGGCGACTCAGCTCGGTGGTGAGGTCGACGGCCTCCTGCTCGGGCTCGGCTCGGGCTCCCCATCCTTGGTGATGGGCGGCTTCGATGGCGGCGAGTGCCGCGGAGGTGGCGAGGCTGACGGCGGCGCCCCACTTCAGGTGGTTCCCCCAGCCGCCGCCGGCGCCGATCAGCCAGTTGCCGGCGATGATGCCGAAGAGCGACAACGCGAGGATCAGGGACAGCAGGTCGCGGTGCTCGCCGCCTCGATCGGGGAGGGCGGCGAGGGTGCCGACCCCAGCGGCGAGCAGCACGACGGCCACCACCGTCGCGGCGTCGAGCGTGAACCACCCGGACAGCGTGATCTGGCCGTTGGCACTCGTGACCCAGGGCAGCCACAGCGACCAGACGACGGCCCCGGCGAGGGCGATCGGGGTCCGGCGTCGTGGCCCCGCAGGGTTCACGAACTCCTCGAAGGAGCGGATCGTGAAGAAGGCGGCGACCAGGCCGGTGGCCCAGGCACAGAAGAGGAGGAGAGAACCGAGGGCGGGCATGTCTGTTCTTCGGCAGCCGTCGGGCGTCGCCAAAGCAGAGAACTAGGTCTTTTGGCTCAGTTGACGCGGACGTTGGCGCGGATGGTGTCGACTCGGGTGGGGTCGGCGCCTGAGCGGGTGCGGAGGGTGAAGGGATGGTCGATCTGGCGGGCGGCGACGTCGGTGATGTCGACCTCCACCCGGATGGCGATGCTCTCGCCGGGCGCCAGCTCGCGGGTGTGGTACGTGCCGGCCCGGATCCTTGCGGTGAGGTCCTTGCCGTTGGCCACGTTGACGTAGCGGAGCTCGAGGCCGGGGTCGGCGGGGCCGACGCGGCGGAGGTCGAGGGTGTCGGGTTGGTCGCCGTCGTTGCCGACGCGGATCACGAAGTCGACGTGGCCGCCCCGCTCCCGGCCGGCCCGTGCCTCTTGACCCTCTCCGGTGTTGTTGTAGATCCCGTCGCCGGCGAAGGTGCTCCCGGCTCGTTTCACGGCCAGGTCGGGCTGGTAGCGCACCGCCACTGCCACGTCGACCTGGTTGGACACCACGGGGTCGGTCTGGTCGGTGTCGACGGTGGCCGTGTTCGAGAAGGTGCCGACGTCGGCGACGCCGGGTGTGTGGGCGCAGGACACGGTGTGTCGCACGCCCATCTCGAGGTCGGGGAGGGGTCCGGCGCAGTCCGGGACGGCAAGGTCGGCGAGGGTCACGCCGGTGAGGGTCTCGTTGCCGGTGTTGTGGACGGTGACGTGGTAGTCGATCGGCTCGCTCGTGCGGGTCGAGGCCTGGACGGCGCTGAGCACCAGGTTCACCGCCGGCTGTGGCAGGAACCCCACTGGGGGAAGATCCACGGTCGGTAGGTTGTCGCCCATCTCGCCGCCAGCGTCGCCCCGGTCGTCGGTGGTCCCGAGCCCGAGTGCGCCGAAGGCGTTCTGGCCCCAGCACTTCACGGTGGCGTCGGCGAACAGCGCGCAGGTGTGCAGTGCCCCGGTGGTCACTGCCAGCAGGTCGTCCCCGCCGGCGAGATCGACAGGCGGCAGGGCCTCGCCCATCTGGCCGGCGTCCGCGCCGCGGCTCACCTTGTCGCCCAAGCCGAGCGACCCGTAGAAGTTGTCCCCCCAGCACTTGGCGGTGCCGTCGTCGAGCACCGCGCACACATGCGCCGGCGTGTTGGAGTCGTGGTAGATGTTGCCGGCGGAGATGCTGACGGCGGTGCGTCCGGTGCCGAGTTGGATGGGCGCCAAGGCGTCTCCCAGCTCGCCCGGCTGGTCGCCGAGGTTCCCGGTGGGACCCTGGCCGAGGGCGCCCCCCGCGCTGGCGCCCCAGCACTTCACCGTGCCGTCGTCGAGCAGCGCACATCCGATGCCCACGCCCGCCGAGATGGCGGTCGCGGTTCGCCCCGTGCCCAGGTCCACGGCGGGGAGCGCGTCCCCCATGTGACCGGGGTCGGTGCCGCGGTGGTCCGTGTGTCCTTGACCGAGTTGACCGGAGAAGTTGCGACCCCAGCACTTGACCGACCCGTCGTCGAGGAGCGCACACGTGTGATCGGACCCGGACGAGACGGCGCGGACCGTTCGGCCGGTTCCGACCCGCACCGCAGGGGCGTCGTGGAGCTCCTCCGCCGCGGGGGAATGGTTGTCCCCGCGGCCCAGTTGGCCGAGGTCGTTGCTGCCCCAGCACCGCAGCGTCGCGTCGATGAGGATCGCGCACGTGGTGTCGTCACCGGCGGTGACGGCGGTCGCCGGCAGGGGAAGGTCGATGGGTGGCAGGGCATCACCCATCTCGCCCGGGTTGTCACCGATGTTCAAGCCGGTGACCTGGCCGAGGGCGTCGTCGATGTTGGCGCCCCAGCACTTGACCGACCCCTCGTCGAGCAGGGCGCAGGCGTGTCGGGTGCCGGCGGCGATGGCCGTCGCCGTGCGGCCGGTGCCGAGATCGACAGCGGGCAGGTTCGCGCCCATCTCACCACCGGCGTCCCCCCGGGCCAGGGTGTCACCCAGACCGAGTTGCCCGGCGAAGTTCATCCCCCAGCAGCGCACGGTCCCGTCGGCGAGGATCGCGCAGGTGAAGCGGTCCCCCGCGGCGATCGCCCGCGGGGCCAGCGGCGCCCCCGCCGCCTCGTTCCCGTCGGCCCCGGCGGGCCGGGGTGCGCAGGCGAGAAGTGCGACCGCCACCATCCCGATCACCGCCGCCACCCGGCCACTGCGTGTGCGACGTGAGTGCTGCACCGTGATCACGCTCCCCGATGAGGGTCGGGGCCAAGCCTACCTGTGCGGAGATTGACGGCCGGGAGCCGTGAAGGGGACCGAGCGGGTGATCGGTGCAGAGCTCCAACAGCAAGACGGGGTAGCGACCCGGCGGGTGGCGCCGATCCGGAGGGTCCGAAAGATCGGCGCATGCCTTTCGCGCCGATTTTCGGATACCGGATCGGGGTCAGGACCCGCCGGGTCGCGGGGGCAGCCCCCTCGA
>CAZWMT010000076.1:0-13018 GCA_964635055.1 uncultured Microthrixaceae bacterium | reverse complement strand
TTCGGATACCGGATCGGGGTCAGGACCCGCCGGGTCGCGGGGGCAGCCCCCTCGAAGCGGGGGTAGCCCCCCCGAGTCAGGGGGTGACGATGGGGAAGCCGAAGCTGAACTGGTCGAGGTTGGCGACGAGGTGGTCGAGGGCGGCGCGGTCGCCGTCGACCCTGGCCTCGCCGGCGTCGATGAGCTCGTCGAGGGTCTGGTTGCCGCCGGCCAGGGCGGCGAAGGCCAGGTAGGGGAGCGACAGGGTGGCCTCGGGGGCACGGTCCAGCGCGCCCGCCAGCGAGTGGTGCAGGGCGCCGTGCTCGACGCCCACGTCCCAGTGCTCGCCCCGGTCGGTGATGACCAGTCGCAGCGCCACGTCGCGGGTCGCCGCGGCGGGACCGTTCAGGCGCACGCCGACGAGCTGCAGCAGCATCTCGGTGGTCATGGCCCGCAGCACGTCCGGGCTGGCGCCCGCCGCGGGCCCGCCTTCGGGGTGGCCCTGGCGCAGCTCCTGGGCGCCGGTCAGGTAGAAGTCGCGCCACGGGCCCGACTCGGCCTGGTAGCCGAGTTGCTCGAGGGCGTCGGCCTGCAGGGCCTTGGCCTCGGCGTTGGTCGGGTCGGCGAAGACCACGTGGTTGACCACCTCGGCCACCCAGCGGAAGTCGCCGGCGTCGAAGCTGGCGCGGGCCTTGGCCAGCACCTCGCCGGCGCCGCCCATGAACTCGACGTAGCGGCGCGCGGCCTCCACCGGGGGATGGCCGTGCAGGTGGGCCGGGTTCCCGTCGAACCAGCCCAGGTAGTACTGGTAGACCGCCTTGGCGTTGTGGTTGACGGTGCCGTAGTAGCCGCGCGTGTGGAACTCGGCGGCCAGCGAGTCGGGCATCTCGAGCGCTTCGGCGATCTCGAGCGGGGTGAGGCCGTGGTTGGCCAGCCGCATGGTCTGGTCGTGCAGGTAGCGGTAGGCGTCGCGCTGGGCCCGCAGGTAGTCGAGCCCGTCGTCGGTGCCCCAGCGGGGCCAGTGGTGGCTGGCGAACACCACGTCGGCGGCCACCCCGAACAATTCGATGGCCTCGTGGATGTAGGTGCTCCAGGCCAGCGAGTCGCGCACCTGGGCGCCCCGCAGCGTGTAGAGGTTGTGCTGGGTGGCGGTGCAGTTCTCGGCCATGCAGAGCACCCGGTGGTCGGGGAAGAAGAAGTTCATCTCGGCCGGCGCCTCGGTGCCGGGCGTGACCTGGAAGACCACCCGCACCCCGTCGAGGCGGTGCTCCTCGCCGGTCTCACAGATGGTGACGGTGGGCGCGATGAGGCCGTTCGTGCCGAACAGGGGGACACCCTTGCCGAGTCCGGCGTCGACGTGGCCCTGGGGGTCGGTGGGCAGGAGCGGCCCGTACATGTACGAGCCGCGGCGCAGCATGACGTTGCCGGCGATCACGTTCTCGCTGATCGCGGCCTCGAGGAAGCCCTCGGGAGCGACGATGGGCACCGCCCCCGAGCGCACGTGGTCCTCGTCGACCACGCCGCGGACGCCGGCGAAGTGGTCGATGTGGCTGTGGGTGTAGATGATCGCGGTGACGGGACGCTCGCCGAAGTGCTCGTGCACGAGGGCCAGGGCGGCGGCGGCGGTCTCGGACGACGTGAGCGGGTCGATCACCACCCAGCCCGTCTCGCCCTGCACGAAGGTGATGTTCGAGAGATCGAGCCCCCGCACCTGGTAGAAGCCGGGCGCGATCTCGAACAGGCCGGCGATGGCGTTCAGCCGCGCCTGGCGCCAGAGGCTGGGGTTCACCGTGTCGGGCGGGGCCTCGTCGGCGAGGAAGGCGAAGTTGTCGCGGTCCCAGACGGGGAAGCCGCCGGCGTGCAGCACCTGCACCGGTGCCTCCGCCAGGAGGCCCCGGCGGGCCCGGTCGAAGTCGGATGGGTCGTCGAGGGGTAGCGCGGCGGCCACCGCCGCGTTCGCCCGCCGTGTCGCCTCGGTGGCGTCCTTGCGTTCGGTCATCCGCCGAGTCTGTCGCATCCCAGGCGGCGGGCGCAGCCCGCCGCTCTCTCAGAACGGGGCCGACGCCCGGAGCCGAGGGCAACGAGTCGCGGGGGTGGCCCCTATCGCCTTGCGGTACGATAGGCGACATGGCCAAGACGAAGGTGTCGCTCACCCTCGACGCCGACGCCATCGAGGCGCTGGCCGAGCTGACCGGGTCGTCGAGCCTGTCGGCCGCGGTCACCGATGCCGTGGCGGAGAAGCTCAGGCGCATCCGCAAGCGCCTGGTGATCGAAGAGATCGTGCGTGAATGGGAGGCAGAGCACGGGGAGATCTCTGAGGCGGAGACTGAACGATGGGAGAAGGTGTGGCGCCGACTCGGTGTCTAGTGCTCGACAGCGAGGTGCTCAGCAGGCTGGCGCACGACCGACCGGCCCAGCAACGAGCACTGATGGTGCTCCTGAAGACGATGACGGGGGGCGTCGAGGCCGATCTGGTCACCTCGTCGGCGGTCCTCGCGGAGGTCCTCGACGGGAAGCGGGACGCCGGCGTGTGGTCGGCGCTCCACCGCTATCAGGTGGACCGTCGGGAGGTCGACGACAGGGTGGCGACCCGAGCCGGTCATCTGCTCACAGGCGCCGACATGGACTCCACGAACGCGGTGGATGCATTCCTGGCCGCCACCGCCGCGCTCCAGGCGCCCGCGCTCGTGGTCACCGGTGATCCTGGTGACCTGCGGGCCCTGACCGCCGACCTGCCCGACGTCGCCGTCGAGCCGATCTGACGCTGTCACCCGGGCAGCGTGACGGCGCCGATCTGGAGGAGGACGGCGAGGGTGTCGGCCACCGACCAGCGCTCGACGCAGCGGGCGTCGGCGAAGCGCAGGTGGGTGATGACGGGCTGGACGATGTGCACGCCGGTGCCGGGGACGCCGAACAGCTCGCCACGGTGGATGCCCGACATGGTGGCCCGGGCCGACAGGCGGTCGCCCTCCTCGATCACGTCGTGGACCTCGATGTGGATGCCCTCCAGCGCGTCGTGCAGGCCCCGGTACATGCCGGCCACCTCGGGCTTGGTCATCGGTTGGTCCGAGTAGCCGTGCAGCTGGATCGAGGGGTCGTACAGCTCGAGGTAGGCGTCGAGGTCCCCGGCGTTCCAGTTGTCGATGGCACGGTCGAATGCGGCGCGGCTCGCGGAGGTCGTCATGCACGGCGTTCGGTCGGCGGCCCGTCCCCAGATCACGACGATCACGGTGCGGGCAAGGATCGGGCAAGGGACGGGGGTGATCTTCGTCGGGACCGGCAGGTCGCCGGTCGAGCCGAACGAGGAGCGAGCGATGCGAGCGAGGACGTGGCGGCGGGCCGGAGCGGCCCGGTTGATGGTGGTGGGTTGTGCAGTGGCGCTGGCGGCGTTGTGCGTGCCGGCGTCCCCGCTGAACGTCGTGGGGGCGCAGGCCGGTGCCGACGCGAACGAGGCGCCGGGCGCGCCGACCAACTTCCGGCGACTGACCGCCGGAGCGCAGCACACCTGCGCGGTCCTGGCCAGCGGTGCAGTGCGGTGCTGGGGGCTGGGCTCGGACGGTCGCCTGGGCTACGGCAACACCAGGACGATCGGGGACGACGAGCTCCCTGAATCGGTGGCGCCGGTCGACCTGGGCGTGGGACGGATCGCCACTGAGATCGCGGCGAGTGGCGCATCACCCGGCGCACACACCTGTGCGATCCTGGACAACGGCTCGGTGCGTTGCTGGGGCGATGGTGGTAGCGGTCAGCTCGGCTACGGCAACACGGGCGACGTGGGTGACAACGAGTCGCCAGGATCGGTGGCGCCGGTGAACCTGGGACCGGGCCGCACGGCGGTAGCCATCGCGGCGGGCGGGTTCCACACGTGTGCGATCCTCGACAACCACACGGTGCGCTGCTGGGGTCAGAACAACGAGGGTCAGCTCGGCTACGGCAACACGAACAACGTCGGTGACAACGAGTCGCCGGGATCGGTGGGCCCGGTGAACCTGGGTGCGGGTCGCACGGCCATCGCCATCACCGCCGGGACATCTCACACGTGTGCGATCCTGGACAACCACACGGTGCGCTGTTGGGGGAACGGCACCTTCGGGCGGCTGGGCTACGGGAACACGAGGAACGTCGGCCGGACCGACACGCCGGCGTCGGTGGGCCCGGTCAACCTTGGTGAGGGTCGGACGGCTCTCGCCATCACTGCCGGGGACGCGCACACGTGCGCGATCCTGGACAACCGTGCGGTGCGATGCTGGGGCCGTCAGTCCGGCGGCGCGCTGGGTTACGGCAACAGGCTTGATGTCGGTGACAACGAGGTGCCGGGGTCGGTGGGCCCTGTGAACCTGGGGGCAGGTCGCACGGCCACCGCCATCACGGCCGGGGAGTTTCACACGTGCGCGTCTCTCGACAACTTCACGGTCCGCTGTTGGGGCCTGGGTGCGTCGGGTCGGCTCGGCTACGGCAACCAGACGGCGATCGGCGACAACGAAACCCCCGGGTCGGTGGGGCCGGTGATCATCGGGTCGGGGCGTCTCGTGTTGGCGATCACCGCTGGCAGGGAACACACGTGCGTGCGGGTGCTGGCGAACGGCCCTGGCATCGTCTGCTGGGGGGAGGGCCAGAGCGGTCGACTCGGTTACGGGAACAACCGGACCATCGGCGACAACGAGACGCCGGCGTCCGTGGGGTTCGTGCCGGTGGGGAACCAGCCGGCGGTGTCGGTAGCGGTGTCTGCGGACCAGGCCGCGGTGAACCTGGGCGCGACCATCGACTACCACGTCACGGTCGCCAACATCGGCGCCGTCGCTTTGACGGGCGTGACGATGACCGACCCCGCTGCGGTGGGCTGCGAGCAGCCGGTGCCGGACCTGGCGATCGGCGAGGAGCACACCATCGACTGCACCTACACCACGACGCCGGCCGACGTGGGGACCTACGTCAACACGGCCACGGTGGACACCGACCAGACCGACCCGGTGGCGTCGGCGCCGGTGGAGGTGGCGGTGAGCGACGATCCGGCGCCGGGCGTGGCGGTGCAGGTCACGGCCGATCAGCAGGAGGTCGAGTCGGGCGGCGACATCGGCTTCCACGTGGCGGTGGCCAATACCGGCAACGTGGATCTGACCGGGGTGACGGTGGCCGACCCGGTGGCGCCGGCGTGTGAGCAGCCGGTGCCGGACCTGGGGGTGGGTGAGCGCTTCGTCATCGACTGCGTGCGCACCACGAGCGCCGACGACATCGGGACGCTCACCAACGTGGCCACCGTGGGCAGCGACCAGACCGGCCCGGTGGACTCGGCCGGGATCGACGTCCGGGTGACCCCGGCGCTGCAGCCGGACCTGGCGGTGCGCAAGGCGGGCGGAGTGGCGATCGGCGACGGCGTCTACAACGCCGACGGGGTGGGCCAGACCCGCACGTCGCGACGGGCGCCGGGCGAGACCGCGGTGTTCTACGTGCCGATCACCAACGACGGCCAGGGTGCCGACACCGTCGACCTGCGCTCGGTGGGCGCCCACCCGGGGGTGCGGGTGCGCTGGTTCGCCGAGCGGTTCGGCCGGGAGATCACCGCGGCGATGGACGCTGGCACCTACCGGACGGTGGAGCTGGCGCCGGGCCAGACCACCATCATCCGGGTCGAGGTGACCGTGGACGCCACCGCCGCTCCTGGCACCATCCCGACGGTCACGGTGCGGGCCCGGTCCCACACCACGCCGTCCAGGCTCGACACGGTCAAGGCCGCCGTCCAGGTCCGCTGACCGCAGGGGGCGGCCCGGTGTCAGGCTCGAGTCTCCTCGTCGAGCCGACCGGGCCGCCCTTGCGAGTGCTCCAACGCGACGGGCAGCGGAGGTCGGGCACAGGTGGCGGTCAGCCCACGGCCCGCAGCCTCGGAGCCCGGGTGACCCGTCCCAGAGCCTCGTCGACGTGATCCCAGAGCTCCCCGATCGACCGGGCGGTCGTCCCGGACGCCACCGGCGAGGTCGCGGCTCGCAGGCAGTTGCCGATCTCGAGCCTGAGCGTTGACTCCGCCTCGATGGCGTCACCGACGAGGGCGGTGGCGTCGGGGCTGGCGGCGGCGGCGTCGAGGATCTCGAGCGCGGTGGTGGGCTCGCCCCGCCGCGCGAGCAGCGTGGCCACGTGCCGCAACGACATCCAGGCCTGCGGGGTCAGCCCGGCAGCGAGCAACTCGGGGATCGAGTCGAGCGCGAGTCGGCAGGCGGCGGCGTCGTGCGACTCCCGGACGAGCAACGCGAGGCGGGCCACGTCGAGCATCCTCGACAACAGGGCGTCCCCCTCGCGCCGAGCCTGCGCGGCACCCTCGTCCAGCCAGGCCAGTGCCGCTTCGGGGTCGGCGGTCGCGCACATCTCGGCCCGCACGAAGGGGATGAAGGCGGTGGGGCCGAGCTGAAGCACGTTCGCGTGCTCGGCCATGATCCGCTCGGCCACGTCCGGTCGGCCGAGGTACGTCTGGCCGAGGGCCCACATCCCCACCGCGGTGAGGCGCTCGAGGTCGGTCGTCGCCGCGTGCTCGACCGCCCGCTTCGCGAACTCGACCATGCGGTCGAGTTCGCCCATGGAGGCGAACGCCGGGCAGGACCAGACCAACGCACGCGGGACCCTCGGATCGTCCTCGGCGACGAGTCCGAGGAGTTGCTCGAGATGGTCGACGCACCGCTCGGGGCGGCCCACACCGGATTCGAGGTCGACCAGGGCGAGGAGTCCGTCCGGGGTGTCAGGACTGTGCTCGAGGATGAGCCCCACGAGCTCCGGGTCCGGACGGCGATACAGCGGTGAGCTGAGCTGGCTGGCGAGGTGCGCGAACCGCTCGTGATCCGCCCGGCCGGCCAGGATGGTCAGGGCGTGGCGGAAGTCGTCGACGTGGTCGGCGATGATCTCGCTCGCCGTGAAGGGCTCCCAGCCGATGAAGCACGACCTCGCCCGCTCGCCGAGGCCGATGACCCAATCGAGGTAGGCGTCGACGGCGCGCGGAGCGACCTGTACCGCGCCGACCTGGCGGATGGGCTCGAGGATGCGGAACCGCCTCCGTCCGTCGCCGCCCATCACGGCGATCAGCGAGGCGTCGACGAGCTCCCCGAACGGCTCCGTGGCGTCGCCCTGCGTGATCGCGTCGACTGCGTCGAGGTCGAACGGCCCCGGGAAGGCGCACAGGTCGGCGAAGAGGCGCTGCGCGGGCGTTCCCAGGAGCCCGAGTGACCAGGCCACGGCTCCCTTCATGGTGCGCCCCTCGCCGGGCCCGGGCAGTCGACCGCGGGCGAGCTCGACCTGGAGCCCGTCCAGGCCCAGGAGATGAGCGCGAGCCGCGGCCAGCTCGAGCGCGAGTGGCAGGCCTTCGAGGAGTCGGCAGATCTCGCCGACCCGCGATGCGTCGGCATCGCCGAGCTCCAGGTCCGGTGCGGCCCGTGCGACGCGGTCTCGGAAGAGCTGTGCCGCACCCGAGGTCGGATCGTCGTCGGCGGCAACATCGAGTGGTTCGAGCAGCAGGAGCTGTTCCTCGGGCAATCCGAGCCGTTGACGACTCGTGGTCAGGACGGTGAGGTCGTCGACCCGGCGGAGCAAGCCGTCGACCAGGCCCCGCGCCGCCGTGAGCACGTGCTCGCAGTTGTCGAGGACGAGAAGCAGGGGCGGCAGGTCGATCAGCCGTCCCGCGACGGCGTCGAACGCATTTCCGGCCGTCGCCTCGAGGCCCAGCTCCGCCGCGAGGGTCGTCTCGATCGGTGCGCCAGGGTCGAGGGGGGCGAGGAGCACGACGACGGCGGACTCGGGGTCCCGCCGGTGCAGCAACTCCATCGCCAGTCGGCTCTTGCCCACGCCTCCCGTCCCGACGACGGTCACGAGGCGGTGGCGCGCGACCAGCTCCTCACAGGACCGCAGTGCACGATCGCGCCCGACGAACGGGGTCCCCGGGGGGAGCCACCGCCTGGCCCGCCACTGCGGCCCACCGCGGCGCGAGGGGTTCGAGTCGCCAACGAGCAGTCGCTGCTCCATCTCGGCCACCGCCTCCGAGGGGTCGAGCCCCGTCTCCTCGACGAGCGCTCGTCGGTAGGTGTCGATGGCGCGAAGCCCCTCGGCGTTTCGGCCGAGCCGGTGCAGCGCCTCGGCCAGCAGGAGTCGCGTGGGCTCCCTGAGCGGCGTCTCGGCGACGGCTCGCTGGAGCTCGATGAGCGCCGCGTCAGGCCGGTCGAGGGCGATGAGCGACTCGCTGCACCGATCGCGGGCCAGGAGCTGCAGCTCGGCCAAGCGGCCGCGGTCGGGAAGGAACCAGGTGGTGGCGGCGACGTCCGCCAACGCGTGGCCCTTCCAGGCCCGCAGCGCCGCCAGCAGTTGATCGGCCGTCTCTGGTCGGAGCGAGAGCGTGTCCGCCAGCAGCGCCTCGACGTCGGCGAGATCCGTGCTCACGCCTTCGGGTACGAGGCGATATCCGTCGGGAGCCGTCCCGATCGCCGTGGCGCCGAGCCCGCGTCGCAGCCGACTGACGACGCTCTGCAGGTTGGCGACCGCGCCGTCGGGAGGGTCGTCCTCCCAGAGCGCCTCGCAGAGCTCCCCGGTGGACACCACCGAGCCGAGCCTGAGGGCCAGCGCGGCCACCACGGTCCGGGCGGAGACGCCGCGCAGGGCGACCGGCTCGCCGTCACGCCAGGCTCGGACCGGCCCGAGGACCTCGATGCGGACTGTCGCCCCTGCCATCGGTGACATCTTTGCCGATGTCGGGAGCGGTGCTCCCGGCACCGGCTCCTGGCCCGTGGCGGCCGCGATCGAGGCCCCGGCAGGCCGGAGCCCTTGACCCTCGCGCTTCGGGTTGGTCAAGTGGTCGGCGAGGACAGGGCGAGCGGGAGACCCGATGATGGCCGTGATCAGCACGGTTGGACCACGAGGAAGGAGTGACGTGTTCGAGATGACGCGGCAGCACATGATGGACGGGCGCCCCGGCGACGGTGGGGTGCAGGTGGGGGAGCGATGAGCCTCGACATGCTCGACGCCGCGATCGCATCGACGCGGTCCGTCCTCGCGCAGGTGCGCGCCGACCAGTACGGCCAACCGACGCCGTGCGCGTCCTGGGACGTGCAGGGGCTGGTCGACCACCTGATCAGCGAAGCGCCGAAGTACTTCCTGTCGGTCTGCGAGGGTCGTCCACCCGAGTCGGGCGCGGACCCCGTCAGCGCGTCCGAGGCGCTGGCGCTCTACGACGAGCGCTACGCCCGGGTGGTGGGCGCCTTTCGGGCCCCGGGTCTCCTCGAGAACGACCTCACCATGGAATTCGGGCCCATCCCGGCGGCGGCCTTCCTGGGCATCGCCACCAACGACGTGTTCGTCCACGGGTGGGACCTGGCGAAGGCGACCGGGCAGCCCGCGCCCCTCGACGCCGGTGTGGCCGAGTACCTGGTGGGCTTCACGGCCGTGGCGATCCAGGACGCGTTCCGTGGGCCCGAGGGAGCGCTGTTCGGGCCTCGCCAGGTCGCGCCGGAGGTGGCGCCGCCGGCCGACGTCCTGGCGGCGTTCCTGGGCCGATCGGTCTGAGCCTGGCAGAGTACGGGCTCCCCCGGCGGCGCGCTGGCGTCGCGGGAGCGGCCGGTCCGGGGGCGGCGCGAGTTGTTGCTCGGCGCCCCCGGCTCGTAGCATGGCCCGTCGGCCGTGCGCGCCCTGCGCCGGTCATCCCCGAGCAAGAGCTTCTGAGGTAGACGCGTGCCCACCGTGCAGCAACTGGTCCGCAAGGGCCGCAAGTCCAAGCCCAAGAAGGGCGCCACGCCGGCGCTCAAGGGCGCGCCCCAGCGTCGGGGCGTCTGCACCCGCGTCTACACCGCCACCCCCAAGAAGCCGAACTCGGCGCTGCGCAAGGTGGCCCGTGTCCGCCTGTCGAGCGGCATGGAGATCACCGCCTACATCCCGGGCGAGGGCCACAACCTCCAGGAGCACTCCATCGTGCTCGTGCGTGGCGGCCGTGTGAAGGACCTGCCGGGCGTGCGCTACAAGATCATCCGCGGCACCCTCGACGCCTCGGGCGTCCGGGACCGCAACCAGGCCCGCAGCCGCTACGGCGCCAAGAAGGAAGGCTGACGTAGATGCCTCGTAAGGGTCCCGCCCCGCGTCGTGAGCTCAACCCCGACCCGATCTACCGGTCGGTCGTGGTCACCCAGCTGGTCAACAAGGTGCTGCAACGCGGCAAGCGCTCCACCGCCGAGAAGATCGTCTACGACGCGCTCACCATCGTCGAGCAGAAGACGGGCGCCGAGCCCATCGCCGCACTGAAGCGGGCCGTCGAGAACGTCAAGCCCGCCCTCGAGGTGCGCAGCCGCCGGGTCGGTGGCGCCACCTACCAGGTGCCGGTCGAGGTGCGCCCCCGCCGGGCCAACACCCTCGCCATCCGCTGGCTGGTCGGCTACAGCCGCCAGCGTCGCGAGAACACGATGGCCGAGCGCCTGGCCAACGAGCTGCTCGACGCCTCCAACGGCCTCGGCGCCTCGATGAAGCGCAAGGAAGACCTCCACAAGATGGCCGAGAGCAACAAGGCTTTCGCCCACTATCGTTGGTAGTCATGGTTCGCGATCTCCCCAAGGCGCGTCGCACCGCCTCTTTGAGCCGTTCGTAGCCCCGCACGCGGGGGTGCGCCCCCCGGTGTGCCTCCAAACGACCGGGCCTCGGGCCCGGTCGTTCCCATGCCCGGCCCGAACCGCGAGCCGAGCCCAGATCTGATTCCCCCCCCGTACCGAGTGAAACGTAGAGCAGAGAAGACCCATGGCTGAGGACAGCACCACCAAGCGACCGATCTCGCTCGAGCGCACGCGCAACATCGGGATCATGGCCCACATCGACGCGGGCAAGACCACCACGACCGAGCGGATCCTCTACTACACCGGGCGGAACTACAAGATCGGCGAGGTGCACGAGGGCGCCGCCACCATGGACTGGATGGTCCAGGAGCAGGAGCGGGGCATCACCATCACCTCCGCGGCCACCACCTGCGAGTGGAACGACCACGTCATCAACATCATCGACACCCCCGGCCACGTGGACTTCACCGTCGAGGTCGAGCGCTCGCTGCGCGTCCTCGACGGCGCGGTGGCGGTGTTCGACGGCGTCGCCGGCGTCGAGCCCCAGACCGAGACGGTGTGGCGCCAGGCCAACAAGTACGGCGTGCCCCGCATGTGCTTCATCAACAAGATGGACCGCCTCGGCGCCGACTTCTACGCCGCGCTGGCCAGCATCAAGGATCGCCTGGGCGCCAACGTCGCCGTCGTCCAGCTCCCCATCGGGGCCGAGGGCAACTACCAGGGCGTCGTCGACCTGCTCGAGATGAAGGCCCTCGTCTGGCAGGACGAGGAGCTGGGCGCCAAGTGGGACGTCGTCGACATCCCTGACGACCTCGTCGACCAGGCCGAGGAGTACCGCCACGAGCTCATCGACGTGCTGTCGGCGTCGAGCGACAACATCCTCGAGAAGTTCGTGGGCGACGAGGAGATCACCGCCAAGGACCTCCGGGTGGCCCTGCGCGACGCCACCATCGCCAACGAGGTCGTGCCCGTCCTCAACGGCACCGCCTTCAAGAACAAGGGTGTGCAGCCCCTGCTCGACGCGGTGGTCGACTACCTGCCGTCGCCGGTGGACCTGCCGCCGGTCGAGGGCATGGACATCCACGGCAAGGAGACCGTCGAGCGCAAGCCCAGCGACGACGAGCCGTTCTCGGCGCTGGCGTTCAAGATCGTCGCCGACCCCCACGGCAAGCTGTCGTACTTCCGGGTCTACAGCGGCACGCTGCCCAAGGGCGGCACCGTCCTCAACGCCCGCACGGGCAAGAAGGAGCGCATCGGTCGCCTCCTCGAGATGCACGCCAACCACCGTGACGACCGCGAAGCCGTCTTCGCCGGCGACATCGTGGCCGGCATCGGCCTCAAGGACACCCGCACCGGCGACACCCTGTGCGACCCCGCCCACCCGCTCGTGCTCGAGGAGCTCGAGTTCCCCGAGCCGGTCATCCACGTGGCCGTCGAGCCCAAGACCAAGGCCGACCAGGACAAGCTGGGCAAGGCCCTCTACTCCCTCTCCGAGGAGGATCCCACCTTCCAGGTGCGCAGCGACGAGGAGACCGGCCAGACCGTCATCTCCGGCATGGGCGAGCTGCACCTCGAGGTGCTGGTCGACCGGATGCTGCGCGAGTTCAACGTGGACGCCACCGTGGGCAAGCCCCAGGTGGCCTACCGCGAGACCATCACCCAGCCCGTCGAGAAGGTGGTCTACCGCCACGTCAAGCAGACCGGCGGTTCGGGTCAGTTCGCCCACGTCGTCATCGACCTCGAGCCCACGGGACCCGGTGGCGGCTACGAGTTCGTGGACAAGATCACCGGTGGTCGCATCCCGAAGGAGTTCATCCCCTCGGTCGACCAGGGCATCCAGCAGTCGCTGACCGCCGGCGTGCTCGCCGGCTACCCCATGGTGGACGTGCGCGCCCGCCTGGTCGACGGCTCCGCCCACGACGTCGACTCGTCCGAGATGGCGTTCAAGGTGGCCGGCTCCATGGTGCTCAAGGAAGCGGCCCGCAAGGCCAAGCCCGTCCTGCTCGAGCCCATCATGTCGGTCGAGGTCGTCACCCCCGAGGACTACCTCGGCGACGTCATGGGCGACCTCTCCAGCCGGCGTGGCCGGCTGGCGGGCTCCGAGCAGCGGGGCAACAGCCAGGTGATCAGCGCCACCGTGCCCCTCTCCGAGATGTTCGGCTACGCTACCGACCTGCGTTCGCGCACCCAGGGTCGCGCCACGTACACCATGCAGTTCGACTCGTATCAGCAGATGCCGTCGAACGTGCAGGAGGAGATCGTCGCCCGCGTCCGAGGCGAGTGACCCTGCGCCTCTCCTCCCCTTCATCCCTGTCAGACAGCCAGTTCCGAAAGACCTGAGGTAACACCGAAGATGTCCAAAGCGAAGTTCGAGCGGACCAAGCCGCATGCCAACATCGGCACGATGGGTCATATCGACCATGGGAAGACGACGTTGACGGCGGCGATCACGAAGGTGTTGTCGGAGGGGTCGGATTCGA
>CAZWMT010000075.1:0-17405 GCA_964635055.1 uncultured Microthrixaceae bacterium | reverse complement strand
AGATGTAGGTGAGCGAGATCTCCAACCGCTTCTCGCGGGGGATGTCGACGCCGGCGATACGAGCCATCAGTTCTCCCTCAACCCTGCCGCTGCTTGTGGCGGGGGTTCTGGCAGATGACCCGGACGCGACCATGGCGTCGGATCACCTTGCACTTCTCACACATCTTCTTCACGCTGGGTCGTACTTTCACTTCGATTCCTTCGCGACGAGGGGACCGGCCGGTTGACGGCGGACCACGAAGCTCCCACCAGGGCCGTCACGCGCGACGCGACAGCCGGCAATGAGCCGAAGGGTCAGGCTAGCGGTGCTCGCCCATTTGCACCAACTCGCGCCCTCTAGCAGGCCGTGGCCCTCCGGTGGTGGAGGCTACCGGGCAGGTCGACAGAGGGCTTTCGGCGGACCACGGCGACCGTCAACCCACCCTGATGCAATACGTGCCGACCCGTCCGGGGGCGTCGCCGGCGAGCAGCGGGGCGTCGACGCCCTCGCCGACGTTGGCGCCGACCGCGCAGACCAGGTGCGGGCCGGGCCCGACCGGGAGCTCGGCCGAGAACCCGTGGTTCGGCCCCGCGTCGGGATAGCTCGCGGCCACGTCGGGGCGCGGGAGCTGGGCCACCCCGATGTCGACGACCTCGCTGTCGACCCGGATGGTGACGTTCACCGCGATGTCCTGGTCCGAGAGGTCGATCACCCAGCCCCCCACCACCACGACGCCGGGTGCGGTGCGGTCGGCGGCCTCGAGGTAGCCCTTGGGAGAGCCCCCGACCAGGTCCTGGTAGGGCACCGGCGTGCCCCCGAACACGTCGGACCAGTCGATGAGCGTGCCCTGCCCCTCGCTGGTGAAGCTGGTCGGCCCCTCGGCGATCGTGAGCGAGCCCCGATCGTCGCCGAAGGCCACCGTCGCGGCGTCGTTGGCGAAGCCCTCGGTGTACACCCCGGCCACCCCGTGGTGGTCGAGCCGCCCCGGGGAGGGGCCCACCACGAAGTCGTGGGCCCCGGGGTGGCGGGAAAGGCCGCCGACGTGGTCGAGCAGCACCTCGACGTCGCGGCCGGCCCGGCTCCACGAGCCGAGGGTGACCACCTGGCCGGCCACGCAGACCACCAGGAGCACCACCGCGACCGCCGCGGTGGGGATCCGGGCGTGGGCCCACGCCGTGAGGAGGATGCCGGCCCACACCGCCGCGGCGCCGAGCGACGACACCACCAGGATGCGGTCGAACACACCCAGCGGTGCCGCCTGCGGGTCGAGGGTGACCCACCCCAGCGCCCCGAGCGCGCCCACCGCCAGGCCGACGATCACGAGCCACGGTCCGCTCCCCGGGCGACGCTCGCCCCGCCACCACCGCACCAGGCACCACACGATGCCGGCGACGGTGCCCACGCGGAGCACCGTGGGGATGAGCGGGGCGCCCTGGTCGGTGCCCAGCAGCCCGTTGCCGAAGTGAGCGTCCCAGAAGACGCCCAGCGCCGGCAGGTGCAGCGGGACGTCGTAGATGGGGTGGGCGGCGATCCAGATGCCGATGGCGCCGAGCAGCGCCAGGGTGACGGCGCGACGCGACCAGGCCACCCGCGGCGTGGCCGGGAGCACGAGGGTGGCGACCGCCGCGGCGGGCAGTGTGGTCTCGTAGCAGAGCGCGGCCACGCAGAAGCAGGCTGTGGCCAGCACCCAGCGCCCCGAGCCCAGGGCGAGGATCCCGCCGAGCAGCAGGCACAGGGCCACGAGCGCCGGGATGATCGGGCCCCAGACCGTGAGCGACGAGTGGTTGGCCATCACCAGCCAGAGGACCGTGACGACCAGGGCGACCGCAGGGGTGACCCACCGCAGGGCCACCCGGTAGAGGAGCCACGCCGCGGTGAGCTGCAGGAGCGTGATGACCGCGAGCAGACCCAGGGGATGGGCGCCGATGCCGCCGTTCACCACGGTGAGCAGCACCCACGCACCGGGGCGGCTCAGCGCGAAGGTGGTGTTCGGGTCCTGCCAGAGGCGGGCCAGCCCCCCGTTCACCGCGATGCTCCAGTCGTCGAGGATCAGGCCCGGGCCACTGGCGGCGTACAGGCCCGCCCGCACCAGCACGACGGCCCCGATCACCAGCGCGGCCAGTGCATCCGCCCGCCGGCCGGGCCCGGGCCAGGCGAACGCCACGGAGGCAGGCGCCGCGGCGCCCGGCCGGGCGGCCGCCTCGTCCCCCGACCCGTCGTCCGGCCCGCCGTCCGACCCGACGCCCAGCCCGTCGTCCGCCTCGCGCTCCGGCCCGTCGTCCGGCCCGTCGTCCGCCCCGTCACGTCCCTGGCGGGCCCACCATCCCCCGACCGCCACCTGAGCCGCGCCCGCGTCGGCGCCGGCGGTCGGGGCGAGGACCGGCTCGAGGTGGCCGATGGCCCGGGCCGCGGCCACGCCCACGAGCAGCGCGTCCACCACCACGAGCATGCGGGCCATCAGCACCACCCGGCGCGCGGCGGCGTCGAGGAAGGCGTCGAGTGACTCGGGCGCCATCGCGAAGGTGAGGGCCACGAAGGTGAGGTACCCCGCGACCAGCACCATGATGGGGACGACGCCCGGCTGGCGCAGCGGGCGGCCCCCCAGCCGGGCGACCACGAGGGTGACCACGATGGCCAGCGCCGCGAGGCCGACGAGCCATCCCAGCTCGCCGCCCAGGAAGTCGAGCGCGTCCATGAAGCGACGGTGCGCCTCCGAGCCCGTGTCGAGGATCTGGGGCAGCTTGTCCCAGTCGCCCCGCTGATCGGGGGGTGCGCCGGCCGCGGCCGGCACGAAGCGCCACCCCACGATGGCGGCGACCACCGCCGCGGCCACGGGCACCGACCGGCGCCACGCGCGGCCGGCGCGGACGGCGACGAGCACCACCAGCAGCAGCGCCGCCACCTCGCCCTCGAACTTCACCAGCGCCGCCGCGGCAGCGAAGGCGGTGCCGATGGCGATCGTGCGACTGTCGGTCGGCCCCGCCAGCAACAGGACGGCCGCCGCCACGAACAGGGCGGCCCAGGCCAGGTCGACGAAGCCCACCAGGCCCACCGAGGCGTTGGCGCCCCAGCAGGCCGCCGCCACCACGCCGGCGGCGACCGCCGTGTCGCGGCGGTCGAGGCGCAGGGTCCGGGCCGTGAAGAACCCTGCGGCCGCCACCGCCGCACCGGTGAAGAGTTGGCTCACCCGCAGCGCCACCTCACGGTCGAAGGCGCCGCCCACGTGCCACACGGTGGCGATCACCCCGGGGAGCAGGGGCGGGTAGGCCGGCCGGCGGAAGAAGAAGTCCGGCAGCGACATGGCCTCGGAGCTCACGTCGCCACCGTGGCGGTACCACGCGGCGTGGAACCACCACATGTAGCGGGCGTCGGCCTCGACCGGCGGGATGTCCACCAGGATCACCGGCAGGATCGCGACCACGGCCGCCGTGACCAACGCGGTGACACCGGTGGGGTCGTGCTCGGGCGCCCACCGGTGACCGGTGGCGCGGCGCAGCGCGAGGCCGGCCCACCCCAGGACGGCCATCGTGGCCAGCCACGGGACCATGGACGAGCCCGTGAGGATCGCCGCGGCCACCGCGATCGAGCAGGCGACGCCCGTGGACGCGGGCAACGTGGCCCACGCGCCCACCCGGCTGCGGGCGAGGAAGCGGGCCGCCGGCCACCCCACCGCCGCGAACACGAGGGCGACCATGGCCATGGTCGCGAAGGGGACGTTCACGGTTCGATGCGCTCGAGCGAGTAGTTGCCGCAGGCCTCCGGCCCCGGACCCGGCACCATGCGCAGCGTCACGTCGGCGGGGTGGTCAGGGTCGACGATGCGCAACCTGGGGAAGGCGACCTCCTGGAAGCGGTCGCGGAAGAACACGTCGCTGTCCTCGCTCACCCCCACCGTGGTGCCGTCGGGGATGGGAGCGAGCCACAGGTCGAGGCACTCGTACAGGTTCTCGTCGCGCGGGTTGGTGAACGGCCGCAGCTCCCATACCCCGATGACCGCGGCCAACGCCGACGCCACGACCGGGAGGACCAGCGCCACGGCCAGGGCGCCGAGCGCGACCCGGGTGACGCGATCGGACCGCGACCCCGCGCCCTCGGCCTCCTCTCCCCCGCCGCCGGCGTCGCCCTCGCTGCCGTCGGTGTCGTCGTCGGCGCCCCCGGTGTCCGTGTCCGTCTCCGTGTCCGTGTCGGTGTCTTTGTCTGTGTCTGTGGCGGCGTCGGTGCCGGCGGGCGAGCGGCGCTCGAGCAGCCAGGCGACGGCTGCGCCGGCGCAGAGGCCGAGCAGGCCGGCCACCACGAGGGGTGCGGCGAGGTCGGGGGCCACCGGGTCACCGGGCACCTCCGGCAGCGCCACCACGGTCCCGCCCCCGCCTTCGAGCCTGCTGAGGGCCGTCTCGAGGGCGGCCAGCTGGGCCGCCGCATCGCCGTCGGCACCGGCGGGCGGGACGGTGGTGGGCGGGACGCCGACCGCCGGGACGGTGGTGGGCGGGGCCGTCGCCGCGAGCTCGGCGCGCAGCTCGTCGGCGCGGGCGACCGCGGACTGGGCCCGACCCCACCCGAGGTAGGCGCCCGACACCGCGTAGGCGGCGCGGACGGACCGCTCGGCGGTGTCCGAGCGCACCACGAAGCGCATGGTGCCGGCGGCAGGATCGCCGGTGACGTCGAACGCCACCGGGTAGTCCAGGCCGGCCGTGAGCCCCGCTCGGAACGCGTCGCTCTCGGCCAGGGCGATCTCGGCCTGCATGGCCGCCTCCCGGGATTCGGGCGCCGCCGCCTCGGGATGCAGCCCCTCGATCGGGAAGGGGTCGAGCTGCACCGTGGCGCTGGCCTGCCAGTCCTTGCTGGAGCGGAACGCGGGGACGGCCACGAGCACGATCGCGACGAGGGCGCCCGCCACGACGATCCCCCGCCGGCGCACCACTGCGTCTCGCACCTCACCGACCACGACGCTGCTCCCCCTGCCCGCCGGGCCGGACGCACGAGGCGCCGCCCTCGTGACGGTGCCGCACGAGACTACGGGACGCCGCCGGCACACCCGGGCGCGCCGCCGTCCACGCCGCCGGGCCTGACCTGCCGTGCGCCGGCGGAACCACCGGCCGCTACGGAAGGGTGAGGATCTCGGGGCCGTCGTCGGTGATGGCGATGGTGTGCTCCCAGTGGCACGACAGCGAGCCGTCGGCGGTGACCACGCTCCAGCCGTCGTCGAGCAGGCGGGTCTGGGGGCTGCCCACGTTGACCATGGGCTCGACCGCGTAGACGTTGCCCACCCGCAGCTTGGGGCCCTTGTGGGGATCGCCGAAGTTGGGCACCTCGGGCTTCTCGTGCATGGCCGTGCCGATGGCGTGGCCGACGTATTCACGCACCACCGAGAACCCGGCCGCCTCGGCCACCTTCTGCACGGCGTGGCCGATGTCGGAGATGCGGTTGCCGTCGACCATCTGGTCGATGCCGGCGTAGAGGCTCTCCTCGGTGACCTTGATGAGCTTGGCCGCCTCCTCGGTGACCTGGCCCACCGGGGCGGTGAACGCGGCGTCGCCGTGCCAGCCCTGGATGATCGCCCCGCAGTCGATGGAGATGATGTCGCCCTCTTCGAGGCGGTACGAGCCGGGGATGCCGTGCACGATCATGTCGTTGGGCGACGTGCAGATGACCGCGGGGAAGCCGTGGTAGTTCAAGAAGTTCGAGCGGGCGCCGCGGCGCTCGATCACCTCGCGGCCCACCTTGTCGAGCTCGAGGGTGGTGACGCCGGGGCGGATGGCCTCGCGGATGCACTCGTGCATCTCGGCCACCACCTTGCCCGCCCGGCGCATGATCGCGATCTCGTCAGGCGTGCGGCGCACGGGGGTGACCTTCCTCCTCACGAACCGAGGTTGGCGTCGATCGCTTTCACGACCCGGGCGAACACCTCGTCGACCTCGCCCACACCGTCGACGGTGACCAGCACGCCGAGGCCGTCGTAGTAGGCCACCAGCGGTGCGGTCTGCTCCTCGTAGAGCTCGAGCCGGCGGGTGATGGCCTCTTCGGTGTCGTCGGCCCGGCCCCGGGCCAGCATGCGCTCGAGCACCAGGTCGGTGGGGACATCGAGGTTCACCACCACCGCGGGGGCGGCGATGGCGGCGAGCGCCTCGGCCTGCCCCACGGTGCGGGGGAACCCGTCGAGCAGGAAGCCCGGCACGGCATCGGCCTTGCTCAGTCGCTCCTCGACCACGCCCACGATGATGTCGTCGGACACCAAGTCGCCGCGGTCCATGATCTGCTTGGCCATCTTGCCGAAGTCGGTGCCCTCGGCCACCGCCTCGCGCAGCATGTCGCCGGTGGAGATGTGAGGGATGGCGTAGTGGTCGACCAGGAGGGCGCACTGGGTGCCCTTGCCCGATCCCTGGCGGCCCAGGATCACGAGGCGCACGGGGCCGGTCATTTCAGGAACCCTTCGTAGTTGCGCATCATGAGCTGGCTGTCGATCTGCTTCATGGTCTCGAGGGCCACGCCCACGGCGATCAGCACCGACGTGCCGCCGAAGGCGAAGCTGCCCCGGCTGCCGGCGGGCAGCACCAAGGTGAGGAAGATGGACGGCAGCAACGCCACCGAGGCGATGAACAGGGCGCCCGGCAGGGTGATTCGGGACAGGATGTGGGCGAGGTACTTCTCGGTCTGCGGCCCGGGGCGGATGCCCGGGATGAAGCCACCCTGCTTGCGGATGGTGTCGGCCTGCTGGGCCGGATCGAAGGTGATGGCGGTGTAGAAGTAGGCGAACCCGATGATGAGCAGGCCGTACATCAGCAGGTAGAGCGGGCTGGTGGGCGAGGCCAGGTAGTCGTCGACCCATTTCTGCACCTTCACCCCCCAGCTGCCGGGGTCGGAGGGCAGCACCTGGCTGATGAGCAGCGGCAGGTACAGCACCGAGCTGGCGAAGATGATGGGGATCACGCCGGACTGGTTGACCTTGAGCGGGATGTAGGTGCTCTGGCCGCCGTACATGCGTCGGCCGACCACCCGCTTGGCGAACTGCACCGGGATGCGGCGCTGGCCCTGCTCGACGAACACGATGCAGACCAGCAGCACGAGGAACAGCCCGAGCAGCATGGCCAGGGCGGCGTTGCCCGCCTCGACCCGCACCCGGCCCCCTTGGGCGGGCAGCTGACTGACGACCGACGAGAAGATGAGCAGCGACATGCCGTTGCCGATGCCCCGCTGGGTGATGAGCTCGCCCATCCACATCAGCAGGGCGGTGCCGGCGGTGAGGGTGAGCACGATGAGCAGCACCCGGGGGATGGTGAAGTTGGGGATCAGGTCGAGGCCGGTGTTGTTGCCCCGGCCACCGAAGCCGCCGCCGCCGTTGTGGAACAGGAAGGCCAGGCCCGTGGACTGCATGATGGCGATGGCCACCGTGAGGTAACGGGTCCACTGGGTGATCTTGCGCTGGCCCACCGCGCCCTGCTTCTGCCACTCCTCGAGCTTCGGGATCACCACGGCCAGGATCTGCATGATGATCGACGACGTGATGTACGGCATGATCCCCAGCGCGAACACGGCGAACTGGGTGAGGGCGCCGCCGGAGAACAGCTGCAGGAAGCCCAGCACACCGCCCTGCTCGGCCGAGTCCTTCAGGGCCTGGACCTGGTCGAGGTCGATCCCCGGGGCGGGGATGAACGCGCCGAACCGGTACAGCGTGAGCATGAGCAAGGTGAACAGGATCTTGTTCCGGAGGTCCGGAACCTTGAACATGTTCTTCAGGCTGGTGAGCACCCGGGGGCTCCCCTTCTTCGGTGGCGCGGCGTGAGGGTCGGCGGGCACGGCGAACAGAGCCGGCCCAGGTTCCGGACGCCAAACCCTATCGGGACCGGCGGCGCCTCAACCATTCGCCCCCCGCCGCCCGCCGACGAGGCGCCTCAGACGGCGACCGGGTCCTCCTCCTCCGCCGCCGCCTCGGCAAGCAACTCGCGCACCCGGGGGATCACCTCGGTGCCGTAGAGCTCGATGCTGCGGAGCATCGCCTCGTGGGGCAGGGTGCCGGCGCTGTACTTCAGGTCGAAGCGGCTCAGGTCCAGCAGCTCCGCGGTGGCGGCGATCTTGGCGGCGACCGTCTCGGGTGACCCCACGTACAGCGAGCCGCCGGGGCCGGCCATGGCCTCGTACTCGCCGGGGCGCATCGGCCCCCAGCCTCGCTCGGCGCCGATCCGGTCGCGCATGGCCTTGAAGTGCGGGTAGAGCTGCTCACGGGCTTCGCGGTCGGTAGGTGCGATGTGACCGGGCGAGTGCACGCCGACGGGCAGCCGCGGCGAGCCCGACTCGGCCAGCACCCGGAGATACAGATCGACCAACGGCCGGAAGCGCACGCTCTCGCCGCCGATGATGGCGATCATCAACGGCAGCTCGTGGCGTGCGGCCCGCACCACCGACTGGGGGCTGCCGCCCACCCCCACCCAGGTGACCAACCCACCCGACTCGGTCGGGGGGTACACCTGCTGGTGGCGCAGTGGCGCCCGGGTGGCGCCCTGCCAGGTGACCGGCTGCTCGCGGCGCAGCTGGGCGAAGAGGTCGAGCTTCTCCTCGAACAGCTCCTCGTAGTCCTCGAGGGCGTAGCCGAACAGCGGGAACGACTCGGTGAACGACCCCCGGCCCAGGATCACCTCGGCCCTCCCGTTCGACAGGGCGTCGACGGTCGCGAACCGCTGGTACACCCGTACGGGGTCGTCCGAGCTCAGCACCGTCACCGCCGAGCCCAGCCGGATGCGCTCCGTGCGAGCGGCGACCGCCGCCAGGACCACCTCGGGTGCCGAGACCGCGAAGTCGTCCCGGTGGTGCTCGCCCACCCCGAAGAAGTCGACGCCCACCTGATCCGCGAGCACTCCCTCCGCCACCACGTCGCGCAGCACCTGGGCGGCGGTCTTCGGCCGGCCGCCGGCCTCGACCGTGACATCCCCGAAGGTGTCGAGCCCCAGTTCCAGTTCGTGCGCCATGTCACCTCGTCCTCAGAATTGCTTGCGTGCGCAACTAGAACCTTGGCAGGCTGCCCGGCATTCCCGAGCGGTCGTCTCGGCGCCTGCAGCAGACCGGACGAACCACGAGCGCGGGCGTTGGAGCCGACCATCGACAGGCGGCGCCATCGTGCGGCGAGGTGCTCGACCCGCGACACACCCGATCACACGCGCTGACTTTCGGAAATACCGAAAGTACAGTATGGGAATGACGACTGGAGAGCCGATCAGCCGGCTGGCCGATCGGAAGATCGAGCAGCTGTTGTCCAGCTTGCCAGGTGCCCTCCTACTGGTCGGGCCACGTTCAGTCGGCAAGACGACCACGCTGCGCAGATTCGCCGCCGAAGTGCTGTCACTCGACGGAGCGGACGCCGTCGCCACCGCGGCCGACCCGGACGCCGCCCTCATGGGGCGCCGCGAGCCCCTGCTCATCGATGAGTGGCAGGCCGTGCCGTCGGTCCTCGGGGCGGTCAAACGATCGGTGGACGCCCTCGGGGGCTCACGGCCCGGCCGCTTCCTCCTGACGGGCTCGGTGCGGGATGATCTGGCCGACACCGGTGCCTCGTGGCCGGGGACGGGACGGATCACCCGTCGGCGGCTGTTCGGGCTGACGGTGCGCGAGGCCCTGGGTCGCTCCCTCGGGCCGGGACTCGTCGAGCGCGCCGTGACCGGCGGCGACCTGAGCGGTGACGACGATCCTCCGGACCTCGCGGGCTACATCGACCTGGCGATCACCGGCGGGTTTCCGGTGCCGGTCCTCGAGATCGCCGATGCCGGCACTCGCCGCATCTGGATGGAGGGGTACATCGATCAGCTCATCGCCCGCGACCTCGAGCAGCTCGCCGGCTTCACGACCCGCGAGCCGGTTCGCCTTCGCAGTCTCATCACCGCCTACGCGGCCAACTCGGGCGGCATCGTCGCGGACACGACCTTGTTGGATCAGGTGGGCGTGAGTCGACCCACACTGAAGGTCTGGGAGCGACTGCTCGAAGCCGTGTTCCTCGTCGACATCGTGCCCGCGTGGCGCACCCGGCGGGCCGTGCGCCTGGCGGCGGCGCCGAAACGCTTCGTGGTCGACCCCGGACTATGGGCCGCCATCCTCGGCGTCGACCGGGCCGGCGTGCTCGGCGACCCCGGTCTGCTCGGCCGAGCGATCGAGACGTTCGTTGCCGCACAGCTTCGCTCGGAATGCGATTGGAGCGATGTCGGGTACCGCTTGCACCACGTCCGATCTCCAGACGGCCACGAGATCGACCTGGTCGCCGAGCTGGCCGACGGTCGACTGGTCCTCATCGAGGTCAAGGCGACCTCGGCGCCGACGATTCGCGATGCCGGTCACCTCCGGTGGTTCGCCGACAAGGTGGCCGGCGACCGCGTGGCGGCGAAGCTGCTCCTCCACACGGGCCGGCGCACGTTTCCCCTGGGCGATGACATCCAGGCGGTGTCGCTCAGCGCGCTCTGGGGCCCCGGCACGGTCGGTTGACCGGACCCAGCCGATCCACCGGTGAAGGTGCGTCCGACGGCGCCGCTCGACCTGTTGGTCGAGGTGACCTCGTCAGATCCGGAACTCCGTCCCCACGAGATCCTCGCTGAGGGCCCAGAGCGCCGCCGCCCGGTCGTCGTCGAGCAGCCAGGGCATGAAGCCGTTGGCGCCGGGGTTGGCGCCCAGCACGCCCACGCCGCAGTCGGCGAGGTAGGCGCCGTTGTGGTCGGCCAGGTCGGGGGCGGTGGCGGCCCACACCTGCGTGGCCGCCCCGGCCTCGACCGATTTCCACACGATGCCGCCGCGGGCGCCCTGCTCGCCGGCGCCCTGCTCGCCGTCGAGGCCGTGCTCGGCGGCCCTGGCCTTGGCGACCTCGACCATCTCGTTCAACAACTCGTCGGTGAGGTGGCGGCCGAGGTCGGTGACGATGGCGCCGGGGTGCACCGAGAACGACAGCAGGCCGTGCGACCCGGCGCGGCGCGCGAGCTCGCGGGCGAACAGGGCGTTGGCGGTCTTCGACCGGCCGTAGGCCACCCAGGCCGAGTACTCGCTGCGCTCGAAGTTCGGGTCGTCGAGGTCGACGTCACTGCGGGAGTGCCCGGCCGAGCTGAGCGTCACCACCCGCGACCCGTCACCCCGCCGCAACGCCGGCGACAACAGGGCGGTGAGCAGGAAGTGGCCCAGGTGGTTGGTGCCGAACTGGGTCTCGAACCCGTCGGCGGTGTGCCCGAACGGGCAGGCCATCACGCCGGCGTTGTTGACCAGCACGTCGAGGGCGTCGTGGTCGGCCAGCCAGCCCTCGGCGAACGCCCGGATGGATGCCAGGTCGCCCAGGTCGACGGCGCCGGCCCCGACGGTGGCGCCGGGCACCAGCGCCTCGACCGCGGCCGCTCCCTCCGCGGCCCGCTCGGGGCTGCGGGCCAGCACGGTGACCTGGGCCCCGTGCGCGACCATCGCCCGCGCCGTCTCACGACCGAGACCACTGGCGGCGCCGGTGATCAGCACCCGGCGGCCGGTCAGGTCGACGCCCTCCAGCACCTCGTCGGTGGTCGTGGCACTCCCGAGCTCGCTCATCCCACCAGCTTCCCAGGTCCTCACCCGGTCGACGCACGATCCACGCGACGCGCCATGCCCTGAGGATCGAGTGCATCAGAACGATGGTTCGTCGTGCATGAGATCGCGATCCCCATCGCCTGCGCCGCTACTCGAGGCTTTGGCAGCCAACACGGCCGGCGTCGTGGAGGACAAGCGACTCTACGACGCGGCGGGGATAACCCGGCCGACCGCCCTCGGCTACGAGCGGCTCCTGCAGAGCCTGTACCTGCTCGACCCCATCCCCCCCTGGTCGTCGAACCGGCTCCAACGCATCGTGTCGCAACCGAAGCGGTACCTGGTCGACCCCGCGCTCGCCGCAGCCATCCTCGGGGCCGACGCCGGGATGTCCTGCGCGACGGTGATCTCCTCGGACGCATCCTCGACACCTACGTCCTCGCCCAACTCCGAGCCGAGGCCGAGGTGTCGATCCGGCGCCCACGCATCCACCACCTGCGCGATCAGGGCGGCCGCCACGAGGTGGATGTGCTCGCCGACCTCGGCCCCTGAGGGGTCGTCGGGATCGAGGTGAAGGCCACCGCGACGCCGAAGCCGAGCATGGTCCGTCACCTCGTCTGGTTGCGCGACCGCTTGGGCGACCGGTTCACCCGAGGCGTGCTGTTCCACACCGGCGTCGCGACCATCGAGATGAGCGACCGCATCGTCGCCCTCCCCGTCTCCGCGCTCTGGCGACGGGCGGCCGACAGCAACTCAGTGCCGTGACAGCGCGCACCCTGCGTCTTTCGTGCTCGTCAGGAGCGAATCGCCGCGGCGGCCGTCCAGGCTGGGCGCCGCCGGCAGATGACTACCGGTTGGTGAGGGCGTTGCCCTTGGCCGGCGGGCGGCGGTCACCCCACGGGAGCGGGATGATCTCGACGGAGCCGCCGGCGGCGGTGATGGCGGCCTCGGCGGACTTCGAGAAGCCGTGGGCCTTCACCGTGACCTTGCGGTCGATCGAGCCCCGACCCAGCACCTTCACGAGCGCGCCCTTGTGGGTGAGGCCCTTGCTGTGGAGCGCCTCGGGGGTGATCTCGTCGAGGCCGCAGTCCTGCAGCGTGTCGAGGTTGATGGCCTGGTACTCCACGCGGAACGGGTTGTTGAAGCCCTTCAGCTTCGGCACCCGCATGTGCAGGGGCATCTGGCCACCCTCGAAGCCGACCCGCACGGTGTTGCGGGCGTGCTGGCCCTTGGTGCCGCGGCCGGCGGTCTTGCCGCCCTTGCCGCCGATGCCGCGGCCGACGCGCTTGCGGGCCTTGGAGGAGCCCTCGTTGGGCTTCAGGTCGTGGGCCTTCATGACTCGTCCTCGTCCTTCGCAGTGTCGGCGTCGGCGTCGGCGTCGTCGACAGCCGCTTCCGCCGCCTCGTCCTTGGCTGCCGCCTTCTTCGCCGCCGGAGCCTTCTTGGCGGGCGCCTTCTCGGCCGGCGCCGCCTCGAGCTCTTCCACCTTCACCAGGTGGGGGACCCGGGCCAGCATGCCGCGGATCTCGGGGCGATCGGGCAGCTCGTGGCTGCGGCCGATCTTGCCGAGGCCCAGGGCGCGCAGGGTTCCCCGCTGCTTGGGCTTCGAGCCGATGGCCGAGCGGTACTGGGTGACCTTCAACATCGCGTCAGCCATGGCCTACCGGACCTCTTCGGGCTTGGGCGCCGGGCCCCGCTGGGTCTCTTTGTAGGCGTTCAGCAGGCCCTTGGGCACGAAGTCCTCGGGGTCGAGGCCCCGCAGCCGGGCGATGTCGTCGGGCCGCTTCAGCGCCTTGAGGCCGGCGATGGTGGCGCGGGCCACGTTGATGTGGTTGGCCGAGCCCAGCGACTTGCAGAGCACGTCGTGGATGCCGGCCTCCTCGAGGATGGCGCGGGCGGCGCCGCCGGCGATCACACCGGTACCGGGGGCGGCGGGCTTGAGCAGCACGCGGCCGGCACCGGTCTCGCCGATGACGGGGTGGATGATGGTGCTGCCAGCCAGGGGGACGGTGAAGAGGTTCTTGCGGGCCTCTTCGGTGCCCTTCTGGATGGCCAGGGGCACTTCCTTGGCCTTGCCGTAGCCCAGGCCGACCCGGCCGTGGCCGTCACCGATCACCACGAGCGCGGTGAACGAGAAGCGGCGACCACCCTTGACCACCTTGGCGACGCGGTTGATGTTGATGACCCGCGACTCGCGCAGGCCCGAGTCGCTGCTCTGGCGGGGGTTGTCGCGGGGCGGCCGGTCGCGGTCGCGGGGGTTGGCGTTGCTCATCGTGTGTCTCGCTTCTTCCTAGAATTCGAGCCCGGACTCACGGGCGGCGTCGGCCAGCGCGGCCACCCGGCCGTGGTAGCGGAAGCCACCCCGGTCGAAGACGACCTTCTCGATGCCGGCGGCCTTGGCCCGCTCGGCGACCAGCTTGCCCACCTTGGTGGCGGCGTCGACGTTCCCGGTGCCGCCGCCGGACCGGAGGTCGGCCTCGATCGTCGAAGCGCTGGCCAGCGTGACGCCGGCACGGTCGTCGATCACCTGGGCGCTGATGTGGCGGGTCGACCGGAACACGGCCAGACGGGGCCGCTCGGCGGTGCCGAGGACCTTCTTGCGGACGCGACGGTGCCGGCGCTGGCGGTCTTGACGCTTCTTCTGCGGACTCATGCTCATCAGAATTCCTAACCGACGCTCGCGGCCTTGCCGGCCTTGCGCTGGACGTATTCCCCGACGTAGCGCACGCCCTTGCCCTTGTAGGGCTCGGGCTTGCGGAGGGCACGGATGTTGGCGGCCACCTGGCCGACGACCTCCTTGTTGATGCCCACCACGTCGATGCGGGTGGCGGAGGGAACCTCGAAGGTGATGCCCTCGGGCGCGGTCACCTTCACCGAGTGGCTGAAGCCGAGGGCCAACTCGAGCGCCGTCGGCCCCTGGGCGGTGGCCCGGTACCCGACGCCCTGGATCTCGAGCTCCTTCTTGAAGCCCTCGGTCACGCCCACGACCATGTTGTGGACCAGGGTGCGGGTGAGGCCGTGCAGCGAGCGGCTCTCGCGCTCGTCGTCGGGACGCTCGACCAGCAGCTCCTCACCCTCCTGGCGGACGGTGATGGTGCCCGGGATGGGCCGTGACAGCGTGCCCTTGGGGCCCTTCACGGTGATCTGGCGATCGTCGATGGTCACATCGACCCCGCCGGGAACGGCGATGGGTGCTTGTCCGATTCGGCTCACGTCGTCGCTCCCCTCACCACACGTAGCACAGGATCTCGCCGCCCATGCGGCGCTTCCTGGCTTCTCGGTCGGTCATCAGGCCGGCGCTGGTGGACAGCACGGCGACGCCGAGGCCGCCGAGCACGCGCGGGATCTTCTCGGCCTTGGTGTACACCCGCAGGCCGGGCTTGGAGATGCGCTTCACGCCCGAGATCACCCGAGCACGCTCGGGGGAGTACTTCATCTCGATGGTGAGCACTCGGCCGGGGCGGTCGACGGCATCGGCCACGGAGTAGCTGCTGATGTAGCCCTCGCTGTGCAGCACGGCCGCCAGCGACTCCTTGAGCTTCGACGAGGGCATCAGCACCTCGTCGTGCATCGCCACGTTGGCGTTGCGGATGCGCGTCAGCATGTCGGCGATCGGATCGGTCATCGTCATCGTTGCGCGCCCCTCACCAGCTGGCCTTGGTCAGCCCGGGGATCTCGCCGGCGTGGGCGAGCTCGCGGAGGCACAGTCGGCACAGGCCGAACTTGCGGTAGACCGCACGCGGCCGGCCGCAACGGCGGCACCGCGTGTACCCACGCACCTTGAACTTCGGGGTGCGCTGCTGCTTTTCGACAAGTGCTTTCTTTGCCATTACTGGTTCCCCTCACGGCGGAACGGGAAGCCGAACGCAAGGAGCAGTGCCTTGCCTTCGGCGTCGGTGCGGGCGGTGGTGACGATGGTGATGTCCATGCCCCGGGTGTGGTCGACGGAGTCGTAGTCGACCTCGGGGAAGATGAGCTGCTCGGTGACGCCGAAGGTGTAGTTGCCCTTGCCGTCGAACGAGTTGGGGGGCAGGCCGCGGAAGTCGCGGATGCGGGGGATGGCCAGGCTGATCAGCCGGTCGAGGAACTCCCACATGCGGTCTCCCCGCAGGGTGACCTTGGCGCCGATGGGGTTGCCCTCGCGCAGCTTGAACTGGGCGATCGACTTCTTGGCCCGGGTGACGAGCGGCTTCTGGCCCGAGATCGTGGTGAGGTCGCGGACCGCACCGTCGAGCAGGGACGAGTTCGAGACCGCCTCGCCGACACCCATGTTGATGACGACCTTCTCGAAGCGGGGCACGTCCATGACGTTGTCCAGCTCGAGCTGCTCCTTGAGCGCCGCCTTGATCTCGTCGTGGTACCGGACCTTGAAGCGAGGGATCTCGCGGGTCGTGGTGTCGGCCATCACAGGTCACCTCCACACTTCTTGCAGGTGCGGATCTTGGTGCCGTCCGGGTCGAAGCGGTAGCCCACCCGCGTCGGCCCGCAGGCCGAGCAGATGACGGCCACGTTGGCCACTGGGATGGGCATGTCCTTGTCGATGATGCCGCCCTGCATGGTGGCGCGGGTGGCCTTCTGGTGCTTCTTGGCCACGTTGACGCCGTCGACGATCACCTTGTTGACCGACGGCAGGGCGCGGGACACCTCGCCCTCCTTGCCGCGGTCCTTGCCGGTGAGCACGCGGACGCGGTCACCCTTGCGGATTCGCATGCCTGCCATCACAAGACCTCCGGGGCCAGCGACACGATGCGCATGAACTTCTTGTCCCGCAGCTCGCGGCCGACCGGGCCGAAGATGCGGGTGCCGCGGGGCTGCGCCTGGTCGTTCAACAGCACGGCGGCGTTCTCGTCGAAGCGGATGTAGGAACCGTCCGGGCGGCGCTTCTCCTTCTTGGTGCGCACGACCACGCACTTCACGACGTCGCCCTTCTTCACCGCGGCGCCGGGGATGGCGTCTTTGACGGTGGCCACGAAGACGTCGCCGATGGACGCGTAGCGCCGCTTCGAGCCGCCGAGCACCTTGATGCACAGCACCTCTTTGGCACCCGAGTTGTCGGCCACCCGCAGGCGGGACTCTTGTTGGATCATCGGGCCCGCTCCAGCACTTCGACGACGCGCCAGCGCTTGTTCTTCGACAGCGGGCGGGTCTCCTGGACACGGACGCGGTCACCCACGTTGAGGTCGTTGGCCTCGTCGTGCACGTAGAGCTTGGTGGTGCGCTGCATGGTCTTCGAGTAGCGCGGGTGGCGCACCCGATCGGTGACGGCCACTACGGCGGTCTTGTCCATGGCGTTGGAGGTCACCAGGCCGTCACGCACCTTGCGGTGGTTCTCGCGACCGGCCGGCTCGGCCGGCGCCGGGGAGGCCGCGACCGGCGCGGCCTCCTCGACGGCGGTGGTGTCGTCGACCGCATCGGTGGCGGTGTCGTCGGTGCTGGTGTCGTCGGTGGTGTCGTCACTCATGACGCAACGTCCTCGTTCTGGGTGTTCTCGAGCGCCTCGGCCGCGGCGATCTCGCGGGCACGACGCTCGGTGTGCAGGCGGGCGATCTCCCGCTTGAGCTCCTTGAGCCGGCTGTAGTTGTCGAGCTGGCCGGTGACGTGCTGGAACCGCAGGTTGAACAGCTCCTGCTTGGTCTCGGCCAGACGGTCGATCAACTCGTCGTCGGACAGGTCGGGGATCACCGAGGGCGCCATCAGAGGGCCTCCTCACGTGACACGAAGCGGGCCTTGATGGGCAGCTTCTGGATGGCCCGCTCGAGCGCCGCACGGGCGATGGCGGGATCGGCGTAGGAGAGCTCGAACATGATCCGGCCCGGCTTGACCACGGCCACCCAGTGCTCGGGGTTGCCCTTGCCCGAGCCCATGCGGGTCTCGGCGGGCTTCTTGGTGATGGGCTTGTCGGGGAAGACGTTGATCCAG
>CAZWMT010000074.1:0-17639 GCA_964635055.1 uncultured Microthrixaceae bacterium | reverse complement strand
GCGCCTCCCGCGCCATCGTCGACGCCGGCTGGGTGCCCTACTCGTACCAGGTCGGCCAGACCGGCAAGGTCGTGAAGCCGACGGTGTACATCGCCTGCGGCATCTCGGGCGCCACCCAGCACATGGTGGGCATGAAGGGCTCGAAGAACATCATCGCCATCAACAAGGACGCCGAGGCCCCGATCTTCTCGATCGCCGATCTCGGCATCGTCGGCGACGTGCACAAGGTCCTGCCGAAGCTCATCGAGGCCCTCCAAGCCCGAGGCTGACGCCCGTTCACAGAACGACTGCCGGACTGGCACCGGATCTCGGGGTCCTGACCCCGAGATCCGGTGCCGGTTCGCGTCCGGGGTCGTCGCGCCCCCGTACTGTCGAGTGGATGCGCCGGCGGACGTGGTCGAACTGGGCGGGGAACCAGGCCTGTCGGCCAACCGCGATCGAGCGGCCTCGCACCGAGGCCGAGCTGGTCGAGATCGTGCAGCGAGCCGCCGCCGCAGGTCGGCGCGTCAAGGTGGTCGGCGCCGGTCACTCGTTCACCGACATCGCCTGCACGGACGGCTACCTCGTCGACCTGACCGACTACGGCCGCCTGCTGCAGTTCGACGCCGCGACCTGCCAGGCCACCGTGCAGGCAGGCATGCGGCTGTCGGCGCTCAATCGGGCCCTCGCCCAGCGGGGTGCGGCGCTCGAGAACCTGGGCGACATCGCGTACCAGAGCGTCGCGGGGGCCACGTCCACCGCCACCCACGGCACCGGCCTGCGGTTCGGGAACCTGGCCACGCGCATCACCGCGATGCGCCTGGTGGTCGGCGACGGCTCGGTCGTCGAGTGCTCAGCCGACGAGAACCCCGACCTCCTGTCGGTCGCACGCGTCGGTATCGGCGCCCTCGGCGTGCTGTCCGAGGTCACCATCCAGTGCGTTCCCGCCTTCAACCTGCATGCCATCGAGGAGCCCATGCGGGTCGACGGGGTGCTCGAGGCCTGGACCGATCTGCTCGACCAGAACGACCACTTCGAGTTCTTCTGGGTGCCCAACACCGGATGGGCCCTGACCAAGCGCAACCGCCGCACCACCGAGCCCGCCGCACCCCGGACGCGGTGGGAGCGCTGGCGAAACGAGGTCCTCTACGACAACGTCGCCTTCGGTGCCGCCAACGTCGTCGCCCGCCGGCGACCGTCACTCACCCGCAGGCTCGGCAAGGCCCTCCCGTCGGCCGGGCGCGTGGAGTACACCGAGCCCAGCCACCAGGTGTTCGCCAGCGCCCGTCACGTGCCCTTCTACGAGATGGAGTACGCGATCCCCGTGGAGCAGGTGCCCGAGGCGCTGAACCGGGTGCGGGCGCTCGTGCGGGCGGAGGGCATCCCACTGCTGTTCCCCGTCGAGGTGCGTGCCGTGGCCGGTGACGACATCGCGTTGAGCACGGCCCAGGGTCGCGACACGGGCTACATCGCCGTACACGTGTACCGGGGGGCGCCCTTCCGGCGCTACTTCGCGGGTGTCGAGGCGATCATGGACGACTTCGACGGTCGGCCCCACTGGGGCAAGCTGCACTTCCAGAGCGCGGAGACGTTGGCGGCCCGCTACCCCGGATGGAGCGAATTCCACGTGGTCCGTGACCGCGTGGATCCCGGCCGGGTCTTCGCCAACCGCTACCTCGATCGAGTGCTCGGGGCCTGACCGCCCAGCCTTGAATCAGGCGGGGCGGCGCCGATGGGCACCCGTGACCCCGAGGTGTGGCCGAGTGGTCCGCCGGCGTGCGGCGGCGGCGGCGTTGGCCGTCGGGTGCGCGGTGGCGCTGGCCCCGGCCGCCTCCGCCCTCCCCTCGGGCTTCTCCGACAGCGTCTCGCCGGGCGCGGCGTCGTCGCGATCCACCGGGACCGGTGGCGCCGCAGTCACCCACGCGCTCCCGATCGCGCCACAGCTCGTGCCTCCGGCGTCGGTCCCGGCCCTCCCCCCCGTGACCGTCCCGCCGGTGACCGTCCCGCCGGTGACGGTCCCGCGACTGCCGACCGGTGCGCTCCCGCCGCCGGCCGGCCGGGCCGTCGACGGAGTGACGGGCACTGTCGACAGTGCGGTGGGCGAGATCACCGGAGCGCTGCCAGGTGCGGGGGGCACCGGCAGCGCTCCGGCACCACCTGACGACGGCGCGTCCGGCGGCTCCGGCACCGACCCGGGCCCGGGCGACGGTGGCGCGGCCACCAGCGGCCCGACGCCGGCCGGATCCGGGCGGGTGCAGGGCGGGTCCACCGGCACGGCCGATGTCGACTCGCCCGCGTCGGGCGGGTCGGCCGGGCGGTCCTCGGCCTCATCAGACGCGGTCACCGCGGCCGACGTGGCCGGCCCCGCCGGATCCGCCGGATCCGCCGGCCCGATCGGGGACGCGGTTCGCCAGGACGCGCGCCGGTTCGGGTGGCCGCTCGTGCTGGGCCTCGCGGTGGTGGCCTTCCTCGCCCTTCAGGGCCGGGTGGAGCGCCACGAGCGGAAGTTGGCCGACGCCCCCCTGGACCAGGGCGAGCGCCTGAGGTTCCGGTGATGGCCGGCGCCGACCCGAACGATGCCGACCTGGTCCCACTGTCGGATCGCCTCGCCGTCCTCCTGATCGCTCGTCTCGCCATCGCCGCGAGCGTGATGATCGCCGTGGGCGTCGTCGACCAGCTCGTGCCCGACCCGTCGCGGACGGTGTTCCTCGCGGCGGTCATCTATGCCGCGCTGACGACCTCGGTCGAGTTGACCCGCCGGAAGCTCGGTTGGCGCGGCCTGCTGGCCGTGTCGGCGCTCCTGGTCGTGGACGGCATCTTCCTGGCCTACGTCGTCTCGCAGACGGGAGGTGCCAACAGCCTCCTCACCTTCCTCATCTACTTCCACATCGTCGCCGTGACGCTCGTGGCGTCGTATCGCACCGGCCTCAAGGTGGCGATCTGGCATGCGCTGTTGCTGGTCGGTGGCTCGTCGGCCGTGGTGGCGTACTACCTGGGCGGCGACCCGCCCCGCCTCGACGGGGCCACCGCGTTCCGCGCCTCGAGCCTGCTGGTGCTGGCCATCGGCGCCGCCGCCTTCTCCTCGCTCAACGAGCGTGGCCTCAACCACAGCCGCCGCCAGATCCAATCCCTGCTCGACCTCAGCTCCGACCTCGAGCGGGCCGAGGACGCCCAGCAGATCTGCTCGGCACTCGCGTCGCACCTGCGCCTGCGCATGCGCTTCCGGAGATCGGTGGTGATCGGATCGGACGGGTCGGCGCTGATCGGCACGGCGGAGGACGAGGTGGGCCGCGTGACGTTCGTGGCGCCGCCGCTGGACGACCGCGGCGACGGGGTGTGGGCGGAGTGCTGGCGCACCCGGTCGCCGCTGCTGCGCCGCTCGCTCGATCCCGTCGCCGACGACCTGGCCGATCGCCTCATGCCCTTCGCCCGCAACGTGGTGGCGGTGCCGATGTTGGCCAACGGCGAGCCCGTCGGGGTGGTCGTGGCCGAGTGGGCCGGCGGCCGATGGAGCGGCATGCCGTCGTCCACCCTGGCCACGCTCGTGCAGTCGGCGTCCCACGCCGCCATGTCGCTGCGCACCCGCATGCTGCTGGCCGAGGTCGATCGGCTGGCCCGCCACGACGGGCTCACCGGCCTGTGCAACCGCCACGAGTTCGACGAGGCCCTCGAGCGGGAGTTCTCAAGGGCGCAGCGGACCCAGGTCCCCTTGAGCCTGGTGCTCATCGACGTGGACCACTTCAAGGAGGTCAACGACACCCGCGGCCATCAGACCGGCGACGAGGTGTTGCGCGAGATCGGCGCCGCGCTCGGTCAGCTCGCTCGGCGCGAGGATGTGGCCGCACGCTACGGCGGGGAGGAGTTCGTCGTGCTGCTGCCCGGCATCGACGGTGATGGTGCGGTTGCGTTCGCCGAGCGGGTGCGTGTGGGGCTGCACGAGCGGGTCCGGGCGGCGCGGGTGACGGTGAGCGCCGGCGTGGCCAGTCACCCCGACAACGCCCGCTCGGTCGACGATCTGGTGGGTCGGGCCGATGCCGCGCTCTACGAGGCCAAGCGCCGAGGACGCGACCGCGTCGAGTGCAGCGCGGCGCGGGTGGCCCCCAGGGTGGTGCCCGAGGCCGGTTGAGCGGGAGCGACGCCCGTCCGGCGCCCGGTGCGAACGAACGAGCGAGCGGTCAGACCAGTGGCCAGGGGTACTGGCGGCCCGACTGGTCCACGGGGAACCGGCCGTCCTCCACCAGCGCACGTGCCCGGAACATCATGGCCCGGCACTCGACGGGCGTCAGGAGGTCGGCCAGCGCCGGCGGTGGGCCGCGTTCGATCAGGCCCTCGAGGTCGGCCAGCAGGTCCCCGGGGACGGGCTCGCCGCCGAAGTCCCAGATCACCGTCCGCAGCTTGAAGTCCTCGTGGAACGCCAGCCCGTGGTCGATGCCGAAGATGCGCCCGTCGCGCGCCAGCAGGCAGTGGCCCCCCTTGCGGTCGGTGTTGTTGGCCACGACGTCGAACGCGGCCAGCCGCCGGAGCTGGGGGTGGAACGCCTCGTCCTCCAGCAGGGTGAAGTAGTGCTGCTCGAAGTCCGCGTCGATGAAGAGCTGCACGGAGCCCTCACCGAGGGGGCCATCCCGGAGGACGGTGGGCGGCACCACACCCCAGCCGAGCGCCTCCGACAGCTCCCAGGCCGCGGTCTCCCGCTTGCCCAGGCCGGGTGGGAAGTCCCAGAGCGGGCGCTCACCACGGACCGGCTTGTAGACCGCGTGGGTGTGGTCGTCGCCGAGCGTCAGCTCGACGAGGAACGTGGCGTTCGAGCTCCACGGCATGCGGCCCTGCACCGCGATGTCGGCATCGGCCAGCAACGCCAGCAGGCGATCTTCGTCGCCCACGCTCAGTCCGGCCGGGTGTGGCCGTTGCTGCGGGGACAGGCGTGGCCGTCGGGGTTCATCGGTCGCCCGCAGAGGGGGCAGGGGGGACGGCCGCTGCCGACCAGTCGCTCGGCGTGGGGCACGAACGCCGCCACCTGCTCGGCGGTGATGCGGAAGCGGGCGACGCCGGGCGTCTCGGTCTCGTCGTCGACCACGAGCTCGTCGATGACGATCACGAACCGCCGATCGTCCTCGTCGTAGGCGACACCCATGGATCCGGCGGTCCACTCGGCCAGCACCGGGGTGGCCAGGTCGAGCAGCCCCGGATCGAGGGTGGTCTCGATCGGCGGCAGGTCGCCGAGCAGCGTGGCCAGGTACTCGGCCAGTGCCCCCACCTGCTGCTTCTCGCACTTGAGGCTGACGACCTGCCCCGCCTCGGCCGCCTGGAGGTAGAAGGTGCGAGCCCCGGGCTCGCCCACCGCGCCGGCGGTGAACACCTGGGGCTCGTCGAAGCGAAACGACGTGCTCATGACGCTCGTGCCCCCTCAGGATCGGGTGCGGGCCCTCGCCGCGTGCTCATGAGGGCACCAGCGCGGCGAGGTCGCCGCCGGTGGAGTTGACCGAAAGCACCACGGGCCCGGTCGAGGCGTAGAGGACCGCCGTGATCGAGCACGGCGAGATGACGATGCGCTGGAACAGGTCGAGGTGGGTGCCGACCGCCTGCGCGACCGCGGCCTTGATGGGGTCGGCGTGGGACACGGCCACCACGGTGCCGCCCGGGTGGCGGGCGACGAGGCGGTCGAGGGCGCCGGTGATGCGCGCCTGCATCTCGGCGAACGACTCACCCTTGGGGAAGCGGAAGCCGCTCGGGTACCTCTGCACCGTCTTCCATTCCGGCAGTTTCGCGAGGTCCTTCAGGTCCGACCCGGTCCAGCGCCCGAAATCGCACTCCAGCAGGCCGGCGTCGGTGCGCACCCGCTTGCGCACGGCCTTGGCGATCGGGGCGGCGGTCTCCTGGGTGCGCTCGAGGGGCGAGGCGTAGACGGCGCTGATCTTCGCGGCGAGGGGACCGATGCGCTCGGCCGCGGCCTCGGCCTGCTCGACGCCCTTCGGCGCGAGGTGCAGCCCCTTCGCCCGTCCCGGCAGCGTCGTGCCCGTCGTCGGGGTCTGCCCGTGGCGGACCAACAACACGAGCGTGGGGGCGGGCGGCTTCGCCGTTCTGGTGGCCATGACCCTGGTGAACCTACCTGCCACCGGATGCCACCGGGTTCGGGGTCGAGGAACGCTCGGTCGTCCTGACGACGACCTGGCGCCTCGGATTCCAGGTCGGAGGAGGCCGCGACCCCTGGCGTGATGGACGTCGTGCCCGCAGCGACCGGGGTTGGGTACCGTGGGTCCCGTGGGATCGGGAGCGGCTGGCCCGACCGTTCGGGTGCTGGGGCCCGTCTCGATCGTCGACGGCGACGCGGCCGCCGTGGTGGCCGGGGGGCCGCAACGGCGAGCGGTGCTGGCGCTGCTGGTCGCCGACCTGGGTCGGACCGTCTCGGTCCATCGTCTGGTCGACGCCCTGTGGCACGATCCACCGGCCACGGCCGTCAACCGCATCCAGGTGCAGGTCTCTCACCTGCGCCACCAGCTGCCGGACGAGGTCGACGTGGCGTGGACGGGGGCGGGGTACGTCATGAACGCCCCCGTCGACCGGGTCGACCTCGGCTGTTTCGACGCGCTCGTCAACGAGGCCGCGGCCGCCGAGCGCCAGGGCCTCACCGAGGTCGCCGCCGATGCGCTGGAGCGCGCCCTCGCGCTCTGGGCCGGGGACCCGGTCGAGGGGTTGGGCGACCTCCCGTGTGTGGAGGGTCTCCGTCGCGCGCTGGGCGAGCGCCGGGCCCGGGCCGAGGACCGCCTGGCCGCGCTCCTGCTGCAGCTCGGTCGGGTCGCGGACGCGATCGATCACCTCGAGCCGCTCGTGGCCCGCACGCCCTACGACGAGCATCGTTGGGCCCTGCTGGTCGGCGCACTCGGTGCGGCCGGGCGGACGGCCGACGCGCTCGACGCCTACCAGCGCGCCCGTCGGGGGCTCGATGAGGAGCTGGGGATCCGACCGGGCCCCGAGCTGCAGGCCGCCGAGCGGACCGTGCTGGCCCTCGGCCTCGACCCGCCTGACGGTGCCGCGGTCATGGATCCGCGTTCTCGATTCCTCGCGGCATACGCCGGCGAGGGCCCCCCGGACGGCCCGGTTCGGGTGGGTGCGGCGCTGGAGGCCTTCCCGCCGGGGACCCTCGTGGGCCGCGAGACGGTCCTCGCCGAGCTCGTCACCCGGGCGACGGCGGATCGACCCGCGAGTGAGCGAGTCTCGGTGGTGGTCGCCGAGCCCGGTGCGGGCAAGACCCACCTGGTGGCCGAGCTGGCCCAGCGCCTGGCCGAGCGGGGAGTGCTCACCCTCTACGGTCGCCACAGCCCCGAGCGGTACCTGCCCTACGAAGCCTGGGGCCAGGTCCTGTCGACCGCGGTGCAGCAGTTGCCGGACGGCCTGGCCGCAGCCCTACCCGCGGCGGTGCGCGAGCCGCTCGCGCGCCTGGTGCCGGCCTACGGGTCAGGGCGGGACGTCGGTGCCGGGTTCGACGCCGACCCCGCGGCCCGCTTCCGGTTCTTCGAGGCGGTCGCCGACCTGCTCGACCTGCTCGGCGCCGTGGTCCCGATCCTCGTGGTGCTCGACGACCTCCAATGGGCCGGGACCAGCTCGGTCGCGCTCACGCGCGCCGTGCTGGGTCGCGGCCTGCCGGCACGGGTACGGGTCCTCGTGGCGGCCCGACCAGGAGCCGACGACCCGGACGTGCGGGGGTTGCTCGCCGAGCTCGCCGACGCCACGGCGTCGGTCGACCTCCCCGGGCTCGACGCCCCTGCCGCTCGCGAGCTGCTCGCCCGTCGGGGGGTGCCGTGCACCGTCGACGAGGCCGTTCGGATCGCCGAGCTCAGCGCCGGCAACCCGCTGGTGCTCCAGCAGTTCCGCTCCTTCGACGGGACCTCGTTCCTCGCCGAGCTGCGGGGGATCGAGCCCTCGGAGCGGGCGGCGGCGCTCGTCGACGACCGCCTCGCCGGGATGGCGCCGGCGACGCTGAGCGCGCTCGAGGCGGCGGCGCTCGCCGGGCTCGACTTCGTCGTCGACGAGGTGGTCGCCGTGACCGGGCAGCCGGCCGCCCAGGTCATCGTGGACCTCGAGCCCGCGCTGGAGCGGGGGCTCGTCAGGGACCCCAGCGGCTCGGACGACCGCTACAGCTTCGGTCACGCGCTCTACCAGTCCGTGCTCCAGCGCCGGGTGTCCGGGCCTCGCCGCCGGCGGGGTCACCGGGCGCTGTCCGATCAGGCCGTCGCCGACGGGCGCCTGGTCGCGGCCGCCCATCACGGCCTCGAAGCCGGGAACGTGCTCGACCCGGTCGAGCTCCATGCCCGCACGCTGCTCGCCGCCGATCGGCTCGCCGCGGACCTCGATCCCGACCAGGAGCTGCGCCTGCTCGACCGCCTCGCCGCCGACGATCGGCTGGCGGCGGTGCTCCGCGATGACGAGCGTTTCGAGCTGGACCTGCGCCGGGCCCACCTGGCCTGCGTGTGCGGCGACTGGGACGGTTCGCGCCGGCAGTACCTGAAGGTGGCCGACGAGAGCCGACGCCTCGGCGCCGTGGACGTGCTGACCCGGGTCGCGCTCGAGATCGACGACCGCGGCCGGTCGGTTCGGCTCGTCGGGCCCCGCCTCGAGCTCCTGGAGGAGGCCCGCCGTCGGTTCGGTGACGGCGGCGATCCGGTCCGCCGCGTCGAGCTCGACGCGGCCTGGGCCGGCGAGGTGAACCAGTTCGGGCGCGGCGATGCCGCGGTCGCCGGGGCCTCGCTGGTCGCGTTCGCCGACGAGGTGGTGGCCCGGGCCCGGTCGCTCGGTGACTCCGGGGCGCTGGCCGCGGCCCTGTTCACCCGCCAGAGCGTCGGTCACTGGGCGGGCGACGTCGAAGGCAACCGTCGTCTCCTCGATGAGCTCCTCGAGCTCGCCGCGGCTCGCGATGACGACCACCTGCTCCACGTCGGCCTCCTCGGCCGCCTGCGCACCGGTATCCAGGCCGGCGACCGTGCCGACGCGGAGGCCTACCGGGAGCGCCATGTCGCGCTGGCGGCGGCCACACGTCATCCCCGCACCACCTGGTTCGCCATGATGCAGCGCGCCACCCTCGCCCAGATGGACGGCCACTTCGACGACGCCGACATGCTCGCCGCCGAAGCCGTGACCTACGGCCTCGAGAAGGACATCCCCGACGCCGACGGCGCGTTCAAGGCAGGGCTCTACTTCAACCTGTTCCATGCCCGACGCACGGCCGAGATCCGCTCGGTGGTGGAGGACGTCGTCGAGGCCGAGCCCCACAACCCGCTGTGGCGGATCGGCGCCGGGATCGCGCAGGCCGAGTCGGGCGACCTCACCGCGGCCCAGGCCTCACTCGACGCGGTGATCGCCTGGGTGCCCCGCTTGCCACGGAACGAGTTCTGGCCGTCGGTGCTCACGATGGGCGCCGAGCTGGCCGACCGGTTGCCGCCCGATCCGATCCGGGCTGCCTACCTCGCCGAACTGCTCGAGCCCTGGTCGGGCCGTTTCGTGGTGATGGGCTCGATGATCACGACCCTCGGTCCGGCGGATCGCGCGCTCGCCCTGCTGGCTCGCCAGCAGGGCGACGCCGACCGGGCCACCGCGCTGCTCGACGCCGCCGATGCGCTCTGTGATCGCCTGGGGGCCGCCGCCTGGACCGCCCGGTGCCTCGACGACCGGCAGTGACGCTTCCCCAGCGCGCCGAGCACATCAGGGGGAGCCCGGGTGCTCGGGTGTCCAGTGCTCGTCGGCATCTCTCGCCCGTCGCCGAGTCAGACGCCGGCGCGTGCGCGCGGGACGGGTCGCCGCCGGGTCGGCGTCGACGGTCGACCAGCGCCACGAGACCGCATCTCTGGCGAAGCGATCGGCTTCGGTCGACGAAGCGGGACCGGCGACGACAGGGACCTGCAGTTCCGCCGCGACCTCGACGGACGCCACGTCACGCCCCCGACTGAAGTCGACGAACATGGCGGCGTCGGCGGTGCCCTTCGCGCCGGCCGCGTCGTCGACGACGGCGGTCACCGGCACCACGGGAGGTGCGGCGCCCGGCGCCGGATGCCACCGCTCGGGGCCTCGCACGAACATGGCAACGGGAACGAGCCGCTCGCAGTCCCACAGGTCGCGAGGGGTGCTGAGCGGGACCTGGGTGCCGTTCGGGCCTGACAGCTTGACGTCCTCGATGCACCCGGCGTCGAGCGTGAAGTCCGCTTTGGTGAACGTCGCGATCACATACGACGCGCAGATCCAGCCGGGTCCGCCTCCCTGATTCGGGAAGAAGAAGTCGAACGGGTCGATGCTGCGCAGCCGTTGTCGCAGCAGCTCGCGTGCCGACGGCGCGGCGCGGCCCCGCTTCGACAGCCCGAAGAGCCGCGCCATGAGCCGCCGGTTCGACGGGTACTCGGCCAGGGCGCTGAGCTGGCTCCACTCGAGATAGCCGGGACGATCGATGCACTCGGGCACGACGGACAGCAGCTCGGCGGCGTTGAACCCGGTCGCGTCCTCTGCCGTCGCCTCCGCCGCGATCGCCAGGGTGTTCTCGGAGACCTCACGCAGGGTCGGGTCCAGGTCGGGATCGGCGAGGCGCTCGTGGCGGAGCGCCACCAGGGACCGAACGTGGTGCACACCCTTGCCGCGCGTGTTGCCGCCGTAGAGCCGCTCGGTCCGGCACCGGTCGAGGTAGCCGTCGACGCTGACGGCGCCGACGCCGCCGACGGCCACCAGTTGGCGGGCCCGCTTGGCGAGCTGTTCAGGGCTCTCGTTCCAGGGGTTGGCGAGATGCGTCTCGACGAGGCGCTCGGCGAGCAGGTCGAAGAACGCACTGCGCTCGGGCCCGCCACCGAGGATCGCCTCCAGGGGAGGGTGCAGGGCGCCGTCTGCCCGGTCGCCCTCCGCAGCGAGGTCCCGCCACCAGAGGGTGGAGACGTTGTGCACCAGCACGTGCTCGATCGTCGACCCGTCGCTCGCGGCAGGGGCGGGGCCGAGGTAGATCGCCGAGTGGTAGCAGGTGCGGCGCTCGGTCAGCTGGGCGAGGCCCGCCAGGAAGTCGGCACCTTGGAACAGCAACACGTCACCCGGGCGCAGCGCGTCGAAGAAGTCGTCGCGCCGGGCCGTCACCAGGAGGTGGTCGGGGGTGATGTCGCGCATCGGAGGCGAGTCTGCCGTGCCCCCGGTCCCGCGTGCCGTGGTCATCGTCGATCGCTCCTCCGGGTGGTTCAATCTTCTTCCCCGCGCAGGGTCTCGGCCACGAGGGTGAGGGCCTCGCACCGCTGGAATCCCGCGCCCAGGAAGGCGAGGAACAGCTCGTACTTGCGGACCGCGAAGTCCTCGAGGTCCTCGAGGTCCATCGACGCCTCCGTGTCTGCAGTCGTCCCGCCGACCGCCGGCACCGGCGGGGACAGGTCGACGATCTCCCAGTTGGGTGGCACCTCGGTGAGTGCCGCCTGCCACACCTCCTCGCACACCGACGGGTGGCCGTACAACGCCTCGTCGTGCTCGCTCACCAGATGCACCCGGTCCCCACGGCGGTCCATGATGGTGAAGCGCATCGGGGTGGGCACGGGCTCGTGGCCGTCGATGGGTGGTTCGGCATCGTCCCGGCCGTCGATCGTCGTCATGACGCCATCAGCTCAGGCCGGTTCTGGAGGCTGGCGCCGTCGAGCACGGGAGGGGGGGCTCCCGGCTCGACGGCGACCTGTCGGACCAGCCCGTCGCGGGCCCGCTGGTAGGCGCGGAGCGCGTCGGCCTGGCGGTCGACCCGGCAGAACGCGGTCATCAACAGGGCCCACCGGCGCTCGCGTCCCGGTTCCTCCCCGCTGAGGCGTTCGAGCTCGATGGCCGCTTCGGCCACCCGTCCGACGGTGAGCAACGCCTCGCAGCGGTCCTCCTCGGCGACGAGGCGGCGCTCGTCGAGGTACGCACGCTCGACGGTGAAGCGCCCGCTGGTCAGCTCGGCGAAGGGCACGCCCCGCCACAGGCCGAGGGCCCGTTCGAGTCGTTCCAGGGCGGGGGCCGGGGGGACGGCCTTGGCTGCGTCGACCAGCTCCGAGAAGGCCACCGCGTCGACCGACGCCGACGGCAGATCGAGGCGGTAGGACGATCCCTCGGTGAGGATGGCCCCCGGCGGCAGTTGCCGGCGCACGCGCCGCACGACGCCCTGGAGCGTCTTGCGGGCCGACGGGGGTGCGTCACCGCCCCACACCGCGCCGATGAGCGACTCGGCGTCCATCGGTCGCCCCACTTCGAGAGCGAGCACGGTGAGGACGGCTTGGTGGCGGAGGCCGGTGATCACCGTGGCCCGCCCGTCGCGCACGATGGTGGGCGGGCCCAGCACCCGGATGGTGGTCGTGGACATGCAGGTGACACTGACGGACCGCGCTTTGCATCCGCTTACGCGTGCCAGCGGCACCCGTAGCCTCGGGCGATGGACTCCCTCGATCGGCTGACCGCCGAGGTGGTCGCCTGCCGGGCGTGTCCCCGGCTGGTGGCCTGGCGGGAGCAGGTGGCGGTCGAGAAGAAGGCGGCGTACCGCGACGAGACGTACTGGGGCCGCCCGGTGCCGGGCTTCGGCGACCCTCGCGCGACCGTCGCCGTGATCGGGTTGGCCCCGGCGGCCCACGGGGCCAACCGCACGGGCCGGATGTTCACCGGTGACCGCTCGGGCGAGTGGCTGTACCGGGCGCTGTACCGGGCGGGCTACGCCAACCGCGCCGAGTCGGTGTCGCTCGACGACGGCCTGCGCCTGACCGGCGCGTGGATCACCGCCCCGGTCCGGTGCGCGCCGCCGGCCAACAAGCCCACCGTCGACGAGCGCGACACCTGCCGACCGTTCCTCGAGCGCGAGCTGGCCCTGCTCGACGACCTCCAGGTCGTGGTGGCGCTGGGCCAGTTCGGCTACCAGGCGGTGGCCGCCATCCTGGGGGTGCGGCCCCGCCCCCGCTTCGGCCACGGCGTCGAGGTGGCCACCCCCGCCGGCCTCACCATCGTGTGCTCGTACCACGTGAGCCAGCAGAACACGTTCACGGGCAGGCTCACCGAGCCGATGCTCGACGCCGTGTTCCAGCGGGCCCGGGCACTCGGCGGGTCCCGGCGGGATCGCTGACGGGGGCCGCCCTCAGGCCACCAGCGCGAGGGTCTCGCCCACGCCGTAGGCGATCGCCATGAGGCCGAGGAAGCCGGCGACCACCCGCCGCAGCCGCTGGTCGCCCGAACGAATGGCCAGTGCCGCCCCGATGCGGGCCCCCGGGATCACACCGACCGCCAGCAGCAGCGCGAAGCGCCAGTCGATGTGGCCGAGCAGCGCGTGGGTGATGGTGCCCGGGACCGCGAAGAGGCCCACGCAGGCCAAGGAGGTGCCGATCGCGGTCTTCACCGGGAGGTCGCCCACCTGGGTGAACCCCGGCACCATCACGATGCCGCCACCGATGCCCAACAGCCCCGACAACCCGCCGGCCACCGCCCCCACACCCGAGAACGCCCATCTACTGCTCTTCGGCTGGCGCCCTGCTTGGTCGCTCTTCGGCTGGCGACTCATCGCATCGTCATGGCTCGCTCGTCCCTCGCTCGCCGCGCCTGCTGCTCCCGGGGTCTCCGCTGACTCGGTCGCTTCGGGCCTTTCCGTCGGCGCGGTCTCGGCGTCGGACTCGGCCAGGTCGGCGGGGTCGGCGGCGGACGGGCCGGAGCGGGCCATCCGCAGCGCGCTGTAGCCGAGGAGGGCCGCGGTCATCAGCATCAGGACGTGGCCCTCCCCGGGCACGTGGTCGGCGGCCAGGGCGCCGAGCACGGCGGCCACGATGCCGGTGGGGGCGGTGACGGCCACGACCCGCCAGTCGACCAGTCCCTCCCGGGCGTAGCGGGCGGTGCCCGACGCCGCGCCCGGGATGATCGACGGCAGGGTGGTGCCGACGGCCAGCAGCGGCGTGGCCCCCAGGGCCCTGATGCCGGGGGTCGAGATCACCGCGCCCCCTACGCCGAAGAGCCCCGACATGATGCCCGTGAGCAGGCCGAGGGCGACGGTGAGCGTGTCGCGCAGCAGGCCCGGTTCCACGGCCTCGGTCTACCGGCGTCGTCGAATTGGTCCAAATGCCCCCTTGCGAGGGACCCCAACCGTGCCGATGGGAAGGCATCGCCCAACGGCCGCCCCGTCCCCGCCGCTCAGCGCCGAGTGGTGGGGACGGGGCCGGTCGAGCGCTAGCGTGACGCCCGTTCTCGGACCACCGATCGCCTCACAGGAGAGCGTGAACATGCGTCGTGCCGTCGTGGTCGCCGTCATCGGCCTGGGCCTGGTCGTGGCCGGCTGCGGCAAGAGCGCGCCGTCGGACTACAACGACGCGACCGAGCAGACCTTCATCGAGACCTGCACCGATCAGGCCGGTGAGCAGGACGTGTGCCAGTGTGCCTACGACAGCTTCAAGCGTGACATCCCGTTCGATCGCTTCCAGCGGGTCGATGATCGGCTCCGCGAGAACCCAGAGAGCAACTTGCCCGACGACTTCATCGACATCTACACCAACTGCGTGGTGCAGTTCGGCGGCGGAGCGGCGGGCACCACGCCTGAGTTCCCGACCACGACGACCACCGCCGCCGACCCCGGGGCCAGCACCACGGTGACGGGCGACGCCACCGCCACCACCGGGCCGGCGGTCACCGACGCCACGGCGGCCCCGTGACCGACACCGCGGCGGCGCCGGCGGCCAAGGCGCCCCGGTGGACCAACCAATGGCTCGAGCTCTACAACGAGGTGATCGACACCGGCCTGTGCACCGGCTGCGCGGGCTGTGTGATCGCCTGCCCCCACGACGTCATCGGGTACGACCACGAGCAGGGGGGCTACAAGCCCTTCCACCTCGAGGACGAGCTGGGCCCGGCGGACTGCACCCACGGGCAGAAGGGCTGCACGTCGTGCACCCGGGCCTGCCCGCGCTTTCGCACCTGGGAGGCCGACGCCGACGAGCACCTGTTCGCCCGCACCCGGGCCGACGACGAGATGTCGGGCATCTACCAGGACGTCATGCTCACCCGGGCCAGCGACGACTACGTCCACAAGATGGGCCAGGACGGCGGCCTCGTGTCGGCCCTGCTCATCTGGGCGCTCGACCACGGCTACATCGACGCCGCGCTCACCTCGTTCCTCGAGGGTGACGGCACGTCGTGGAAGGCCGTCCCCGGCGTGGCCAGCACGAAGGAGCAGGTGCTCGCCTCGGCCGGCAGCCGCTACACCTATTCGGCCAACACCCTGGCGGTCGACGACGCCCTCGAGCAGGGCTTCTCCAAGCTCGCCCTCGTCGGGATGAGCTGCCAGTCGTCGGTCCCACCGGTGATGTGGCACCGCAAGGTGGGCAAGGCGGGCAAGCCCTTCATCTTCAACATCGGCCTGCTCTGCTCGAAGACCTTCGACGACGCCATCTTCCCGGAGCTCTTCGAGGCCAAGTACGGCCTCAAGAAGCAGGACATGGTGAAGATGAACATCAAGGGCGTCTTCCAGATCTGGATGCGCAACGGCGACTACCACGAGATCAACCTCAAGGAGTGCCACGCCTGGACCCGTGAGGGCTGCAAGATGTGCCCCGACTTCGCCGCCGAGCACGCCGACATCTCCACCGGTGGCATCGGCGAGAACAACGACTGGACCCTGACGGTCATCCGCACCGACCTCGGCCGCGAGATCATCACCCGCATGATCGACGACGGGTCGATCCTGGCCCGCCCCGGCGACTCCGACCCCGGCGCCATCGACCTGATGCGGCGCCTCTCGATCGTCAGCCGCCGGCGCTGGCCCGACTTCGCCGAGAGGTCGGTGAAGGTGGGCGTGCCCCCGCCCAAGAAGAAGAAGGCGGCGGCGCCCGCCGCCGAGGCGCTGCCGAAGGAGCCAGAGGCGCCCGCCACCGGGGTGCCGGGCGTCGATACGGCACCCTCCACAACATCGACGTAGGCGGCAGCACGAGGGTCGACGTCAGCGTCGCGCTCTGGTTTCTGGCCGGGTTCGTCCTGGTGCGCTGAGACGAAGGAGCACGGCTGAGGGGACGAAATAGCAGGACCAGGGGGACGAAATAGCAGGACCAGGGGGACGAAATAGCAGTATGATGGGGACGAAATGGCAGCGACCCCCGCTACTGGCCTCTACGACAGGTTCTGCCTCGATCGGCTCCTGGAGGCCCTCGAGGACACTCCGGTGGTCGCGGTCAACGGCGCGCGTCAGGTGGGGAAGAGCACGCTGGTCACCAGCTTGCTCAGAGGGACGCCGGCAACGACGGTCGTGACGCTCGATGACCTGAGTCAGCGTGAAGCGGCGATCGAGGACCCGGCTTCGTTCGTCGATCGGCAGGGCCCGCTCATCATTGACGAGGTTCAGCGTGTTCCCGAATTGCTGCCAGCGATCAAGGCGCAGGTCGACCGAGACCGTCGACCTGGACGGTTCATCCTCACAGGATCGACTCGACTGCTGTCCGTCCCGGAGATGGGGGCATCCCTTCCGGGGCGGGTCGAGATCGTCGACCTGGCCCCGCTGTCGCAAGGAGAGCTGGCGCGGCGGCGCGAGGGCTTCGTCGATGCGCTCTTCGCCTGGGATCCCGCCCTCGCGATCCGATCGGCACACACACGGCGTGACTACTTCGATCGCCTCTGCGCAGGCGGGTTCCCCGAGCCACTCCTCCGCCACGGTCGCCGACGTCAGGCCTGGTTCGCGAACTACGCCACCACGGTGGTGGAGCGCATGGTCGCCGACGTCGCCGACGTCCAGCGGCTTGCCGTCATGCCGCAACTCTTGCGTCTGTGCGCGGCGAGGACGGCGGGGGTGCTCAACACCAAGGACGTGGCTGAGGACCTGGGCCTGCCGTACCGGACGGTGGGTACCTACCTCGCGCACCTCCAGACCGTCTTCCTCGTGCAGTTGCTGCCAGCGTGGTCGCGGAACCTCACCAGCAAGGTGAGTCATCGGCCCAAGCTGCACCTCGCGGATACCGGATTGGCGGCACACCTGATCGGCGTGGACCCCGAGTCGCTCGCGGGATCGGCCTCAGCTGCGGGATGCCTGCTCGAATCGTTCGTGGTGACCGAAATTGGCAAGCAACTGTCGTGGTCGAACACGGACGCGCGGTCGTATCACTTCCGCGACCGAGCGGGCGCGGAGGTCGACCTGGTGCTCGAGGCCCGGACGGGGCAGGTCACCGCGGTGGAGGTGAAGGCATCGGCGACGGCTCGCTCCTCCGACTTCCGGGGCTTACGGCTCCTGGCCGAGCGCCTCGGGCCCCTGTTCGCCGGTGGGGTCGTTCTCTACAGCGGCCAGGACACCGTTCCCTTCGGTGACCGCCTTGCCGCAGTTCCGATCTCGGCGCTGTGGGAGGTGTTGTGAGAACTTGACCGGTTGGTCAAGATGAGGGCATGGACCTGACGTACCCACCTGAGGCCGAGGCCTTCCGCACCGAGATCCGTGCGTGGCTGGAGGAGAACCTGCCCGAGGGGTGGTTCGACGAGGGGTTCGAGCTCACGGGGGAGGAGCGGGCCGCGTTCAACACGGCCTGGACCGAGAAGCTCTACGCAGGCGGCTGGATCTGCGCCTCCTGGCCCACCGAGTACGGCGGCAAGGGCCTCTCCACCATGGAGAGCGTGGTGCTCAACGAGGAGTTCGCCCGCGCCTCGGCGCCGCTGCGGGCCGACTTCTTCGGCGACACCCTCGTCGGACC
>CAZWMT010000073.1:0-19334 GCA_964635055.1 uncultured Microthrixaceae bacterium | reverse complement strand
CTTGTAGTGGTTGTACACCGCCACCGACAGGATCTTCTTGGCCTGCTCCTGACCGATGATGTAGTCGTTCAGGAATTGATAGATCTCCCGAGGCTTCGGCAGCTCGTCGAAGCGCAGCTCGGAGGTCTCGGAGAGCTCCTCCTCGATGATCTCATTGCACAGGTCGATGCACTCGTCGCAGATGTAGACCCCTGGACCGGCGATCAGCTTCTTGACCTGCTTCTGCGACTTCCCGCAGAACGAGCACTTCAGGAGCTCGCCCCCGTCTCCGAACTTGGCCACCTCGTCTCCTCCCCCGGTGCTCTCGTCGTCGCCTAGGAGTTGACCGCCTGGATGGGGCCGCTGTTCTCAGCCAGCTCCCGGGCGGAGATCACCTCGTCGATGATGCCGTAGTCCTTCGCCTCGTCCGCGCTCATCACGAAGTCGCGGTCGGTGTCCACGTTGATCTTCTCCATCGGCTGTCCCGTGCAGTCGGACAGGATGGACTCGAGTGTCGTGCGCATGCGCAGGATCTCCTTGGCCACCAGCTCGATGTCGGAGACCTGGCCGCCGGCCTGCCCGTACGGCTGGTGCAGCAGGACCCGCGAGTGCGGCAGGGCCATGCGCTTGCCCTTGGTGCCCGCCGCGAGCAGCACCGCCGCGGCCGACGCCGCCTGCCCGAAGCAGATGGTGGCGATGTCGGGCTTGACGTAGGCCATCGTGTCGTAGATCGCGAGGAGGGCGGTGATGTCGCCACCCGGGCTGTTGATGTAGATGTTGATGTCCTTGTCCGGGTTCTCGGACTCGAGGTGCAGCAGCTGGGCGCACATCAGGTTGGCCACCGTGTCGTCGATCGGTGTGCCCAGGAAGATGATGTTCTCCTTGAGCAACCGCGAGTAGAGGTCGAAGGCGCGCTCGCCCCGGTTCGTCTGCTCGACGACCGTGGGGACGAGGTAGTTGCGGATGGGCTCGATCACGAGGCGTCCTCTTCTGTGGATTCGGGCCCCTCGGGATGGGAGGCGGTGGGGTCGGTCGGTGCGGGATCGTCGGCGGCGCCAACCGCGGGATCGCCGCCGGGTGCGTCTTCGCCGGCGCCGTCGGGCTCGTCGTGGCGTGCGGATGGTTCCGGCGGCTCCAGGGCCGCCCGGTCGATGGGTGCGCCCTCGGCGTCGACCAGCGTGACCTGCGCGACCAGCCACTCGAGCGCCGCCCGCTTGCGAAGGTCGGAGCGGATCACCGACGTGCCGGCGTGGTGCTCGAACTGGTGACGCACGTCGTCGACGGTCTCGCCGAAGCGCTCGGCGAGACGCTCGTACTCGGCGTCGAGGTCGTCGTCGCCCACCTCGATGTCCTCGGCGTCGGCGATGGCCCGGAGCGCCAGGTCCACCTTGACCGACGACACCGCGCCCTCGCGGAGCTCGGCCACCATCGACTCCGGGTCCTGGCCGGTGATCGCCGCGTACTGCTCGAGGTCCATGCCCTGGGCCTGCAGCCGCAACGCCAGGTTCTGGAGCTGCTCCTGCATCTCGGCGGTGATCATGGCCTCGGGCACGTCGAGCTCGACGAGCGCGGCGAGCGCCTCGGCGGTGCGGGTCTGGGCCGCCATCTGCGCCTGCGCGGCACGCACCGTGGTCATGCGCTCGAGGTAGTCGGCCCGCAGCTCCTCGACGGTGTCGAACTCGGAGGCCTCGTTGGCCCACTCGTCGGTGACCTCGGGCAGGACCTTCTCCTTGACCTCCTTGACGAGGATGCGGAAGTGCAGCGAGCCGTCCTCGTCGGGGTCCGGGTGGTCGGCGTCGAATTCGAGGATGTCGCCGACCTTGGCCGCGGTGAGCCGGGCGTCGATCTCGGGGACGATCCCGCCGCTCCCGAGTGGGTAGAGGTAGTCGTCGGCGGTGAGGCCCTCCACGGGCTCACCGTCCACCGAGCCCACGATGTCGATCAGCACGTGGTCGCCCTCGCGGGCGGGGCGCTCGACGGTCTCGAGCTCGCCGAACTGCTCACGCAGGCGCTCGATCTGGGCGTCGATCTCCTCGTCGGTGGGCACCGGAGACGGGATCTCGACCTCGAGCTCGCGGTAGCCCTCGACGGTGATCTGGGGGCGCACTTCGACCACCGCGTCGAACGTGACGGGCCCGGCCTCCTCGCCGTCGGTGATGTCGATCTCCGGGGCGGCGATGACGTCGACATCGTGCTCGCGCACCGCGTCGGCGTAGTAACCGGGCACCGCTTCGCGAAGGGCCTCCTCGCGAGCGACGGTGGGGCCGAGGCGGGCCTCGAGCAGCTTGCGGGGCGCCTTGCCCGGCCGGAACCCGGGGATCTTGATCTCCTGGGCGATGCGCTTGAACGCCGAGTCGACCGCCGCTTCGAATTCGTCCTCGTCGACTTCGACGGAAAGCTTGACCTTGTTGCCCTCGAGGGTCTCGACGCTCGTCTTCACAGGCGCCCGAGTGTAACGGTCTGCTCGGCGACCCCATCGCATGGTCGCGCTCCGGTCCACGCGGGGCAGCGACCCACCCGGTATCGCGTCCGGGATGACGGCGCCGGCTCGGTAGGGTTGCGACCACGGGGAGTAGCGCAGCTAGGCAGCGCACCTGCTTTGGGAGCAGGGGGTCGCGGGTTCAAATCCCGCCTCCCCGACGTCAGGCGAAGGGATCGAAGCAGCGGAACGGCTCCGGCTCGCGCGCCGCGGCCTCGGCGCCCGAGCCGTCGCCGCGCTCGGCAGCCGCTTCCTGCTCGCCTTCTCGTTCACGCTCCCGTTCCCGTTCCCGTTCCTCGCGCTCGGCTTCCTCGTCGCCGCCTCGCACCGCCGACAGCTCGTCCTCGGCGCCGAGGGCCACGGGCGAGCCGTCGGTGTCGGTCACGATGATCCCCACCTCTCGGGGGTTCGGCGCGCCGGCCCGCTCGGGCGGCGGCGGGTTGGTGATGAGGTACCCGGCCGCCACCTCGCACACCTCGATGGCCTCGCGGGAGGCGTCGGCACCGTCGCCGGCGGCGACGTCGACCTCGATGGTGCCGCCGGCGCACACCGCGACCCGCCCGACCCACGGCTCGGAGGCCGCCTCCTCGGCCAGGTAGGCGCGCAGGCCGTCGTACTGGCCGTGGTCGGAGGCGCAGTGCGCCGAGGGTGTCGCGGTCAGGCCGGCGCCGCCGTCCGCGGGATCGGGCCCGGGACCCGACCCGGAGCAGCCGGCCACCAACGCCACCACCGCGAGCAGCCCGACCGTACGGGCCGTGGGGCGCGGTGCGTGGGTCACGGTTGCCGGTAGACCACGATGCGCCCGTAGAAGGGGTGCGACACGTCACGCGTGCGGATGCGCCGACCCGTGGGCTCGTCGAGCACCTGCGGGCCCTGGAGCGGGTCGTAACAGGTCTGGGTGGGGTCGACGTCGACGCGGGGCTCGTACTGGGTGGCCACGTAGTCCTTCAGTTGCCCCCGGATGTCGATCACCCCCGTGCCCGCCTCCTCCCCGGCGGCGGCCTCGAGGAAGTCCCAGTCGTCGGTGCACGTCCTACGCACGGGGTCACGCGTGACGCTCGATCCGAGACGGAAGTCGAGGGTCGCGCACCCACTGGACGGTTGCAGCGACGAGGTGATGCGCACGCCGGGCCTGGCCACGATGTCGTAGCGCAGCTTGACGCGGGTTCCCTCCGTGCCCTCGGGTGCGCACACCTTGAACGGCGAGGGCCGGGTCCGCAGGGCCTGCAGCAGGACGTTGATGTCGATGTGGTCCTGACAGCAGTAGGGCGACTGGCCACGGTCCTGCAGGCGGTTGATCGACGCGATCAGGTACTGGACGGTGTCGACGCTGAAGATGCCACCCCGGGTGAGGGGCTGGTTCACCTGCGTGGCCAACGTCGGGTCGGGGTGGTAGCGCTGCCCCACCCGGTAGGGGTTGTAGAAGAAATTGACCACCGTGCGGTCGCCGTCGACGTGTGACCACGCCATGAAGGTCATGGGATGGAGCTCGGTGAAGTAGTTGTCGTGCCCGCAGTCGAGGATCCACCGACCCATGACGATCACCCGGTCGCCCGGTACCGGGAAGTACCCGGGCTGCACCCCTTGGCGGGCGGCGTCGGACATGTCGTTCCAGGAGCCGCCGGTCGCCGGGCCCGGCGCGCTGCGCACGTGGGGGAAGAGGCCCTCCTCGAGCTCGACGTGCATCGGCAGCTCGCTCGGTTGCCCCGCCTGCTGGGTGAAGGCGGCGTACTGGGGGTCGACCCCGACGTCCATGTTGAAGTCGCTGCCGAACACGTGGTCGAAGGGCAGGTCGCCGGAGCCGAACGAGCTGCTCTGCACGGTGCCGGCCACCATCACCTGCTTGCCCCCGGGTACCACGTCGCCCCAGTGGGCCGGCACCTCGTACTGCGGCGCGGGATGCTCGAGCAGCTCGCTCAGGTAGGTGAACTGATCGGAGCCGCAGGCGGTGACGGGGTCGGCGACGGGGGCGGTGCCGTCACGGGCGATGGCCTCGGTGGTCCACTTCAGCGTGGTCCCACCCGCGGTCTCGACCGCGGCCTCGGGCGCCCCCGGAGGCGGTCCGTGCCCACCCTGGCCGACCGCCACGCCCCCACCCGCGAGCGCGGTGGCCAGCACCACCACGACGGACAGTGACGCTCGTCTGGTCGGAACTCCCATGCTGCTCCCCCCGTCGGTTCACCGGGAGTCTATGTGCGCGACACCCGGCCCTCCGAACGCCACCACGCGACCGGCCGGCCCGAATGAGGTGCCGTCCGGCCATCGCCGCGGCTACCGTCGCTGGCCTCGCGGGTGTAGCTCAATGGCAGAGCCTCAGGTTTCCAACCTGATGACGCGGGTTCGATCCCCGTCACCCGCTCCTCGGCCCCACCCGCCCGCGCCCGTCCGCCGACTCCCTGCCGTCGGTTCGCAGGTCGAGGGGCGAGGCCGCCCCGTCGTCGCGTGCGCCGGGGTCGTGGTTGTCGTCGCCCTCCGCGATCGCATCGGCATGGCGGTCGTCGTCGTGGCGGTCGTCGCCGTCCGCGCCGGGTGACGCCAGCACGGCGCTCAAGCCCACCAGGAGCCAGATGTAGCGGGTCCAGATGTGCTCGAGGAAGCAGGCCAGCACCATGTGGGCCACGAAGGTGAGGGCGACGGCGTAGAGGACCAGCGCGCGGCCCTCGAGCCGTCGCCTCGACCACGTGAGCCCGAACGCGGGTCGGATGGTGGACAGGGCGATCAGCAGCCACCCCACGACGCCGAGCAGGCCGAGACCCACCCAGATCTCGAGATGGCCACTGTGGGGGCCCGTCGTCGACCGGTTCACCATGCCGTTGCCGACCAGCAAGGAGTCCGTGCCCGCCTCGTCCAGGCGCTCGCGGGCGAGGGAGACCCGTGCGTCGGTCGAGACCTGCGAGTACTGGCTCTGCTCGGTGTCGGTGCGCAGCAGCACCCGGTCGATCACCGGCACGCGCACCAGGCTGGCGAAGCCCAGGGCGAACACCAAGAGCACCACGCCGCCGACCGCGGCGACCCATCGACCCTTGCCCATGCGGACGACGTGGACGGCGAGGAACATCATCGCCGCCACCACCGCGACGATCCCGCTGCGCGAGCCGCTCCACAACATGGCGGCGACCAGCGGCACGAGCGCCACCCCGTAGGGCAGCCAGCGGCGCTCGTGCGCGGCCAGCACGCAGGCCATCACCACGGCGAGGGCGCAGTAGACACCGAGATGGTTGGGGTTCCCGGTCAGGCCGGTGGCTCGATCGGTGCCGTTGGCCACGTCGCGCCACGACGCGCTGAACGACGTGAGGGTGATGGCCGAGAACGCCCCGCACAGCGCCGACACCGCGGCGCCGGCGATGAACGCCTGCAGAAGCCGGCGCACCTCGTGCCAGTCGGGGTCCCACCACGCCACGACGACCCAGCACATCGCCATGGTCACCAGCAGCCGCCCGTGGAGCACGCCGCTGCTCAGTGGTGTCGGCGCGAACGCCAGGCTGGCCACCGCGCCGACGGCCAGCACGACCGCTCCCACGCGCAGCAGGCGAGGGGCGAGCCGCCGGGGAGAGCGACCGAACGGGCCCCACAGCAGCAGCAGGCCGGCTGCCAGTGCCAGCGGCACGTCGGCACCCGACACCGTCTTGGTCAGCCGCAGCCCGACGATCGGCATGAGCGCGAACGACGCCACCATGAGCGCACCCACCACATGGCGTCGCCGGCGCGGGTCGACGGGGAAGAACGACCCGGGCGGCCGCGCCGACCCCAGGAACGCCACGATGGCGACGAGCAGCCAGAGGTAGCGGTTCCAGATGTTGTTGACCGTGAGGGCGGTGACCACGAAGGCCACGAAGGCGGCGCTGACCGCGAAGCGCACGGACTCCCGCTCGTCCAGCTCGTCTCGGCGCCCGGCCATGCGCACCGCGGGGGCACACGTCAGGAAGCAGACGAGCAACCAGCCGGCGACCCCCAGTGCGCCGAGTCCGAGCCAGACCTCGAAGTGGCCGTTGTGCACCGAGGTGGCCGGCTGCTCACGCAGGCCCGAGCCGACGACGAGGCTCTCGAGGCCCCGGTCGTCGAGGGCGCGGCTGAACAGCTCGACCCGCACGTCGGTCGACTCGACGCTGAGCGAGCTGGCGCGGGTGTCGGTGCGCAGCAACATCCGGTCGATGGTCGGGACCCTGGCCAGCCCCGTCACGGCGATCAACAGCGCGACCACGACCACACCGCCGGCCACGGCGACGGCGCCCACCCGGCCGTTACGCACCAGGTGCACGGCGACCACCGCGAGGCCCACCGCGACCCCGACGAGCGCACCCCGTGAGCCGCAATAGGCGATGCCCAGGACCTGGACCGCGGCGGCGACGGTGTACAGCGCCCGGTGGCGGCTGGTGGTGATCAGCGCGGCGAGGGCGGCGGCGAACACCGCCCCGATGGCGGTCACCACCCCGAACACGTTGGCGTTGCCGGCCAGGCCGGTGGCACGACCCACCCCGCTCTCGTAGTCGGACAGTGGCAACGAGGTGGTGACCGCGAGGACGCCGACGGCCGCCGACACCGTGGCCGTCACCACGTACACCGACAGGCACCGACGCAGGAGGCGAGGCGAGGGATCGGTGCCCAACACCGCCACGAAGCACACCACCACCACGCCGGCGAGCCGCAGCAGCAATTCGGCGCTGCTCGCCGAGCTGGGTGAGTAGTTCTCGCGGGCGAAGGTGGACAGCGCGTCGGAGACCTCGGACGGGATGATCGGACTGGTGGCGCCGGCCCCGGCGAACAGCAGGCCCAACGCCCCGCCGACCGCCATCAGGGCGAGCCCGAGGAGCAGGCGTGGCGAGATGATGGCGTCGACCGGGCGCCATCGGTGCACCGACAGCACCGCGCACAGGGCCGCGCCCACGAGGGTGACGTCGGCCAGCGTGATGTGGGGGCCGATGCGCTCGAGTTGCACCGGGGTGAGCGCGAACGTCACGAACAGCAGCAGGCCGGCGAGGGGGCGAAGGTCGCCGGATCGGACACGCCGGGCCGCCGCGGCCAGGGTGTCGGGCGGGCGGAGCACGCCGTCGTCGGGCCGCCCCTCGGCGCGACTCGCCGGGTCGGGGCGGGCGCCGGCGAGGCGCTCTGTCAGAGCCACCGGGTGATGCTAAACCACCGCGAGCAGGGCACGGTCAACGCGCCGCCCTCGCCGCCGGACAACCGCCGTCGGTCGTCGACACCGTGACCTGACGTCTGCCACCTGGGCCGAGGCTCAGGCGCTGATGGCGGGGCCCAGCAGGAACGTTCGATTGGCCAGCCCGAACCAGGTGAGATCGTGGGCGGGGCCAGGGCCGTACCAGAAGATGTCCGACCGGTGGTCGCCGTCGAAGTCACCGACGAAGGGCTTGTAGGTGCCGTTGGCGCCGAGCTTCACGCTGGTGAAGCCGCTCGAGGTGGCGAACCAGGCGTAGTCCTGCCCGGAGCCGGCCTTGTACCAGTAGATGTCGGTGCGCCCACTGCCGTCCCAGTCGCCCGCGAGTGGGACGTAGGTGCCGTCGACGCGGATGGCCACACCCGTGAACGAGTAGTCGGAACGCCCGTACCAGATCCGGTCGGAGCCGGTGCCCGGGCGGTACCAGAAGATGTCGGAACGGCGGTCGCCGTTGAAGTCGCCCACGAACGGCGTGTAGGTGTTCGTGACGCCGAGGGGCGTGACCGTGAACGTGCCGTCCGCGTTCGCGCGCGCCAACGTCGTCGACCCGGGCTTGTACCAGACGATGTCGGTGCGACCATCGCCGTTGAAGTCCCCGGGGAGGGCCGCGTTGAAGGTGCCCGCCACGACCGCCGTGGCCTCGGCGAAGGTGTTGTCGCTGCGTCCGTACCAGATCTTGTCGGCCTGGCCACCGGGCCCGTAGAAGAAGATGTCCGCCCGATCATCGCCGTTGAAGTCGCCGGAGAACGGCCGGGCGTCGCCGCCGATCACCGAGGGCTCCATCTCGGCGAAGGTGCGGTCGGTCTTGCCCTGCCACCGACGGTCGACCGACGAGGGGCTGTACCAGAACGCGGTGTCGCGACCTGAAGCGTTGAAGTCGCCGGTGACCGGGCGCACGTCGGTGGGCACGTCGGTGGGCACGACGACCTCGGGGCCGCCCGTGGCGTCCTGGGCCAGCGCGGGCGCGGCCAGGGACAGCGTGAGCACGATCACCACGGCCGCCCAGCGCCCGCTGTTGCGTTGCCTGCTGTTGCGCACCAGCTGCTTTCCTCTCCTCGGCCGCCGTTCGCACGGTTGCGGTAACCAGTATCACCGCCGGCTGCTCACCAGTATCGTCGCACCACGGTCAGCGACGACGGATGGTCGCGTCCCGCCCCCGTAGCTCAGCGGAACAGAGCAGGTCACTTCTAATGACAAGGTCGCAGGTTCGAATCCTGCCGGGGGCGCTCGCCGAGGCCAGGGCCGTCGACCGGCTGCCATCATGGCGCCGTGGCTGACGACCGGGCGCGCGTGGCGCGCGAGCACGACGAGCTCACGCGGCGCCTCGTCGAGCTCGACGACCTCGAGCCGTACCTGGCTCTCGCCCGGGAGATCCGCCAAGAGGTCGAGCGCGTCGTGGCCGACGACGCGTCGGGTGCCGACTCGATCGTCGAGGCCCTGGAGCGCTTCCCCGGGGCCGAGCGGGCCAAGGTGGCGCGGTCGGTCTTCGATCGATTGCCGGCGGAGGCCCAGTGGGCGGTGATCGAGCGGGCCTACGACGACGAGGAGATCCGTGCGTTCCTCCAGGTGGAGCGCGACGCCCGCCTCGAGCAGGTGCGACAGGAGGGCGAGCACCGGGCGCTGGCCCTCCGGTTCCGGGCCGCCGGGCAGATCGACACACGTGAGGTGCCGGCCGGCGTCATTCTCACCCTGGGCCTGTTCCCCGAGCGTGAGGTGGCCGCTGCGGTCCAGCGGGGCGGCCGGTCCACCAGCACCGCACGCCGGCTCGTCCTGCGGGTCGAGGACGGCTCGGCGTCCCGCGTGATCGAGGACGTCTTCAACCCGCACCGCGGGTACTTCGTGACGAGCGACTACGACGAGCGGCTGTGGCGCTCCGAGCGGCTCGAGTCCCATGCGCTGGTCGAGGTGGGCTCGGCCACCGGGACACCCACGGCCGATGGGCTGGAGCCGGTGCTCGTCCCCGGCGCCCGCGTGGACGTGCGCACCGACCGGGGCGTGGTGAGGGGACGCCTGCACCTCGGCTTCGCTATCTTGGCCAACGACGACGTCTTCGGCGGCTGAGGCCGGTGGGCCGCCGTCCCACCGGGCCCGTCCGGGCCCGCCAGCGAGAGGCGTGACCCCATGATCCTTGTAGCCCTGGCCGTCGTCGGCGTCATCGCCTTCCTGGTGCTGATCGGCCTGCTGCGCAGCTTCCACTCGATCGGCCCGTCAGAGGTGGGCCTGGTCACCAAGCGGATCGGGCGCAAGCTCGAGGGCGATCAGATGATCGCCCTCAACGGCGAGGCCGGGTACCAGGCCGACCTGCTGATGCCGGGCCTGCGGGTGAAGCTCTGGCCGATCTATCGCGTCGAGCGCTACCCGTGGGTCCAGGTGCCGCCGAACCACATCGGCCTCGTCATCGGCCAGGTGGGCGCGGCCCTCCCGACCGGCGCCAAGTCCGCGGCCTACCGCCCCGAGTTCGGCAGCTTCGCCGACGTGCGCACGTTCCTGTCCCACGGCGGCCAGCGCGGTGTCCAGCGCCCGGTGCTGCCTCCCGGCACCACTGCCCCCATCCACCCGGTCGGCTTCGTGGTGCTCACGTCCGACGCGACCTTCGGCAAGGTGGTCTCCGAGGCCACCGGCGCCGCGATCCGCCAGGTCGACCCGGCCGTGCTGCGAGTGGTGCACATCACCCCCCAGGGCGACCGCGACATCGTCGGTGTGGTGACCACCCTCGAGGGCCCGCCCTCGGGCGACATCGCCAGCCGCATCGGGGCCTTCAACGACGTGACCGCCATGGAGAGCTCGCCCACGGGTGGCTCTCCCACCCAGGTCATCCAGGCCGTGCTGCGCTCGAAGAACGACCTGCACGACAACTACCAGGACTACCAGGCGTTCCTCGCCAACGGGGGCTGCATCGGCCTGCAGCACGACCCCCTGCTCTACGGCTCGTACCTGCTCAACCCGTTCCTCGTGCGGGTCGAGCTCCGGGAGATGCTCGTCGTACGCCAGGGTGAGGTGGCGGTCATCAAGTCGTACGTGGGCCTCCCGACCGAGGACACCTCGGGTGAGGAGTTCAAGTTCGGCTCGATCGTCAAGCCCGGCCACCAGGGAATCTGGTCGGAGCCGCTGCGAACGGGCAAGTACACGCTGAACCCCCGCATCTACGAGGCCGAGATCGTTCCCACGTCGATCCTCACGCTCAACTGGTCGCACATGACCAGCGAGGCCCACAGCCTCGACGCCCGCCTGGCGCCCATCGACGCCAAGAGCAAGGAGGCCTTCGCGTTCAGTATCGACCTCCAGGTGCAGATCCACGTGCCCGACACGCGCGCCCCCAAGGTCATCTCCATGGTGGGCACGATGGCCAACCTGGTCAACGAGGTGCTCCAGTCGGCCGTGGGCAACTACTTCCGGAACAAGCTGCAGACCCTGGGCGCCACCGAGTTCATCGAGAAGCGCGACGAGGTGCAGGCTGCCGCCGAGCAGTACATCCAGTCCTACCTCTCGCGGTACGAGGTCGAGACCCGCGGCGTCTACATCCAGGACGTGGTGTTCCCGCCCGATCTCGTCGAGGTGCTGACTAGCCGCGAGATCGCCTCGCAGGAGCGGGCCACCTTCGCCCAGCAACGGTCGGCGCAGGAGGCCCGCGTGAGCCTCGAGCAGCAGCGTGGGGTCGCCGACATGCAGGCCGAACTGGCCCAGGCCAACGTGTCGGTCGACATCGAGCGCTCCCGGGCGCAAGCCGCCAGCGCACGCGCCGAGGGCGAGGCGGCCGTGATCACCACCACGGGCAACGCCGAGGCCACCCGCACGCGGGCCCTCGGTGAGGCCGGCGCCGTCGCCGAGGAGGCGCTGGGGCTGGCCCGGGCCAAGGGCTTCGAGGCCCAGCGGCGGGCCATCGGCGCCGAGCAGACGGCTCTGGTCGCGGCCCTGCGCGAGGTGGCCGCCGGCCACGTGAAGATCGTCCCCGACATCCAGGTCGGGTCGGATTCCGGGATCCTCGGGGGTGTCGGGGCCATGCTCATGCAGGCACTCGCCCGGGGTGACGGGGCGGGCGCCGCCGGCGGCGACTTCGACGACGACGAGGGCGCCGATGGCGGCGACGGGTCGGGCAACGGCGCCCGCGCCGTCGAGGCGACCGCGGGGGCCACGCAGGTCGGCACGGCGCCGACCAGCACGGCACCGACCGGCACAGCACCGACCGGCGGCGGCCACGACGACAGCCCCGACGGCGGTACCACCCCTGCCCCTCCCCCCGCCTCCGACACGGGCACCTGACGGGCGATCCGGCCAAAGCGGGCGGCGCCGGGTGGCCGCCCGCCTATGCTGGGTCGCTCACTGACGGGCCTCTAGCTCAACGGCAGAGCAACAGACTCTTAATCTGCAGGTTCTGGGTTCGAATCCCAGGGGGCCCACTCGTGTGATCCACCCGGCGCCGTCGCGCTCACCACCTCCGCGCTCACCACGTCACGCCAACGGCTCACCGCCCAGGTTCGGCTCGATCGGTGCGGGCTCGATGTCGAACGGCGGGAGCGGGCCGTTCGAGTAGACGCCGATCCCCAGCGCGGCGAAGGCCTGCGTCGTGTCCGTGTTGGTGATCGAGTGGACGTAGGCCACCGCGCCGGCGGCTCGGAGGCGTGCGACGAACTGTGGTGTGTACCGGCGTTGCTGGGCCATGTTGGCACTGAGCGACAGTGCGGGGTCGCGCCGCCCGAACCACATCATCACGGCCGGCGCACGGTTGCGGCGCACGAACTCGACCACGGCGTCGTCGTCGAACCGGTTGAACGCCTGCGTGCGGTAGAGCGCCACGACGTAGTTGCGAATGGGGTACAGCGCCCGGTAGGCGTCGAGGTCGCTCTGGCCGGCGACGTGAGGCACCAGGCGGTCCATGAGGTCCGTCTGGCCTGCGGTCAGGCGCACGAACTCGCGCACGATGTCGGTGTGGGCGAACTTCGTGTCGAGGACGATGTACGCGTCCGGGTGCGTGCGCACCAGGTCCACCAGGTCGGCGGCGAACAACGGCGTGAAGTCCACGGCCTCCCGGCCGTTCGAGCCGCCCACCGTGTAACGGCCCGACAGCTGCTCGCGGGTGGCCTGCGCGAACGAGACACCGGCCGGCAGGCCGTAGCGGCGCTCGGTGCCGTTGTGCGCGGCCAAGACGGTGCCGTCGGCGAGGCGCACCCAATCACTCTCGAACACCCGGAAGCCGCGCTGGTAGTTGTACTCGAAGGCCTCCCGGCTGCTCGTGTACCCGAACTGGCGTCCGTACTGATCGGGCGGTGTCGGCCCGAGGGCGTGGGCCACGTACCCGTAGGGGTCGAACTGGGTCGCCCACGTCGCTTGACGGAACGGGGCGGCGGCGCCGGGAAGTGGGTCGAGCGTGGCTGGGCGCGAGGCGAAGGTGCGCCCCGCCGCCGCGAACCACAGCGCGTCCCGGGGATCGCCGGGGGCGAACCAGAAGATGTCGTCTCGGCCGTCGCCGTCGAAGTCGCCCATCGTCGGGTCGTAGGAGCCGTTCACGGCCAGCGGGCGTCGGTCGAAGCCACCCGGGCCGCCGTACCACAGGTGATCGTCCACGGTGCCGGCGTTGTTCCACCCCAGGTCGGCGGCGCCGTTGCCGTCGAAGTCGCCCACGAAGGGTGGGTCGGTCCCCGCCGACGCGGTGGCGGAGCCCTCGAAGCCGCCGCCACGGCGTCCCGTCCACAGGATGTCCTTCGCCGTGCCGTCGCGGTGCCAGTAGACGTCGTCGTGCCCGTCGCCTCCGAAGTCCCCGACCACGGGGGTGTACTCACCACCGACCCGCAACGCGGAGCCGAGGAACGTCCGTGACCAGGTACCTCGCCACAGGAAGTCGCGTGCGTCGCCCGGCCCGTACCACAGCACGTCGGACGTCCCATTGGCGTCGAAGTCACCGACCACCGGCTCGTAGGGGCGGGTGACCGACACCGATCGGCCCGCGAACCCGCCGCCGCCGGTGCCGTACCAGACCTGATCGGCGCCCGTTCCGGAGAACCAGAAGACGTCGGACCTGCGGTCGCCGTCGAAGTCGCCGACGAACGGCGCGAACGTGCCGTCGATCGTGAGCGAGCGCCCGACGAAGCGGCGCCCCGACGACGCCAGCCACAGGTAGTCGTCGCCCGCGCCCGGCGCGTACCAGACGACGTCGTCACGGCCGTCACCGTTGAAGTCGCCCACGAGCGGCGTGTAGTCACCCGAGACCGCGGTGGCCCGGCCGCTGAACTCCCGGTCGGATCGGCCGTACCACGTGTGGTCGGGCGCCTGGCCCGGCCCGTACCAGAGCTGATCGGATCGACCGTCGCCGTCGAAGTCACCCACCAGCGGGGTGGGCGGCGTCGAGGCCACCGCCTCGAGGGGCGGCGGGGCCTGCTGGGCGCGGGCCAGGGGCACCGCCCCGCCCGATGCGGCAGCCACGCCGGCGACGATCGCGACCGCCAGGGCACGGTGGGCACTCGGCCGTCGGAGCACCCGCCGAACCTACCAGCGACCGCGTGCCGCCGGGCCGCACGGGCGAGCGCCACGAGTGGGCACCGACATCGCCCTCCGTCCGCCCGCCGCCCGCCATCGGCGAGGCAGTCGCACAGCGAGACGGCGGTAGTCTCCGTGGCAATGGCCGACGCCCGCCCCGTCCTCATCGCCCCCTCGGTCCTTCCGGCCGACTTCTCCCGACTGGGCGACGAGTGCCGTGCCCTCGAGGACGCCGGCGTGGACCGGATCCAGTTCGACGTCATGGACGGGCGCTTCGTGCCCAACCTCACGTTCGGCCCCGATGTGATCGCATCGCTGCGCCCGCACGTGTCCGTCCCGTTCGAGGCGCACCTGATGGTCGAGGCGCCCGACGAGTTGGCCGCGCGCTACGTCGAGGCCGGGTGCGAGCGCCTCATCGTCCACACCGAGGCGTGCCCTCACCTGCACCGCACGCTCGGGGCCATCGCCGACCTGGGGGCCAAGGCCGCCGTTGCCGTCTCTCCGGCCACCCCCACCTCGGCCTTCGCGCACGTGCTCGACCTCGTCGACCTGGTGCTGGTGATGACGGTGAACCCCGGCTTCGGCGGCCAGTCCTACATCGCCACCATGGAGCCCAAGATCGCCGAGGCCCGACGCATGGTGCTCGAGGGCGGCTACGACGTCGACGTGGAGGTCGACGGCGGCATCGGCCCGTCCACGGTGGCCGCGGCCGCCGCGGCCGGCGCCAACGTCCTCGTGGCCGGCAGCGCGCTGTACCGCGATCCTGAAGGCCTGGCCCACGCCGTCACCGATCTGCGGTCCCGGGCCGAGGCCGCCCGGGCATGACCGGCGCGACCCGCGACCAGCACGGCAGGGTGCGGTCCACCAGGAGCAGAGAAGCGCGCCGGCGCCGCCCGGGTGCCTCCCCGCTCGCCACGGCGGCGGCGGTCGTGCTCCTGGGTGGCGGCCTTCTGGCCTCGTGTGCCGATGACAACGGCGCCACACCCGACAAGGAGACGTTCTGCGCCAAGGTGGCCGAGTTCAACACCGGCACCCAGGCCTTCGACCTCAACGTGGCCGACGACGCCGACGTCGAGCGGGTGGCACAGCTGCTCGACGAGATCGAAGCCAGCGCCCCCGACGAGATCCGCGCCGACGTCGAGGCGCGGTTCGCCTACGTCGACGATGTGATCGCCGCGTCGCGGGGCGACGAGGAGGCCGTCGCCCGCCTGGGAGAGGCCGACCCCAGCGCCACCGACGAGGCCCAAGCCCGCATCGACGCCTACGCGCAGGAGGAGTGCGGCCTCAGCCTCGAGCCGGCAGGGACCACCGCGACCAGCACGACCGGCGTGGTGCCGCCACCGAGCGTCGCCACGACCGCGCCCCCGGTCACCGACACGGTGCCGTCGGAGACCGTGCCCTCGGACACCGTGCCCTCGGACACGGTCGCACCCGAGTCGGCCCCCGCCACCACGGCGGCGCAGGGGGCCTAGGCCGAGGCCCGGGCGTGCCCTGTCGGCGCGCCCGCGACCACCGGAGCGACTACTTGGCGGCCTTCTCGGCGGCGGACGCGGCCATGTCGCCGCGATGGCCGATCACCTCGTCGATGATGCCGTAGTCCTTGGCCTGGGCCGCGGTGAACCAACGGTCACGATCGGAGTCGGCGATGATCTGGTCGACGTCCTGGCCGGTGTGGAACGCGATCCGCTCGGCCATCAGCTGCTTCGTGTACACCATCTGCTCGGCCTGGATGGCGATGTCGGCGGCCTGGCCCTGGATGCCACCCGACGGCTGGTGCATGAGCACCCGGGCGTGGGGCAGGGCGTAGCGCTTGCCGGGGGCGCCGGCGCACAGCAGGAACTGGCCCATCGAGGCGCCGAGGCCCATGCAGATGGTGCCCACGTCGGGCGAGATGAACTGCATGGTGTCGTAGATGGCCATGCCCGCGGTGACCGACCCACCCGGCGAGTTGATGTAGAGCCAGACGTCCTTGTCGGGGTCCTGGCCCTCGAGGTACAGGAGCTGGGCCGTGAGCGTGTTGGCGATCTGGTCGTTGACCTCGGTGCCGAGGAACACGATCCGCTCCTTGAGGAGGCGGGTGAAGATCTCGGAGGACGGGTCGAAGCCGGCGGTCTGGCCGACGAGGGGTGAGGGCTCCATGGGCGATGAGGATACCTGTAGGTTCAGGGACGTCCGCGGGCGTGGCGGAATTGGAAGACGCGCCGGGTTTAGGTCCCGGTGGGCTAACGCCCTTGGAGGTTCGAGTCCTCTCGCCCGCACGACGGAGGAGCACCGGTGGCGCGATCGTCGGCACCGGCGAGCGCGAGCGCGAGCTCGCGCGGGGCGGTCACGACGACGGCTGGGGCCGCCCTCGACGCCTCCGCCGGGTGCGCGCACCTGCTCCTCGTTCGACGTCGGAGACGAACTCGTCGACGAGGTGGTTGATGCGGTCAGGATCGTCGATGGGCAGGGTGTGCGACCCGTCGGGGAGGATCTCGAGGCGGGCGTCGGGGATGGCCGCCGCCATCTCCCTGGCCAGGTTCGGCGGCGTCATCACGTCCTTGCCCCCGGCCAGGACGAGCGACGGTACGTCGATCTCGGGCAGGAGGTCCTTCGCCGAGTGGTCGCCCATCGCCCTGACCATCCGGAAACAGATCAGCGGGTCGAGCGTGGCGAGGTGGGCGAAGTACTCGCGCATCAGCTCCCGGGAGGCGTTGTCACCGATCATCCGCCCCACGCGCCCCGACCAGTACAAGAGGTCGCCCTGCTCGGTCAGTGATCGCCACACCGCCCTCGTCAGCGACGGTGCCGGCGTCACGGACAGCTCCATGAACGGCAGGAGGCTCTGCAGGATCGGCGCGCCGTAGAAGGTCCTGGCCGGGTGCTCGTACGGCCCGGCAACCGCGACGAGGCCGACCACGCGGGACGGGGAGGAGCGGTACGCCTCGAGGATCGTCTGCACGCCCATCGAGTGGCCGACCAGCACGGCACGCTCGACCCCGGCCGCGTCGGCCACGGCCCAGAGGTCTCGGGCGTGGGACGTCAGGGTGACCTCGTTGGGGTTCGCCGGGGGCTGCGAGCGCCCGTGCGCCCGGTAGTCCCAGAACACGACCTTGTGGCCGTGTTCCGCGAGGTACGGGTAGAGGAAGGTCCAGTACGTGTCCGTGCAGACGATGCCGTTGGCGAGGATCACGGCCAGGCCGCCCTCGTCGCCGCCGGCCGACGTCCAAGCCAGCCGGGTCCCGTCGAAGGACCGGACGCTGTGGAATCGACCTCGAATGGCCATGTGTGTGAACCCGCCGTCGTGTGAGCCCGCCATCCTAGGAGGGTCCGTGATTCGCTGTCGTGTCGGCCGGGAGTCGGATCCGGCGCCCGCTGATGAGCGAAGGACCTGCCGGCCGAGCGGCACGGGCAGCATCGTCTCACGGGCGCGCCGGTCGGATTCGGGCGTTCGTGAGCGCAGCCACGAGGCCCCCGAGCGCCGGCCGGAGCCTTTACGGTTCGGGCGTGCACATCGACGAGTTGACCACCCCGGCGCTGCTGGTCGACGCCGACGCCTTCGACCACAACGTGGCCACGATGGCCGCGGCCCGGCCGGGCACAGCGCTGCGCCCCCACGTGAAGGCGTTCAAGTCGACGGCGCTGGCGCGGCGCCTGGTCGACGCCGGCCACCCGGGCTTCTGCTGCGCCACCGTCCGTGAGGTCGAGGGGATGGCCGCCGCCGGCCTGGGCGACGACCTGCTGCTGGCCAACGAGGTGGTCGACGCGCGTCGGCTCGGGGCAGTGGTCGAGCGCGGCACGGCGAGAGTGACCGTCGCGGTCGACAGCGCGGCCACCGTCGGCGCCGCGGCGTCGGGTGGGGTGCGCGAGGTGTTGATCGACGTGAACAACGGGTTCCGCTGCGGGTGCGAACCCGACGACGCCGGCCCCCTCGCCGACCTGGCCCGATCACTCGGGCTCGAGGTGCGGGGCGTGATGGGCTACGAGGGCCACGTGTCGCTCAACCCCGACCGCGCCACCCGCGTCGAGTTGCTGGAGGTGGCCATGGCCCGGCTGGCACGGGCCTACGCCGACGTGGGTGGCGAGGTGGTCTCCGGGGCGGGCACGGGCACCTATGACCTCAACACGCTCGTGACCGAGGTGCAGGCGGGCTCGTACACCCTGATGGACACCGAGTACGCCAAGCTCGGCCTGCCCTTCCGCCAGGCCGTGCACCTGTGGGCCACCGTCATCTCCGTCAACGACAAGGTCGCCATCTGCGACGCCGGCCTGAAGTCCCAGGGCATGGACCACGGCGACCCGTCCATCGACGGTGCCGATGTCCTCTACTGCTCGGACGAGCACGTGGTGTTCGTGCCCCACGAGGGCCGCTCGTGGCAGGTCGGCGACCGGGTGCGCCTCACCCCTGCCCACGTCGACCCGACGGTGGCCATGCACGAACGGATGTGGCTGGTCGACGGCGACGAGGTCGTCGACGAATGGCCGGTGGACCTTCGGGGTTGGTGAGGCGGTCCCCCGGCGTGCTTCCTGCAGCAGACCTCGCCGGCCCGGCCTGCTGCACGAAGAGCCGGAATGCGTGCCTGGTTGCCCGGACCCGCTCGTCGACGGGTCAGCCCGCTTCCAGTGCCTCGCGCAGGGCCCGGAAGGCACGGCCGCGGTGGGACACGGCGTGCTTCTCGTCCGCGGTCATCTCCGCGAAGGTGCGACCGTCGCCGTCGTCGGGGATGAAGAGGGGGTCGTAGCCGAAACCCGCCGCTCCCCTGGCCTCGGTGTCGATCCACCCCTCGACCACGCCCTCGGCGATCACCTCGCGGCCGTCGGGGAACCGGGCCAGCGCCACCGTCCGGAAGCGGGCCCGCCGAGCGGAGGGATCCCGGGTGTCCGCCAACGCGTCGAGCATCTTCGCGACGTTGTCGGCGTAGGTGGCGTCCTCGCCGGCGAAGCGGGCCGAGTGCACGCCGGGCGCGCCGTCGAGCGCGTCGACCTCGAGGCCGGTGTCGTCGGCCACCGCCGCCTCCCCCGTCGCCTCGACGATGGCGACCGCCTTCAGGCGGGCGTTGTCCTCGAGTGTCTCGCCGTCCTCCACCACGTCGGGCACCGACGCCGGCCGCGGCACGAGCTCGACGCCGGATCCGAGGATCGCCGCGATCTCCACGACCTTGTCGGCGTTGGCGGTGGCGAGGACCAGCCTCATCTTCCCCGCTCCTGGCTCCTTCGTCGCCGGGCCGCTCGGGCCCCGCCCTCGTCCCTCGG
>CAZWMT010000072.1:0-19726 GCA_964635055.1 uncultured Microthrixaceae bacterium | reverse complement strand
CCTGGCCGGCAAGACCCAGGTGTTCGTGTTCCCCGACGACCACCAGCGCACCCGCCTCACCCACGCGCTCGAGGTGGCCCAGGTGGCCACCGCAGTGGCACGGGCGTGCCGGCTCAACACCACCCTCACCGAGGCCATCGCGCTGGGCCACGACTGCGGGCACGGCCCCGGCGGGCACGCCAGCGAGGACGCCCTGAGCCCCTACGTGCCGGGCGGGTTCGACCATGCCGAGTGGGGTGCCGACGTCGTGGTCGCGCCGCTCAACCTGTGCGCCGAGACCCTCGACGGCATCCGCAACCACTCCTGGTCACGCCCGGCCCCGTCCACACCCGAGGGGGCAGTGGTCAGCTGGGCCGATCGGATCGCCTACTCCTGCCACGACCTCGAGGACGCCGTCCAGGCCGGCATCGTCACCTACGACCTGCTCCCGCCACTGGTGCGTGAGCGTGTGGGCACGTCACGGAGCAGCCAGTTGCGGGCCTTCATCGGCGCCATGATCGAGGCCGCGGCGGCCACGGGACGCGTCGGGATGACCGACGACCTGGCCACCGCCCTGGCCGAGCTGCGGGCCTTCAACTACGAGCGGGTCTACCTGCGCCCGGCATCGGTGCGCCAGAGCCAGGCGGTGGTCAACGTGCTACAGGCGCTGGTCGAGCACTTCGCCGACCGCCCCAACCTGCTGCCCGGCGACCACGCCGCCGGCATCCCCGGCGGCAGCGACGAGGCTCTCAGGGCCGCCGTCGGCTACGTGGCCGGCATGACCGACCGCTACGCCTGCCAACTCGCCATCGCCCACCTCAACTGGCCGAGAGAAGACCTGCCGGAAGGCATCGACGTCCTGCGATAGCTCGATGGGGCCACCCCCGCGGCTCGGCGGATCGCGACGCCGGAGTGCCGCTCCGCGACTCGGCGGGTCCTGTCACCGATCCGGTATCCGAAAATCGCCACGGAAAGGCATGTGGCGATCTTTCGGACCCTCCGGATCGGCGCCACCCCCCGAGTCGCTACCCGTTTCCGAGAGTGGCCAACTCGCCGAGCCGCCACCCCGTTTTGTGGGCGGCGGGCGCAGCCCGCCGCGTGGAGCGAGGATGACTCCGGGCGTTCAGCTGCTGAACGCCAGAGGCCCGATCACTCCTCGGCGCTTTGCGCGTCGCGCCGCCAGCCCCGATGCTTCCACCAGAAGAACCCCCCGTAGATGACGAGAAACGGAACGCTGGCAGTCGCCGTGTTGACCAGCGTCTGGTGGACGGCTGCGCTCAGCACGGCGATCAGCACTGCCGTCGCGACCGCCGGGACCCACCACCAGCGCATCGGACCTGGGCCCCACCAACGGACCCTGGGCCACTCCTCGACCGGCGGGACGGCCGCACCGGGGGTCATGCCTCCATCGTTGCAGCCACGAGCGACCTCACCGGTCGATCGCCTGCACGTGGCGCCACTCCCTTCGGGCGAGGGGACCCGACGATCGCCGGGCCCAAGCGCCGACCTCAGTCGGCGGGAAGGACGTCGACCAGCTTGCGGCCCTTGCGGCGGCCGAACTTCACCGTGCCGTCGGCCATGGCGAAGAGCGTGTCGTCCTTGCCCTTGCCCACGTTCTCGCCAGGGTGGATGCGGGTGCCACGCTGGCGCACGATGATGGCGCCGGGGGTGACGACCTGGCCGTCGAAGAGCTTGACGCCGAGGCGCTGTGCGTTGGAGTCGCGGCCGTTCCGTGTGGAACCGCCGCCCTTGGTCTTCGACATGGCTAGCCCTTCTTGATCCCGGTGATCTCGATGTTGCTGTAGTGCTGGCGGTGCCCCCAGCGCTTGCGCTGGTTCGACTTGTTCTTGTACGTGAAGCCGGTGATCTTGGGGCCACGACCCTCGCCGAGCACCTTGGCCGAGACGGTGGCCTTGGCCAGGGCGTCGGGGGCGGAGACGATGGTGTCGCCGTCGACGACCAGCACCGGCGTCAGCTCGACGTCACCGTCGTCCTGACCCAGCTTCTCCACGAGCAGGGTGTCCCCCTCCTCGACCTTGTACTGCTTGCCACCGCTCTTGATCACCGCATACATAAGAAGGCGAGCCTATCTGGGCAATGGCAGAACCGGCCAACCGACAGGCAGACCGCCAGGCGCAGAAGGGAACCGCCAAGAACGAACGCCGAGCGGCCGATCAGCAGCAAGGCGGGCGAACGCCCGCGCGGGCCGAAGGCCCGCCCCTACCTACACCAACAAGAGGGGGAGCCCCAACGCTCAGCGGTACCAGGGAGGATCTGCGGGTGGCGCCGATCCGGAGGGTCCGAAAGATCGCCACATGCCTTTCCGTGGCGATTTTCGGATACCGGATCGGGGTCAGGACCCGCAGATCTGGTCAGTGACCGAGAACGAACGACGCTAGATATCCAAGAGCTCAGCGTCGAACTGCAACCCACGCCCCTCACAAGCAGGGCACAACGAAGAGAACGACTCGATCAGCCCCTCGCCGATCCGCTTCCGCGTCATCTCGACGAGCCCGAGCTCGGAGATGTCGAACACCTGCGTCCGGGTCTTGTCCAACGCCAACGCCTCGCGGAACTCCCTGATCACGTCCTCGCGGTTCTTCTTGATCTCCATGTCGATGAAGTCGATCACCACGATGCCGCCGATGTCGCGCAGGCGGAGCTGGCGGGCCACTTCGACGGCGGCTTCGAGGTTGTTGCGGTACACGGTCTCCTCGAGGTTCGAGGTGCCCACGTTCTTGCCGGTGTTGACGTCGATCACCGTGAGCGCCTCGGTGTGCTCGATGATGAGCGAGCCGCCCGAGGGCAACCACACCTTGCGGTCGAGGGCCTTGTGGATCTGCTCGTGCACGTGCTGGCGCTCGAACAGCGACAGCTCGTTGGCGGAGCGGTCGAAGTACTCGACCCGGTCGGCCAGGGCCGGCGAGATGCTGGCGACGTAGTCCCGCACGTCCTCGTACAGCGCCTGATCATCGATGACGATGCCCCGGTAGTCCTTGTTGAACTCCTCGCGGATCACCCGCAGGGCCATGTCGGGCTCGCGGTACAGCAGCGCGGGGGCCTGCGACTTCTTGGCCAGGGCCTCGATGCGGGTCCACTGATCGCTGAGCCGGGCGACGTCGCGCTCGATCTCCTCGGCGGTGACGCCCTCCGCGGCGGTGCGCACGATGATGCCGTGGCCCTTCGGCCGAGCCTTGTCGAGGATGCCTCGCAGGCGCTTGCGCTCGTTGTCGGCGAGGCGCTTGGAGATGCCGTAGGTGGTGCTGTTCGGGATGAGCACGACGAAGCGGCCGGGCAGCGACACCTCCTGGGTGAGGCGGGCGCCCTTGGCCCCGATGGGGTTCTTGGTGACCTGGCAGATGATGCTCTGCTTGGCCTTGAGGATCTGCTCGATCCGGGCCTGGCCCTTCTCCTCGATGTCCTCGGCGTCGTACTGCACATCGCCCCGGTACAGCACGGCGTTCTTGGGTGTGCCGATGTCGATGAAGGCTGCTTCCATGCCGGGCAGGACGTTCTGCACGCGGCCGAGGTAGATGTTGCCGTGGATCTGGGTGGTGTCGTCGGAGGGTCGCGACACGTAGTGCTCGATGAGCGCCCGGCCCTCCTGCACCGCGATCTGGGTGGCCGCGGGCCGCACGCTCACGCTCATCAGGTAGCGGCCGACGGGGCGGCCCTTGCGCTCGCGCCCACGACGCTTCTTCATGGTCTCGTCGTCGAGCTCGAGGGGGCCGTCGGCGGTGACCGCGTCAACGGTCTCGACGGGCGGCTGGGAGCGCCCGCCTTGCGAGCGTCCTCCGCCCTGGATGGTGCGGGCCCGGCCGGCGGTGCCGCCCTGGGAGCGGCCACCGTTGCCGTTGCCTTGGCCCTTGCCGGACTTGGCGTTGGCGCCCTGGCCGCCGCCGCCCTGGCCGCCACCGCCCTGCCCGCCACCGCGGCCACGGCCGCCTCGGCGCCGACGCTTGCGCGGCGCACCGCTCTCGCCACCGTCGGCGCCGGCGTCGCGTGCCACGCGGGAGTCACGACCGGTGGCGGGCGCGCCGCCCGGCTCGGCGTCGGGCGAGGGCGGCGGTGCCGGCATGGTGTCGCCGATCTGCGGCTTGCGCCGCACCAACGCCTTGGCCGCGGCCTCGGGCGACTTGGGCCGCCCCTCGATCATGCGCTCGGGGAGCTCGTCAGGGTTCTTGGACGTGGCGTTCGGGTCGTTGGAGCTACTGCCGGGGCCTTTGGTGGCCTCAGCGCCTGGGCTGTCGCCAGGGTTGGATTCGGACATGGGGAGATTCCCTTCTCATGACGCACGCACCTCGGCGTGCGCGGGGGGTGACGACGCGGCCGGCCCGAGGGAGACAGGCTCACTCCGGACGCCGTCGAGCGTCACCCATTGGTGAATTCGACAGACCCGCCGCTCGGTGAGCGGCGGGTCGAGAGCCAGCAGCAGCTCAGCCGGCCGCAGGCTCCGTGGTTGGGTGCCCAGCTCCGTCTCGAGCCCGACGCCGTCGGGCGTCGAGTCGGTGACGGCGAGGGCGAGGATGTAGGGGCGGAGGTCGTCGGTGACCGCCTTGCCCTTCCGCTCTCTGGTGACGACGAGGTGGTCGGCGGCGAGTGCTCGCTCGACGGCCACCGCCGCCTCTTGCGCCGTCGTGCCACTGACCTCGAGGTGCCAGGTGCAACTGGTGACGGCTTGCTGCAGGGACATGATGCCAGTGTCCACGATGGCGGCCGCCTGGACGGCGATGCCTTCGGGCAGGCACGGGGTGAGGCGCTCGGGCAACGACCCGGGGTCGAGATCGAGGGGCGTGCCGTCGGCCTCGTCGGTGAGGTCGATGTCGAGGTACTCGGCCTCGGACTCCGCTCCGGTGGGCAGTGCGAGCCCGAAGTGCAACTTGGGGCGGGGCGAGAAGCCCTGGGTGTAGTCGACGGCCAGCTCCGCCCGGCGCAGTGCCCGCTCCCACATGCGCGCCAGGTCGCGGTGGCTGGTGAAGCGCACCTTCCCCCGCTTCGAGAAACGGACGCGGACCTTCACCCGGCACCTGCGGTGATGGGCCTCGCGACCAGGGCCACCGGCACCTCGTGACCGCGGGCCAGGTCCTGGCCGGTGCCTTGGCTGCCCCCCGCCGGCGGGGTGGCCGAGGCCACGATGTGCTCGATGCCGTAGCCGGTGCAGGCGCCACAGTCGTAGCAGGGGGTCCAGCGGCAGTCCTCGAGACCGACCTCGTCCAGGGCGTCGCGCCAGTCCTGCCACAGGAAGTCCTTGTGCAGGCCCGCGGAGAGGTGATCCCACGGCAACGTCTCGTCCTCGGTGCGGTGCCGGTGCACGTAGTCGTCCACCGACAGGCCGTGCGCGTCCATGGCATCGATCCAGCGTTGGTGGTCGAAGTGCTCTGACCACTCCTGGAACGTGCCGCCGGCCCGCCACACCGCCTCGATGACCGGTGCGAGGCGGCGGTCGCCCCGACTCATCAGTCCCTCGATCAGCGTGGCTCTCGGGTCGTGCCACTTGAGCTGCACGCCGCGCTCGTGTCGCAACGCATCACGGAGCAGGTTCACCTTGCGGGTGAGCTCCTCGACGGTGTTCTGGCCGAACCACTGGAACGGGGTGAAGGCCTTGGGCACGAAGCCACCCACCGAGATCGTGATCGACGCGCCCTTGTGGTGGTACTGGCGGCCGATCTCGATGCAGCGTCTGGCCAACTCGGCGATGCCCAGGGTGTCCTCGTCGGTCTCGCTGGGCAGGCCGATCAGGAAGTACAGCTTCATGCGCCGCCAGCCCTGTGAGTAGGCCGAGGCCACAGCCTCGTACAGGTCCTCTTCGCGGATCAGCTTGTTGATGATCTGGCGCATGCGCCACGTGCCCGCTTCGGGGGCGAACGTGAGGCCGGTGCGGCGGGCGTTCTGGAGCTCGGCGGCGATGCCGACGGTGAAGGCGTCGACGCGCAGGCTCGGGAGCGACACCGAGACCTGACCGCAGTTCATCGGGTCCTGCACGGTGTCGGCCACGACCTGTTCGATGCCACTGAAGTCGGCGGTGGAGAGCGAGGTGAGGGCGACCTCGTCGTAGCCGGTGCGGCGCAGGCCGTCCCGGACCATGGTGCGTACCTGATCGGCCGGACGCTCGCGCACCGGGCGGGTGATCATGCCGGCCTGGCAGAACCGGCACCCTCGGGTGCAGCCCCGGAACACCTCGACGTTGAGGCGGTCGTGGACCACCTCGGTGAGCGGCACGAGCTGGGTCTTGGGATAGGGCCACTCGCCCAGGTCGGCGATGGTGCGCTTCTCGACGATGTCGGGCACGTCGGCGAACCGGGGTGTGGTGGCGATGAGGCGACCGCCCCCGTCGTAGGTGGGCTCGTAGAGGGACGGGACGTACACGCCGGCCAGTGCCCCGAGGCGCCGCAGGACCACCTCGCGGCCGGCGCCCTCGGCGCGGGCCGCGGCAACCACCTCGGTGATCTCCCCCACCACCTCTTCGCCGTCGCCCAGCACCACCAGGTCGACGAAGTCGGCGATCGGTTCCGGGTTGTAGGTGCAGTGACCACCGACGACCACCAGGGGGTGCTCGCCGGTGCGGTCGGCGCTGCGAATCGGGATCCGGGCCAGGTCGAGGCAATTCAGCAGGTTCGTGTAGACCAGCTCGGCCGAGAGGTTGAACGCGATCAGGTCGAACTCGCCCGCCGGTCGGTGGGTCTCGAGCGAGAACAGCGGTAGGTCGTGCTCGCGCAGCAGGGCTTCGAGGTCGGTCCAGGGCGCGTACGACCGCTCGGCCGCGGCATCGGGCCGTTCATCGAGGATCTCGTAGAGGATCTGGAGGCCCTGGTTGGGCAAACCGATCTCGTAGGTGTCCGGGTACACGAGAAGCCAGGCCACCCGCCCCGGGCCGTGCTCGGGAACTCGGGCACCGTCCTCACACCCGATGTAGCGAGCCGGCTTCTGCACCCGGCCCAGGAGCGGTTCGAGCTCGGGCCAGACTGTTGACATGTTGGCCGGAAGTGTACCGGATGGGGGTCGCGGGACCTGAGTCATGCCAGCTGCGGGCGATTCACGTGGCGGAGCGGAGCGGAGACGCGGCGCAGTCGAACCGGATGCCGAAGGCGCCCCGACGAAGGAGGGGCCAGTGTTAGGTGAATCGCCGCATGTGCACCGAGAGCACCAGGCCCATGGCCGCGCACTCCGTGAGGATGGCCGAGCCGCCATAGGACAGGAACGGCAACGGGATGCCGGTGACCGGCATGATGCCCATGGTCATCCCGGAATTCTCGAAGACCTGGAACACCACCATCGACAGGATGCCCACGCACACCAACATGCCGTAGGCGTCACGGGACAGCTGGGCGGTGCGCCAGATCCGCCACACGATCACCCCCAGCAGCCCGAGCACGACGGCGCCGCCGAGGAAGCCCAACTCCTCCCCCACCACGGTGAAGATGAAGTCGGTGTGCTGCTCGGGCACGTAGTTCAAGCGGGTCTGCTCGCCGTGGAACAGGCCCTGGCCGGTCAGGCCGCCGCCGGCGATGGCCACCTGGGCCTGCTTGGTGTTGTAGGCCGCCCCCTGGGTGTCGCTGTCGGGGCTGACGAACGAGGTGAGCCGGTCGACCTGGTACGCCTTGAGGATCGGCGAGTTCAAGATCAGCACGGTGCCCACGATGGCCACCAGGGCCACGAGGGCCAGGTGGCGGGGGCGCACGCCGGCCACAGTGATCATGCCCAGGGCGGCGAACACGAACACCAGCACCGTCCCGAGGTCGGGCTGCAACATGATCAGGCCGATCGGCACCGCGGCCAGCCCGAACGCGATCAGCAACCGGCGCCCGTCGAGGTCGGCCCGGTCGAAGGTCAGGAACGCGGCCATGCCCAGGATGAACACGATCTTGGCGAACTCGGACGGCTGCAGCTGGAACCCGGCCACCTGGAACCAGGCCTGCGCGCCGTTGGACTCGGAGCCGAGCGGGGAGATGACCAGCACGAGCAGGGCGACGGCGATGCCCGACATGGGGATGGCCCAGTCCCGGAAGTGGCGGTAGTCGATGGCGGCCATCGCGGCCATCACTCCCCAGCCGAGCACCACGAACATGAGCTGACGCTGGAGGAAGTAGGTGGTGGTGGGCTGATCCCCGCCCGGCCCCTTGGTGGCGCTGAAGACCATCAGCACGCCCAGCAGCGACAGCGCCACGACGGCGCCGACCAGGATCCAGTCGATGTGGTTCGCCGGGGTGGGCACCTTCGAGCGCCCACCGCCGAAGGGGCCGGTCATCCGCCGACCGGGGGCGTCGTCGTCGAGGACGACGACGCGGACGGGTCGCCCAGGACGTCGGCGGCCCGGGGGGCGACGGGCAGCTGCGCGGGGTCGGCCAGGCCGGCGAAGATCCGGGCGACGAGCGGTGCGGCCACGTCGCCGCCGTAGCCCGCCTGCTCGAGCACGGCGGCGGCCACGTACTGCGGAGCCTGGTCGGCCACCACCGGCCCGAAGCCGGCGAAGACCGAGGTGTTCGCGAAGTTCCGGCGCTGGGCGGTTCCGGTCTTTCCGGCAACCGGCCAACCCGCCGGGTTGTTCTCGAATGCCGTCTTGGCGGTGCCCTCGGCTCCCTGGGTCACCCCGACCAGGCCATCGATGATGGGCTGGCGGACGGCGGGGGTGAGGTTGATGCGGCCCAGGAGCGACGGCTCGATCGAGTCACGCACGGCGAACCCACCGGAGGTGGGGTCGACCACGTCGGTGGCCAGGTGCGGGCGCCACAGCGTGCCGCCGTTGGCGATGGCCCCGTAGGCGTTGGCCAGCTGCATGGGGGTGACGAGCAGATCGCCCTGACCGATCGAGAGGTTGATGTTGTCGCCACTGCGCCAGTCCCCCGTCATGAACAGGTCGGGGTGCTCCTCGTAGTTCCTGGCCCGGGTCTCCGGCGTCGGGACCACGCCGGCGCTCTCGAACGGCAGCTCCAGCCCGGTGTCCTGACCCAGGCCGAACGACCGGGCCGTCGACTGCAACGCCTCCTCGCCCACCTGGTCGCGACGCAGCCAGAGCACATCGCCGATCTGGTAGTAGTAGTAGTCGCTCGACACCTCGAGCGAGCGGCGGAGGTCGACCGGCCCGTGGGGCTTCGACTCGTCGTTGCGGAAGATGCAGCCGCTGCTGTCGCCCTCGCAGCCCTCGGCCCGGTACTCGCCGACGTCGTTGACCGTGTCCTGAGGGGTGCGGACACCGTTGTCGATCGCGGCCACCGCGGTGATGGGCTTGAAGGTGGAGCCGGGGGCGTACTGGCCCTGGATCACCCGGTTGTTCAGGGGGAGGGGCCCCTCCGGGTCGGTGAGCAACGTGTACGCGTCCTGGCTGATGCCGCTGGTGAAGTCACCGGGGTTGAAGGTGGGGTACGAGGCCATGGCCACCACCCCACCGGTGTTGGGGTCCATCACCACGACCGAGCCGCCGGCGTCGGGGTGCAGCTCGCTGACCGGCTCCATCCTCGCCGCCAATTCGCTCTCGGCCAGCGACTGCACGTTCACATCGAGCGTGGTCAACAGGTCGTGGCCCGGAACCGGAGCGGTCGTGCCCTCGGGGACGACCCGGACGATGTTGTTCTCGGCATCGACCTCGTAGGTGGTCTGGCCGGGCTGGCCCCGCAACTGGTCCTCGTAGGCCAGCTCGATGCCGGTCTTGCCGATCTCGTCGCCGGTCTCGTAGTCGAGAGGGTTGTCCCCCTCGCTGTTGATCTCGTCGAGCTTCTCCTGAGGGATCGACCCGACGTAGCCGAGCACGTGGGCCGCCAGCGAGCCGTAGGGGTACTGGCGCACGGTGGTGCGCCGCACCGAGACACCCGGCAGGTCGGCCTGGCGCTCCATGAGCGCGACCATGGCGTCCTCGGAGATGTCGGTGACCATGGGCACCGGCGCGAACGGCTCGATGAGGTTGTCCTCGATCGCCGTCTCGAGCGACGCCACCGTCACCGGGTCGTCCGGCGTGGTGAGCTGCTGCGCGACCAGCGACAGCACCCGGGCCCGCTCCTCGGGCTCGGCCTCGGCGGACGGCAGCACCCGCACGTCGGCGATCACCTGGAACACCTCGTGGCTGTCGACCAGCAGGTTCTGGTTGCGGTCGAAGATGCGGCCTCTCGGGGCCTGCTCGTGCACCACGCGCAGCCGGTTGTCGGTGGCCACCTGCTGGAAGTCGGAGCGCTGCGTCACCTGCAGCGTGTACATGCGCACGAACAGGGCCGCGAACAACGAGAGCGCGACGATGCCGACGACACTGAGCCGGAGGCCAGGGTTCTCAGTGGCCACTGCCATCTTCCCTGGGAGGCACGGATACGGACCCGACGATCATGGCATCACCAGCCGCCGCGTAGGGGTCGGCGCCGGCGCGTCCGTGAGCGGCGCCGGGTGAGGAACTCGGGGATGCGCAGCGCGGACAGCCCGAGCGCCTCGCCCTGGCTCCAGCGGGTGACCGGCAGCACCACGACCGACAGCACCGCGTTCAGCAGGCCCACGCCGACGGCCAGGACCACGAGGTGGGGGGTGAGCCAGTCGAGGTTGCCGGCCAGTCCCCCGAGGATGCCGTAGGCGAGGGTGCCGGCGGCGCTGGCCGCGCCGACGACGACGATCGGGGTGTACCAGGTGGCTCCCAGCACGGCGTGCTGCAGGCCGCCCACCACGTAGCCCACGGACGCGTAGACGAGGGCGGACAGTCCCAACGGGGTGGTGACCGTGCAGTCGAACAACAGGCCGCCGGCGAAGCCCGCGATGGCCCCGCGTTCGGGCCCACCCGCGAGCGCGATGCCGATCGCGGTGAGCAGGATCACGTCCGGGGTGATGCCGAAGACCGGCGTGCGCGAGAACAGGCACACCTGGAGCACCAACGCCAGGAACATCACGAAGGCGGTCCGGGCCCCGACCAGCGACGCCATCAGCCAGGCGTCCAGAGCATCACGGACACGAAGGTCAGGTGGTCGAGATCGGCGGCAGGAGCGATGTCGATGGTCTGCTCGAGCTCGCGGCCGGGCACGGTCGTCGATGTGGTGGTGGTGGAGGAGGAGGCGGTGCCGTCGTCCGCGGGGGCCGCGGCCTCGACCGGCTCGGTGGCCATCCCGACCACGACGCCGGGCGGGAACAGGCTGCGATCGACCCCGCTGGTGGTGAAGAAGTCGCCGGTGTGGATCTCGGTCGATGCGTCGAGGCCCACGTCCACCCGGAGCGTCTCGCCCTCGCCCCGTCCCCGTGCCACACCGATGTCGTCGGAGAGCACGTGCTTCACCCCGATGCTGAAGCCGGCGTCGGTGATGAGCTCCACCTGCGCCGAGTTCAACGAGACCTCGACCACGCGGCCGATCAACAGCGCGGAGCCACCGCCATCGGTCCCGCTCCGGCTGGCGGCCGTGACCACGGGCATCCCCGCCCGGATGCCGGCGTTGGCCCCCTTGTTGATCTGGATGGTCCGGTCGAAGTTCGACCCCGGGCCACGGACCACCTCGGCGTTGGTGCGCACGATGTCGTCCACATCGGGCAGGTCCAGGGCGTCGCGCATCTCCTGCAGCTCGGCCGCAGCCTGCTGGGCCTGGGCCTCCTCACCCCGCAACTCGTCGAGCTGGCGGCGAAGCTCCTCGTTCTCGTCGGCGAGGTCCCTGCGGTTGAACACGCCGTTGAACGCGTCGCCGACAGGACCGAACACCGCGTCGCCCACCGCTCGCACGGGGCTGAACACCGTGCCGATGCCCGACTTGAGGCCGTTCACGGGCCCGAAACCACCCGCGTCGAGCGCGATCACCGAGATCGAGATCAGCACCAGGACGATGATCGTGGTGCGCGATCGACCAGGCTCGCGCGACGGCGCCACGCGTGAGCTCGGCCTAGAGCCGGTTGGCGGAGAACAAGACGCCCTTCAGCGCCTCGAACTCCTCGAGCGACTGACCCGAGCCGAGGGCCACCGCGTAGAGCGGGTTCTCGGCGACCCGGACCGGCATGCCGGTCTCGTGGCCCAGTCGCTCGGGGAAACCATGCAGCATGGCGCCACCGCCTGCGAGCATGATGCCCTGCTCCATGATGTCTGCGGCCAGCTCCGGCGGGGTCTTGTCGAGGGTCACCTTCACCGCGTCGATGATGGACGACACCTGCTCCTCGAGGGCCTCACGGATCTCACTGGTGGACAGGACGACGGTCTTGGGCAGGCCGGTGACGAGGTCGCGCCCGCGGATCTCGGCGTTGAGCTCCTGTTGGAGCGGCCACGCCGAACCCAGCTGGATCTTGACCTCCTCAGCGGTGCGCTCGCCCAACGCGACGCTGTACTCCTTCTTCAGGTACTGGATGATGGCGTCGTCGAGCTCGTCGCCGCCCACGCGTGAGGACTGGCTGGCCACGATCCCGCCCAGCGAGATCACCGCCACCTCGGTGGTGCCGCCCCCGATGTCGACGATCATGTTGCCGGTGGGCTCCTGTACGGGCAGGCCGGCGCCGATGGCCGCGGCCATGGGCTCCTCGATGATGTACGCGGGCTTGCGGGCACCGGCGTACTCGGCGGCCTCCTGGACGGCCCGCTGCTCGACACCGGTGATGCCCGAGGGCACGCAGATGACCATGCGAGGCTTGACCCACCGGCGCTGGTGCACCTTGTGGATGAAGTACCGGAGCATCTTCTCGCAGATCTCGAAGTCGGCGATGACCCCGTCCTTCAGCGGGCGGATGGCCTGGATGTGGCCCGGCGTGCGCCCGATCATGCGCTTGGCCTCGATGCCGACGGCCAGTGGCCGACCGTCGCGGGTGTTGATGGCCACCACGGACGGCTCGTTGAGCACGATGCCGCGCCCGCGCACGTAGACCAGCGTGTTGGCGGTGCCGAGATCGACGGCCATGTCTCGGCCCATCACGGTGGTCAGCAGGTTGTCTGACATCGAGTGCCCCTACTCCGCAGTCGGGTTGCAGGGATTGTAACGCAAATGCAATGAGACCGCGGCCTTCACCGCAAAGTGTAGACCACCGGGCCCCGCGCGACCGGGGACAGGGAGCGCGCTCACCCAGGAGGCGACGCGCCCGCGACCGGGTCGGGCCCCCGTCCCGGCGCCGGTGTCAGCCCAGTGCGGGGAAGAAGATCGCGATCTCCCGGGCGGCCGACTCGAGCGAGTCGGAGCCGTGGACGAGGTTCTCGGTGAGCTCGATGCCGAAGTCGCCACGGATGGTGCCGGGGGGCGAGTCGGCCGGGTTCGTGGCGCCCATCAGGGTGCGCACCACCTTGTAGGTGTCCGACGGGCCCTCGACCACCATCACCAGCGCGGGTGACCGGCCGATGAACGAGACGAGGTCGTCGTAGAAGGGCTTGCCCTGGTGCTCCTCGTAGTGGCGACCCGCGGTCTCGGCGTCGATGGTGCGCAACTCGGCGGCGACGAGCTTCAGGCCCTTGCGCTCGAGGCGGGTGAGGATCTCACCGGCGAGCCCCCGTTCGACGGCGTCGGGCTTGGCGATGACGAGAGTTCGGTCCATGGGCGGAGCAGGTTAGGTGACCGTGCCGCCGTGACCGAAACCCGCCCGGGTCAGGGGTGCGTCAAGGTGCGGGAGGAGGTCGCCCCGTCCCAGGTGGGGCTCGACGTCACGTTGGTGACGGTGGCCACGACGCTGGTGATGAAGTCCGACACACCGCTGATCTGCGCCTCGCACTGACCGGAGGTGGTGGTCGTGCAGGTGTCCGTGCCCAAGGTGGTGCCGTTGGTCCGCTTGAACGTGACCGTGACGCCCGCCCCTGAGATCGCGGCACTGGTCGTCTTGTTCTTGATGGTGACGGTCAGCGCAGGGCGCCAACCGCTCCCGCTGGTGTCCGACGTGTTCGAGGTGGCGCTCACGTACGACTGCTGGGCCGCGGTCGTGCTGGTCGTCGTCGTCGGAGCCGCCGTCGTGGTGGTGGGCGCGGCCGTGGTCGTCGTCGTCGGCGCCGCGGTCGTGGTGGTGGGCGCGGCCGTGGTCGTCGTCGTCGGCGCGGCCGTCGTGCTCGACGAGCTCCCGGGGATGGAGGTGCCCGTCGGCGCCCCGCCGCTCGTGGTGGGCAACGCTCCGATGCGACTGCTGGTGGTGTCGTAATAGGTGTCAGCGTTGCGCTCGAGGCTCTTTATCGCCCCGAGTGAGGTGACCACCATCAGCGCCACGATGAGGGCGTACTCGACGAGGGTCGCGCCGCGCTCCGAACCCGACCGGTGGCGGCGAGAGCGGAGGGGCGAGCGCATACAAGCCCTGTATCGGTCGCTCGGGGTCCGCGATCAAGGGACGGCCCGAAATGAGCAGGACGAACGGGTCAGGCCAGCGCCATGGTGCCCGTGGCCCGGTCGAGCGCATGGTTCAACAGCACCAGGATCGCCTCCTTCACCGACTCCCGCTCGCGTGCGTCGACGGCGATGACGGGCACGTCGACAGCAACGTCGAGGGCGGCGGCCACATCGCTCAGACTGTGGCGGGCCACACCGTCGAACTGGTTCACCGCGGCGACGAAGGGGATCTCACGTTGCTCGAAGTAGTCGACCGCCGGGAAGCAGTCGTCGAAGCGGCGGCTGTCGATCAGCACCAGCGCGCCCAGCGAGCCGATGACCAGGTCGTCCCACATGAACCCGAACCGATCCTGGCCGGGGGTGCCGAAGAGGTACATCACCAACCCGCCGTCGAGGGTGATCCGCCCGAAGTCCATGGCCACGGTGGTGGTCGTCTTGGTGGTGACCTCGCCCACGTGGTCGACGCCCGCGGCGACGCTGGTCATCGCCGCCTCGGTGGTGAGCGGCTCGATCTCCGACACCGCGCCGACCAGGGTGGTCTTGCCCACGCCGAAACCGCCGGCGACCAGCAACTTGATGGGGAGGGGGTGCTGCTCGACCATGGCTTCTCAGATCTTCTCGAACGCGGAGATCACGCGACGCAACAGTGCGGGATCCTTGGCTCCATCGACCGCTCCGGCATGCTCGGCCAGCAGCCCGCCTCCCACCAGGTCGCCGGCCAGGACCTGGGTGACCCCGAGGGGCAGCGTGAGACGGGCCGAGAGCTCCGCGACCGATACCGGTGCGGTCGCCAGTCGCAGCAGGGCGCGGTGCTCCGGCCCGAGGCCGCCGAGCCGCTCCCGGCCGTGCTCGGTGATCACCACGAGGGTCTCGAATCCGGCCAACCGGCCCGACCGGGTGCGCCCGCGGGTGAGCAGATACGGCCGGACCCCGCGCTCGCCTCCCCCGGGGGTGCGCTCGGGCATCGGGGCGCCGATGGCGGGGATGGGCGAGCTCATCGGGCCAGTGCCCCCTTCAGCTCGGCGATGAGCTCGGGGGTCAGCGACGCGCCCACCCGATCGACGAGCAGCGTGGTGCCGTAGCCCACCGCACCGAGATCGCAGTCCGGGCCCGCGACCACCCCGAGACAGGACCCACCACTGATCGAGGTGACGAACAGATACCCCTCGCTCATCTCGACGATGGCCTGGCTCAGGCGACCCCGACCGGTCACCCGGGCGGCACCGTCGGCCAGGCTGCGCAGGCCCGAGACGATGGCCGCCAGCTGATCGGCTGCGGCACGGTCGAGCCTGGACGACATCGCCATCAACAGTCCGTCCGACGAGACCGCGATGGCCTCCTCGACCTCCGCGGTGCTGTCGACGAAGCTCGAGAGCAGCCACCCGATGGTGCGGACCTGCTCGCTCATGGCAGTGGTCACGAGCGCCCTCCCGGGTCCTGCGGCCGATCGCGTCGGGCCTGGCGTACGCCGGCCTGCAGCCGCGCGAGGTTCGACCGCACCTGGTCGGGTGACCGATGCCCCGTGTCGGGGGCGTCGACCGCCGCGGCGACCGGTGCGACCACACGGGGCTCCTCGGATCTCGGGCGGGTCCGCAGGGTCTCTGACCGGGTCGACGCCGGCGGTGCATCCGCTCGAGCCGGCACCACGGTACGGAGCCCGTCGGGCGGGGCGAGCGTCGGGAGGCGGACCGGTGCCGCTCCCGCCGGGGGCCCGTCCGGCCGACCGCCGCCGGCGGGCACGGGCCGTCGGTCGGCGCCGGGGCCCCGTGGCGTCATCGCCGACGACGACGGAGCGGTCTCGGCCACCGGCTCGGCGTCGGGCGCGGGGAGGGGACCCACCAGCCCGAACGGAAGCCACACGACCGCGACAGTGCCGCCGCTCGGGTTCTCGGCGAGCTGCACGCGCATCTGGTGACGGGCCGCCAACCGACCGACCACGTGCAGGCCGAGCATCTTGGCCGGCGCGCCGTCGCCCCCGGCCAGCCGTGTCTCGGCATCGGCGAGCTGCTCGGCGGTCATCCCGAGCCCGTGGTCCACGATCGACAGCAGGTAGCCGTCCTCACGCCGGCGGCCGTGCACCATCACGGGGGCGGTCGGCGGCGAGAACAGCGCGGCGTTCTCGAGCAGCTCGGCCAGCAGGTGGGTGACGTCGGAGGCGGCGGTGCCGACCACCGCCGCCGGCTCCATCGCCGCGATCCGCACCCGGCCGAAGTCCTCGATCTCGGAGATGGCTCCCCGAACCACCTCGAGCATCGGGACGGGGCTCGACCAGGTACGGGCCGGCTCCGCTCCCGCGAGCACGAGCAGGCTCTCGGCGTTCCGCCGCATCCGGGTGGCGAGGTGATCGAGGCGGAAGAGATGGTCGAGCGCCTCCGCATCGCGCTCGTTCTGCTCGAGGTCGGTGACGAACGACAGCATGCGCCGCAGCAGGTTCTGGTTGCGGCGGCCCAGGTGGAGGTAGGTCTCGGAGACCTCGCGCTGGATCCGCGCCTGCTCGGCGGCGAGGTCCACCGCGGTGCGCACCACCGAGTTGAATGCCTGGGTGGCGTGGGCCAACTCGTCGTTCCCGGTCGCGGGGGTGAGGTGGAGCTCTGGGCTCTGCTCGGTGAGGTCGAGGTGGGCCAACTCGTCGGCGACGCGCGGGAGGTCACGCTCCAGCGCCTGGAGTGGACGTCGGATCGAGCGCACGACGAGGGCGGCGAGCGCCACCGCGACCACGGCGACGAGGGCCACGACCGCCACCAGGATGTCCGTACGTCGGTCGATCAGGGCCGAGGTCTCGGCCTCGACCTGCTGCTGTTGGGCGGTCGCCAGGCGCACCACACGGCTCACCGCGTCGCGGTGGCGCTCGTAGGCGCTCTGCAGCGGGCCCTCGGTGAGGCGCATCGCCTCCCGTCGGTCGCCTGCGGCAACGGCCGGCAGGAAGTCCTCGTCGACGACGGCCCAGAACTCCTCGGCGGGCGCGTACGAGTCGGACAACAGCGCGAACCGCACCGAGGGCTCCGTGTCCAGGTGCTCCTGCCAGTAGTCGTGGCGTTCCTCGTAGGTGGCGTGCAGCGCCTGAAGTCGCTCGGTGAGCACCGTGACCTGATCGGGGTCGGTCTCGGTGGCCAGCTGTCGCACCACGAGGAAGCTCTCCACCAGGAACTCCGGCGGCGCCACGACGTCCTCCACCAGGTCCTGGGCCTGGACGATCTCGCCGTAGGAGGGCCCGTCGACCTTCACGGCCTGCATGGTCTGGAACCCGAGGAGCGCAACGCCGACGACCGCCACCAGCGGCACGGCCATCACCAGCGCCAGCCGCGTGCGGATCCTCAGACGTGCCAGCAAGCTCTCACCCTCCCGTACAGCCCAGACGGGCCCTAGGGCAGCATCGGCGTGCGCGGGGTGGGAGTTGAGGATCGACCGCTGACCGGTGAGTCAGCCGGCCACCGGTGATCGGCCCGCGGCTCGGCACCACGAGCGGGCCGCTCCCACCACGTAGAGCGAGCCCGCGACGACGACGGCGTCGTCCGGTCCGGCCTGGTCCAACGCGGCAGCCAGCGCGTCGCCGACACCTTCGACCCGGCGCGACCGCACGCCGATCGACGACGCGGCCTCTGCGAGGGTGGCCGCCGGCATCGCCCTCGGGGAGTCGGGGGTGCACACGACGAGCTCGTCGTCCGGGGACACACCGAAGCCCTCGAGCATCGCCACCGGATCGCGCCCCGACAGCATGCCGATGACGAACCAGCGGCGGCCGGCCGGCGCGAAACCCTCGTTCAGCGTGGCCGCGAGGGTGGTCGCTCCGTCGGGGTTGTGGGCGCCGTCCACCACCAGGAGCGGCCGGTGACCGAGCACCTCGAACCGCCCGGGCAGGCTGAGCCCGGCAAGGGACTCGGCCACCACCTCCTCGTCGGGCGGCCGGCCGAGGAACGCCTCCACGGCGGTCACCGCGACCGCGGCGTTGTCCCCTTGGTGGGCACCGTGCACCGGCAGGAAGAGTTGGTCGAAGGACGCGCCCGGCGTGCGTAGGTCGATCCAGCGGCCACCCACCGCCAACTGGTTGCTGACGCAGCCGAAGTCCCGGTGCGCCAACCACAGGTGCTCGCCGGCGACGGCCTCGAAGATGGGCAACAGCTCGGGCGAGGTCTCGCCGAGCACGAGGAGCGAGGCGGGCTTGACGATGCCTGCCTTCTCGCGGGCGACGGCGGCGCGCCAGCCCTCGCCGCCGTCGGTGTGATCGCGTCCCACGTTGGTGACGACCGCGACCTCGGCGTCGACCACGTTGGTGGCATCCCACCGCCCCAGGAGGCCCACCTCGACGACCGCCACGTCCACGGCCAGGTCCGCGAACCACCGGAGTGCCGCGGCGGTGAGCAGCTCGAAGTACGACGCCGGGCTCTCCGGGTCGAGCATCGACTCGGCGCGGGCCACGTCCGAGATGACGGCCGCCAACGCCTCGTCGTCGATGGGCACGCCGTTCCACGCCAGGCGCTCGTTGAGGCGCTCGAGGTGCGGGCTGGTGTAGGTGCCGACGCTCAGGCCGTGCGCGGCGAGCAGCGCCGTGACCATGCGCGCCGTCGAGCCCTTGCCGTTCGTGCCCGTGACGTGCACGACGGGGAAGTCGCCCTGAGGTGACCCCAGGGATGCCACCAGCCGATGCATGCGCTCGAGGGACAGCCCCTCGACGCGTCCGGCGGTGGCCTCGAGGTTGACGTGGTCGTCGAGGTACGCCAGCGCGGCGTCGATGTCCACCCCGGCCGCAGGATCAGGACGCGGCGCGTCGGGGGCGCGGCTGGCGGGTGGGCTCGCCGCGAGGCACCAGGGTGGGGTTCACCCGCTCGTTGACGACCGATCCGTCGATGACGCACTTGCCGATGTCGGAGCGGCCCGGGAGGTCGTACATCACGTTGAGCAGCACCTCTTCGATGATCGAGCGCAGGCCACGCGCACCGGTGCCGCGCTTCAGCGCCTGATCGGCCACGGCGTTGAGCGCGTCGTCGGTGAACTCGAGCTCCACGTCTTCGAACTCGAAGAACTTCCGGTACTGCTTGACCAGGGCGTTCCGCGGCTCGACGAGGATGCGGATGAGGGCCTCACGGTCCAGGTTCGACACCGCGCCCACCACCGGCAGCCGGCCGATGAACTCGGGGATCAACCCGAACTTCAACAGGTCCTCGGGCAGCACCTGGGTGAAGATCGCGCCGAGGTCCTTCTCGCCCGAGCGGCGGATGTCGGCACCGAAGCCGACGCCCTTGTTGCCGGCACGGGCCTCAATGATCTTCTCAATACCGGCGAAGGCACCACCACAGATGAACAAGATGTTGGTCGTGTCGATCTGGATGAATTCCTGGTGGGGGTGCTTGCGCCCCCCCTGCGGCGGCACCGAGGCGGTGGTGCCCTCGAGGATCTTCAGCAGCGCCTGTTGCACACCCTCGCCCGACACGTCACGGGTGATCGACGGGTTCTCGCTCTTGCGGGCGATCTTGTCGATCTCGTCGATGTAGATGATGCCGGTCTCGGCCTTCTTGACGTCGTAG
>CAZWMT010000071.1:0-20963 GCA_964635055.1 uncultured Microthrixaceae bacterium | reverse complement strand
CTCACCGGCGCCACGGGTCCGGCCGGCGGCACGGATTCGGTGGGCGCCACGGGTCCGGCCGGCGCCATCGCCGATCGGGCCGGCGGCACCGCCGACCTGGCCATGAGGTCCGATCTGTTGAGCGCCGCGGGGCGCACCGCCACGTCGTCGGTGATCCGCGACCTGCTGGACTGGACCCGCCGGCCGGGGATGCTGTCGCTGGCCGGGGGCCTGCCCGCCGCCGAGGTGCTGCCGGTGGAGCGGGTGGGCGCGGCCGTGGAGGCGGTGCTCGCCCGCGCCGGCAGCACCGCACTGCAGTACGGGCCCACCGACGGCGAGGCGGAACTGCGTGAGCTGGTGGCGCCCCGGCGGGCCGACGACGTGGTGATCACCACCGGGTCGCAGCAGAGCCTCGACCTGCTGGCCCGCACCCTCGTCGACGCCGGTGACACCGTCGTCGTCGAGTCGCCCAGCTACCTGGGAGCGCTCAGCGCGTTCCGGGCGGCCGGCGCCGCGCTGCTCGCGATCCCAGGTGACACCGACGGCCTCGACACGGACCGGCTCGAGGCGGCGCTGCTCGGTGGGGCCCGCCCGAAGCTGGTCTACGTGGTGCCCGAGTTCGCCAACCCGACCGGCGCCACCCTCTCGGAGGCGCGACGGCACCACCTGGCCGCGCTGGCGGACCGGCACGGCTTCGTGATCGTCGAGGACGATCCGTACGGCAGGCTGCGGTTCCGGGGCCGGGCCCTCCGGTCGGTCGCGGACCTCACCCCGAACGCAGTGCGGTTGGGCACCGCCTCGAAGATCCTGGCCCCCGGGCTGCGCGTCGGCTGGGCCACGGTGCCTTCCTGGTTGCGGGGCCCCGTGGTGCGGGCCAAGCAGTCCGTCGACCTGCACACCTCGACGCTCGACCAACTGGTCGTGGCCGAGCTGCTGGCCGACGCCGCGTTCATGGCGGACCACCTCGACCGGGTTCGGGCGACCTACCGCGCGCGCTGCGGTGCGCTGGTCGACGCGCTCCGGTCGGCGAAACCCGGGCGGTTCGCGGTGCGCGAGCCCGACGGGGGGATGTTCCTCTGGGCCCGCCTCGCCGGCGACGTGGACGCGGATGCCCTGTTGCCGCTGGCGCTCGCGTCCGGGGTGGCCTTCGTCCCCGGCTCGGCCTTCCGACCTGCCCGCACCGAGGGCATCGAGGGTGGCGTCGGCGAGGGTGGCGGCGGCGGCGAGGATGGGTTGCGCCTGTGCTTCGCCACCTTGCCCGTCGACCGGTTGGCCGAGGCCGTCGAGCGCCTCGATGCGGCCGTGTCCGCCGCGGAGGCGCAGAGGCGGTGATCGGACCGGGTCGCGCTCCCGTCGACCGTCTGGCGCGCTCGTCGTAGCCCGATTCTCGATGACGGAGCGCGGGAATCCGCCCCCGCCCTAGGTCGTCGGGTTCAGCGTCTCGTCGTACCGGTCGGGCGGACGGCGGTGATCGGTGCCGGCTGCGTGCGCGTCGACCGGTTCGCGCCGCCCGGCCCCGACCGGCAGGAGGTCACCGGGCGCCTGGAGGCGGCCCTCGGCGCCGCCGAGCCGGGCGAGGGGGAGGAGGGCGAGCTGCCGGCGCACGCGTGCCTCGCCCACCATCGCCACCGCGAGGATGGCGACGGCCACGACGCCGTCGAGCCACCAGTGGTTGGCGGTGACCACCACCGCCCAACAGGTGAGCACCGGGTGGGCCACGGCCAACCAGCGCCACCGGCCCCTGCCGGCGATGATGACCGCGACCGCCACCAGCACCGCCCATCCCACGTGCAGCGACGGCATCGCCGACATCTGGTTGGCGGCGCCGGTCCCCAGATCGGTGTAGACGGACTGCCCGTACAGGTGGGCGGTGTCGACGAAGCCGAGCTGGGGCAGGAACCGAGGCGGCATCACGGCGATCAACTGCAGGACGAGGCAGGCGCCCGTGAGCACGGCGAGCACGTTGCGGATGGGCGGGTACTCGTCGCGGTGGCGGATGAACAGCCACAGCAGGACGATGATCACCGCGGGCACGTGGGCGACCGCGTAGTAGACGTTGGCCGTCTGGACGAGCCAGGGGTGGGGGAGGGTCCACCGCTGCAGGGTCTGCTCGTCGGGCAGGTGCAGCCAGCGCTGGACGTCGTAGATCCAGAGCGCCCGGCCCTGCGCCCCCTCGACGTGGCGCACCGAGAGCTTCCCGGCGATCCGCCACAGCGAGTACAGCGACAGCACCAACGCGGCCTCGAGCGCGAAGGGTCGCACCGCGGTGCCCACCCGGCTGCGGGGCCGGACGAGCCACGCCGCGGTGGCCAGCACCACCGCGGCCACCATCGTGTACGGCCAGGGGACCCACATCGGCTGTGCGCGCACCGTCCTTGCTCGGGGTGCCCGCGACGCTAGCCCGGCCCAGTGGCCGGCCGACGCCGGGGCACGGCCGAATTGGCGCCCGATTCTGCTGCCCGGACGACCGAATCGGGCGCCAGTTCGCTGCCCTCCGGTGAGTGGGAACGACCTCGCCGGAAGGGGCGCGGCGATTCGGGCGGCGATCGACGTCGCGTACGGTGACGAGATGACGCACAGGGTGGTGGTCTGGGGGACGGGCAACGTGGGGCGGCCGGCGATCCGCGCGGTCGTGGCCCACAACGATCTCGAGCTGGTGGGCGTGGTCGTCGCCAACCCCGACAAGGTGGGCCGCGACGCCGGCGACCTGGCCGGCATCGGGCCGGTCGGCGTGGTCGCCACCGACGACCGGTCGGTGGCCTTCGCCGAGGACGTCGACGCGGTGGTGTACGCCGCCACCGCCGACACCCGTCCCGAGGAGGCGTTCGCCGACCTGGTCGACTGCCTGCGGTCCGGGCGGAACGTGGTGTCGACCGCGTTCTACCCGCTGCTGCACCCGGCGTCGGCGCCCCGCGAGGTGCTCGACGTGATCGGGCCCGCCTGCGCCGAGGGCGACTCGTCGGTGTTCGTCTCGGGCATCGACCCGGGCTGGGCGCTCGACATCCTGCCGGCGCTGGTGAGCGGTGTGGGCGCGGGCATCACCGAGGTCCGGGTGCAGGAGCTGTTCAACTACGCGCTGTACGACCAGCCCGAGGTCGTTCGCGAGGTCATCGGCTTCGGTGGCCCCATGGACGAGCTGCCGCTGATGCTGCTCGACTTCTCGCTGGACATGGTGTGGTCGCCGATGCTGCGGATCCTGGCCGACCTGCTGGGCGTGGTGGTCGATGACATCGAGATCGCGGTCGAGCGCCGCCCACTCGAGCGAAGCGTGGAGGTGCCCGGCATGGGCACCTTCGAGGCCGGCACCCAGGGGGCGTTCCGCTTCGAGGTGCGGGCCATCGTCGAGGGTCGCCCGTTGCTGGTGGTCGAGCACGTCACCCGCATCGACGACGCCTGCGCCCCCGACTGGCCCTCGTCCTCGTCACCAGGGGGCGAGCACCGGGTGCTGCTGTCGGGTCACCCGAACCTGGTGGTGTCGGTGCACGGCACCGAGCCCGGCGAGCCCGGCGCCGCGGGCGGCGGCAACGCCACCGCCGCCAACCGCATCGTGAACGCCATCCCTGCCGTGGTCTCGGCGCCGGCGGGGCCTTTGAGCCCTGTTGACCTGCCGGCGATCACCGGGGCCGCGCAGCTGCGGCGGCGCTGAGGGGGCGCTTTGGGCGGCTCGACTCAGCAGGGTCTCTAGCTTGCCCTCGAGTCGATCCCCTCAAGGACCTGCCACGACACTGCGCCGGCTCCTCCGTCGCACTGAAGTCGATCAATGTCGCCAACCCAACTCAGCCGGGGCGCTCGCCTCGTCTATCGCTGGTGGGGTCAGCGCGCGGACGGTCTGCAGGTAGACACGGCGGCGAGCGTCAACGGCAGAGGCTCAACTGGCATCGATGTGCTGGACCTCGTCTCCCGTCACGAGCCACACATCTTCGCCCGAAGCGACCACCTGACTCGGTCGTGCGCCAAGGTCGACGGTGTCGACGATTTCGTTGGCGAGTTGATCGAAGCGGACCAAGCCATCAGCGGTCGTGACCCAAGCAGCGTCAGTTGTTGCTGCCAGGTCATCATCGAAGCGGACGTCGAGGGTGACAAAGTCCTCGACTTCGTTCGTCGCTGGGTCAATTTGGTACAGGCCCAGATTCTCGTCCACGTTGAGCACCCAGACAACATCCTGGGTTGCCGCAATCGCCCCCGTGTCGACAACCTCTGTTGAGGGATCGATTGTGGCAACGACCGCGAACGTGGAAGGGTCCACGCGTACGATGCTGTGGCCGGTTGTGACCCATACGGCGTTGCCCGTGACAGCTAGGTCGAAGGCACCAAAGCCGCTCCCGCTGGAGACGAAGCCGACGTCGCTGATGACGTTGGATACTTCAGCAGTCGCAGCGTCGATGCGGAGGAGCTCGGGCTCCGCACCACCCACATAGTCCTCGAGCAACCAGACAGCGTCGCTGGTGGCATCGAGCGCGATCGGATCGGTGACACCCTCGACCTCATCAGTCACCTCGAGCGTGTCGCGGTCAACCCGGAGGAGGCCGCTCGATTCGGTGACCACCCAGGCCGCGTCTGCGGTGGAGGTGACAGCGATGGCTGATCCGCCGGTCACGTCCTCAGACGAGATCAACCGTCCGCTGGAGGCGTCGTACCTGGTCAGCCCGCCATCACCTTCATCGACAACCCAGAGGTCCTCGCTGGTAGCAGCGATGTGAGCTGGTCCGGGGGCAGCGGTGAGGGTACCCGTGAGGGGATTGCCTGTGTCCCCAGTCATGTCGCTGCCGGACCCGCCGCCTCCCTGCACGAGGAACGCGGCGCCGGTGAGGGCGAGGACGGCGACGACGCCGAGGCCGATGAGTAGAGGGGTCTTGCTCCGCGTGCGTTCACTGGCGGGCGGTTCGGGCGACGGGGGTGTCTCGTCGGACTTCGTCGGTGGGGGAGGCGGAGGCGAGCCTTCTCGTGCTTCGGGGTTCGCTGTCGGAGTCGGGCCGACGGTGATGGTGGCGTTGGGGTCGGCCGGTCCGGGCTCTCGGGTCTCGACCGGTTCGACGGGTGGGGTGGGGGCGACGTGGATGGTGCGGCGGCTGTCGCCTTGGGGGGTGTCGTTGCCCGTGGTGGGCTTCGGGGCGGGGGTCTTGCGGCCGAGGCGCAGGTCGGTGACCTGTAGGCCGTTGTCGCGCTGGATCTGTTGGAGGGCTTGGCCGAATGCTTGGGCGGTTTGGGGGCGTTCGTCGGGGTCTTTGGACAGGGTCTGTTCGAGGAGGTCGGCGAGGTCTTCGGGGATGCCGGTGAGGTGGGGGGCGGGTTCGGTGAGGGCGCGGGTGATGATGGCGGCGATGGGCTCGTCGGGGTCGTCGCCGGCGAAGGGGGTGCGGCCGGTGAGGAGGGTGAAGAGGGTGGAGGCGAGGCCGTAGAGGTCGGAGCGTTCGTCGGGGCGTTGGCCGCGGAGGATCTCGGGGGCGACGTGGGTGACGGTGTAGGAGGCGTGGCCCGTCGCGGTGCGCGAGCCGCCTTCGACTGCGGCGATGCCGAAGTCGCCGAGTTTGGCTTCGCCGAAGGGCCCGACGAGGATGTTCTCGGGTTTGAGGTCGCGGTGCAGGGTGCCCGCCGCGTGGGCGGCACCGAGGGCGCCGGTGACCTGGATGCCGGCGTCGAGCACTTCTTGCCAGGGGAGGGGGCCATCGGTGGTGAGGCGGTCGGCGAGGGTGCCCGAGTCGAGGTACTCCATGGCCAGGTAGGGGTGGCCGTCGGCGGTGATGCCCGAGTCGTAGACCGCGACCACGTTGGGGTGCCACGACAGGTTGCCGGCGGCGCGGCACTCCCGTTGGAATCTCTCGAGGTCGCGTTCGGACAGGTCGGCGAGGGCGAGGACCTTGAGGGCCACGTCCTGGTCGAGGTGCTCGCGGCGGGCCCGGTAGACGATCCCGAACCCGCCCCGGGCCACCTGCACCAGATCCGTGTACCCCGCTATCTCGGGAACAGACACAGCACCTTCCTCATCGACTCGAAACGGAACCGGGGAAACGTAGACGAACGCTCACTCTGTTTGAGCGCGGGCTTCGGAATTTCCGGTGGTCAGGTCAGGACCGTCTCGCAGAGCGTCCCGACGCTGTCGCCTCGGTCGACCTCGGCGCGGTCGATGCCGAATCCGCAGTTGACGCTGTCGAGCTCGCCGTCGCGGGCCTTGATCACGTCACTGTCGGCGCCACCCGCTATCGCGTCCCGGCCGGCACCGCCCTTCACGGTGTCGTTCCCGAATCCGCCCTCGATGGTGTCGGCCCCCGTCCCGCCGTCGATGGTGTCGTTGTTGCTGAAGCCGTTGATGTTGTCGTTGCCGCCGAGGCCGTTGATGGTGTCGTTGCCCTCCCAGCCCCGCAGGCGGTTGGCGGCGGCCGAACCGGTGATCGTGTCCGCCATGATGCCGCCGTCGATGTTCTCGACGCTGCCGTCCGGTCCGATGTTGTCCCCCTCGCCGGTGGCGCCGTCGTTGGCGGCACGGTCGAGGGACAGGCGCAGCGGCGTGGCCTCGCTCAGGCGGTAGGAGTAGTCGGCGGTGTCGACACCCGTGCCGCCGACGAGCACGTCGGGTGACTGGAACGGCGTGTCCTGCAGTGGACGATCGTCGTCGAACAGCAGGTCGTTGCCGTCGTCGCCCTTCACACGGTCGGCGCCGAGCCCGCCGCCGATCGTGTCGTTGCCGGTCCCTCCACGGACGTTGTCGTCGCCTGGGCCGCCGCGCACCTCGTCGATGCCGTCACCGCCGTCGATGGTGTCGTCGTCGCCGTTCCCCGACAGGTGGTCCGTGCCGGCGTCACCGAACAGCTGGTCGTCGCCGTTGCCGCCGGTGACGGTGTCGCGGCCGCCGTTGCCGTGGACCACGTCGGCCCCGTCTCGGACGTCGATGCTGTCGTTGCCCGAGCCGCCGAGCACGTTGTCGACGCCGTTGTGGCCGGCCCAGCTGTCGTTGCCGTCGCCGAGCTCGACCGTCAGCGCCACCCCCGCCGGCACGACGTTGGCCAACGCCACCTGGGCCGTGTCGTCGCCGCCGTTGGTGCGGATGACGATGGTCGTGACCCCTGTGCGGGTGCAGTTGATGATGGGCAGCGGCCCGGCGGGACCGTTCGAGGTCGCGCAGCCGGCGCCGGCGGTGACCGACGAGGCGCCGAAGTCCGTGAACGTGTACTCCGAGGCGCTGATCGAGAGCGACACAGAGTTGTTCTCGGTGCCGCCGGTGAAGGTGAGCGTGCCGCCGGACAGCCCGGCGTCGCCTGCCGCGCCGGCGGGGGCGGCGGTGGCCAGCAGCGCCCCGACCCCGATGACGACACACGAAACGGCGCGTGTCAGGTTGCGGACAACGGTTGGGTGATGCATCGCCTGCTCCTGTGGTCGTGGTCTCCGGCGACACATCGGCCACCGCCCGGCGGTCATTTAGACACATGTCCAGAACGTTGTGGCGTCACCCCGGCAGATTCCTTTCGTCCGGGGTCGCATGATGACTGCCGCGAACACCGGCGGCCCGTCCGCGCGCCTCGCTGACGCGGGCTCGGCGCTCACTCCCGCCTCGTTCGGCGGTGGCGGCCGGGTCGAGCTCGGCGCCGGGTCAGTCCTCGGTGGCCTCGGCCGCTCCGAACGAGACCGTCACCGTTCGCTCGTCGGCGCCGCGCACGACCGTGAGCTCGACCGTGTCGCCGTCGACCGCGTCGAGCGCGGCGGCCAGGTCGTCCACCGACGTGAGCGGGGTGTCCCCGACGGCGACCAGGAGGTCGCCCTCGGTCACGCCGGCGCCGCCGGCCGGACCGTCCTCGTCGACGGCCCGCACGAGCAGGCCGGGGCGCTCGTCGTCGAGGCCGACGGCCCTGCGGAGGCGCGCCGCCACCTCGGGCGGGGCCACGGCCACGCCGAGCAGGCGGCGGCGCACCGAGCGGCCGGCGAGGAGCTCGTCCACCCGGGCCCGCAGGGCGGGGTCGCTCACCCGGGCCAGGTAGAAGCCGTCGCCCACCCGGTGGGTGTTGACGCCGACCACCCGACCGTCGGCGTCGAGCACCGGGCCGCCCGACGAGCCCCGGGCCAGGGGAGCGGTGTGCTCGACCGCCCCTCGCACCACACGACCGCGGGGGCCACGGAAGGCGCGGTCGGCGCCACTGACGAACCCGACGGTGGCGCGGGGGCGGTGGCCGCCCCGGCTCAACGCCACCACCGCGGTGCCGACCGCCGGCGGGGCGTCGGCGTCGAGGTCGGCGAGTGCCAGCGCCGGCGCGTCGCCGGTGGGCACGTCGAGCACGACCAGGTCGCCGTCGTGGTCGTCGCCGTGCACCGCACCCTGCTCGGCCCGGCCGTCGGCGAAGGTCACCGCGACCGTGCGGTCGCGGAGGTTGTGGGCGCTGGTCAGCACCCGGTCGGGCCCGATCACGAAGCCCGTGCCCCGGCCGTTGCGGCCGATGCTCACCACGGCCGGCCCCGACTCGGCGGCCAGTCGTCCCACGGTCTCCTGCAGTTCGTCCAGCATGGTCGCTCCTGGTGTCGCTAGTCACTTCGTATTTGCAAGTGACTATAGCGACGGATCAGCGGGGCGCAACCTCCCGCACGCGAGACTGGGGACGTGGCCACCCCGGGGATGCGCGAAGCGGCCGAGCTGGCCGGCGACCGCTGGGTGCTGCTGCTCGTCGCCGCCCTCGCCGACGGGCCCCGCCGCTTCGGCGACCTCGCCGCCGACGTCGAGGGCATCGCCCCCAACGTCCTCACCGACCGCCTTCGCCGGATGGAGTCCCGCGGGCTCGTCGCCGCCGCCGCCTACCAGCAGCGCCCGCCCCGCTACGTGTACGAGCTCACCGAGTCCGGCCGCGAGCTCGCCGACCTGCTCCCCGCCCTCGCCGCCTGGGGCGCCCGCACCGCCGGCATAACGCCGTCAGGGCCTACCGACATGCCCACCGACCAACCCGACGACGGCGAGCCCCTCCTCTGGGTCTGACCCTCCACGTCCGGGCTTGTCGGCAGGTGGCCCGAGGCCAGTGGCGGCGCCCCGGAGGTCGAGCTGGAGGAAATAGCAGTCACCGGTGACTGGTATTTCCTCCAATGAAGGGAACGACGGCCGCCGGCGTCAGTACGAGCCGCGGAGGAGGCGGCCGTAGCCGGGGGCCTTGCCCAGGTCGGGGGCGGCCTCGTGTCCGTCCCAGGCCAGGCGGCCGTTCACCAGCACGGCTCGCACGGCGTCGTCGTTGCGGCGGACCAGGCGCTCGAGGCCGGGGAACCCCGGCATGGGAACCTCGTGGATGTCGTCGAGGGTGGCGTCGAGGCCGGCGGGGTCGACCACCACCACATCCGCGCGGCCACCCTCGCGCAGGTGGCCGGCGTCGATGCCCAGGTAGTCGGCCAGCTCGCCGGTGACGCGGTGCACGGCCTGCCCGGTGCGCATGATGGGCCGCCCACGGCGGTCGGCGTCACGCACCAGGCGGAGCATCTGCAGGGCGAAGTTGTAGAAGCCCATGTTGCGCAGGTGGGCGCCGGCGTCGGAGAAGCCGATCAGCACCTGCGGGTGGGCGGCGATCCACTCGAGCTCGCGCAGGCGGTCGTTGCCGATGACGGTGTGCCAGCGCAGGCCCGTGCCGTACTCGGCGATGAGGTCCATGAAGCAGTCGAGCGGGTCGGCGCCGCGCTCCGCGGCAACGTCGGCGAAGGTGCGGCCCACCAGCGCCTCGTCGGGCGCGCCCATGATCCGGGCCTCGGCCAGGTCGCGGTGGTAGACCCGGCCGCGCACCTTGTTGGTCCACTGGGCGCGGAAGCGGCGCCGCCACCCGGGCTCGCTCATCAGCTCGCCCCGGTGCTCACGGGCCAGGTGCAGGGCCTCGGTGCCCGCGCCCAGCTCCTCGATCACCGGGTTCTCGAGGCCGTCGATCCACATGTCGAACACCATCGGCAGCGACTGCATGCGCAGGTCGGCGCCCAGGAAGCGCCGGCCCAGGGTGAGGAACGCGCCCATGATCCGGTGGACGCCGGGCACCGCTCTGGCGTCGACCATGGAGATCAGCATGGTGCGCAACGGGGCGTGGCGGATCCTCGACGCCATGGCCATGAACAGGGCCAGGTTCCAGCGGGTCTGGATGTTGGGCACCGCCTGGAACACCGCGTCCCGTCGTCGCACGGGCTCGACCAGCGCCCGGTACTCCTTCCACGTGGCGAACACCGACGGCGTGGGTCGGCTGCGGTAGCGCGTGCCGTCGAGCTTGTCCCAGGGGAGGGTGTTGACCGACAGGCCCAGGTACCCGGCGTCGAGTGCCTCGTCGATCATCGTGCGCATCGCCGCCAGCTCGGTGGCGGTGGGCTCGACGCCCTCGGCCACCGAGCGACCGAAGCCCATCACGTGCGACCGGATGGCCGAGTGGCCGAGCAGGGAGACCACGTTGGGGCCCAGCGTCAGGTCGGCGAGGTGGTCGAGGTAGCCGGCCGGGGTGTCCCAGTCGACGACCTGGCGCAGCATGGGCAGCACCTCGTCGCGGGGGATGCCCTCGACCCGGCAGAACATGTCGGCGAGGTCCTCGGGCTCGCCGACGGCGAACGACAGCCCACACGACCCCACCAGCACGGTGGTGATGCCATGGCGCACCGACTCGGTCAGGTCGGGGGCGAACTCGACCTCGGCGTCGTAGTGGGTGTGCAGGTCGATGAACCCCGGCGTCACCCAGCACCCTCTGGCGTCGATGTGGTCGGCCCCGTCCGGGACGGGGAGGCCCGGGGTGATCGAGCGGACGACGCCGTCCTCGATCAGGACGTCGGCCCGTCGGCCGTCGGCGCCGCTGCCGTCGAAGACCGTCCCGCCCGAGATCACCGTGGTGCGCACGCACCGACGCTACCGCCCGTTCGACGGGGCCGAGCAGCCCGGGCGCCCCGCCACGGGCACGGCCCCGGTGTCCTAGGTTCAACGCCGATGGGCCGCCCCGACACCCTCAGCGCCGCCCAGGCCCGTCGTGTCCATCTGGCCGCGCAGGGCTTCGCCGCCTCCCGGCCGAGGGGACGGGTCGACCGCCGCCACGTCCGGCGGGTGTTCGAGCGCCTCGGCCTCATCCAGATCGACTCGGTGAACGTGCTCGTCCGCAGCCACTACCTGCCCCTGTTCTCCCGCCTGGGGCCCTACGACCGCCGCCTGCTCGACCGCTTCGCCTACCGCGACCACGAGGCCTTCGAGTACTGGGGCCACGAGGCATCGCTGATCCAGGCCGAGCTGCACCCGCTGTTGCGCTGGCGGATGGCCCGGGAGCACCGGTGGTCGGGCATGCGGGAGTGGGCACGCGAGCACCGGCCCCTGATCGAGTCGGTGTTGGCCGACGTGGCCTCCCGGGGCCCGATGAGCGCGGGGGAGCTCGACGCCGCCGAGCGGAAGAAGGGGCCGTGGTGGGGGTGGGGCGACACGAAGCGGGCGCTTGAGCACCTGTTCTACGAAGGCCGGCTGGGGGCGCTGCGCCGCGACAGCTTCGAACGGGTCTACTGCGACCCACGCCTGGTGGTCCCGGCCGAGGTCGCCGACCGGCCCACCCCGTCCGAGCGCGATGCCCTGGTCGGCCTGCTCGAGCGCTCGGCCCGGGGACACGGGGTGGGCACGGCGAAGGACCTGGCCGACTACTTCCGCCTGCCCATCACCGTGGTGCGACCGCTGCTCGACGAGATGGCCGCCGACGGCCTCGTGGAGCGGGTGGACGTCGAGGGCTGGAAGGAGCCGGCCTACCGCCACCCGGACGCGGTGCTGCCGCGCTGGGTGCGGGCCTGCGCGCTGGTGTCGCCGTTCGACTCGGTGATGTGGGAGCGCGACCGGGTCGAGCGCATGTTCGGGTTCCGCTACCGCATCGAGATCTACGTGCCGAAGCCGAAGCGGGTGCACGGCTACTACGTGCTGCCGTTCCTGCTCGGCGACCGGTACGTGGCGCGGGTCGACCTGAAGGCCGACCGGGCCGACTCGTGCCTGCTCGTGCAGTCGGCGTTCTCCGAGGACGGGGTCGACCGGGCCGAGGTGGCCGGGCGGCTGGCCGGCGAGCTGCGGACGCTGGCCACGTGGCTGGGCCTCGACGACGTGACGGTGGTGAACCGGGGCGACCTGGCCCCGGCGCTCCGGGCGGCCGCTCCGTAGAGTGCCGCCGATGCGTGGCGTGCCCGACCCTCCCTCTCCCGACCCTCTCTCTCCCTCTCCCAAGGCCCCTTCTCGCGACCGCCTCGGTCCCGAGCACCTCGGTCCCGACCCCCTCGGTCCCGACGCCTCCGGCGAGGATCCCGGCTCGGTCGATGCCGGGATCGAGGAGGCCGTTCAGGACGCAGTCGCGGGCGCGGACGAGGTCGGGCTCGAAGCGGCCCTCGAGCAGGAGGAGGTACGCCAGGAGCAGGGTCGCCACGCCACCAACGTCGAGCTCTTCCTCGACCTGGTCTTCGTGTTCGCGGTCACCCAGGTCGCCGGGGTGTTGAGCCACGACCTCACCTGGCCCGGGTTCGGGCGGGGGCTCCTGCTCGCGTGGATGGTGTGGTGGCTGTGGTCACAGTTCACCTGGCTGGGCACCGCGCTCGACCTCGGAAGCCGGTCGATGTCGAGGTTCCTCGTGCTGGTCGCGGTGCCGCCGGCACTGCTGATGGCGGTGGCCCTCCCCGAGGCCTACGGGGCCACCGGCGTTCAGTTCGCGGCCGCCTACCTCTCGGTGAACCTGTGGTCGCTCGCCATCCAGGGCCACAACCTCTGGGGCGATCCCCCCGCTCGGGGAGCGTGGCTGCGCTACCTGCCGTTGGCGGCCCTGGCCCCGGTCGCGTTGTTCGCGGGCTCGTTCCTCCACGGTGACGCCAGGATCACGGTGTGGGCGGCGGTCGCGGTGTTCACCGTCGCCAGCGCGCTCGCGGCGGGCACCCAGGACCAGGCCGGTGCCAACGAGTGGAAGATCGACGCCACCCACTTCGCCGAGCGTCACGCCCTGTTCGTCATCATCTCGCTCGGCGAGGTGCTGGTGGCAGTGGGCGCGGCGGCATCGGGCGACACGCTCACGACGAGGGTGGGGATGGGCCTGGTGGCCACGGTGACGCTGGCCTGTGTGTTCTGGTGGTCGTACTTCGCGTATGTGCCCGAGGTCGTCGAGCACGCGCTCGCCCGGGCCGTGCCCCGGCGCCGCGGCCAGGTGGCCCGCGACCTGTTCACGTTCGGCCATTTCCCCATCGTCTTCGGCCTGGTGCTCTATGCGGTCGCCGCCAAGCACGTCGTGCCGCACCCCACCGAGCCACTGGCCGCAGCCGACCTGGCGGCGCTCGCGGGGGCGGTCCTGCTCTTCGTCGGCGGCCTGGCCGGCCTGCAGTGGCAGGTGATCCGGCGGATCGCCCCGGAACGGGTGGCAGTGGTCGTCCTGGTCGGTGGGCTGTGCGCGTTCGTCGGGCCCCACGTGAGCGCGGTCGCCGTCGTGGTGGCCGTCGGGGTCTCGGTGGCGGCACAGCAGACCGTGACGCTGCGCTCGTACGAACGGCGGGCGGCTGCCGGCGGGTGACGGGCGGGCCGTCGGGCGCGCGACCATGGGGGCATGAGCGCCGCCGCCGATCCGAGCCCGCAGCAGCTGCCGGACACCTGGAGCGCGGTGGCCACGGGGTACGACGAGGAGTTCGCCCGGCTCACGGGTGGGTACTCCGACGAGCTCCTCGACCTGGTGGGGCTGCAGCTCGACGAGCAGGTGCTCGACGTCGCCGCGGGCTCCGGCGCGTTCACCGTGCGGGCGGCGCGCCTCGGTGCGGCGGTGACGGCGACCGACTTCGCGCCGGGCATGGTCGAGTTCCTCCGGCAGCGGATCGTGCGGGAGAGGCTCCGCAGGGTGTCCGCCGAGGTGATGGACGGCCAGGCGCTCGAGTTCGCCGACGCCACCTTCGATCTCACCGTGTCGATGTTCGGCGTCATCTTCTTCCCCGACATCGACAAGGGCCTCGCCGAGATGGCGAGGGTCACCCGGTCGCATGGGCGGGTCTGCGTGTCCACCTGGAACCTGGCCGGTTTCCGGCTCACCGAGTTGGTGCACCGGGCCTTCGTCCGGGCCCGGCCCGAGCTCGACTCGGCCCAGGAGCCGCCGGCGTGGGCCCGCATCGGCGACCCGGAAGGCCTGCGCCTCGCGTTGGCCGGGGCGGGCCTCGACCCCGTGCACGTCCACGTCGTCACCCGCACCTGGACCTGGGACGACCCCGCCGAGTTCTTCCGGCGCATGCCGGGCTGGTCGCCGCCGGTGCAGGCGCTGTTCGCGGCGATGGACACCGCCACCATCGAGGCTGCGGCACAGGCCTTCGCCGACCTGGTGGCCGAGCTGGACGGGCCGGGCCACGGCATCGACGTGAGCGCCCTCATCGGCATCGGGACGAAGCCCTGATGGCCCGCAACGTGCTGGGGGGCGAGTTGGCCTCGTGCAGCGAGTCGCCGATGACCGGCTACTACCGCAACGGTTGCTGCGACACCGGCGCCGGCGACCTCGGGGTCCACACCGTGTGCGCCCGCGTGACCGCCGAGTTCCTGGAGTACTCGCGGTCGGTGGGCAACGACCTGTCCACCCCACACCCCGAGCTGGGCTTCCCCGGCCTGGTGCCGGGCGACCAGTGGTGCCTGTGCGCGCCCCGCTGGCAGGAGGCGCTCGAAGCGGGCTCGGCCCCCGCGGTCGTGCTCGAGGCCACCCACGTCGGCACCCTGGAGTGGTGCGACCTCGCCGACCTGCAGCGCCACGCCGTCATCGATTGAGACGTCGCCCGTGCCCGGGGTGAGGTGTCAGACGGTGGCCGGTGCAGGGATCGCGACGGCGCGGCGGTCGCGGTCGCAGGCGGTGCGCACGTGGCAGCCCTTCAGGTGGTCGTTGACCAGGCCGAGCGACTGCATGGCGGCGTAGGCCGTGGTGGGCCCCACGAAGCGGAACCCCTGGCGGCGCAGCTCCTTGGCCAGGGCGGTGGACTCGGGTGACGTGGGGGGCACCTCACCGAGGCGGGTGGGCACGGGCCGCCCCCGCCGGGCCGGCTCGAACGACCACACCAGCGCGGCCAGCGACCCGAGGCGCTCCTGCACCGCAAGCACGGCCCTGCTGTTGTCGATCGCGGCCTCGATCTTGCCGCGGTGGCGCACGATCGACGCGTCGTTCAGCAGGCGCTGCACGTCGTCGTCGCCGAACGCCGCGACCTTCTCGGGCACGAAGCCGGCGAAGGCGCGGCGGAACCCCTCGCGCTTGCGCAGGATGGTGAGCCACGAGAGTCCCGACTGGAACCCCTCGAGGCACAGCTTCTCGTACAGGCGGACGTCGTCGGTCACCGGCCGGCCCCACTCGTCGTCGTGGTAGGCCACGTACTCGGGGGTGCCGGTGCACCAGGCGCAGCGCCGCCTCCCGTCCTCGCCCTTCTCGACGCCCACCTCGGCCCAGTCCGTCACCGCGCCAGTGTGGCGCGGGTCGACGGTCGGGTCACCAGCGGTTGCGGGCCTCCTCGGCGAAGCCCACCACGCCGTCGAAGGCCACCTCGTCGCCGTCGTCGGTGGTGAGCCGCCCGGCCCAGGTGCCGAACACCTGGTGCACCTCCATCGACAGCACCCCCAGGCTGGTGCGCGAGTGCTTGTCGTGGACGGGGGTGAGCACGGCGTCGACCCGGCCGTCCACGGGGTCGTGCACCCGCCACGGCCGGGTGGGGTGGTCCCAGTCGTAGTCCCAGGTGAGCTCGTGGTGGAGCTTCGAGAGACGGCCGTCGACGCACAGGCCGTTCTCGGTGTGGCCGGTGCCCTCGGTCCACTTCCCCCCGAACTGCAGGCCGACTACGCGTCCGTCCTCCGTCCGGCCCGAGCCCGCCGCCCAGTTCCACCTGATCCGGTACGGCCAGATCCCGCGGCCCAGGTCGAGCGTGCCGAAGGCCTCGTCGGGCGATCCCGCGTCGCTGCCGACCCGGTGCACGGCGTCGCCGAGACGCACCTCGCCGTGGGCGGGGCGGGTGTTCTGCTTGGACGTGTACTGGAAGCGCCGGTCGGACCAGGGGATCACCACGTTGAGCGACTCGTGGCCGGCGGGCTTCTCGACGAGCAGGTCCACGTCGAGCGGCCCGTGCGGCGTCGATGCGGCGCGGGCCTGCAGACGGGTGTGACCGGCCGCGGTCTCGTCGACGGTCACGGCCAGCCCGCCCCGCTCGACGGCCATGCGGCCGGTGCAGGGCTGGTCGGGCAGGGTCATCCCCCGGGCGAACGGCACCACCTGGGTGAGGTCAGCCTCGATGCCGGTGGACGGCTGGAGGAGCCACACGCCGGCCAGACCGACGTAGTCCACGTCGGCGTAGGTGATCGACACGTAGAGGTCGGGCGCCGTGACGCACCAGTAGTCCCACCGCTTCTTGCGGCCCGGCGACCCGCGCAGGTTGGCGCGGTGCAGGGGCCGGCGTGACCAACCGCGGGCGGCGGGGGACAGGCGGCCCCGTCCGTCGCACAGGTCGACCGGGGTGGTGAGCTCGCGCTCAGCCGGGCTCGTCATCACCGTCGCCCTCGGTGTCATCGGTGGTCTCGGAGTCGTCGCCGCTCCCGGTGTGGCCGCCGTCGCCCCGAAGCCCGAGGCGGCGCAGCGTGTCGTTGGCCCACATGGCCGGCCCCACCGTGACCTCGAGGGCGTCGACCAGCCGGCGGACCTGGTCGGTCAGCTCGCCCACGTCGGCCAGCGTGTCGGCCATGCCGCCCCGGAGGTCGTCCACGCCCACCACGACCTGGCTGAAGCGGTCGATGGCGCCGTCGAGCTTGGCGATGGTGCCGTCCAGGCTGCTCAGCGTGGCGTGCATGTGGTCGACCGTGGCGTTGAGCCGGTCGAGCGTCTCGTCGACGGAGAGCACGGCGTCGGCCACCCGCCGGGCGCGAGACGCCGGACGCTCGCTGGTCATGGTCGGTGACCGTACCCCCCGTGGGCGGGCCCGGGGCGGGCCGCGGTCAGCCCGTGACCGTGAACGGGGTGATCATGCCCTCCTCGACGTGGCTCACGACGGTGCCGTCGTCCTCCTCTTCGAGGATGTTGCACAGCAGGGTGTAGTCGCCGGCCTCGAGGGCGAAGGTGCCGGTGCAGCTCGAACCGGCGGGGAACGGAGCGATCTCGCCCAGGAAGTCGTCGCCCAGCGCCTCCTCGTCCACGCGACCGTCGACGATCTCGAGGCTGTCCGGGGTGCCCTTCACCACCAGCATCTCGTGGGGCTCGGTGCCGTCGTTGCCGGCGTCGAACTCGATGTTGCCGGCAGCCACCTCGTCGGGATCGGCCGTTACCGAGAACTCGTCGAGGGTGACCGCGACCTCGGTGTCGGCGGTGAGGTCGTCGCCCACCGGGGAGCACTCGGCGGTGGCGGTCGATCCACTCCCACTCCCACTCCCGCTCCCGCTGCCCGACGCCGAGCCGCCGGAGCGCACGCCGGCGCCGTCGTCGGTGCAGGCGGCGGCGAGACCGAGGGTGAGGACGACGGTCAGGCCGGCCAGGCCGACGCGGGCGGCACGGGGCGCGGTGCGGATCGGTGGGATTGCCATGGGCCGCGACGTTAGCCAGTCGGGCAAAACAGGTAAAGCCGGCCTTACATCAGTCAACAGCCCCACCACCGGCGGGCCTCGACGAGGTCACGAGGGGCGACGGTGTCTCGGGGTGACGGTGTCCAAGGGTGAGGGTGTCGTGGGGTGAGGGTGTCGTGGGGTGACGGTTCGGGCCCGAGCCCTCGTCGTGGGACGAACCGGCGGTCAGGGCCGGACCTCGTAGTAGAGGTTGGCGGGGTCGTCGAAGTCGTGGACGGTGAAGCGGGTGAAGCCCGCGTCCCTGGTCATGGCCTCGGCCACCTCGGTGCTGAAGCCGACCGTGCCCAGGCCCGCGCCCCCCGGCTCGGACAGCGCCGAGGACATGCATGACGTGATCGAGAAGCCGTAGAACATGGCCAGCATCGGGTTGCGGCGGTCGGCGGCCCAGGAGCCGCTGCACCGGATGTCCTTGATGAGCCAGCTGCCGTCGTCGGCGATGGCGCGGCGGATCGCGGCGATGGCGTCGGCGGGCCTGGTCATGTCGTGCAGGCAGTCGAACGTGAGCACCAGGCCGAACCCGTGATCGGCCGGCAGCTCCTCGGCGCGCTGGGGGTGGAGGGTGACGTTCTCCAGGCCCAGCGCCTGGACCCTTCCGGCGGCCCGCTCGAGCGCGTGGCGCGACAGCTCGTAGCCGTGGAAGCGAGACGCCGGGTAGGCCTCGGCCAGGGCGGTGAGGGCCACGCCGGCGCCGCAGCCCACGTCGGCCACGTCGATGCCGGCGCGCAACTCGTCGACCACGCCGTCGAGGGCCGGGATGATCCGGGGCACCAATGCGATGCGGGCCCACGGCCCGAGCATGCGCTCGGTGCGGTGGGCGCCGGCCGGCCCCAGGCTGTCGTAGGGCAGGCCCAGGCCGGTGCGGAAGGCGTCGGCGAGGTCGTCGACGACGGACGCGTCGATCGGCGCGGAGAAGGCGCCGGCCGCGAACGCCAGGCTGGTGTCCTCCGCCACCAGCACCTCGGCGCCCTCGGGCGTCAGCTCGAACCACTCGCCGTCGGCCGACGAGAGCAGGTCGGCGGCGGCGTTGCCCCGCAGCCACTCGAGCACCCAGCGCTCGTGCAGGCCGGTGGTCGACGCGAGGGCGGACGCCGTCACCGGGCCCGCGCCGGCGAGGGCGCGGTAGAGGCCGAGGCGGTCGCCGAGGTGGATCAGCAACGCCACCATCTCGCCCTGCTTGTACCCCCACACCCGGAACGCGAAGAGACCGACGGCCTCGGGATCAGGTGCGGTGACCGGCGACGCGGTGGACGGTGGGTGGGCAGGTTCACGGGCGGGCACGGCGGTACCTCCTGGGTGTGCCCATCATCGCCGACTGGGGGCGGGAGCGGCGCCTCACAAGTGGGTGACGTCGACCTCGGGTCAGCCGGTGGGAACGACGACCACGGGACACGGCGCGTGCTCGGCGCACTGCTGGCTGACCGAGCCCAGCAGCAGGCCGGTGAAGCCACCCCGTCCCCGGCTGCCCACCACGAGGAGGCCGGCGCCGGCGGCGCGCCGCAGGAGCCCGCCCGTGGCCGGCGCCTCGATCGGCTCCAGCTCCACCTCGACAGGCGCGGGATCGACGTCGGCCAGCACCCGCTCGGCGACCTCACGCAGCGCCTGCTCGGCCTGCTCGACGAACGCGGCGGCATCACGGGGGGCGATGGCCAGCCCCTCGGGCGGGACCGCGATCGGGGTCCACCAGGTGCGAACGACTACGAGGGGGGACTGGCGCCGGCCCGCCTCCTCGGCGGCCCAGCGCAGGGCCGCCTCGGCGCCGGCCGACCCGTCGACGCCCACGACCACCTCGCCGGTGCCGGGTGAGGATGCGTCGGCGGGGACGACGGCCACCGGGCAGGGGGCGTGCTCGACGCACTGCTGGCTGACCGAGCCGAGCAGCAGGCCGGCGAACCCACCGCGTCCGCGCCGGCCCACGACCAGGAGGTCGGCGGCGCCGGCCCGGGACCGCAGGACCGTCGAGGCGTTGCCGAGCACCGCTTCGCTGGTGACCGACGGTGGTCGGGCGGGGGCGGCCGCCAGGGCGAGCTCGGTCTCCTCGGTCACGACCCGTCGGGCAGCCTCCTCGAACGGAGTGGGATCGATCGTGCCCGCCAGCGACCCGATGTCGGCGACGAGCACCGGCGGCTCCCAGGTGGTGAGCACGGTGAGCGGTGACTGTCGGACCACGGCCTCGCCGATCGCCCAGCCGAGCGCGTGGCGAGCGCCGTCGGAGCCGTCGATGCCGACCACGATGGCGGCTGCAGGTTCCATGGCGACAGCGTGGCCGCGTGCTGATGCGCGGGCAAGGGCCGGAGGTCCTGCGCTTGCGCCGGCGCGTCCGCTGGGGGATGGTCGCGCCATGCGCGCGTGGGTGGTGCGGTCGCCGGGCCCCGTCGACGGGCATCCCCTCGAGTTGGTCGATCGCGAGCCACCGTCGCCCGGGCCCGGTGAGGTGCGGGTGCGGGTGTCGGTCTGCGGTGTGTGTCGCACCGACCTCCACCTGGCCGAGGGCGACCTCGCGCCGCACGCGGACGCGGTGGTGCCCGGCCACGAGGTGGTCGGCGTGGTCGACGGGCTCGGACCGGGTGCCGAGCGGTTCGCCCTCGGCGAGCGGGTCGGCATCGCCTGGCTCCGCCACACGTGCGGCACCTGCCGGTTCTGTCGCCGGGGCGACGAGAACCTGTGCCTCACGCCCCGGTTCACCGGTTGGGACGCCGACGGCGGCTACGCCGAGCAGGCCGTGGTGGACGAGCAGTTCGCCTACCGCCTGCCCGACCGCTTCGACGACGCCGAGGTGGCGCCACTGCTGTGCGCCGGGATCATCGGCTTCCGTGCCCTCCGCCGGGCCGACCTTCCGACCGGCGGGCACCTTGGCATCTACGGGTTCGGGGGCTCGGCCCACCTCGCCGCCCAGGTGGCGCTGGCCGAGGGGGCCACGGTGCACGTGATGACCCGTTCGGCCGATGCCCGCCGGCTCGCCCTCGACCTGGGAGCGGCGTCGGCCGGCGACACCTTCGACCCGCCCCCGGTGCCGCTCGACTCCGCCATCGTGTTCGCCCCTGCCGGCGAGATCGTGCCCGCGGCCCTCGAGGCACTCGACCGGGGCGGAACCCTGGCCATCGCCGGCATCCACCTCAGCGACGTCCCGTCGCTCGACTACGCCCGCCACCTGTTCCAGGAGCGTCAGGTGCGCAGCGTCACCGCCAACACGCGCGTCGACGGCGAGCAGTTCCTGGCCGTGGCCGACCGCATCGGCATCTCGGTGCACACCGAGCCGTACCCGCTCGAGCGGGCCGACGAGGCCCTCGCCGACCTGGCCCACGACCGCATCACCGGCGCCGCCGTGCTGACGGTCTGACGCTCTGACCCGCCGTCACCCGAGCGCCGCCCGATCGTTCTGGTGGCTGGATCGTGACGCTCACGACAGGTGCGAGCCACCGGAACGGTGGGGGTCGGGTTCTGGTGGCTGGATCGTGACGCT
>CAZWMT010000070.1:185-21132 GCA_964635055.1 uncultured Microthrixaceae bacterium | reverse complement strand
CTCACCGGCGCCACGGGTCCGGCCGGCGGCACGGATTCGGTGGGCGCCACGGGTCTGGCCGGCGCCATCGCCGATCGGGCCGACGCCACGGGTCCGGCCGGCGCCATCGCCGATCGGGCCGGCGGCACCGCCGACCTGGCCATGAGGTCCGATCTGTTGAGCGCCGCGGGGCGCACCGCCACGTCGTCGGTGATCCGCGACCTGCTGGACTGGACCCGCCGGCCGGGGATGCTGTCGCTGGCCGGGGGCCTGCCCGCCGCCGAGGTGCTGCCGGTGGAGCGGGTGGGCGCGGCCGTGGAGGCGGTGCTCGCCCGCGCCGGCAGCACCGCACTGCAGTACGGGCCCACCGACGGCGAGGCGGAACTGCGTGAGCTGGTGGCGCCCCGGCGGGCCGACGACGTGGTGATCACCACCGGGTCGCAGCAGAGCCTCGACCTGCTGGCCCGCACCCTCGTCGACGCCGGTGACACCGTCGTCGTCGAGTCGCCCAGCTACCTGGGAGCGCTCAGCGCGTTCCGGGCGGCCGGCGCCGCGCTGCTCGCGATCCCAGGTGACACCGACGGCCTCGACACGGACCGGCTCGAGGCGGCGCTGCTCGGTGGGGCCCGCCCGAAGCTGGTCTACGTGGTGCCCGAGTTCGCCAACCCGACCGGCGCCACCCTCTCGGAGGCGCGACGGCACCACCTGGCCGCGCTGGCGGACCGGCACGGCTTCGTGATCGTCGAGGACGATCCGTACGGCAGGCTGCGGTTCCGGGGCCGGGCCCTCCGGTCGGTCGCGGACCTCACCCCGAACGCAGTGCGGTTGGGCACCGCCTCGAAGATCCTGGCCCCCGGGCTGCGCGTCGGCTGGGCCACGGTGCCTTCCTGGTTGCGGGGCCCCGTGGTGCGGGCCAAGCAGTCCGTCGACCTGCACACCTCGACGCTCGACCAACTGGTCGTGGCCGAGCTGCTGGCCGACGCCGCGTTCATGGCGGACCACCTCGACCGGGTTCGGGCGACCTACCGCGCGCGCTGCGGTGCGCTGGTCGACGCGCTCCGGTCGGCGAAACCCGGGCGGTTCGCGGTGCGCGAGCCCGACGGGGGGATGTTCCTCTGGGCCCGCCTCGCCGGCGACGTGGACGCGGATGCCCTGTTGCCGCTGGCGCTCGCGTCCGGGGTGGCCTTCGTCCCCGGCTCGGCCTTCCGACCTGCCCGCACCGAGGGCATCGAGGGTGGCGTCGGCGAGGGTGGCGGCGGCGGCGAGGATGGGTTGCGCCTGTGCTTCGCCACCTTGCCCGTCGACCGGTTGGCCGAGGCCGTCGAGCGCCTCGATGCGGCCGTGTCCGCCGCGGAGGCGCAGAGGCGGTGATCGGACCGGGTCGCGCTCCCGTCGACCGTCTGGCGCGCTCGTCGTAGCCCGATTCTCGATGACGGAGCGCGGGAATCCGCCCCCGCCCTAGGTCGTCGGGTTCAGCGTCTCGTCGTACCGGTCGGGCGGACGGCGGTGATCGGTGCCGGCTGCGTGCGCGTCGACCGGTTCGCGCCGCCCGGCCCCGACCGGCAGGAGGTCACCGGGCGCCTGGAGGCGGCCCTCGGCGCCGCCGAGCCGGGCGAGGGGGAGGAGGGCGAGCTGCCGGCGCACGCGTGCCTCGCCCACCATCGCCACCGCGAGGATGGCGACGGCCACGACGCCGTCGAGCCACCAGTGGTTGGCGGTGACCACCACCGCCCAACAGGTGAGCACCGGGTGGGCCACGGCCAACCAGCGCCACCGGCCCCTGCCGGCGATGATGACCGCGACCGCCACCAGCACCGCCCATCCCACGTGCAGCGACGGCATCGCCGACATCTGGTTGGCGGCGCCGGTCCCCAGATCGGTGTAGACGGACTGCCCGTACAGGTGGGCGGTGTCGACGAAGCCGAGCTGGGGCAGGAACCGAGGCGGCATCACGGCGATCAACTGCAGGACGAGGCAGGCGCCCGTGAGCACGGCGAGCACGTTGCGGATGGGCGGGTACTCGTCGCGGTGGCGGATGAACAGCCACAGCAGGACGATGATCACCGCGGGCACGTGGGCGACCGCGTAGTAGACGTTGGCCGTCTGGACGAGCCAGGGGTGGGGGAGGGTCCACCGCTGCAGGGTCTGCTCGTCGGGCAGGTGCAGCCAGCGCTGGACGTCGTAGATCCAGAGCGCCCGGCCCTGCGCCCCCTCGACGTGGCGCACCGAGAGCTTCCCGGCGATCCGCCACAGCGAGTACAGCGACAGCACCAACGCGGCCTCGAGCGCGAAGGGTCGCACCGCGGTGCCCACCCGGCTGCGGGGCCGGACGAGCCACGCCGCGGTGGCCAGCACCACCGCGGCCACCATCGTGTACGGCCAGGGGACCCACATCGGCTGTGCGCGCACCGTCCTTGCTCGGGGTGCCCGCGACGCTAGCCCGGCCCAGTGGCCGGCCGACGCCGGGGCACGGCCGAATTGGCGCCCGATTCTGCTGCCCGGACGACCGAATCGGGCGCCAGTTCGCTGCCCTCCGGTGAGTGGGAACGACCTCGCCGGAAGGGGCGCGGCGATTCGGGCGGCGATCGACGTCGCGTACGGTGACGAGATGACGCACAGGGTGGTGGTCTGGGGGACGGGCAACGTGGGGCGGCCGGCGATCCGCGCGGTCGTGGCCCACAACGATCTCGAGCTGGTGGGCGTGGTCGTCGCCAACCCCGACAAGGTGGGCCGCGACGCCGGCGACCTGGCCGGCATCGGGCCGGTCGGCGTGGTCGCCACCGACGACCGGTCGGTGGCCTTCGCCGAGGACGTCGACGCGGTGGTGTACGCCGCCACCGCCGACACCCGTCCCGAGGAGGCGTTCGCCGACCTGGTCGACTGCCTGCGGTCCGGGCGGAACGTGGTGTCGACCGCGTTCTACCCGCTGCTGCACCCGGCGTCGGCGCCCCGCGAGGTGCTCGACGTGATCGGGCCCGCCTGCGCCGAGGGCGACTCGTCGGTGTTCGTCTCGGGCATCGACCCGGGCTGGGCGCTCGACATCCTGCCGGCGCTGGTGAGCGGTGTGGGCGCGGGCATCACCGAGGTCCGGGTGCAGGAGCTGTTCAACTACGCGCTGTACGACCAGCCCGAGGTCGTTCGCGAGGTCATCGGCTTCGGTGGCCCCATGGACGAGCTGCCGCTGATGCTGCTCGACTTCTCGCTGGACATGGTGTGGTCGCCGATGCTGCGGATCCTGGCCGACCTGCTGGGCGTGGTGGTCGATGACATCGAGATCGCGGTCGAGCGCCGCCCACTCGAGCGAAGCGTGGAGGTGCCCGGCATGGGCACCTTCGAGGCCGGCACCCAGGGGGCGTTCCGCTTCGAGGTGCGGGCCATCGTCGAGGGTCGCCCGTTGCTGGTGGTCGAGCACGTCACCCGCATCGACGACGCCTGCGCCCCCGACTGGCCCTCGTCCTCGTCACCAGGGGGCGAGCACCGGGTGCTGCTGTCGGGTCACCCGAACCTGGTGGTGTCGGTGCACGGCACCGAGCCCGGCGAGCCCGGCGCCGCGGGCGGCGGCAACGCCACCGCCGCCAACCGCATCGTGAACGCCATCCCTGCCGTGGTCTCGGCGCCGGCGGGGCCTTTGAGCCCTGTTGACCTGCCGGCGATCACCGGGGCCGCGCAGCTGCGGCGGCGCTGAGGGGGCGCTTTGGGCGGCTCGACTCAGCAGGGTCTCTAGCTTGCCCTCGAGTCGATCCCCTCAAGGACCTGCCACGACACTGCGCCGGCTCCTCCGTCGCACTGAAGTCGATCAATGTCGCCAACCCAACTCAGCCGGGGCGCTCGCCTCGTCTATCGCTGGTGGGGTCAGCGCGCGGACGGTCTGCAGGTAGACACGGCGGCGAGCGTCAACGGCAGAGGCTCAACTGGCATCGATGTGCTGGACCTCGTCTCCCGTCACGAGCCACACATCTTCGCCCGAAGCGACCACCTGACTCGGTCGTGCGCCAAGGTCGACGGTGTCGACGATTTCGTTGGCGAGTTGATCGAAGCGGACCAAGCCATCAGCGGTCGTGACCCAAGCAGCGTCAGTTGTTGCTGCCAGGTCATCATCGAAGCGGACGTCGAGGGTGACAAAGTCCTCGACTTCGTTCGTCGCTGGGTCAATTTGGTACAGGCCCAGATTCTCGTCCACGTTGAGCACCCAGACAACATCCTGGGTTGCCGCAATCGCCCCCGTGTCGACAACCTCTGTTGAGGGATCGATTGTGGCAACGACCGCGAACGTGGAAGGGTCCACGCGTACGATGCTGTGGCCGGTTGTGACCCATACGGCGTTGCCCGTGACAGCTAGGTCGAAGGCACCAAAGCCGCTCCCGCTGGAGACGAAGCCGACGTCGCTGATGACGTTGGATACTTCAGCAGTCGCAGCGTCGATGCGGAGGAGCTCGGGCTCCGCACCACCCACATAGTCCTCGAGCAACCAGACAGCGTCGCTGGTGGCATCGAGCGCGATCGGATCGGTGACACCCTCGACCTCATCAGTCACCTCGAGCGTGTCGCGGTCAACCCGGAGGAGGCCGCTCGATTCGGTGACCACCCAGGCCGCGTCTGCGGTGGAGGTGACAGCGATGGCTGATCCGCCGGTCACGTCCTCAGACGAGATCAACCGTCCGCTGGAGGCGTCGTACCTGGTCAGCCCGCCATCACCTTCATCGACAACCCAGAGGTCCTCGCTGGTAGCAGCGATGTGAGCTGGTCCGGGGGCAGCGGTGAGGGTACCCGTGAGGGGATTGCCTGTGTCCCCAGTCATGTCGCTGCCGGACCCGCCGCCTCCCTGCACGAGGAACGCGGCGCCGGTGAGGGCGAGGACGGCGACGACGCCGAGGCCGATGAGTAGAGGGGTCTTGCTCCGCGTGCGTTCACTGGCGGGCGGTTCGGGCGACGGGGGTGTCTCGTCGGACTTCGTCGGTGGGGGAGGCGGAGGCGAGCCTTCTCGTGCTTCGGGGTTCGCTGTCGGAGTCGGGCCGACGGTGATGGTGGCGTTGGGGTCGGCCGGTCCGGGCTCTCGGGTCTCGACCGGTTCGACGGGTGGGGTGGGGGCGACGTGGATGGTGCGGCGGCTGTCGCCTTGGGGGGTGTCGTTGCCCGTGGTGGGCTTCGGGGCGGGGGTCTTGCGGCCGAGGCGCAGGTCGGTGACCTGTAGGCCGTTGTCGCGCTGGATCTGTTGGAGGGCTTGGCCGAATGCTTGGGCGGTTTGGGGGCGTTCGTCGGGGTCTTTGGACAGGGTCTGTTCGAGGAGGTCGGCGAGGTCTTCGGGGATGCCGGTGAGGTGGGGGGCGGGTTCGGTGAGGGCGCGGGTGATGATGGCGGCGATGGGCTCGTCGGGGTCGTCGCCGGCGAAGGGGGTGCGGCCGGTGAGGAGGGTGAAGAGGGTGGAGGCGAGGCCGTAGAGGTCGGAGCGTTCGTCGGGGCGTTGGCCGCGGAGGATCTCGGGGGCGACGTGGGTGACGGTGTAGGAGGCGTGGCCCGTCGCGGTGCGCGAGCCGCCTTCGACTGCGGCGATGCCGAAGTCGCCGAGTTTGGCTTCGCCGAAGGGCCCGACGAGGATGTTCTCGGGTTTGAGGTCGCGGTGCAGGGTGCCCGCCGCGTGGGCGGCACCGAGGGCGCCGGTGACCTGGATGCCGGCGTCGAGCACTTCTTGCCAGGGGAGGGGGCCATCGGTGGTGAGGCGGTCGGCGAGGGTGCCCGAGTCGAGGTACTCCATGGCCAGGTAGGGGTGGCCGTCGGCGGTGATGCCCGAGTCGTAGACCGCGACCACGTTGGGGTGCCACGACAGGTTGCCGGCGGCGCGGCACTCCCGTTGGAATCTCTCGAGGTCGCGTTCGGACAGGTCGGCGAGGGCGAGGACCTTGAGGGCCACGTCCTGGTCGAGGTGCTCGCGGCGGGCCCGGTAGACGATCCCGAACCCGCCCCGGGCCACCTGCACCAGATCCGTGTACCCCGCTATCTCGGGAACAGACACAGCACCTTCCTCATCGACTCGAAACGGAACCGGGGAAACGTAGACGAACGCTCACTCTGTTTGAGCGCGGGCTTCGGAATTTCCGGTGGTCAGGTCAGGACCGTCTCGCAGAGCGTCCCGACGCTGTCGCCTCGGTCGACCTCGGCGCGGTCGATGCCGAATCCGCAGTTGACGCTGTCGAGCTCGCCGTCGCGGGCCTTGATCACGTCACTGTCGGCGCCACCCGCTATCGCGTCCCGGCCGGCACCGCCCTTCACGGTGTCGTTCCCGAATCCGCCCTCGATGGTGTCGGCCCCCGTCCCGCCGTCGATGGTGTCGTTGTTGCTGAAGCCGTTGATGTTGTCGTTGCCGCCGAGGCCGTTGATGGTGTCGTTGCCCTCCCAGCCCCGCAGGCGGTTGGCGGCGGCCGAACCGGTGATCGTGTCCGCCATGATGCCGCCGTCGATGTTCTCGACGCTGCCGTCCGGTCCGATGTTGTCCCCCTCGCCGGTGGCGCCGTCGTTGGCGGCACGGTCGAGGGACAGGCGCAGCGGCGTGGCCTCGCTCAGGCGGTAGGAGTAGTCGGCGGTGTCGACACCCGTGCCGCCGACGAGCACGTCGGGTGACTGGAACGGCGTGTCCTGCAGTGGACGATCGTCGTCGAACAGCAGGTCGTTGCCGTCGTCGCCCTTCACACGGTCGGCGCCGAGCCCGCCGCCGATCGTGTCGTTGCCGGTCCCTCCACGGACGTTGTCGTCGCCTGGGCCGCCGCGCACCTCGTCGATGCCGTCACCGCCGTCGATGGTGTCGTCGTCGCCGTTCCCCGACAGGTGGTCCGTGCCGGCGTCACCGAACAGCTGGTCGTCGCCGTTGCCGCCGGTGACGGTGTCGCGGCCGCCGTTGCCGTGGACCACGTCGGCCCCGTCTCGGACGTCGATGCTGTCGTTGCCCGAGCCGCCGAGCACGTTGTCGACGCCGTTGTGGCCGGCCCAGCTGTCGTTGCCGTCGCCGAGCTCGACCGTCAGCGCCACCCCCGCCGGCACGACGTTGGCCAACGCCACCTGGGCCGTGTCGTCGCCGCCGTTGGTGCGGATGACGATGGTCGTGACCCCTGTGCGGGTGCAGTTGATGATGGGCAGCGGCCCGGCGGGACCGTTCGAGGTCGCGCAGCCGGCGCCGGCGGTGACCGACGAGGCGCCGAAGTCCGTGAACGTGTACTCCGAGGCGCTGATCGAGAGCGACACAGAGTTGTTCTCGGTGCCGCCGGTGAAGGTGAGCGTGCCGCCGGACAGCCCGGCGTCGCCTGCCGCGCCGGCGGGGGCGGCGGTGGCCAGCAGCGCCCCGACCCCGATGACGACACACGAAACGGCGCGTGTCAGGTTGCGGACAACGGTTGGGTGATGCATCGCCTGCTCCTGTGGTCGTGGTCTCCGGCGACACATCGGCCACCGCCCGGCGGTCATTTAGACACATGTCCAGAACGTTGTGGCGTCACCCCGGCAGATTCCTTTCGTCCGGGGTCGCATGATGACTGCCGCGAACACCGGCGGCCCGTCCGCGCGCCTCGCTGACGCGGGCTCGGCGCTCACTCCCGCCTCGTTCGGCGGTGGCGGCCGGGTCGAGCTCGGCGCCGGGTCAGTCCTCGGTGGCCTCGGCCGCTCCGAACGAGACCGTCACCGTTCGCTCGTCGGCGCCGCGCACGACCGTGAGCTCGACCGTGTCGCCGTCGACCGCGTCGAGCGCGGCGGCCAGGTCGTCCACCGACGTGAGCGGGGTGTCCCCGACGGCGACCAGGAGGTCGCCCTCGGTCACGCCGGCGCCGCCGGCCGGACCGTCCTCGTCGACGGCCCGCACGAGCAGGCCGGGGCGCTCGTCGTCGAGGCCGACGGCCCTGCGGAGGCGCGCCGCCACCTCGGGCGGGGCCACGGCCACGCCGAGCAGGCGGCGGCGCACCGAGCGGCCGGCGAGGAGCTCGTCCACCCGGGCCCGCAGGGCGGGGTCGCTCACCCGGGCCAGGTAGAAGCCGTCGCCCACCCGGTGGGTGTTGACGCCGACCACCCGACCGTCGGCGTCGAGCACCGGGCCGCCCGACGAGCCCCGGGCCAGGGGAGCGGTGTGCTCGACCGCCCCTCGCACCACACGACCGCGGGGGCCACGGAAGGCGCGGTCGGCGCCACTGACGAACCCGACGGTGGCGCGGGGGCGGTGGCCGCCCCGGCTCAACGCCACCACCGCGGTGCCGACCGCCGGCGGGGCGTCGGCGTCGAGGTCGGCGAGTGCCAGCGCCGGCGCGTCGCCGGTGGGCACGTCGAGCACGACCAGGTCGCCGTCGTGGTCGTCGCCGTGCACCGCACCCTGCTCGGCCCGGCCGTCGGCGAAGGTCACCGCGACCGTGCGGTCGCGGAGGTTGTGGGCGCTGGTCAGCACCCGGTCGGGCCCGATCACGAAGCCCGTGCCCCGGCCGTTGCGGCCGATGCTCACCACGGCCGGCCCCGACTCGGCGGCCAGTCGTCCCACGGTCTCCTGCAGTTCGTCCAGCATGGTCGCTCCTGGTGTCGCTAGTCACTTCGTATTTGCAAGTGACTATAGCGACGGATCAGCGGGGCGCAACCTCCCGCACGCGAGACTGGGGACGTGGCCACCCCGGGGATGCGCGAAGCGGCCGAGCTGGCCGGCGACCGCTGGGTGCTGCTGCTCGTCGCCGCCCTCGCCGACGGGCCCCGCCGCTTCGGCGACCTCGCCGCCGACGTCGAGGGCATCGCCCCCAACGTCCTCACCGACCGCCTTCGCCGGATGGAGTCCCGCGGGCTCGTCGCCGCCGCCGCCTACCAGCAGCGCCCGCCCCGCTACGTGTACGAGCTCACCGAGTCCGGCCGCGAGCTCGCCGACCTGCTCCCCGCCCTCGCCGCCTGGGGCGCCCGCACCGCCGGCATAACGCCGTCAGGGCCTACCGACATGCCCACCGACCAACCCGACGACGGCGAGCCCCTCCTCTGGGTCTGACCCTCCACGTCCGGGCTTGTCGGCAGGTGGCCCGAGGCCAGTGGCGGCGCCCCGGAGGTCGAGCTGGAGGAAATAGCAGTCACCGGTGACTGGTATTTCCTCCAATGAAGGGAACGACGGCCGCCGGCGTCAGTACGAGCCGCGGAGGAGGCGGCCGTAGCCGGGGGCCTTGCCCAGGTCGGGGGCGGCCTCGTGTCCGTCCCAGGCCAGGCGGCCGTTCACCAGCACGGCTCGCACGGCGTCGTCGTTGCGGCGGACCAGGCGCTCGAGGCCGGGGAACCCCGGCATGGGAACCTCGTGGATGTCGTCGAGGGTGGCGTCGAGGCCGGCGGGGTCGACCACCACCACATCCGCGCGGCCACCCTCGCGCAGGTGGCCGGCGTCGATGCCCAGGTAGTCGGCCAGCTCGCCGGTGACGCGGTGCACGGCCTGCCCGGTGCGCATGATGGGCCGCCCACGGCGGTCGGCGTCACGCACCAGGCGGAGCATCTGCAGGGCGAAGTTGTAGAAGCCCATGTTGCGCAGGTGGGCGCCGGCGTCGGAGAAGCCGATCAGCACCTGCGGGTGGGCGGCGATCCACTCGAGCTCGCGCAGGCGGTCGTTGCCGATGACGGTGTGCCAGCGCAGGCCCGTGCCGTACTCGGCGATGAGGTCCATGAAGCAGTCGAGCGGGTCGGCGCCGCGCTCCGCGGCAACGTCGGCGAAGGTGCGGCCCACCAGCGCCTCGTCGGGCGCGCCCATGATCCGGGCCTCGGCCAGGTCGCGGTGGTAGACCCGGCCGCGCACCTTGTTGGTCCACTGGGCGCGGAAGCGGCGCCGCCACCCGGGCTCGCTCATCAGCTCGCCCCGGTGCTCACGGGCCAGGTGCAGGGCCTCGGTGCCCGCGCCCAGCTCCTCGATCACCGGGTTCTCGAGGCCGTCGATCCACATGTCGAACACCATCGGCAGCGACTGCATGCGCAGGTCGGCGCCCAGGAAGCGCCGGCCCAGGGTGAGGAACGCGCCCATGATCCGGTGGACGCCGGGCACCGCTCTGGCGTCGACCATGGAGATCAGCATGGTGCGCAACGGGGCGTGGCGGATCCTCGACGCCATGGCCATGAACAGGGCCAGGTTCCAGCGGGTCTGGATGTTGGGCACCGCCTGGAACACCGCGTCCCGTCGTCGCACGGGCTCGACCAGCGCCCGGTACTCCTTCCACGTGGCGAACACCGACGGCGTGGGTCGGCTGCGGTAGCGCGTGCCGTCGAGCTTGTCCCAGGGGAGGGTGTTGACCGACAGGCCCAGGTACCCGGCGTCGAGTGCCTCGTCGATCATCGTGCGCATCGCCGCCAGCTCGGTGGCGGTGGGCTCGACGCCCTCGGCCACCGAGCGACCGAAGCCCATCACGTGCGACCGGATGGCCGAGTGGCCGAGCAGGGAGACCACGTTGGGGCCCAGCGTCAGGTCGGCGAGGTGGTCGAGGTAGCCGGCCGGGGTGTCCCAGTCGACGACCTGGCGCAGCATGGGCAGCACCTCGTCGCGGGGGATGCCCTCGACCCGGCAGAACATGTCGGCGAGGTCCTCGGGCTCGCCGACGGCGAACGACAGCCCACACGACCCCACCAGCACGGTGGTGATGCCATGGCGCACCGACTCGGTCAGGTCGGGGGCGAACTCGACCTCGGCGTCGTAGTGGGTGTGCAGGTCGATGAACCCCGGCGTCACCCAGCACCCTCTGGCGTCGATGTGGTCGGCCCCGTCCGGGACGGGGAGGCCCGGGGTGATCGAGCGGACGACGCCGTCCTCGATCAGGACGTCGGCCCGTCGGCCGTCGGCGCCGCTGCCGTCGAAGACCGTCCCGCCCGAGATCACCGTGGTGCGCACGCACCGACGCTACCGCCCGTTCGACGGGGCCGAGCAGCCCGGGCGCCCCGCCACGGGCACGGCCCCGGTGTCCTAGGTTCAACGCCGATGGGCCGCCCCGACACCCTCAGCGCCGCCCAGGCCCGTCGTGTCCATCTGGCCGCGCAGGGCTTCGCCGCCTCCCGGCCGAGGGGACGGGTCGACCGCCGCCACGTCCGGCGGGTGTTCGAGCGCCTCGGCCTCATCCAGATCGACTCGGTGAACGTGCTCGTCCGCAGCCACTACCTGCCCCTGTTCTCCCGCCTGGGGCCCTACGACCGCCGCCTGCTCGACCGCTTCGCCTACCGCGACCACGAGGCCTTCGAGTACTGGGGCCACGAGGCATCGCTGATCCAGGCCGAGCTGCACCCGCTGTTGCGCTGGCGGATGGCCCGGGAGCACCGGTGGTCGGGCATGCGGGAGTGGGCACGCGAGCACCGGCCCCTGATCGAGTCGGTGTTGGCCGACGTGGCCTCCCGGGGCCCGATGAGCGCGGGGGAGCTCGACGCCGCCGAGCGGAAGAAGGGGCCGTGGTGGGGGTGGGGCGACACGAAGCGGGCGCTTGAGCACCTGTTCTACGAAGGCCGGCTGGGGGCGCTGCGCCGCGACAGCTTCGAACGGGTCTACTGCGACCCACGCCTGGTGGTCCCGGCCGAGGTCGCCGACCGGCCCACCCCGTCCGAGCGCGATGCCCTGGTCGGCCTGCTCGAGCGCTCGGCCCGGGGACACGGGGTGGGCACGGCGAAGGACCTGGCCGACTACTTCCGCCTGCCCATCACCGTGGTGCGACCGCTGCTCGACGAGATGGCCGCCGACGGCCTCGTGGAGCGGGTGGACGTCGAGGGCTGGAAGGAGCCGGCCTACCGCCACCCGGACGCGGTGCTGCCGCGCTGGGTGCGGGCCTGCGCGCTGGTGTCGCCGTTCGACTCGGTGATGTGGGAGCGCGACCGGGTCGAGCGCATGTTCGGGTTCCGCTACCGCATCGAGATCTACGTGCCGAAGCCGAAGCGGGTGCACGGCTACTACGTGCTGCCGTTCCTGCTCGGCGACCGGTACGTGGCGCGGGTCGACCTGAAGGCCGACCGGGCCGACTCGTGCCTGCTCGTGCAGTCGGCGTTCTCCGAGGACGGGGTCGACCGGGCCGAGGTGGCCGGGCGGCTGGCCGGCGAGCTGCGGACGCTGGCCACGTGGCTGGGCCTCGACGACGTGACGGTGGTGAACCGGGGCGACCTGGCCCCGGCGCTCCGGGCGGCCGCTCCGTAGAGTGCCGCCGATGCGTGGCGTGCCCGACCCTCCCTCTCCCGACCCTCTCTCTCCCTCTCCCAAGGCCCCTTCTCGCGACCGCCTCGGTCCCGAGCACCTCGGTCCCGACCCCCTCGGTCCCGACGCCTCCGGCGAGGATCCCGGCTCGGTCGATGCCGGGATCGAGGAGGCCGTTCAGGACGCAGTCGCGGGCGCGGACGAGGTCGGGCTCGAAGCGGCCCTCGAGCAGGAGGAGGTACGCCAGGAGCAGGGTCGCCACGCCACCAACGTCGAGCTCTTCCTCGACCTGGTCTTCGTGTTCGCGGTCACCCAGGTCGCCGGGGTGTTGAGCCACGACCTCACCTGGCCCGGGTTCGGGCGGGGGCTCCTGCTCGCGTGGATGGTGTGGTGGCTGTGGTCACAGTTCACCTGGCTGGGCACCGCGCTCGACCTCGGAAGCCGGTCGATGTCGAGGTTCCTCGTGCTGGTCGCGGTGCCGCCGGCACTGCTGATGGCGGTGGCCCTCCCCGAGGCCTACGGGGCCACCGGCGTTCAGTTCGCGGCCGCCTACCTCTCGGTGAACCTGTGGTCGCTCGCCATCCAGGGCCACAACCTCTGGGGCGATCCCCCCGCTCGGGGAGCGTGGCTGCGCTACCTGCCGTTGGCGGCCCTGGCCCCGGTCGCGTTGTTCGCGGGCTCGTTCCTCCACGGTGACGCCAGGATCACGGTGTGGGCGGCGGTCGCGGTGTTCACCGTCGCCAGCGCGCTCGCGGCGGGCACCCAGGACCAGGCCGGTGCCAACGAGTGGAAGATCGACGCCACCCACTTCGCCGAGCGTCACGCCCTGTTCGTCATCATCTCGCTCGGCGAGGTGCTGGTGGCAGTGGGCGCGGCGGCATCGGGCGACACGCTCACGACGAGGGTGGGGATGGGCCTGGTGGCCACGGTGACGCTGGCCTGTGTGTTCTGGTGGTCGTACTTCGCGTATGTGCCCGAGGTCGTCGAGCACGCGCTCGCCCGGGCCGTGCCCCGGCGCCGCGGCCAGGTGGCCCGCGACCTGTTCACGTTCGGCCATTTCCCCATCGTCTTCGGCCTGGTGCTCTATGCGGTCGCCGCCAAGCACGTCGTGCCGCACCCCACCGAGCCACTGGCCGCAGCCGACCTGGCGGCGCTCGCGGGGGCGGTCCTGCTCTTCGTCGGCGGCCTGGCCGGCCTGCAGTGGCAGGTGATCCGGCGGATCGCCCCGGAACGGGTGGCAGTGGTCGTCCTGGTCGGTGGGCTGTGCGCGTTCGTCGGGCCCCACGTGAGCGCGGTCGCCGTCGTGGTGGCCGTCGGGGTCTCGGTGGCGGCACAGCAGACCGTGACGCTGCGCTCGTACGAACGGCGGGCGGCTGCCGGCGGGTGACGGGCGGGCCGTCGGGCGCGCGACCATGGGGGCATGAGCGCCGCCGCCGATCCGAGCCCGCAGCAGCTGCCGGACACCTGGAGCGCGGTGGCCACGGGGTACGACGAGGAGTTCGCCCGGCTCACGGGTGGGTACTCCGACGAGCTCCTCGACCTGGTGGGGCTGCAGCTCGACGAGCAGGTGCTCGACGTCGCCGCGGGCTCCGGCGCGTTCACCGTGCGGGCGGCGCGCCTCGGTGCGGCGGTGACGGCGACCGACTTCGCGCCGGGCATGGTCGAGTTCCTCCGGCAGCGGATCGTGCGGGAGAGGCTCCGCAGGGTGTCCGCCGAGGTGATGGACGGCCAGGCGCTCGAGTTCGCCGACGCCACCTTCGATCTCACCGTGTCGATGTTCGGCGTCATCTTCTTCCCCGACATCGACAAGGGCCTCGCCGAGATGGCGAGGGTCACCCGGTCGCATGGGCGGGTCTGCGTGTCCACCTGGAACCTGGCCGGTTTCCGGCTCACCGAGTTGGTGCACCGGGCCTTCGTCCGGGCCCGGCCCGAGCTCGACTCGGCCCAGGAGCCGCCGGCGTGGGCCCGCATCGGCGACCCGGAAGGCCTGCGCCTCGCGTTGGCCGGGGCGGGCCTCGACCCCGTGCACGTCCACGTCGTCACCCGCACCTGGACCTGGGACGACCCCGCCGAGTTCTTCCGGCGCATGCCGGGCTGGTCGCCGCCGGTGCAGGCGCTGTTCGCGGCGATGGACACCGCCACCATCGAGGCTGCGGCACAGGCCTTCGCCGACCTGGTGGCCGAGCTGGACGGGCCGGGCCACGGCATCGACGTGAGCGCCCTCATCGGCATCGGGACGAAGCCCTGATGGCCCGCAACGTGCTGGGGGGCGAGTTGGCCTCGTGCAGCGAGTCGCCGATGACCGGCTACTACCGCAACGGTTGCTGCGACACCGGCGCCGGCGACCTCGGGGTCCACACCGTGTGCGCCCGCGTGACCGCCGAGTTCCTGGAGTACTCGCGGTCGGTGGGCAACGACCTGTCCACCCCACACCCCGAGCTGGGCTTCCCCGGCCTGGTGCCGGGCGACCAGTGGTGCCTGTGCGCGCCCCGCTGGCAGGAGGCGCTCGAAGCGGGCTCGGCCCCCGCGGTCGTGCTCGAGGCCACCCACGTCGGCACCCTGGAGTGGTGCGACCTCGCCGACCTGCAGCGCCACGCCGTCATCGATTGAGACGTCGCCCGTGCCCGGGGTGAGGTGTCAGACGGTGGCCGGTGCAGGGATCGCGACGGCGCGGCGGTCGCGGTCGCAGGCGGTGCGCACGTGGCAGCCCTTCAGGTGGTCGTTGACCAGGCCGAGCGACTGCATGGCGGCGTAGGCCGTGGTGGGCCCCACGAAGCGGAACCCCTGGCGGCGCAGCTCCTTGGCCAGGGCGGTGGACTCGGGTGACGTGGGGGGCACCTCACCGAGGCGGGTGGGCACGGGCCGCCCCCGCCGGGCCGGCTCGAACGACCACACCAGCGCGGCCAGCGACCCGAGGCGCTCCTGCACCGCAAGCACGGCCCTGCTGTTGTCGATCGCGGCCTCGATCTTGCCGCGGTGGCGCACGATCGACGCGTCGTTCAGCAGGCGCTGCACGTCGTCGTCGCCGAACGCCGCGACCTTCTCGGGCACGAAGCCGGCGAAGGCGCGGCGGAACCCCTCGCGCTTGCGCAGGATGGTGAGCCACGAGAGTCCCGACTGGAACCCCTCGAGGCACAGCTTCTCGTACAGGCGGACGTCGTCGGTCACCGGCCGGCCCCACTCGTCGTCGTGGTAGGCCACGTACTCGGGGGTGCCGGTGCACCAGGCGCAGCGCCGCCTCCCGTCCTCGCCCTTCTCGACGCCCACCTCGGCCCAGTCCGTCACCGCGCCAGTGTGGCGCGGGTCGACGGTCGGGTCACCAGCGGTTGCGGGCCTCCTCGGCGAAGCCCACCACGCCGTCGAAGGCCACCTCGTCGCCGTCGTCGGTGGTGAGCCGCCCGGCCCAGGTGCCGAACACCTGGTGCACCTCCATCGACAGCACCCCCAGGCTGGTGCGCGAGTGCTTGTCGTGGACGGGGGTGAGCACGGCGTCGACCCGGCCGTCCACGGGGTCGTGCACCCGCCACGGCCGGGTGGGGTGGTCCCAGTCGTAGTCCCAGGTGAGCTCGTGGTGGAGCTTCGAGAGACGGCCGTCGACGCACAGGCCGTTCTCGGTGTGGCCGGTGCCCTCGGTCCACTTCCCCCCGAACTGCAGGCCGACTACGCGTCCGTCCTCCGTCCGGCCCGAGCCCGCCGCCCAGTTCCACCTGATCCGGTACGGCCAGATCCCGCGGCCCAGGTCGAGCGTGCCGAAGGCCTCGTCGGGCGATCCCGCGTCGCTGCCGACCCGGTGCACGGCGTCGCCGAGACGCACCTCGCCGTGGGCGGGGCGGGTGTTCTGCTTGGACGTGTACTGGAAGCGCCGGTCGGACCAGGGGATCACCACGTTGAGCGACTCGTGGCCGGCGGGCTTCTCGACGAGCAGGTCCACGTCGAGCGGCCCGTGCGGCGTCGATGCGGCGCGGGCCTGCAGACGGGTGTGACCGGCCGCGGTCTCGTCGACGGTCACGGCCAGCCCGCCCCGCTCGACGGCCATGCGGCCGGTGCAGGGCTGGTCGGGCAGGGTCATCCCCCGGGCGAACGGCACCACCTGGGTGAGGTCAGCCTCGATGCCGGTGGACGGCTGGAGGAGCCACACGCCGGCCAGACCGACGTAGTCCACGTCGGCGTAGGTGATCGACACGTAGAGGTCGGGCGCCGTGACGCACCAGTAGTCCCACCGCTTCTTGCGGCCCGGCGACCCGCGCAGGTTGGCGCGGTGCAGGGGCCGGCGTGACCAACCGCGGGCGGCGGGGGACAGGCGGCCCCGTCCGTCGCACAGGTCGACCGGGGTGGTGAGCTCGCGCTCAGCCGGGCTCGTCATCACCGTCGCCCTCGGTGTCATCGGTGGTCTCGGAGTCGTCGCCGCTCCCGGTGTGGCCGCCGTCGCCCCGAAGCCCGAGGCGGCGCAGCGTGTCGTTGGCCCACATGGCCGGCCCCACCGTGACCTCGAGGGCGTCGACCAGCCGGCGGACCTGGTCGGTCAGCTCGCCCACGTCGGCCAGCGTGTCGGCCATGCCGCCCCGGAGGTCGTCCACGCCCACCACGACCTGGCTGAAGCGGTCGATGGCGCCGTCGAGCTTGGCGATGGTGCCGTCCAGGCTGCTCAGCGTGGCGTGCATGTGGTCGACCGTGGCGTTGAGCCGGTCGAGCGTCTCGTCGACGGAGAGCACGGCGTCGGCCACCCGCCGGGCGCGAGACGCCGGACGCTCGCTGGTCATGGTCGGTGACCGTACCCCCCGTGGGCGGGCCCGGGGCGGGCCGCGGTCAGCCCGTGACCGTGAACGGGGTGATCATGCCCTCCTCGACGTGGCTCACGACGGTGCCGTCGTCCTCCTCTTCGAGGATGTTGCACAGCAGGGTGTAGTCGCCGGCCTCGAGGGCGAAGGTGCCGGTGCAGCTCGAACCGGCGGGGAACGGAGCGATCTCGCCCAGGAAGTCGTCGCCCAGCGCCTCCTCGTCCACGCGACCGTCGACGATCTCGAGGCTGTCCGGGGTGCCCTTCACCACCAGCATCTCGTGGGGCTCGGTGCCGTCGTTGCCGGCGTCGAACTCGATGTTGCCGGCAGCCACCTCGTCGGGATCGGCCGTTACCGAGAACTCGTCGAGGGTGACCGCGACCTCGGTGTCGGCGGTGAGGTCGTCGCCCACCGGGGAGCACTCGGCGGTGGCGGTCGATCCACTCCCACTCCCACTCCCGCTCCCGCTGCCCGACGCCGAGCCGCCGGAGCGCACGCCGGCGCCGTCGTCGGTGCAGGCGGCGGCGAGACCGAGGGTGAGGACGACGGTCAGGCCGGCCAGGCCGACGCGGGCGGCACGGGGCGCGGTGCGGATCGGTGGGATTGCCATGGGCCGCGACGTTAGCCAGTCGGGCAAAACAGGTAAAGCCGGCCTTACATCAGTCAACAGCCCCACCACCGGCGGGCCTCGACGAGGTCACGAGGGGCGACGGTGTCTCGGGGTGACGGTGTCCAAGGGTGAGGGTGTCGTGGGGTGAGGGTGTCGTGGGGTGACGGTTCGGGCCCGAGCCCTCGTCGTGGGACGAACCGGCGGTCAGGGCCGGACCTCGTAGTAGAGGTTGGCGGGGTCGTCGAAGTCGTGGACGGTGAAGCGGGTGAAGCCCGCGTCCCTGGTCATGGCCTCGGCCACCTCGGTGCTGAAGCCGACCGTGCCCAGGCCCGCGCCCCCCGGCTCGGACAGCGCCGAGGACATGCATGACGTGATCGAGAAGCCGTAGAACATGGCCAGCATCGGGTTGCGGCGGTCGGCGGCCCAGGAGCCGCTGCACCGGATGTCCTTGATGAGCCAGCTGCCGTCGTCGGCGATGGCGCGGCGGATCGCGGCGATGGCGTCGGCGGGCCTGGTCATGTCGTGCAGGCAGTCGAACGTGAGCACCAGGCCGAACCCGTGATCGGCCGGCAGCTCCTCGGCGCGCTGGGGGTGGAGGGTGACGTTCTCCAGGCCCAGCGCCTGGACCCTTCCGGCGGCCCGCTCGAGCGCGTGGCGCGACAGCTCGTAGCCGTGGAAGCGAGACGCCGGGTAGGCCTCGGCCAGGGCGGTGAGGGCCACGCCGGCGCCGCAGCCCACGTCGGCCACGTCGATGCCGGCGCGCAACTCGTCGACCACGCCGTCGAGGGCCGGGATGATCCGGGGCACCAATGCGATGCGGGCCCACGGCCCGAGCATGCGCTCGGTGCGGTGGGCGCCGGCCGGCCCCAGGCTGTCGTAGGGCAGGCCCAGGCCGGTGCGGAAGGCGTCGGCGAGGTCGTCGACGACGGACGCGTCGATCGGCGCGGAGAAGGCGCCGGCCGCGAACGCCAGGCTGGTGTCCTCCGCCACCAGCACCTCGGCGCCCTCGGGCGTCAGCTCGAACCACTCGCCGTCGGCCGACGAGAGCAGGTCGGCGGCGGCGTTGCCCCGCAGCCACTCGAGCACCCAGCGCTCGTGCAGGCCGGTGGTCGACGCGAGGGCGGACGCCGTCACCGGGCCCGCGCCGGCGAGGGCGCGGTAGAGGCCGAGGCGGTCGCCGAGGTGGATCAGCAACGCCACCATCTCGCCCTGCTTGTACCCCCACACCCGGAACGCGAAGAGACCGACGGCCTCGGGATCAGGTGCGGTGACCGGCGACGCGGTGGACGGTGGGTGGGCAGGTTCACGGGCGGGCACGGCGGTACCTCCTGGGTGTGCCCATCATCGCCGACTGGGGGCGGGAGCGGCGCCTCACAAGTGGGTGACGTCGACCTCGGGTCAGCCGGTGGGAACGACGACCACGGGACACGGCGCGTGCTCGGCGCACTGCTGGCTGACCGAGCCCAGCAGCAGGCCGGTGAAGCCACCCCGTCCCCGGCTGCCCACCACGAGGAGGCCGGCGCCGGCGGCGCGCCGCAGGAGCCCGCCCGTGGCCGGCGCCTCGATCGGCTCCAGCTCCACCTCGACAGGCGCGGGATCGACGTCGGCCAGCACCCGCTCGGCGACCTCACGCAGCGCCTGCTCGGCCTGCTCGACGAACGCGGCGGCATCACGGGGGGCGATGGCCAGCCCCTCGGGCGGGACCGCGATCGGGGTCCACCAGGTGCGAACGACTACGAGGGGGGACTGGCGCCGGCCCGCCTCCTCGGCGGCCCAGCGCAGGGCCGCCTCGGCGCCGGCCGACCCGTCGACGCCCACGACCACCTCGCCGGTGCCGGGTGAGGATGCGTCGGCGGGGACGACGGCCACCGGGCAGGGGGCGTGCTCGACGCACTGCTGGCTGACCGAGCCGAGCAGCAGGCCGGCGAACCCACCGCGTCCGCGCCGGCCCACGACCAGGAGGTCGGCGGCGCCGGCCCGGGACCGCAGGACCGTCGAGGCGTTGCCGAGCACCGCTTCGCTGGTGACCGACGGTGGTCGGGCGGGGGCGGCCGCCAGGGCGAGCTCGGTCTCCTCGGTCACGACCCGTCGGGCAGCCTCCTCGAACGGAGTGGGATCGATCGTGCCCGCCAGCGACCCGATGTCGGCGACGAGCACCGGCGGCTCCCAGGTGGTGAGCACGGTGAGCGGTGACTGTCGGACCACGGCCTCGCCGATCGCCCAGCCGAGCGCGTGGCGAGCGCCGTCGGAGCCGTCGATGCCGACCACGATGGCGGCTGCAGGTTCCATGGCGACAGCGTGGCCGCGTGCTGATGCGCGGGCAAGGGCCGGAGGTCCTGCGCTTGCGCCGGCGCGTCCGCTGGGGGATGGTCGCGCCATGCGCGCGTGGGTGGTGCGGTCGCCGGGCCCCGTCGACGGGCATCCCCTCGAGTTGGTCGATCGCGAGCCACCGTCGCCCGGGCCCGGTGAGGTGCGGGTGCGGGTGTCGGTCTGCGGTGTGTGTCGCACCGACCTCCACCTGGCCGAGGGCGACCTCGCGCCGCACGCGGACGCGGTGGTGCCCGGCCACGAGGTGGTCGGCGTGGTCGACGGGCTCGGACCGGGTGCCGAGCGGTTCGCCCTCGGCGAGCGGGTCGGCATCGCCTGGCTCCGCCACACGTGCGGCACCTGCCGGTTCTGTCGCCGGGGCGACGAGAACCTGTGCCTCACGCCCCGGTTCACCGGTTGGGACGCCGACGGCGGCTACGCCGAGCAGGCCGTGGTGGACGAGCAGTTCGCCTACCGCCTGCCCGACCGCTTCGACGACGCCGAGGTGGCGCCACTGCTGTGCGCCGGGATCATCGGCTTCCGTGCCCTCCGCCGGGCCGACCTTCCGACCGGCGGGCACCTTGGCATCTACGGGTTCGGGGGCTCGGCCCACCTCGCCGCCCAGGTGGCGCTGGCCGAGGGGGCCACGGTGCACGTGATGACCCGTTCGGCCGATGCCCGCCGGCTCGCCCTCGACCTGGGAGCGGCGTCGGCCGGCGACACCTTCGACCCGCCCCCGGTGCCGCTCGACTCCGCCATCGTGTTCGCCCCTGCCGGCGAGATCGTGCCCGCGGCCCTCGAGGCACTCGACCGGGGCGGAACCCTGGCCATCGCCGGCATCCACCTCAGCGACGTCCCGTCGCTCGACTACGCCCGCCACCTGTTCCAGGAGCGTCAGGTGCGCAGCGTCACCGCCAACACGCGCGTCGACGGCGAGCAGTTCCTGGCCGTGGCCGACCGCATCGGCATCTCGGTGCACACCGAGCCGTACCCGCTCGAGCGGGCCGACGAGGCCCTCGCCGACCTGGCCCACGACCGCATCACCGGCGCCGCCGTGCTGACGGTCTGACGCTCTGACCCGCCGTCACCCGAGCGCCGCCCGATCGTTCTGGTGGCTGGATCGTGACGCTCACGACA
>CAZWMT010000070.1:0-85 GCA_964635055.1 uncultured Microthrixaceae bacterium | reverse complement strand
GGTGCGAGCCACCGGAACGGTGGGGGTCGGGTTCTGGTGGCTGGATCGTGACGCTCACGACAGGTGCGAGCCACCGGAACGGTGG
>CAZWMT010000069.1:22548-22655 GCA_964635055.1 uncultured Microthrixaceae bacterium | reverse complement strand
GCTCCCCGCTCCTGGCGACTCCGTCGCCGGGCCGCTCGGGCCCCCGCTCCGCTCACGCTCCCCGCTCCTGGCGACTCCGTCGCCGGGCCGCTCGGGCCCCCGCTCCG
>CAZWMT010000069.1:0-22448 GCA_964635055.1 uncultured Microthrixaceae bacterium | reverse complement strand
CTCATGCCCGCATGCCCTCGAGCAAGATCGGCGTCACGGCGATCGGACCGGTCACCGCCAACTTCGACGCGGGGTCGCGTGCCGCCGCGGCCTGGTCGTCGAGGAGCTGGGCGTGCGCGACCAGGTGATCGAGACCGTGGCGCTCGGCGAAGCGGCGCTGCTGCTCGGCGGCGCGCTCGAGCGCCGCAGCGTCATCGGAGGACCGCCGGGGCGCGATCTCGGTGCCGTCCGCGGTGACCATCACCGGGGTGAGGCCCTTGCGGTCGAGGATCTGGCGGACCTTGTCGGGCGGCAGGGGCGAGACCGCGACGGTGTCGGTGATCGCGGTGAGCTTGGTCGACTTCATGCGGCAGGCGGTCACGAGGTCGGCAGGATCATCCACGACCACGACGGTGGCCGCCGCGGCGATGCGCACCCGCTCGGCCCGCCGGGCGCAGTCGGCGACAAGTGCCGAGACGGTATCGGGTACGGGGACCGAGCTGAGCTGGGCCAGGAAGGCGACGATCTCGTCCGCCGCCCAGCCCCGCTGGACGGCCTTCGTGATCAGCGCCTCGTCGAGACGGAACACCCGGGCGCCGGCATCCGACTCCAGGACGGCCAGTTGCTCGATGCGCACGACGAGGTCGGCGTCCAGATCCGGCGGGCAGATGATCGTCTCGTCGGCCTGCACGATGGCCTCGTCGGCGGCGCCGAAGTCGGCCGTCAGCGCCTCGGAAGGATCCGCCAGCGTGAGGCGCCCGAGAGCGGTGAGCGCGAGCGGTCCCGCCTCGGTCACCATCCCGAGGGCCCGGAGATCCCGGACGCACTCGAGCACCGCCTCATCGACGGCCACGACCCCGTAGCGGTGCTGCATCCAGGCAGCCACCTCGGTTGCGTCGATCCAGCCCAGGCCCTCGTCGAGGGCGCCCAGCTCCCACAGGAGCAGGTGGCGGTTGGCCACGAGCTGGCGCGAACCGTCCATCCGAGGGTTGGCCCACTCGGCCAGTATCCGCAGCCACCGCACCACGGCCGGTGCTGCGTCCCAGGCCTCCCGCATCTCCGGGTCGCTCATCCACACCTCGTCGACCGTGCGCTTGCGACCCCGGCCCGAGGCCCCCACCACGTTCTCCAGCAGCAGCCCCATCGACACCGCCGCCGTCGCGACGATCTCGACGCCGGCCTCGTCGGCGCCGATGGCCTTCGCGGTCGAACGAAGCACGCTCTTGGAGAGGCGACGTTCGCCGCTCTTGAGCACGGGCGGTCGCACCTCGTCCCAGTGCCGGAGCGCCCGCTCGGCCTGGCCGACGATGGGCGGGAGGCGGAGGCGGTCGGCGCCGAGCGGCGCCGTCCGCGGTGCCGGCACCGGGGTCCAGTCCTCGTACAGCGGGCGACCGAGCAGGGGCCACGCCTCCCGCCAGATCCACAGGCCGTCGTCCCAGGGCGCCAGGCCCACGATGCCGCGGGCGGTCAGCTCGGCGAGGGCCGCGATCTCGTCCGAGAGGTTCGCACTGTCGCGACGGAACGCGAAGCGGGGCGTGCTGGCCAGGTGGATGCTGTGGCGCGGGAGGCCCACGGCGACCGGGTCGACCACGCCCGGCCCGGCCACGTCGGCGATCCGAGTCAGAAGGGCACGAGCCGAGAGGGACAGGTCGTCGAGGATCTGCCCCGGCAGCAACGACCAGGAGAACGCGTTGCGTATCGCCTCGATGCGGTCCGCCTTCCGCGTGGGCGCCGGCGTGATGGCCAGCGCCTTGCACACCTGGGCGAGCTCGTCCGTCGTGATGGCATTGGGATCGGCGTAGGACACCCCCAGGGGCTCCATCACCTCACCCAACGCCGGCACGAGGTGGAGGTCGCTGGACGCTCGGCGCTCGATGAGGGCGGCGACGCACAGCCGGTCGATGCTCTCGCTGAGGTCGTCAGGACTGGCGCCGGGAGTCTCCGCCGCCAGCTCATCAGCGGTGATCGACCCCCCGTACCAGCTGAGGACCGAGAGCAGTCGCCGCCCCGTCGTTCCGGCGGTGTCGACAGCCGTGTACATCGACGCCGACGACGGCACGAGTGAGGTCAGCCGCGACGGCACCGCCCGGCGAGGCTGGTGGAACGGGCCGAGTCCCAGCCATTCGGTCGCGGCGAGCGGCACCGCCGCCGCCAGCTCGTCCCACCGCGGTCGCGTGCCGCTCATCGGCGCGCGAGGTCGTCGAGATCCGGCACCCGGCCAGTCAAGCAGCTGTCAGCGGCACTCCGTTCCGTTCACTGCACGAGCGCCCGTCGTCGGTTCTGGCGCCCGATTCGGCGGCCCCAGCGACAGGACCGGGCGCCAGTTCGGGCCGTTGGGGGCCGACCGATCGCCGGCCGGGTGAGCAGCCGCGTCAGATGCGGTAGAGGCGCTCGGCGTTGGCGGCGAAGAGCTTGTCCCGCGACTCGGCGTCGAGGCCGGCGGTGACCTCGGCGAAGGTCGTGTAGAGCTCGTCGAAGGTGCCGTGCATCCCGTCGACGGGGAAGTTGCTGGCGAACAGGCAACGGTCGACGCCGAAGATCCCGATGGTCTCCTCGATCCACGGGCCCAGCGCCTCCACGCTCATCGACCCGAGCGGCATGGCCAGCCCGGACAGCTTGGCGGCGACGCGGTCGCCCAGGCCGGCGAGGGCCTCCATCCCCTCACGCCACAGGGTGTGCTCGTCGGCGTCGGTCGACCGGGGCCAGCCCGCGTGCTCGACGACCACCACCAGATCATCGAACGGGTCGAGCCCCGCGGCCGCCTCACGCAGGCCGTCGGGATGGGCCATCAGCTCGAAGACCAAGCTCCGCTCCTGGAGCGCGTGGAGCACCTCGGGGGCCGGGAGCGGGCCGGCGAACTGGCCCATGGGACGGACGCCCCGGAAGCGCGATGCCGACATCTGCCGGTCGAGCTGGGCGATCGCCTCGGCGGCGGTGTCCGTGGGCGTGACGCCGCCGATGAGGGCGTCGGGGTGGCCGTCGGCCTCGCCCCGCCGGTCCATCTCGAGGGTCTCGTCGATCGAGTGGGAACCGGTGGCCGCGGCCACGTTCACCAGCTTCTCGACGTTCCAGCCCGCCGACTCGGCCAGGTACGTGGCCACGTCGAAGCGCCGCGCCATGCCGGTCACGTTGCCGAGATCGAGCTTCATGCCCCCGGACAGGTAGGGGTACCAGTCGGCCCGAGCGGGGTCCCACAGGTGGACGTGGGCGTCGACGATCCGGTCGGGGCGGACGGCGGCGGCGGTCATCGGGCGGCGTTCATCGGGTGATCCTCTCCAAGATGTCATCGAGCCAACCGGGCACACCGGCGCGCCCGAGGGTGACGGTGGTGCCGACCCGGGGGTGGCTGCGCAGCCCGACGGTGCCGCGCCCGCTCATCAGCTCGGCCCCCGACAGCGCCGGCGCCTCGGGGCTGCACGCGAGGTGGGCGGCGAGCTGTCCGAGCGCGGGCAGGTCGTCGGGCTCGAGTGACTCGACCGCCACCGCCAGGTGGGCGACGAGGTCGCCGGTGGCGCCGCGGGCCGACCGGGCGTGGTGGGCGATGGCCTGGGCCCGGCTGCGCCCGCCGGCGGTGTCGGCCTCGGTGAGGGTGACGAGTCGCATCGGCCGTCCGGTGCGCACGGCGTGCTCGGCGACGGCGCGCGACCAGGCGGCGTCGGCGTAGACCTGGTCCACGATGCCGGCGTGCTCGGCGAGCACGCGCGCCCAGGCGGCGTCGTCGGTGCCACGACCGGCCGCGGCCGAGGTGCCGGCCAGGGCGACCACGACGGCGTCGAGGGGACCACCTCCCTCGGCACCGGCCCGCTCGACCATCGAGGCCAGTGCCGCGGCGGTGCCGTCGAAGCCCGGTACGAGCCCCCCGGCGGGCACGACGTCGGTCGTGATCCCGCGTGCGTCGAGGGCGGTCGCGACCGCGGCGCCCACGTCGGCGCGATCGGCCACGACCGCGCACGAGCGGGTCGCCGTCGGCGGCAGGACGGGCCCACCGTCCGTTTCCGGGGCGACCGTGGGCGGGAAGCGGGGGTTGCTGCCCCCGTTGCTGGCCTGGGCGGCCTCGGCCGGCACCAGCGCGCCGGCCGTCACCGCCTCGAGGACCTCCGCGAGGGGGGCCGGGCCGTCCACCCCCAGCACCTCGAGCAGACGCGGCGGGTCGATCAGGGCCAGCTCGGACCCGGCCAGGAAGAGCACCTCGCCCCGGCAGGCGGCGAACCCCTCGGCGACGAGGCGGGCGCCCACCGGCCCCAGCTGCTCGGGCGTGGGCATCTTGGTGCCCAGCACGAGGCCGCTCGTCTTCGAGGAGCCCGCGGTGGGCGCCGTGCCCCGGTGGCGCTCCATGGCCGCCACCACCATGCGGGTCATGGCGATGGGCGAGATGGCGTTGACCACCACCCCGGGTGGCGCGGCGCGGCCGAGCTGCCAGGTGAGCGACGCCACCGCCCGCTTGGCGCAGCCGTAGGCGCCGGTGTCGGCCGGGCGCCAGCCCGAACCGGAGGTGACACCGAGCACGTGCCCGTGCCCCGCTGCCGCCATGATCGGAAGGGCGGCGTCGAGCACGTTGCGGTAGCCGTCGAGATGGACGCGGAGCACGCTCAGCCAGTCGTCCTCGCTGCCCTCCATGTAGCTCATCTGGCGGGTGATGCCGGCCACGTTCACCACCGCGTCGAGACCACCGAGCTCGTCGGCCAGCTCGGTGAAGAGCGCGGCGACGCCCTCCCGGTCGGTCACCGACACCGCCGACGACCGGGCCGACCCTCCGGCCGCGACGATGCGACCCGCGGTGGTGTCCTCGGGGCTGGGGAGCTGCTCGGACCCGTCGACCGAGACCAGCGGGTCGAGCGTGACCACGTGGGTGCCGGCGCGGGCCACCTCCTCGGCGATCGCCGCGCCGATGCCGCTGCCGCCACCGGTCACGACGGCGACCCGTCGGCGTTCGTTCGAAGCTGCGCTCGCCACTCCCCCTCCTACGGCTCGCTCGGGCACGGTCGCCCGCGCCCATCCTCGCCGCGGCCGGGCGACCGCGCCATCAGGTCACCCGCACCCCGACGCCCGTACCGACCTCCCGCCCGGCCTCGGACGACAGGGCACAGCCCTCGGACGCGCGGCCAGGGACCCCCCGTCGGACAACCCGTCGGGTCACCCGGCGTCGGACCGCCGTTCCAGCTCGAGGCCGGGGCAGTCCCCCGCGTCGAGCCACTCCTCGAGCAACTGGCGGTAGCCGAAGTAGTCGCCCAGGCCACGGCCGTAGTTGCCGTTGCGCGGGTTCATGGCCTCGGGGTGGCCCTCGAGGTTGATGCGCGACGGCGTGCAGGCCGCCATCACGCTGCTGGCGTCCACGAAGGAGTCCACGATCTTCTGCGTCCAGTCCGCCTCGGCATCGGCGGACACGTCGAAGACGGCCACGCCCTCCTCCGCGAGGTGGCCGATGGTGCGGCCCACGAACCGCGCGCCCAGCACCGCCAGTTGGGTGTAGTTGACGGTCACTACCGCCTGCTGGCCCGGCGCCGGCATGACGAACAGGTTCGGGAAGCCCCGGCTCATCATCCCGAAGAGGCTGGCAGCGCCCTCGGCCCACTTGTCGGCCAGGTGCACGCCGTCGCGCCCGATGACCTCGTGGCCGGCCCGGCGGTACAGCGGGGTGAGCTCGGCCTCGAAGCCGGTGCTGTACACGATGCAGTCGACCTCGTACTCCCGGCCGTCGACCACGAGGCCCTGCTCGGTGACCCGCTCGATGCCGGCCGGGCAGTCGACGAGGGTGACGTTGGGCTCGTTGAAGGCCGGCAGGTACTCGTCGTGGAAGCAGGGCCGCTTGCAGAGGTACCGGTACCAGGGCTTGAGCGCCTCGGCGGCGGCGGGGTCCGCCACGAGCTCCTCGACCCGCCGGCGGTGCTCCTCCATGACCGCGAAGTCGAGCTCCTCGCCGCCGCGGAGGTACTCCTCGAGGGTCATGTCCTTGCGGCGGGGCGGGTGCTGGACGGCGGCGTAGTGGTGGGTCCAGCCGTCGTCGGTGAGGTCCTCGTCCACCTGCTTGCCCAACATGACGGCCTGGAAGTTGTCCATGCGCGCCTGCTGCCAGCCGGGTGACAGGGTCTCGGCGAACTCGGGCGGGGTCGGCCGGTTGCCGCGTTCCCCGATGGCCGACGGCGTGCGCTGGAACACGTAGACCTGGGCTGCGGCCGCGGCCAAGGGGGGCAGCACCTGGATGCCCGTCGCCCCCGTCCCGATGAGGGCCACGGTCTTGTCGCCGAGCTCGGTGAGGGGCTCGCCCGGCCCGCCGCCGGTGTAGGCGTAGTCCCAGCGGGCCGAGTGGAACGAGTGTCCGGCGAAGTCCTCCATGCCGGGGATGGCCGGCAGCTTGAGCAGGTTGAGGATCCCCACCGCCAGCACGTAGAAGCGGGGGCACAGCTCGTCGCCGCGGTCGGTGCGGATGCGCCACCGGCCGGCGCCCTCGTCCCAGGCTGCCTCGGTCACCCCGGTGTGGAACAGCGCCTCGGCGTCGAGGCGGTACCGGTCGGCGATGGACTCGAGGTGGTGGAGGATCTCCTCGCCCGAGGCGTAGCGGTCCTTCGGGACGTAGCCCATCTCTTCGAGCATGGGCAGGTAGATGTACGACTCGATGTCGCACATGACGCCGGGGTAGCGGTTCCAGTACCAGGTGCCACCGATGCCGCCGGCCTGGTCGACGATGCGCACGCGGTCGACGCCGGCCTTGCGCAGCTCGACGCCGGCGAGGATGCCGGCGATGCCGCCGCCGACGATCACCACGTCGAGCTCCTCGGCCACGGGGTCGCGGTCGGCGTACGGCGTGAACGGGTCGGCGCGGTAGCGGGCGAACCGGTCGTCGTGGCGCAGGTCGCGGATGTCGGCGCGCCCCGGCACCAGCCGGCGGTCGCGTTCGGCCAGGTACTTGGCGCGCACTGCCTCGGGGTCGTAGTCGGGGGGCCCACCCGCTCGGTTCATCCTGCGCCCACCGTAGCTAACGCGGGCGTCAGGTTGTAGCCGAGCGGGGGCCGGCTCGGGCTCGGTCGAGGTCGGCGAGGGCGACCACCCGAGCCGCCGGGAGCACGTCGACCACGTCGGGGCCGACCCAGCGCACGCCGACGGTGCCGTGTCGGTGCCCAGCCGTGTCGAGCCAGTTCGGGAGGCCAGGATCACGGTCGGCGATGACGAAACGGGCGCTCCCATCGGGCTCGAGCACCGCGGAGTGGCAGTTCAGCGTGGTCTGGTGGTTGACGTAGTCGAGGGTCTCCATCCAGTGGTTGTGCAGGGCGATCATCCAGTAGTCGCACTCGGGTGGGGTGACCTCCACCACCAGCGCCTCGCCCACCGCGAGGTCGAAGTAGGCCTGGTGCCACTTGATCTGGGGATCCTTGAACTTGTCCGTGAGGTCGTCCTCGGCCTCGTCGGTGAACTGGTTGGGCCACTGCGCCTGGCGCACCGCCCACTGCGCGCCGATGCCCGCCACGATCTTCACGTAGTGGCCCACCATCGTCAGGGCCTGTTGCAGGCGCTCGGGCGTCAGCGGCTCGGGCGTGGAGCCCTCGCCACCGATGCGCTCGATGTGCAGGTCGGCGTGCTCCTGGCCTCGCTTGTCCAGGAACGTCTGGCGGATCACCAGCGACCGGGTGTCGGCCTCGGATCGCAGCCAGTTCCCCGGGTGCTCCCGCTGCGAGATGATCACCTCGAACGAGCCGTCGGGTCCGATGAGCATGTTCTCCTCGTGCAGGGTGGCTCCGGTGCCCGGCCCACCTCCGCCGAAGCCGGCGCCGGAGAACAGGTTGATGCTGATCCACTTCGCCTCACCCCGCGTGCCCCAGATCCGGTAGTCGTGGCGCCCGTCCACCGACGCTCCGAGGTAGTGGTTGTCCGGGTTCTCGCCCACGATCTTAATGGTCTCGTGGCAGGTGCAGATCAGCTGGGGGCTCAGGGGCTCGGCGTACTCGAGGAAGCTCTCGAGCGACCCCCGCATGAGGCGGGTGAGCATGCGGAACCCCTCGGCGCGGTCGAGGGGGTCGTCGGGGTTGCCGGTGGCCAGGATCGACTCGCCGGCGCCGGCCAGCAACGCGCAGAACTCCCGCCAGGCGGTGCCGTCCACGACCTGCCGCGTGATCTCGTCCGGTGTGACGTCCTCCATCAGGCGTGTCCTCCCCCGGGGCCGGCCCCCTGTGATCCGCCTTGACACTATCGACCTCTCCTGTAAAGGCCGGAACGTGCTCGGGCTAGCGTCTCGCGCATGGCGATCCACCCCTCGGATGTGATGCTCGACGGCCGCGTCGCGGTGGTGACGGGCGCGGGCTCGGGCATCGGTCGTGGCATAGCGGCGGGCCTCGCGGCCTTCGGCGCCTCCGTCGCGATCTGGGAGAAGGAGCCCGAGACCTGCACCGCCGCCGCCGATGAGATCGGAGCGCTCGGGATCCCCACCGATGTGCGCGACAGCACCGCCGTCGACGAGGCGCTGGAGCGCACCACCGCCGAGCTCGGCCAGGTGTCGATCCTGGTGAACAACGCCGGAGGCGTCTTCTGGTCGGGGATCCTCGAGACGAGCGAGAACGGCTGGGACGCGCTCTACCGGTCGAACCTCCGCCACGTGCTCCTGTGCACCCAGCGGGTGGCGCGCACGATGGTCGCCGCCGAGATCGGCGGCAGCATCATCTCGGTCACCTCCATCGAAGGCACCCGAGCCGCGCCGGGCTACGCCGCGTACGCCGCGGCCAAGGCCGGCGTCGTCAACTACACCAAGACCGCCGCGCTCGAGCTCGCCCCCTACGGCATACGGGTCAACGCCCTCGCCCCCGACATCACGATGACCGAGGGCATCCGGGCGATCATGCCCCCGGGCGCCGAGGAGGGCATCGCCCACACCGTGCCGATGGGGCGACCGGGCCACGTCGACGAGATGGCCCGTGCCGCGGTGTTCCTCGCCTCGGAGATGGCCGGCTACGTCACCGGGCAGACGATCCACGTCGACGGCGGCACCCAGGCGGCCGGCGGCTGGTACCACCATCCCCAGACAGGTGCGTACTCGCTCGGCCCCACCGGCTGAGCGCGGACGGGCCTTTACACTTCTTGCCAAGAGTGTTAAGAGTGACACGGATGGCCCTTGGCGCTCACGAGCTCGAACGGCGCCGGTCGCGTGGGTGAGGGGCCGAGGGGGCGAACGACGAGCGTCGACGCCATCCTGGCCGCGACGCGCCGGGTGATCGCCGAGCGGGGCCCGGAGCGCTTCACGATGTCGGCGGTGGCCGCCGCGGCCGAGGTGTCGCGCCCGACGCTGTACCGGTGGTTCCCCTCGAAGGACGACCTCCTCGAAGCGCTCACCGTCTACGAGGAGGAGCTCTACGTCGCCCGCCTCGAAGCGGCCGTGGCCGCGCAGCGGGGCCGGGCCCGCCGGCTGGACGCGGGGCTGCGCTGCCTCGTCACCTACCTCGACGGCCTGATGGGGCCCGACCCCATCGGCGCCGACCCCGCGTTCGCCCTCCAGACGCTGAACGCCTCGTTGGCGCCACAGATCGAGGCGTTCGTCCGCATCCTCGACGACGCCCTGTACGCCGTCCCCGCGGTCCGACTCGGCCACCTCGCGCCCGGCGACGCCGCCGAGCTGTTCCTCCGCCTCGCGTACTCGCACTTCCTGTTCCCGCATCCCGAGCCGGAGGCGCTGCTCGCCAACCTGCGCACCCTCACCGGGATGTCGACCCGCGCCATCACCGCGGCCGCCGGCTGAGCCGGCTCCGACGCATCACGACCACCGGGGGATCCGATGTCGACCACGGACGAGTTGATCGCCGAGGCACGGGCGAGGACCGGGCTCACCGACCTGGGTGAGGAGTCCTTCCACGACGGGCTCGTGGCGCTGATCGAGGGCGCCGAAGCGGCGGGCACGTACAACGAGTTGGGCATGGCGGTGCTGCGCGACCAGGCGATCGGGCTGCTCGTCACCCGGCTGGAGGTGGAGGACTGGTACCGGCGCCACCCCGAGATCGCCGACCAGGTGATCCTGCCGCCGCTGTTCGGCCTGGGGCTGCCCCGCACCGGTTCCACCGCGCTCGCCTGCCTGCTCGGCGAGGACCCCCGGGCCCGGTCGCTGCTCGCCTGGGAGAGCGGCTCACCCACGCCCCCGCCCGATCCCGCGACCCACCACACCGATCCCCGGATCGAGTCGACGGCCGTGGCCATGTCGCTCATCGACCAGATGGCGCCCAAGTTCAAGACCATGCTGCCGACCTCGCCCACCGGCCCGACCGAGTGCCTGCAGCTCATGGCCCTGGACTTCCGCACGGTGATGTTCGGCGCGCTCGGCGACAACCGCCAGTACGAGGCGTGGCTGGCCACGTGCGACATGGGCTCGGCCTACCGCTACCACGAGCGGGTGCTGAAGCTCCTCCAGTGGAAGTTCCCGACCAGGCCCTGGCGCCTGAAGGCACCGCCGCACATGGACTCGCTCCCCGCCCTGCTCGAGGTGTACCCCGAGGCCCGCTTCGTGATGACCCACCGCGACATCGCCCAGGTGATCCCCTCGGTCGTCAGCCTCCTGGATGCCACCTCGGAGCTCCTGCGCACGGGCCCGCTGGCGCCGGACTTCGCGGCCAACCAGGCCACCTACTGGGAGCGAGCGCTCCGCAAGACGCTCGCCTACCGCGATGCGGGCAACGACGAGCGCTTCTTCGACATCGGCTTCGCCGAGATGCGCCCCGACCCCATCCCCGCCGTCGAACGCCTCTACGCGTGGTTGGACGTCGAGCTCACCGACGACGTGGTGGCCCGGATGCGGGCCTGGTGGGACGACAACCCGGCCGACAAGCACGGCACGCACGACTACGACCCGGAGCAGTACGGCATCGACCTCGACGGGCTGCGGGCCCAGTTCGCCTTCTACAACGACCGCTTCGCTCCCGGTTCCCCGTCCTGAACGCCCCGACCCGAACAAGTCGACCCGAACCAGACGACCGAACACAGCAAAGGGAGACACCACCCATGGATCTCGGACTCGCCGGCGCCGCCGTCGTCATCGCCGGCGGCACCACCGGCATGGGCAGGGCCGCGGCCGACTGCTTCGCGGCCGACGGCGCACGCGTCGCGGTACTGGCCCGATCACAGGACGCCCTCGACGAGACCGCCGCGGCCCTCGTCGCGCTCGGCTCCCCCGATGCCATCGGCATCGCCACGAATCTCTTCGACGGCGAGTCGGTCGATGCCGCCATCACCGCGCTCGGAGACCGCTGGGGCCACCTCAACGCCGTCGTCAACGCCGCCGGGCCGATGGCCGGCGGCCTGAAGTCCTTCGAGACCTACACCGACGAGGACTGGCTGGGGGTGTTCGACGGCCTGACCCTGAGCGCGGTGCGCACCGTGCGGGCCGCCCTGCCCCTCCTGCGCAAGGCCGAGTGGGCCCGGATCGTCAACGTGTCGGCCATGTCGACCAAGCGCCAGTCGCCGCCGCTGATCGCCTACACCGCGGCCAAGTCGGCCCTCACCAGCCTCACCAAGAACCTCTCCCAGACCTTGGCTCCCGAGGGCATCCTCGTGAACACCGTCAGCCCCGGCACGTTCGCATCCGACTCGTTCAAAGCGGCGCTGTCCCAGATGGGCGGCGTCGACGTGGACGACCTGCACGACATCATGCGCTTCATCGCTCAGGGCTTCGGCCACAGCGTGTTCCTGGACCGCGCCGCCGACCCGTCCGAGATCGGCCCGGTGATCGCCTTCGCGGCGTCGGCCCGCAACACCTACATGACCGGTGCCAACATCAACGTCGACGGCGGCTCCGACTTCACCTGAGTGGGCATGCACTCGGCGCGGCCCGTGACGCGCGCGTGAGGTCTGCGGCCGGCCCGGGCGAGACCGGCCCGAGCGACACCGGCCCGAGTGACACCGGCCCGAGCGACACCGGCCCGAGCGACACCGCCCCGAGTACGGTGACCGGCGACCGAGCGTCGTGGTCCGGGGGGCGCGATGAGACGAGTGGGTGTGGCGTTGTCGGGTGGGGGGCACCGGGCCACCGTCTGGGCGTTCGGGGTGCTGCTCTACCTCGTCGATGCCGGTCGCAACGAGCAGGTCACCACGATCACCTCCGTGTCGGGCGGGTCGATCGCCAACGGGGTGGTGGCGTCGAAGGGCGAGTTCGGTGAGATGGACCCGGCCGGCTTCCGAGCAGCCGTCGCGCCCACCCTCCGCCACATCGCCGACGAGGGCCTGTTCTTCTTCGGCCGGCCGACCAACGGGTACGTGTACGGCGTCCTCGGGGCCGCGATCCTGTCGGTGCTGTCGGCGGCGGCGGCGATCGTGCTGCTCGCCCTCGACGAACCGGCCGCAGCCCTGCTGGCGGCGGTCGCGTTCCTGGTGCTCGTCACCGGGACCGCGATCGCCTTCTCCCGCCGCAGCCTCGTCGCCGACCGGGCCATGGGCGACGTCCACTTCACCGCCGACGGGCGACCGCTGCAGCTCCGCGAGGTGGACCGCCGCACCACCCACGTCTTCTGCGCCACCGAGCTGCAGGCCGGCAACCAGGTGTACTTCTCACCCCGGTTCGCCTACTGCTATCGCCTCGGCATCGGGGAGGCCGGCGACCTGCCGCTGTCGACCGCGGTGCAGGCGTCGGCCTGCCTGCCCGGTGCGTTCGCCCCCCGCCGCCTGCCCACCGCCCGCCACCGCTTCCGGCGGGTCGCCGGCGTGTCCGAGCCCGAGCAGCTCCCCACGGAGATCGTGGCCAACGACGGCGGCGTCTACGACAACATGGGTGACGAGTGGTTCCTCGGCTACGCCGATCGTGCCGAGGCCTGGCCGGAGCTCCCCGACGTGGCGCCGCCCGTGGACCAGCTCATCGTCGCCAACGCGTCGGGTGGCTGGGGGTGGCAGCCGTTGCACAAGCGCCACCTGCTCCGACGCGAGATCGAGGGGATCAGCCGCTCGGCCGGCGTCCTCTACAACCTGAGCACGCGCATGCGCCGGCGTGAGCTGATCGACCGGTGGCGTGCGGGCCACGACGAGCAGGGCGCGCTCGTGCACATCCCCCAGTCGCCGTTCGTGACCGCCGACGGGTTCGCCGGCCATGAGGGCGAGGCCGCCGCTCGGGCCCGGGCGGTCATCGCCGCGCTCGGCGACGACGAGACGACCCGCGGCGCGTGGGAGGACACGGCGAAGCACAACGCCGCCATCAAGACCGTGCTGCGGGCGCTGGGCCGCGCCGACACCCTGTCGCTGCTCCGTCACGCCTACGTGCTGGCGATGGCGAACCTGCACGTCACCCTCGACTACCCGCTGCTGGCCGTCCCCACCGACGACGAGTTGGCGGACTGGTGGCGCCCCGACGATCGGTCGAGACCACGATCGCCGGTGATCGTGACCGCCGCCAGATCAGTTCTGGCTCCCGAATCGACCGCCAGGACCGTCGAATCGGGAGCCAGTTCCAGCCTTGTCCGCTCGGCCCCTAGCGCAGCTGCCACTCCACGCGCTGGCCCGAGGCGAACCGATCCTGCCCGGCTTTGAACGCCGCCGCGTCCGACCCGATCCGGGTGAACAGGTTGGCCATGCCGACCGCCTGGGTGCGGGGCACCTCGAGCGCGGTCCACAGCGCCCGCATGGTCCCCTGGATGACGAGCGGGGGCGAGTCGGCGATCACCCGCGCCGCCCAGGCCGCCCGCTCCAGCAGGTCGTCGCGGGGAACCACCTCGGTGACCATGCCGATCTCGCGTGCCCGTTCGGCCGACATGCGCTCGTGGGCCCCGAGCAGGGAGAGCCGCATGATCTCGGGGAACGGCATCTTGGAGAGCATCTCGATGGGCTCGAAGGCGGCGGTCATGCCGTAGGTGACGTGCGGGTCGAAGAAGACGGCGTCGTCGCTGGCGATGATGAACTCGGTCTGACCGAGCATGTAGAACGCCCCACCGCAGGCGATGCCCTGCACGGCGGCGATCACCGGCTTCCACAGGTCACAGCTCTTGGGGCCCACATCGCGGCCCGGGTCGTCGTACATCCACGGCGTCGGGTAGCCCGGGTAGTTCCCGGCGGCCATCGACGCGTTGTTCTCGTCGGAGACGGCCTCACCACGGTCGATGCCCGTGCAGAACGACTGGCCCTCGCCGGTGAGCACCACGCAGCGCACGTCGTCGTCGTAGCGGAAGCCGGTCCAGACCTCGTGCAACTCGTCCTGCATCCGCTGGTTCACCGCGTTGCGGACCTCGGGGCGGTTCAACGACACCCATGCCACGCCATCGTCCTTGCGCACCAGCAGCGTGTCGTACTCAGCCTCAGCCATGGCCGGCGAGCTTAGGGCAGGGCCGCGGGCGTGCTCGCCGACCCGCCCCACTACGATCCGGGGGCGGCGAGGGAGGGCGTCCATGACTGCACCTGAGCACCCGGATGTGCCGATCCTGGTCTACGCGCCGGGTCTCGGACAGACCGCCGAGAACTCGGCCGGCAGGGTGGCCGAGGTCATCGCCACGCTCGTCGACCGACGCCGGGTCGGGACCGTCAGCACGTCGGTCGAGACCAAGGTCACCGCTCCCCGAGGACTGCGGGTGGGCAAGACCGTGCTCGCCAAGGACGACACGCCCATCCTGCGGGTGTTCGAGCTCGACTACCGGGCACGCCTCGACACCTCGTTCAGCGCGGCAGGCCCGCCGGCCTCGCCGGGGGTGTTCCGATCGTCGGCGCTCGCGCTGTTCGGGATGGTCAGGCTGATCAAGGCGCTCCCGCAAGCGGCGAAGTCGCCCATGGCCAAGCTACAACTGGCGTACGGCCTGATCGCCGTGCTCGCCCTCATGGTCTCAGCCGCCGTCGCCATCGTGGCCGGCCTGGTCGCCGCCGGCGTCTCCACGCCTGACTGGATCGACAGCCTGTTCGGTGAGCACGCGGCAGCGTGGTCGATCGGCATCGGCGGCACGGTGGTCCTGACCTGGGCGGCCACGCGAAAGGCGCTCCTGGCGGTCGCGGTCAGCACCCAACGCCTGGTCCGTTACGTGTGGAACGAGAACCGGCTCGGTGACACGGTGGCCCTGACGGTGGACGATGCGGTCAACGGGCTCCGCGACAATGGATGGACCGGCGACATCCATCTGCTGGGGTACAGCTTCGGAAGCCTGGTCCTGTTCGACGCCCTGTTCCCCAAGGTGACGAGCCTGCGGGCGCCGGACGAGGTGCTTTCGGTTCGCTCCCTCACGAGCCTGGGCTGTCCGCTGGATGTGGTCCGCATGTTCCACCCGGAGTACGTGACCAATCGGGAGGCGAGGGCACCCGACGCGCCGTGGCACAACGTGTTCATCGCCACCGACGTGTGCGGCTCGAACCTGCTCGACAGCGACGACAAGGCCGAGTCCACGAGCGCGGCCGAGCCCAAGGCCTTCGTGATCGACGGCGTGACCCCGGTATCGACCCGCTACCTCGAGGAGGAGCTCACCTTCTGGAGCGTCCTCCGGATCAAGGGCTTCCGGACCCACGCCGGCTACTGGGGCTCGGCGAGCGACTCGAGCTGCTTCGACGTGCTCGTCGACCAGTGGTTGGCCACCGACCGTGATCACCCGACCCGCACCGGGAGCGGCCGTCAGGAGTAGCGGGCCAGGATGGGGGCGTACCCGGTGATCACCGACGGCGGCGCCCGGGACCCGGTCCCCATCTCGTGTCTCATGGACGGAAACCGCCGCGCACCGGCGCTCGGCTTCCCGCCCGTCGTGGGCTTGTGGTGCACGTTCAGAACAGGACGGTGCTGGGCGGCACGGGGTCGTCCGGGCCCTGTGGCCACGCCTCGGCATTCAAGGCCAGTTGGTACAGGACGTCGGCGATGTCGCGGCGCCGGACGGCTCGAGTCGGGTCGAACCGGTCGCCCGGGGCGACATGGTCGAGCAGGCCGTTCGCCCTCGCCCAACGCACCGCCGGTCCGTAGCCGGCCGTTGCGGGGACGTCGTCGTAGCCGTGATCGGGAGCACCCGTCGGGGCCCCGACCATGCGCCACAGCATGACCACGAGCTGCGAGCGCTTGAGCGGCTTGAGCGGCCGGTAGGCCCCGGTGGCATCGCCGTCGGCCACGCCGGCGGCCCGCGCCCAGTCGAGGGCGGCCGCGTACCTCGCCGTCGGCGACACGTCGGGGAAGCCGCTCGGGGGCGACCCGGCTGGATGGTCCATCATCTGCCAGAGCATCCTGGCGGCAGGTCCCCGGGTGACGACCTGCGACGGTCGGAAGGAGTTGTCGGGGAAGCCGGCGATGACGGCGAAGAACTTGGCCCAGTCGACGGCGCGGGCGTAGGCGGCGTCGTGGGGGACGTCGGTGAACCCGGCGGAGGCGATCTCGTCCACGACGTCGACGGTCACGGTGTCGGATTCCTCTGCACCGGTCAGATCGGAGTCGACGGTCACCTGGTTGTCGAACGAACCGACGTCGGCCGCGGTGACGAGATGAGCGCAGTCGACGACCACGGACACACCCGCAGCGAGGGCACCCACCGCTTGGTCGCACTCGGGCGCGGCCGCGTCCGTCAGCGTGACGTCGGCCAGATCGATCTCCCCCGTGTTGGTGACGATCGCCTCGAAGTGGACCGGGTGTCCGACCAGGACGGTGGCCGGCGACGCGTCGAGCGTGACCGCCAGGTCCGGATGCCCCGTGATCGACACCGTCGCACTGGCGGACGCTGGGTAGGTCTGGTCGGCGTCGACCGTCGCCGTGTTGGTGCGCGAGTCCCCGTACTCGTCCGGGGTGGTCGGGACCTCGCAGGTGACCGTCACGTCCTGCCCCACCGCGAGGTCGCCGAGGGTGCCGGCGCAGCCCGGCGCGTCGGCGTCGGTGACCACGACGCCGGTGAGTGGCACGGTGCCGGCGTTGACGGCGGTGACCGAGAAGTGGAGCGGGTGGCCGGCCACCGCCCCGGTGCCCGACACGACCACGTCGACCTCGGGGCCGGTCGGGTCGATCCGGCCGATCCGGTCGTTCTCGGTGCTGGCGAACCACAGGGCGCCGTCGGGGCCGGCGGCGATGCCCACGGGACCGAGGAGGCGGGCGTCGGTGTAGCTGGTCACCCGCCCCGTGGCGGTGATCCGCGCGATCCGGTCGGCCGGCGACACCGTGGCCCACATGCTCCCGCCCGGTCCGGGGGTCAGGCCCGAGACGGGCTGCCAGATCGCCAGGCTTCCCCGTTGCTCGACCGCGCCGGTCGTCGGGTCGAGTCTGCTGAAGAGGTTGTGCCCGGGCTCCAAGGGCCCCGTCGCGCTCACGTTGCGGGCCATCCAGATGGCGCCGTCGGGGGCGGCGGCAAGGGCCGTGATCGCCTGGCCCCAGGTCGCCCCACCGCCATCGAAGCACTGGACGGCCCGGGTCCGCGGCTTCACCCGGCACACGCCGGCGAACCCGTGGTCGTTGTCGTCCGCGATCCAGAGGTCGCCGGCGTGATCGGCGGCGATCGGGCCGCTGGCGTCGATGTTGAGCTCGTAGCTGTTGATGGTGCCGTCGGGCTTGATGCGTCCGATGCGGCCTGACGACGTCGAGAACCACATGTTCTGGCGCACCCGCGCGATGTCGAGTGGGCCGTCGATCTCGCCGCTTGGATCGACGAACGCCGTGATGGCGCCGGTGTCCGGATCGATGCGGCCGATCCGATCGCTGCCCAGGTTCGTGAACCACAGGTTGCCGTCGGCGCCGAGGGCGAGGTGATGGGGCTCGTCGATGTTCGGCGACTGCGCGCCGAACGTGACGATGGCGCCGGTGGTCGGGTCGATGCGGCCGATGCGATCCGACCCCGTGCTGGTGAACCACAGGCCGCCGTCGGGCCCGGCGACGATGTCGGTGGGCCCGCTCACGTGGTGCGCGGGGTCCTCGTAGGTCACGATCGCTCCCGACGCGCCGTCGTCCAGCACCACGACGGGCAGGGCGTCGCCCATCTCCCCTGGATGGTCGCCTCGGTTCTGCGTGTCGCCCAAGCCGAGCTCGCCACGGTCGTTGCCTCCCCAACACCGGAGGGTCCCGTCGTCGAGCGTGGCGCAGGTCTGCGTCGTCCCCGTCGTGACCGCGACAGCCGTGCGGCCCGTACCGAGGTCAACGCCCGGGAGCGCCGCACCCATCTCGCCTGGCTCGTCGCCTCGAGGCGCGCCGACGCCGAGTCCCAGCGCACGGGAACCCCAGCAGCGCACCGAACCATCGTCCAACACCGCGCAGGTGTGGCCGCCCCCCGCACTGATCGAGGTCGCCGTTCGCCCCGCACCGAGGTCCACCACGGGCAGGGTGTCGCCCATCTCTCCCGGGCCGTCGCCGCGCCCCAGCGAGTCGCCGAGCCCGAGCTCGCCGCCGCTGTTCAGACCCCAGCACTTCACCGTCGCGTCGTCGAGGAGCGCGCAGGCGTGCGAGCCGTCCGACGTCAGCGCCGTGGCTGTGCGGCCGGCACCCAGGTCCACGGGCGGGAGGTCGTCGCCCATCTCGCCTGGCTCGTCGCCGCCCGTGAGCATGGTGCCGCGACCGGCTTGGCCTTGGAGGTTGGCACCCCAGCACTTCACCGTCGCGTCATCGAGGAGCGCGCAGGTCTGGCCGACGCTCGCGCCGAAATCCGGGCTCCCGCCGGCGGCCACGGCCACGGCGGTGCGGCCCGAACCCAGGTCCACGGCGGGGAGGTCGTCGCCCATCTCCCCGGGCTCGTCGCCCCGCGGCTCCACGTCCCCGAGCCCGAGTTGCCCGTAGCTGTTCGCTCCCCAGCACTTGATCGAGTGGTCGTCGAGGAGCGCACAGGTGTGACGGTCGCCGGCGGCAATCGCAGTAGCGGTCCGCCCTGATCCAAGGTCAACCTCGGGAAGGCCGTCACCCATCGGCTCGAACGAGCTTCCGCCATGGTTCTCGTTGTTGCCGAGGCCGAGCTGACCCGACCGGTTCGAGCCCCAACACTTCACCGCCCCACCGTCCAACAAGGCGCAGGTGTGTTGACCGCCGGCCGACACGGCCGTGGCGGACCGGCCCGTCCCCAGATCGACCCCCGGCAGTGCGTCGCCCATCTCACGAGGGCCGTCTCCCCGGTCGACCCGGTCGCCGAGGCCGAGCTGCCCGAGGTTGTTCAGTCCCCAGCACTTGACCACGCCGCCCGCCAGCACCGCGCAGGTGAACCCGCTGCCCGCCGAGATCGAGCGGTAGGCGGCAGGGTTCCCGGGCGCCTCGTTGCCGTCGGCCACGGCCACCCGTGCCGGCACCAGACCGGCCAGCACGACGGCGGCGACGAGGACGCCGAGCGCCCGAGCGCCCGGCGCTCGCAGCTGCCTCGACGTCATCCGGGCACGCCGGCATCGCCACCAGGTGGCGACGGGACGTGGGGGAACAGTTCCTGGAACGCACCTATGCGGATGTGGTGGCTGGCCGCCTCGTCGATGTCGTCGAACAGCTCGTGCAGGGTCTTCTGGGTGTGGCCGAACGTGCCCTCGAAGTGCGGGTAGTCGCTCCCCCACAGGACGTTCTGCCAGCCCATGGCCGAGTGCGCCTTCACCGCGGAGGCGTCGTGCTGGAACGAGGCGTAGACCTGCTCGTACAGGTACTCGCTGGGCGGCTTCGACAGCGTCGGCTTCACCGCCTCGCCGTGCTGGCGGTAGCCCTCGTCCATGCGGTCGGCGATGAACGGGCCCCAGGTGGCGCCGCCCTCGGACACGAGCACCCGCAGCTCGGGGTGGCGGTCGAGGGCGCCGCAGGCGATGAGCTTGGTGACCGCCTTCTGGCCGCCGTAGGTGGTCTCCACGTAGTTCAGGACGGCGCCGCCGCGGCCCCGGTAGTAGATGCCCGTGCGCTCGGTGGGCTCGTGGGGCTCGGTGCCGATGTGGAAGCCGATGACCATGCCGGTCTCGGCGAACGCCGCCCACATCGGGTCCCACTCCTCGTCGTGCCAGTCGGGCCGGCCGAGAGGCGGGAGGACGGGGAGGAACCCGCAGGCGAACCCGGCGTCGGCGGCGCGGCGGATCTCGGCCACGGCGTCGTCGACGTCCACCATCGGGATCGTCGCCGTGCACACGAACCGGGGCGAGTGCTGCTGGAAGTCGAGCATGAACTCGTTGATCACCCGGGCGCCCTCGCGGGCCACCTCGGGCGTGCGGATGTTGAAGGCCCAGATGCCGAGCGACGGGTAGATGACCTCGGCCCAGACGCCCTCGTCGTCGGAGTCCTTCAGGCGGGAGGCGGGGTCGTTGGCGCCGATGACCCGGGTGATGTACTCCTGCTCGTCCGAGCCCTTGGGCCGTGCGGTGATGCCGCCGAACGAGCCCTTCTTCGGCTCGTGGCCGGGCCGCGGCTTCGGTAGCTCGCGGCGGAACTCACGTCCGTCGATGGAGATGGTCTCGAACGACCCGCTCGGGTCCTTCACGCTGCGGGGCATCCGCTCGCGGATGTGCTCGGGGAGTTGCTTGAAGAGGCTGCGCGGCTCGATGACGTGCGAATCGCCCGAGTTGGCCCACAGCTTCGTGTCGGCCATGGCCGCCACTCTGTTCGGTCCCGTCGGTCGTGTCCAGGGGTCCCTCCGAGCTGGCTCCCGATTCGACCGCCCCAACGGTCGAATCGGGAGCCAGAAGCGGGGGTGGCAGGCTGGCGGGGTGACCACGCCGCGCATCCTCCCCCACCTCACCGACACGAACCGGGCGTACTGGACCGGCGGCGCCGACGGGCGCCTGCACCTCCAGCGGTGCGTGGCGTGCCGGCGTTGGGTGAACCCGCCGGTGGGCCGCTGCCCGTCCTGTGGCGGCGAGCTGGTCGCCGAGCCGGTGAGCGGCCGCGGGACCGTCTTCAGCTTCACCGTGAACCACCAGGAGTTCCGCCCCGAGGTGCCACCGCCGTACGTGATCGCCATCCTGGCGCTCGAGGAGCAGCACGACCTGCGGGTCGTCGCCAACATCGTCGACGCCGACCCTGACGAGCTGCGATGCGGCCTCGGCGTGCAGGTGGCGTTCGAGCAGGATGGCGACTACCACGTGCCCGTGTTCCGCGTGGCGGCGCCATCATGAGTGCCCCGTTGCGGCCCGTCCTCATCTCCGGCATCGGCATCTCCCGGATCGGTCGCCGCACCGGCATCCCCGACATCGACCTCACGGCCGAAGCGGGCCGGGAGGCCATCTCCGACGCCGGCCTGACGCCGGCCGACATCGATGGCGTCGCCACCCTCGGCGACACCCCGATCGCAGACGCCAGCGCCGTCCTGGGCATCGAGCCCGTCAACGTCGGCGAGGACCACACCGCCGGCGGGCTGCTCTCCCCGTTCCTGTCCGCGGTGCACGCCGTGGCCGAGGGCCGTGTCCGCCACGTGCTCGTCTACCGGACGGTGTCGATGCTCGGCGGCACGATGCTGGGCAGCGGCGGCGCTCCGATGGTCAACCAGCCTGCGCTCGATGCCACCGTCCGGGTGATGGGCGACCTCGACCAGTTGATGGCCGCCCACGCCTACTCGGCGGCCAACTGGCTGGCCCTGCACTGCCGGCGCCACATGCACCTGTACGGCACCACCAAGGAGCAGCTGGGGTGGCTGGCGGTGAACAGCCGCCGCAACGCCGCTCTGAACCCGCGGGCCGTCTACCGCGACCCGATGACCCTCGACGACTACCTCGCGGCCCGGCCCATCTCGACCCCGTTCGGGCTCTTCGACTGCGACGTGCCCGTGGACGGGTCCATCGCGTTCGTCGTGTCGGCCGCCGATCACGCCCCCGACTGCCCGAGTCCCCCGGTCCGCATCGAGGCCATGGGTGCCCCCGGCGCCACCCCCGGCGGATGGGTCGACCGCCCCGACTATCCCAAGATGGCCTCGGTCGACGCCGCCGCCGACCTGTGGAGCCAGACCTCGCTCACCCCCGCCGATGTCGACGTCGCCGAGCTCTACGACGGCTTCACCTTCCTCACCCTCGCCTGGCTCGAGGCCCTCGGCCTGTGCGGTGACGGCGAGTCCGGCCCGTTCGTGGAAGGCGCCACCCGCATCGCCCTCGACGGCGAGCTCCCCCTCAACACCTACGGGGGCCAGCTCTCCGCCGGCCGGATGCACGGCTACTGGCTCCTCCACGAGGCGTGTGTGCAGCTGCGCGGCCAAGGTGGCGACCGCCAGGTCGCCACCGCCCCCGAGGTCGCCGTCGCCGCCGCCGGCGGTGGTCCCATCGCCGGCTGCCTGCTGCTGACCACGAGCCGCTGACCCAGCCCATGACCCGGCGCTCGATCCACGGCCCGCGCCGGCAGCGGGCGCCGGTGGCGCTCCCCTACGGTGCGCCCAACCGCGACAGCACGTTGCGGGTGACCTGCTCGATCTGAGGGTCTCGCGCCGCCAGGCCGTGGGCCCAGTCGGTCGACCCCGAGGTGACCACGGTCGAGCCCGCCGGGGTCGTGTAGGCGCCCAACACGGCGTGGCCGTGGCGGATGCGCTCCATCGCCTCGGGCGCACGGGTCCCGAACACACGGGCGGCGATGTACTCGAGCTCGCTGGGCTCGCCGGGACGGGGCGGCCGGGGCGCGGTCTCCCGGGTGAAGTGCTGCGTCGGGCAGGTGCCGAGGATCTCGAAGC
>CAZWMT010000068.1:3891-24469 GCA_964635055.1 uncultured Microthrixaceae bacterium | reverse complement strand
CACGAACAACGAGTTCGGGTTCGACTACCTGCGCGACAACATGGCGATGTCACGCCAGTCGCAGGTCCAGCGCGGCCACACCTTCGCCATCGTCGACGAGGTCGACTCGATCCTCATCGACGAGGCCCGTACGCCGCTCATCATCAGCGGTCGCGTCGCGGACGCCGCCCAGCTGTACTACCGGTTCGCGTCGGTGGTGCGGGACCTCCAGCGCGACGAGCACTACGACGTCGACGAGGAGAAGCGCACCGTCGCCCCCACCGACGAGGGCATCACCAAGGTCGAGGCCGCGCTCGACATCTCCAACATGTACGACGCCGTGTCGGCGAACCTCGTCCATCAGCTCCAGGCCGCGCTCCGGGCCAAGGAGCTGTTCAAGCGGGACAAGGACTACATCATCCAGCACGGCGAGGTGAAGATCGTCGACGAGTTCACGGGGCGCATCCTCGAGGGCCGTCGTTGGTCCGAAGGCCTGCACCAGGCCGTCGAGGCCAAGGAGGGGGTGAAGATCAAAGAGGAGAACCAGACCCTCGCCACCGTCACCCTCCAGAACTACTTCCGGCTCTACGACAAGCTCGCGGGCATGACGGGCACCGCCAGCACCGAGGCCTCCGAGCTGGCCGGCACCTACAACCTCGAGGTCGCGCCGATCCCCACCAACAAGCCCATGGTGCGCATCGACCAGCCCGACCTCATCTACAAGACCGAGGACGCCAAGTTCGACGCCTGTGTGGACGACATCTCGGAGCGGGTCGAGACGGGCCAGCCCGTCCTGGTCGGCACCGTGTCGGTCGAGAAGTCCGAGAAGCTGTCCCGGCTGCTCGACAAGCGAGGCATCCGCCACGAGGTGCTGAACGCCAAGCAGCACACCCGTGAGGCCGAGATCGTCACCCAGGCCGGTCGCCTCGGGGCGGTGACGGTGGCCACCAACATGGCCGGTCGTGGCGTGGACATCATCCTCGGCGGCAATCCCGAGGGACTGGCGCTCCGTGACGTGCGCGCCGAGGGCCTCGACCCCGAGTCCGAGGACGGCAAGGCCATGTTGACCGAGCTGGCGGCGCGGTACGAGCCGGAGACCCGGAGCGAGGGCGAGAAGGTGCGCGAGCTCGGGGGCCTGTACGTCCTCGGCACCGAGCGCCACGAGAGCCGCCGCATCGACAACCAGCTCCGCGGCCGTTCGGGGCGACAGGGCGACCCGGGCGAGAGCCGCTTCTACCTCTCGCTCGAGGACGACCTGATGCGCCTGTTCGCCACCGGGGCGATGAACTGGGTGATGGGCAAGGCCCTGCCCGACGACGTGCCGATCGAGGCGAAGATGGTCACCAAGGCCATCGAGCGGGCCCAGAACACCGTCGAGCAGCGCAACGCCGAGATCCGCAAGAACGTGCTGCAGTACGACGAGGTCATGAACGAGCAGCGCAAGGTGATCTACGCGCGCCGCGACCAGATCCTCGACGGCGCCGACCTGCGCGACGAGGCCCTGGAGTACCTGGCCGAGGCGGTCGAAGCCACCATCGGCACCTACTGCGTGTCGGACTACACCGAGGAGTGGGACCTCGAGGGCCTGCGCAACGAGGTGGCGACGTTCTGGCCCACCGGCCTCACCGTGGAGGACCTGGGCGAGTCGGTGTCCACCGACGAGCTCTACGACGCGCTGATGGCCGAGGCGGTCGCCTACTACGAGGCCCGCGAGGCCGAGCTCGGCGCCGAGACCATGCGCGACATCGAGCGTCAGGTGATGCTGCGCATCATCGACCAGCGTTGGCGCGAGCACCTGTTCGAGATGGACTACCTGCAGGGTGGCATCAACCTGCGGGCCATGGGGCAGAAGGACCCACTGGTCGAGTGGCAGCGCGAGGGCTTCGAGATGTTCGGCCAGATGATGGCGATCATCGCCCAGGAATTCGTCAAGTACATCATGCACGTGCAGGTGGTGGCCCAACCCGAGGCCGAGCCGCTCGACACCGGTGTGCGCGACATCAAGTACTCGGCGCCCGACGACCCCGTGCAGGGGGCCTCCGGCCTGGCCGCGGCCGCCCGGGCGCAGGCGGCGGTCGACGGCGGCGGCGGGCCCGAGGCGCCGCCGGTGCCCGATGAAGAGGTGGTGAACACGCCGGTCGTCAAGTCCGAGTGGGACAAGACCCCCCGCAACGCCCCGTGCCCGTGCGGGAGCGGGAAGAAATTCAAGCTGTGCCACGGGGCGAACTGAGGCCCCGGTCGACTCTCCGCCTCACCGCAGTCGGCGGGTCCTGACTGCGTTGGGACCCCGGTTCCCGCCCTCCTGACCGCAGCGGACGGCGGGTCCTGACCCCGATCCGGTATCCGAAAATCGGCCCGGAGAGGCATGGGCCGATCTTTCGGACCCTCCGGATCGGCGCCACCCCCCGTCCGCTGCTATCGATCGCGAAACACCCCAACTTGGGAGCTAGGTGTGAAGGACTTTTCTGAGGAGTTGCACGCTCTGCGGGAACGGTTGGAGAACGCGCGGGGGTACTTGAAGATCGGCGAGTTGAGGAGTAGGCGGCCTCAGCTCGAGACGGAGGCGTCGCGGCCCGATCTGTGGGATGACCCCGAGAGGGCGAAGGCCGTGACGGGGGAGCTCTCTTCGGTGATCGATGATCTCGATCTCTTCGATCGGTTGGCCGAGCAGCTTTCGGATGCGGAGACCCTCGCCGAGATGGCGCGGGACGAGGGTGACGACTCGCTCGAGCCGGAGATCGACGAGGGGGTGGCGTCGCTGTCGGCGACGCTCGACGAGCTCGAGCTGCGGGCGCTGTTCACCGGGGATCACGACGAGGGCGACGCCGTGGTCGAGGTCCACTCCGGTGCCGGGGGCACCGACTCGCAGGACTGGGCCGAGATGCTGCTGCGCATGTACCTCCGGTGGGCCGAGCGGCGGGGCTTCTCGGTCGAGCTCGACGAGGTGTCGCCGGGCCAGGAGGCGGGGATCACGAGCGCCACGTTCATCGTCCGGGGTCGCCACGCCTACGGCCTCCTGGAGGGCGAGCGGGGCGTGCACCGCATCATCCGCATCTCGCCGTTCGACAGCCAGGCCCGCCGCCACACCGCCTTCGCGTCGGTGATGGTGGTGCCCTTCGTCGAGGAGGAGACCGAGGCGGTCGAGATCGACGAGAAGGACCTGCGCATCGACACCTACCGGTCCTCGGGCGCCGGCGGCCAGCACGTCAACGTCACCGACTCGGCCGTGCGCATCACCCACCTCCCCACGGGCATCGTCACGTCGTGCCAGAACGAGCGCAGCCAGCACCAGAACAAGGACCGGGCCATGTCCATCCTGGCGGCCAAGCTGGCCGACCTGGCCCGCCAGGAGCGTCTGGCCGAGTTGGCCGCCATCGCCGGCGAGACCCAGAAGACCGAGTGGGGCAGCCAGATCCGGTCGTACTTCGTCCACCCCGAACAGCGGGTGAAGGACCATCGCAGCAACTTCGAGAGCGGCAACGTCGAGGGCGTCTTCGACGGCGACATCGAGCCGTTCATGGAGGCCTACCTGCGGTGGCGTCGGGCCGATGCCGCGAGTTGAGGGGGGCGCGCTGGTACCCTCGCTGTCGCGCGAGCGGCCTGCGGGTACCTACCCCCCGCAGCCCTTCCCACGGACTCGGCACCCTCTCTCTCAATGATCAAACTCGAGAACGTCTCCAAGATCTACAAGAACGACGTCGTCGCGCTTCGCGACGCGAACGCGGACATCCAGAAAGGCGAATTCGTCTTCCTGGTCGGGCCCTCGGGATCGGGGAAGTCCACGTTCATCCGTCTGCTCAACCACGAGGAGCAGCCCGACCGGGGCCGGATCTTCGTGGCCGGCAAGGACATCGGCAAGCTCAGCCACTGGAAGGTGCCGTACCTGCGTCGCAACATCGGCTGCGTGTTCCAGGACTTCAAGTTGCTGCCCAACAAGACCGTGGCGCAGAACGTGGCCTTCGCCCTCGAGGTGATCGGCCGCCCCAAGCACGTGGTGCGCACCCAGGTGCCGGCCATCCTCGAGCTGGTCGGCCTCGCCGAGAAGTCCAAGAACATGCCCAACGAGCTCTCCGGTGGTGAGCAGCAGCGGGTCTCCATCGCCCGGGCGTTCGTCAACCGGCCGCTCATCCTGCTGGCCGACGAGCCCACCGGAAACCTCGACCCGTCCACCTCCGTCGGCATCATGCGGCTGCTCGATCGCATCAACCGCACCGGCACCACCGTGGTGATGTGCACCCACGACGCCGGCATCGTCGACACCATGCGCCGCCGGGTGATCGAGCTCGACCGCGGCACGATCGTCCGCGACCAGGCGCGCGGCGTCTACTCCTAGGGCGTACTGATGGCACTCAAGGTCGACTACGTCGCTCGCGAGGTGGGGTCCAACCTCCGCCGCAACATCACGCTCACGCTGGCGTCGGTGATCACGGTGTTCGTGTCCCTGGCACTCGTCGGCGTGGCCTTCCTCACCCGCCAGGGCGTGCAGAACGCCACCCAGCGCTGGCAGGGCGGTGTCGAGTTCATCGTCTTCCTCCAGCCCACCGCGTCGCAGGACCAGATCAACGCGGTCCAGGACGCACTCGACAACAGCCCCCAGGTGGCATCGGTCGACTTCGTCGACCAGCAGGAGGCCTACGACGAGTTCGTCGACCTGTTCCGCGAGTCGCCCGAGATGGTGCAGAGCGTCACCCCCGAGATCCTGCCGCCATCGTTCCGGGTCGAGCCGAAGGACAAGAACGTCGACGTCATCCGCGCGTTGGGCTCGACGTTCGAGACCATGTCCGGGGTGAAGCAGGTGGTGTTCGCCGCAGAGGCCATCCGCACCCTCCAGGACTTCTCGCGCCTGTTGAGCCTCGGCTTGTTCTCCGGCGCGCTCGTGCTGCTGGGTGCCGCGGTCCTGCTGATCCTCAACGCCATCCGCATGGCCATGTTCGCCCGGCGGCGCGAGATCGAGGTGATGAAGCTCGTCGGGGCCACCAACTGGTTCATCCGCGTGCCGTTCATGATCGAGGGCCTGGTCCAGGGACTCGTGGGCGCGTTGTTCGCCATCCCCGCGGTGATCCTCATCATCAACTTCATCGAGTCGAAGCTCACCGACACCGAGACCATCAACCTCTTCCAGGGCTTCGCGGTGCATTCGAGCGAGCAGATCGGCGTGAGCATCCTGTTGTTGGCGGTGGGTTGCCTGGTCGGTGTCATCGGCTCGTTCGTCGCCGTCACCCGCTTCCTCGACGTGTAGGTTCGGGCTGGGGCAAAGCCCCGGCTGGCGCTCATCCCCTGACTGACGCGCCACCGACGAGCGGTGCACTAGGAAGGGTCCATGCCGACCGCTCCTTACGAACAGATCGCGTACGAGGTCGACGACCGCGTCCTCACCATCACCCTCGACCGGCCGGACAAGCTGAACGCGTTCACGCCGAAGATGTTCCACGAGCTGCTCGACGCGTTCGACCGGGCCGACGCCGACGATGAGGTCCGGGTGGTCATCGTCACGGGTCGTGGTCGGGCCTTCTGCGCCGGCGCGGATCTCTCCCTGGGTGCCAAGACCTTCGCCACCACGGCCCTCGGGGAGGGCGGGCCGCGAGACCTGGCCGCCCACCGTGACGAGGGTGGCCGGCTGACACTGCGGATCTTCCAGTGCACCAAGCCGGTCATCGCCGCCATCAACGGCCCCGCCGTGGGGATCGGCATCACCATGACCCTCGCGATGGACCTCCGTCTGGCGGCAGACGACGCCAAGATGGGCTTCGTCTTCGCTCGCCGAGGGATCGTGCCGGAGGCCTGCTCGAGCTGGTTCCTGCCCCGCCTCGTCGGGATCAGCCAGGCCCTGGAGTGGTGCTACTCCGGCCGCGTGTTCCCGGCGGCCGAGGCCCTCGAGGGACGGCTGGTGCGCAGCCTGCACCCCGCCGACGAGCTCCTGGCGGCCGCCAACGGCCTGGCCCGCGAGATCGCGGAGAGCACCTCGGCCGTCTCGGTGGCGCTCACCCGTCAGATGATGTGGCGCATGCTCGGGGCCGACCACCCCATGGAGGCCCACAAGGTGGACTCCCGGGCCATCAACGCCACCGGAAGCTCGGCCGACGGGGCCGAAGGGGTGATGTCGTTCCTCGAGAAGCGCCCCGCGCGGTTCGCCGACCGGGTCAGCGCCGACCTGCCCGAGTTCTACCCCTGGTGGGACGAGCCCGGGTACGAGTGATCGGTAGAGTCGGGCCACGTCGAGACGGAGGTCAGCGGTGCCCCAGCAAGTGAGAGCGGTCGTGGCGCGGGGCAAGGGTGAGCCCGTCACGGTCGAGACCATCGAGGTGCCCGACCCGGGGCCGGGTGAGGCCGTCGTGGCCGTCCAGGCCTGCGGGGTGTGCCACACCGACCTGCACTACCGGGAGGGCGCGATCAACGACGAGTTCCCGTTCCTGCTGGGCCACGAGGCGGCGGGCGTCGTCGAGTCGGTCGGCGACGGCGTGACCAACGTCGTGCCGGGCGACTACGTGGTGCTGGCCTGGCGGGCGCCGTGCGGCACGTGCCGGTCGTGCGCCAAGGGCAAGCCGCACTACTGCTTCGACAGCGGCAACGCCACGCAGAAGATGACGTTGGACGGCGTCGAGCTCAGCCCGGCGCTCGGCATCGGCGCGTTCGCCGAGAAGACCCTCGTGCACGCCGGCCAGGCGGTGAAGGTGGATCCGGCCGCGCGGCCGGAGGCCGCGGGCCTCATCGGATGCGGTGTGATGGCCGGATTCGGGGCCGCCCTGAACACCGCCGACGTGCGGCGGGGAGAGACGGTGGCCGTGTGGGGGTGCGGTGGCGTGGGCAACGCCGCCATCAACGGCGCCGTCCTGGCCGGCGCCCGCACCGTCATCGCGGTCGACATCGACGACCGCAAGCTCGAGTGGGCCAAGGGCTTCGGGGCCACCCACACGGTCAACGCCTCCACCGGCGACCCGGTGGAGGCGGTCAAGGCCCTCACCGATGGGTTCGGCGTCGACGTGGCCATCGAGGCGGTCGGTCGGCCCGAGTCGCTGCAGCAGGCCTTCTACGCCCGCGACCGGGCCGGTCGCGTCGTGCTGGTGGGCGTCCCCAACCCGGAGATGACCTTCGAGGTGCCCATGATCGAGATCTTCGGCCGCGGAGGCGCCCTCACGTCCAGCTGGTACGGCGACTGCCTGCCGTCGCGGGACTTCCCGATGCTGATCGACTTCCACCTGCAGGGCCGCATCGACCTGGGTCGGTTCGTGAGCGAGACGATCGCGCTGGACGAGGTGGAGGAGGCGTTCCACAAGATGGAGCGGGGCGAGGTGCTGCGATCGGTGGTCGTGCTTTGACCGGTGGGCCAGCGGAGCGGGGCGAACGGGAGCGGGGAGCATGAGTCTGCGAGTCGACCGGGTGGTCACCAGCGGCACCTTCTCGATCGACGGCGAGGACTTCGACGTCGACAACAACATCTGGCTGGTCGGCGACGAGGACGAGGTCCTGATCGTGGACGCCGCCCATGACCACCAACCGATCGTCGACGCCGTGGGTGAGCGCACGGTGGTGGCCATCGTCTGCACCCACGGCCACAACGACCACGTGAACGCCGCGTTGGAGCTGGCCGACGCCGTGGGTGCCCCGATCCTCCTGCACCCGGCCGACCGGATGTTGTGGGACGTCGTGAACCCCGACCGCGCGCCCGACGGCGAGTTGGCCGACGGCCAGGTGCTCGAGGTCGCCGGGGAGTCGTTGTGGGTGCTGCACACACCGGGCCACTCGCCGGGCGGCTGTTGCCTGCACGATGCGGTGGGTGGCCTGTTGTTCTCGGGCGACACGCTGTTCCACGGTGGCCCGGGGGCCACGGGCCGCTCGTTCTCCGACTTCGACACGATCATCGAGAGCATCCGCACCAAGCTCCTGCGCCTCCCCGCCAGCACCGTGGTGTACACGGGCCACGGCGACGACACCACGATCGGCCATGAGGCCCCCCACCTCGACGAATGGATCGCCGCCAAGGCGTGAGCCACACCGATTCCCGGTCGTCAGTGGGGCTCGGTGCCCGGCTTCCACTTGATGCCGCATCCCATGCTCGGCCACTGGTCGAGCCCGTTCAGCGAGCGGCCGGTCAGCAGGGCGTTCACCGCCGCGTCGAGGTCGGCGCCGGTGACCTCGAGGTCGTTCTTCGGTCGGCTGTCGTCGAACTGGCCCCGGTAGACGAGACGGCGGTCGCCGTCGAACAAGAAGAAGTCCGGCGTGCAGGCGGCGTGGTACGCCCGGGCCACCTCCTGTGACTCGTCGTACAGATACGGGAACGTGTAGCCGCGCTCGACGATCTCGACGGCCATCAGTTCGGGGGAGTCCTCGGGGTAGTTCTCCACGTCGTTGCTGGAGACGGCCACCACGATCAGACCGCGCTCCTGCCAACCGGTGGCCAGGTGCGCCAGCTTCGGGGCGACGTGTATGACGTAGGGGCAGTGGTTGCAGAGGAACGCGACGAGCAGGCCCGGCGCCCCCTCGGCGAGGTCGTCGAGCGAGTGGAGGGCACCGGCCGGATCGGGCAACGTGAAGTCGGGGGCCACGGTGCCGAGCGGCAGCATCTCGGAGGTGACGGCCATGATCCGAGGCTACCGGCGGCACTCGGCCGGCGACCCGGGGACGGGGGACACCTCCTCGCTGCAACCGCCACCGTAGGCTCGGCGGTCGTGGAGCAGGAGTGGGTCGACCTCGTGGGTGCCGATGTCGTGGCGCCGGGCCAGATCATGGACGCCGCGGTCGGCGACGTCGACCTGGTGGTGTGGCGCACCAGCGCCGGCGAGCCGTGTGTCATGGAGGCGCGCTGCCCCCACGAGTGGTCGCACCTCGGTGCCGAAGGCGTCGTGGACGGCGACGAGATCGTGTGCACCGCCCACTTCTGGCGCTTCGACGGCGATGGCACGGGCACCAAGCTGAACGTGAAGGGGCGCCGCGACCCCAAGGCCGACATCGCCGTGTTCGAGTGCCGCGAGCACGCCGGCCGGATCGAAGCCTGGCTGGAGCGGCCGGCCTCGCCCGTGACGCCTGCTCCGTAGGCTCGGGCGATGGACCCCCCTCGTCGCCCGCAAGGCGTGGCGCACCGCTGAGCCACCGCACGCGTTCATCCACGGGACCGGGCCGACGCCGAGCGGGTCCTCGAGGCACGCCGCCTGGCGGGGACGCGCCGTCCCGCCCGGTGATCCGCGCTCAGTCCGGCCGAGGTCGCTGGTCGTCGGGACCGGGGGCCCAGATGACGGCGGGACGTCCCGACTGGACGTCGACGGCCGCCACCACCTCACCGTCGTCGAGCAGGGCCAGGCCGACATGGGCGCGGTCACCGTCGTGGGCATCGGCCGCGAACACTTCGACGGCGACCGTGCCCGCGCTGCGGCCGCGCGCCCGCACGGTCATGGCGCCGAAATGTCCGGCGGCGTCCAGCACCATTCGCTCGAAGCCGTCGCCCTCCAGGATCACCAGGCGCTCCGTGCGTACCTCGCTGCCCAGTTGCGCTCGGATGCGTTCGAGTCGGGCGCGCACGTCGTCGAGGGCCACCTCGAGGCGGTCGAGTCGCTCCGCGGTGCCGTCGGAGTCGTCAGGCGGCGGGTTGTGGGGTGACCGGTCGTGCTGTGGGGGATCGAGTGGTTCGGTGGGCATGGCGCTCCCATGGTCGAGGCGAGGCGACGGCCGACCGTCGCACATGAGGTGGGGAAGCGACCGGTGGTCACCGGCACGGCGATCGTACGGAGAGGGTCCGACAAGAACGGGCGCGGCGTCCTCGAAGATCGCGCCGGTGCCACGGTGCGATGCCTGCATCGACCGAATCGGTGGACGGGTGCCGACGGTCAGCCGGAGGGCGGCGACCGTCGTGTCACGGGACGACTCCGTCAACCGGTTGCTCGGGGCGGTCCTGGGGCGAGGGAGTCGACGGTGGAGGCACCGTGCAGGTGGCCCAGCGTTCCGGGTACCACACGGACCGCGTCGAGGTAGCCGTCGAGGTCGGCCCGCCGGAGGCGGTACACCCGCCCGAGGGCGTAGGCAGGGACCCGACCCTGATCGATCAGGCGGTACAAGGTGCGCGGGGTGATGCCCAGGTAGCGGGCGGCCGCGGTGGTTCCCAGCCAGTCGGGCGGAGCGTCGGGGAGCGGGTTCTGCACCACGATGTAGAACATATGCTGTAGTAGTATTTGCTGCAACGGGTGATTGTCTGGCCCATGGCACGGGCCGACGATCCGCAGAAGCGGATGCTCGACGAGTCCTTCGGGCGGGCCCTGCGGGAGCGGAGGAAGGAGCGGGGCCTCAGCCAGGAGGCCCTGTCCTTCGCGTGCGGACGTCATCGGACGTTCGTGTCGCTCCTCGAACGCGGTGAGAACGGCCCCTCGCTGGAGACGGTCTTCAAGCTGGCCAGGGCACTGGACGTCGACCCGTCGGTGTTGGTCGCCCGCGCCGACCAGCTGCTCGACGGTCGTTGGTGAGGCTCGCAGCCCGTTGCCACCGAGTGCTGCGCTCGACGCAGGCATCGGACCCCGGAGGGCGCTGAGACTCCCGGCGCCCGACCCCGTCGCGGTCGAGGTGCGCCCCGCCGCAGGGGACCCGCCGCGTCACGGCTCGACGACGAGTCGATCGAGGCCGCGGAACGGGCCCCTCTGGTGCCAGTGCAGCTCGGCGGCCAGGCGCAGGCCGGGGAGGCGGCGGGCGAGGGTCTCCAGCATCACCTCGGCTTCGGACCGGGCCAGCGAGGCACCGAGGCAGAAGTGGGCGCCGAACGCGAACGACAGCGAGGTCGGCCCCGTTCGACCCGGCCGGAACTCGTCCGGGTCGTCGTAGGCGGCCGGATCACGGTTCGCCGCCGCCAGATAGACGAGCAGGGGGGCGAAGGGCTCGATGGCCACGCCCCCGATCTCGACGGCCTCGAAGGGGATGCGGGCCACGTACAGGGTGGGTGTCTCGAAACGTAGGAACTCGGCCACCACGTCGCCGACGGCCCACTCGCCGCTGGTGACCGCGCGCCAGCGCTCGGGGTCGGCCAGCAGGACCGACATGCCGTTGGTGAACAGGTCACGGGTGGTGCGGTGCCCGGCCGAGTAGAGGGTGGCGGCCAGGGACAGGAGCTCGACCCGTTCAAGCCGCTCGCCGTCCTCCTCGGCCAGCACGAGGGCCGACAGCAGATCGTCTCCTGGCGTGCGGCGGCGATCGTCGAGGAGGGCCGAGAGGTACGCGTGGAGCCCCTCGGCGGCGGCGATGGCCCGCTCCCGCTCGTCGTCGTCCACCCGCACCCCGAGCAGCGGGGCGGTGCGGTCGCTGAACACGGTGAGGGTGTCGCGGTCCGCGGCCGGGACGCCGAGCAGCTCGGAGATCACCAGCGACGGCAGTTGGTGGGCGTACTCGGCCAGCAGGTCGAACGGGCCGGCGCCGGCCAGGCGGTCGAGCAGCGCGTCCGCGGTCTCGCGCATCCACGGCCCGAGCGCGGTCACCCTGCGGGGGGTGAACGCCTTCGAGACCAAGCCGCGCACCCGGGGGTGATCGGGCGGGTCGAGGAAGTTGATGCGATGGCTCATCTCGTCGCGGGCCGCTCCTGGCGGCAGGCCATCGAGGTAGCGCGCCGCGATCGGGCTGGTCCCGCACTGCGGGTGACGGAGCGCGTCGAGCGCCTCGGCGTGGCCGGTGACCGCCACGAAGCCGCTTTCGAGCAGGGCGACGGGCGCGGTCGAGCGCAGGTCGGCCAGCAGCGGATAGGGGTCGGGCACCTTGTCGAGATCACCGGGGTCGAACGTGGTCGTCGCCGTCACCGCACGATGTTCGCATCCCGAGGTAACGCTCGGGTTAACCCACCTGGGATGATGGGGCGATGGGGGAGTCGGAGCCGGGTGACGCGATGGCGACGGTGATCGAGGCCGCCGCGTCGATACGGAGTGGCGACCTCGGTGCGGTGGAGTTGACCCAGGCCTGCCTCGACGTCATCGATCGGCGCAACGGGGCACTGAACGCCTTCGTGCACCTCGACGCCGACCTGGCCCTGGCCGAGGCCCGGGCGGTGGACGACAGGGTGGCCCGGGGGCGGATCGACGAGCTGGGCCCGCTTGCGGGGGTGCCGTTCGGCGTGAAGGACCTCGAGGACTGCGCCGGCATGCCCACCACCAAGGGGTCCCGGTGGTACGTCGGGCGGGGGCCGGCGCCGACCGACAGCATCCACGTCGCCCGCCTGCGCGCCGCGGGTGCGATCCCCGTGGGCAAGACCGCGACGCCCGAATTCGGCACGTGGGCCTACACGGCCAGCCCCGTCCTGGGTGTCACCCGCAATCCCTGGGACCCCACCCGAACCCCCGGCGGGTCGAGTGGCGGCTCCGCGGCGGCGGTGTCGGCGGGCATGGTGCCGTTCTGCACGGCGAGCGACGGCGGCGGGTCGATCCGCACCCCGGCCAGCTTCACCGGCCTGCCGGGCCTGAAGCCCACCTACGGTCGGGTGGCGACCGCGGGAAGCACCCACCTCGCGCAGAACGCGGTGATCTTCAGCCTGGCTTCCACGGTGGCCGACACCGCCTTGCTCCTCGACGTGCTGGCCGGCCCCGACCCGCGGGACCGCACGGCCCTACCCCCGCCCGGGCTGCGCTACGCCGACGCCGTCGACCGGTGCGACCTCTCCGGCCTCCGGGCGGCGTGGTCGGTCGACCTGGGCTTCGCCGTGGTCGACCCGGGGGTGGCGGCGCTGTGCGAGGAGGCCGCGCACGCCTTCGTCGACGCGGTCGGCGCCGACCTCGTCGACCGACCGCTCGACCTCGAGGACTACATCGTCCTCTACACCCGCATCGAGGGTGTGGACCAGTTCGTGGGGGTCGACCCGGACCTGTGGCAACACCGGCTCGCCGAGCTCGACCCGCGGGTGGCGCCGGGGTGGGAGACGACGCCGTCGGTGACCCTGCCCAAGCTCGCCGCGGTCGAGGCCGAGCGGCGGCGCGTCGTCGGTCGGATGGCCGACCTGTTCGCCGACGTCGACCTGTTGCTCACCCCCATGTCGGCCCGCCCCCCGTTCGCGGCCGAAGGCCCGATGCCCACCGAGATCAACGGGGTCACGGGCCACGGTGGCATGGCCGTCATCCACGGGATGCTGGCCAACCTGGTGAACCTGCCGGCCATGAGCCTGCCCGCCGGCCTCACGCCAGAAGGCCTCCCCGTGGGCCTCCAGGTGATCGGCCCCCGTTACCGGGAGGACCTGCTGCTCGCCGCCGCGGCCCGGTACGAGCAGGCGCGCCCCTGGCCCCGTCTCTGCCCGCGGCCCGGTTGACGCGTACGCTGCCCCGGCCATGTCTCCGACCAGCGTTCGCCAGCAGCGCTACCGCGCCACCAACCGACTGATCCACCGCGGCTGGGCGTGGATGCAGCGCAACGGTGCCATCGGCCCGGGGAGCAGGGCCGCCGAGCGCTTCGGGTCGTTCGGGGAGGGCAGCATCGTGGGCTTCCCTTGGTCGACGCTCTACGGCGAGGCCCAGATGCACATCGGCCGCGACACCCTCATCTCCGGCTGGACCACCCTGGCCACGGGGTACGGGCCCGACCAGACCACCGTTCCGCCCCGGGCCCTGGTGATCGGTGACCGCTGCGTGATCGGCCTGCGCTGCGGCATCGTGGCCCATGAGTCGATCACCATCGGCGACGACGTGTGGTTCGGCCAGGAGATCTACGTCACCGACGCCAACCACGGCTTCTCGGACCTCTCGGTGCCGTTCGGCCGCCAACTCGGCCCCCACGACCCCGTCGTCATCGGCGACGGCACCTGGATCGGTCACGGCGCCGTCATCCTCCCCGGCTCGCACATCGGCAAGAGCGTGGTGGTCGCCGCCGGCGCCGTCGTGCGGGGGGAGGTGCCCGACCACAGCGTGGTCGGCGGCGTCCCGGCCAGGGTGATCCGCACCCTCACCTGAGCCCGCGCCCGGTCAGGTCGTCGGGGCCGGGCCGAACAACGTCACACCGCAATGCTCGTGCGTATACGCGTCGACGCGTGTGAACGAGTTGGCGTGCGACAGATTCGTCACGATCCCCGCGAGGATCTCCATCGGGTCGGTGGTGGCCTCCTGCTGGAAGCTCTCGGCCACGACCTCCATGTCGGCGTGGATCTCGGCGGGCGCGACGTCGGCCAGTTCGTTCATGTAGACCCCGAGGTCGCCAATGGTCGTGAGGAGGAGCAGGAGCCCGCTGAAGGGATCGTCCTCTGGGATGTCCTCGAAGTCGGCGGCCTGCGCCCGCAGGTCGGCCTCGATCTCGTCGACCTTGGCGCAGAACGCGTCGTCGTCGCTCCCGCCGCCACCGGTGACGCCGCTCTCGCCGCCGCCGCTCTCGCCCGAGCCTGTTCCGCTCTCGCTCCCACCGGTGCCACCATCCCCGCTCGCACTGCTCCCGCCGTCGGTCTGCCCACCGCTGCCCGCTGCGCTGTCGGTGCCGCCCGAGCCCCGTGTGAGCACCATGGCGCCCGCGGCGCTGGCGGCGAGCACGATCACGACGATGATCGCCACGGCGAGGAGGGTGGGGCGCGGCCGCCCGTTCGAGTTGGCCGGACGGGCCCGCTCGACCGGAGCCCCCGCCGCTGGCGGGCCGGCGGTGGTGACGACCATCGGGGCCGTGAAGGCCGTGGGACTCCCTGCCGGGGCGGGTGCGGCCGCGAACCCGGCGGCGGGAGTGGACGGCGGTGGGGGCACGGGCGTGACGGGTGCCGGCCCACCGGTGGTCGACACGCCGACCCGGCCCGTGCCCGGCTCGAGCGGGTCGTCACCGAGGTCGTCGAGCACCACGGTCAGCTTGTCCGGCGGCGGCCCGGGTGCCGGGGCGACCGGCATGACGACCGGGCCGGGTGTGATCGCGGTGCCGCACTGGTGGCAGAAGGGGGCGCCGCTGACCAGTTCACTGCTGCACGTGGGGCAGGCGCCCGAGCCGTCGGCCACCAGCGGGATCCTAGACGACCCCGCGGTCGGCCCATGGCTCGACACTCCGTGGTGGGGGGAACCGTGGGCACCCCGTTCGACGGCACCGGGGGGTGTGCCCGGCGACTAGGTTTTCGCTTGGAGACCGGGGTGGTGGGAGCAGGCATGCACGGCGACGGATGGTGGCGATGATCGGTCGATTTCGGGACCGCCGCGAGCCGCGCGCCGTGAGCTCATCGGCTCGGCGGACACGACGTGAGGCACCGGTCACGCGGCGCGCCACGAGACAGGTCATTCGGCGCAGGCCATGACCGAGCCGCCAGAGCCCATCAGGATCTCGGCCGAGGACCTGTCCGAGCCCGGGCCGACGGTCCCGTCGCCGGGACCCGGTGCCGACGCCACCGCGGCTCACCCGCGGTTGCCGCCGTTGCCCATGTCGGTCGACGTCCCCCGGCCCGATCGCCTCGTGGTGAGCGACGATGACCTCGGAGGCGCCGGCCGGGGGCCGGCACCGCTGAAGGTGGTGATGGACGCCGGCCCCGGCTCGCCGGCCCCGGCGCCGACGCCGGCCCCGGCGCCGGTGGCGGCACCGGCCCTCCGGGCCATCGATCTGTTCGTCACCACCGCCGCCGGCGATCCCATCCTCGAGGGCGTGAACCTCACCGCCGGGGCCGGCACGCTGACCGCGATCGTGGGCCCGACCGGCGCCGGCAAGTCCACGCTCCTGCGGGCGCTCACCGGAGGGCAACCGCCGTCGTCCGGTGCGGTGCTCGTGTCCGGCATCGATCTCTACGAGAACTACGGCGACCTGGCGACCAGGATCGGCCACGTGCCACAGGACGACATCGTCCACACCGCCCTCACCGCTCGCCAAGCCCTCCGATTCGGCGCCGAGCTCCGGTTCCCGACCGGCACCGACCCGCTGGTCTGCGAACGCCGCGTGGAGGAGGTGCTCACCGCGCTGGGCCTGGCCCAGCACGGCGACAAGCCCATCTCACGCCTCTCGGGTGGGCAACGCAAGCGGGTGAGCGTGGCCCTCGAGATGTTGACCGAGCCCGAGATCCTGCTGCTCGACGAGCCGACCAGCGGGCTCGACCCGGGCTACGAGAAGTCGATCATGGAGCTGCTGCGGCAGCTGGCCGACGGCGGGCGCACGATCGTCGTGGTCACCCACTCCGTGGCCAGCCTCGACCTGTGTGACCAGGTCGTGTTCCTGGGCAACGGTGGCTGGGTGGGCTTCGCCGGCCCGTTGCCCGACGCCATGGCCCACTTCGGCACCACCGAGTTCCCCGAGGTCTTCCGCTACCTCGACCGGCCGGCGCCGGTGCGGCCGACCCCGGTCGCCCGTGCCCCCCGCCCGGCGCACCCCATCCCCGCCGTGGCCGGCACGCGTCACCCGGCCACCTCCTCGTTCGACAACATCGGTGTGCTCATCCGCCGCAACGTGGCCATCATGCGAGCCGACCCGAAGGCCGTGATGGTGCTGGCCGGCGCCGCTCTGGTGCCCGCGTTGCTGCTCCTCGCGCTCATCGACGCCGACGCCTTCCGGCCCGACCAGGACGTGCCGTCCACCGGAGGCCGAACGCTGCTGGCCGGCATGGTGGTCACCCTCGGTGTGATCGGCGCCGCCAACGGCATCCGCGAGATCGTGAAGGAGTCGGCGATCTACCGCCGTGAGCGGGGCACCGGACTGTCCCGCTCGTCCTACATCCTGTCCAAGCTGCTGGTGCTCGGCGTGGTCACCGCGGCGCAGGCCGTCCTCGTCGTGGCGGTGGCCACGCTCCGCACCGGTGTGCCGGGCGGTGTCGTCCTGCCGGGGTTCCTCGAGGTGCTGGTGATCCTCGTGGTGGCCGGTCTCGTCACGCTGGCGCTGGGGCTGGCGGTGTCGGCGCTGGTGTCGAGCTCGGAGAAGGCCATGGCCCTCGTGCCGGTGCTGTTCGTGCTGCTGTGGCTGTTCTCGGGCTCGGTGTCCGACCTCGCGGGCAAGCCCGTGCTCTCGCAAGTGGCCTACCTGTCCCCCTCGAACTGGAGCATGTCGGCCACCGCCGGCACCGTCGATCTCTACGGCCTCGAGCAGTGTGACGAGCCCCCGCCGGTCGACCCGGTGACCGGCGAGGCCCTGCCCTCGGCCGGCAAGGTGGTGTGCGACGCCCGTTGGCAGCCGAACGCGGCGTCGTGGTTCACCGCGCTCGTGGCCCTCATCGCCCTCGGCGGCATCTCGTTCCTGGTCACCGACTGGGCGCTGGCCCGCAAGGAGCCGGTGGCGGCGATGCGTCAGGATCACCTGGTCGGTCGCTTCTTGGGTCGGTGGCGCTGAGCCTGCATCCTGCGTCCGGTCGGCTCGGCCGCGTCTCGGTCCCTGACTGCGCGCGCGCCGCTTCGCCGAGCTCCCGACAGGCCTCGGCGGTCGGGTCGTCGTAGGGGAACCAGGTCTCGATGCGCAGGTGCTCCAGTGCCACGTCCTGAGGCGCTTGAAAGGCCGTGATCATGGTCAGGAAGCGCAGGTCGAGGCCGTCGCCGCGGAGGTGCAGGACCAGTGCGGGGTCCGAGGGCTCGACGAGATCCACGTGGCGCCAGCCGGGATCGACCGTCGGCATGGCCAGCAGCTCGTCGAGGAGGTCCTGCATCTCGCCGTCGTCAGGATCGTCGAGGGCCTCTCGCTGGATCCGCCAGAGCAGCTGACGGCCGACCTCGTCGAAGTTCGCCAGATGCGGTTGCGCGCCGTTCGGGTCGAAGGTCAGCCGGGCGAGGTTCAGGCCCAGCGCCGCGACGTCCGAGGCGGCGATCGGCCCCTCCGCCGCCCCGAGACCGAGGATCGCACCGAGCACGCCGAGGGCTCCTCGGTTCAGGTCGAGCACGCGGTAGGTGCGATCGACGATGACGAGCGGGAAGGGCTCGTGGTGCGCCTTGAGGAGCGCCAGGGCGTCCATCACCGGGGCGGACAGGGCGTCGGGTGACTCGTCGTAGATCGGCTCGTGGCCGGCGGCGCGGAGCATCGCGTTGACCTGGCGCAGGGGCACGGCCAGCGAGGTGGCGAGTTGCACCACCATCTCGGGGCTCGGTGCCGAGCGGCCGGTCTCCAGGAAGCTCACATGTCGAGCGGAGACGTCGGCGCTGAGCGCGAGGTCGAGTTGGCTCAACCCGCGCTGGCGGCGCCAGTGCTTGAGCAGCGCCGGGAACAGGCCGGCACTGCGGTCGGGGTGGGGCACCGGTGTCTCCCGAGGTCGGCGGGCAGCTGGGTCGTCTCGCCGACGGTAGGGCGACCGTGCGAACGGCGCACTTACCTCTCCAAGTCGTTGCGGGCCGGCCCGACTCCGGCGCACGGTGGCCCCGACGTGCCGGCGCCCGTGCCCGACGTCGCTCAGGCCCCGCCTCCTGGAGGATCCGATGTCCACACTCACACCGACTGCTGCCGCCGAGCTGTTCCGCGCCGACCCCGACCGATTGCTCGACGTCGGCGCCGGCGAGGTCGCCTACCGCCGCGTCGGCACCGGGCCCGACGTGTTGTTCGTCCACGGCTGGCCGGTCAGTGGGGCGACGTTCCGCCTGCTGCTGCCGCACCTGGTCGACCACGTGACGTGCCATGTGATCGACCTGCCGGGCAGCGGTTCCAGCCGGTTCACGCCCGAGACCACGCTGTCGGTCGACCAGCACATCAAGAGCGTCCGCCGCGTGATCGACCTCCTCGAACTGGAGCAGGTGGCGGTCGTCGGGCATGACAGCGGCGGGATGATCGCCCGCCATGCGGTCGCCGGCGACCCGCGCCTGGTGGCCATGGGCCTGGTCAACACCGAGCAGCCTCACGGCCTGAGCCGGCGGTTCAAGCTGTTCCTGGCGGCGCGTGGCCTGCCCGGGTTCGGCGCGGGACTGGGGTGGGCGGCGGGGAAGCGGCGCCTCCGCCGCAACGGGTTCGTGCTGGGCGACGCCTTCGCCGACTCGGCCCTGCTCGACGGCGAGTTCGACGAGTTCTTCCTGAAGCCGTTGCACGACCACCCGGAGCGTCAGCGAGCGGCGATCCGCGTCCTGCGCAGCTTCGACGTGCAGCACGTGCATGACCTCGCCGCAGTGCACCAGCGGATCACGGTGCCGGTGCAGCTCGTCTGGGGCGACCGGGACCCCTTCTTCCCGCTGCCGTGGGCCGAGGAGATGGTGGCGACGTTCCCCGACGCCCGGCTGGAGGTCATCGAGGGCGCCGGTCTGTTCTGCCACGAGGAGCGCCCCGCCGAGGTGGCACAAGCCCTGCTCCCCGTGCTGCTCGGCGAGCGCTGAGCCGACGGGTCGCAGCGCCGTCATCGGTGCCGGTGTTTCCTGCGGCGCGGACGGGGAGAGGTACCGCTCTCGCCTCAGCGGGCGGCGAGGTAGCGGCGCAGGGCCTCACTGCCGGGAAAAGCGGATCACAGCACTGCTGGAGGATGGACCGGCATCACCCACGCAATCCCTCGTGGGCGATGTGTCGTGGCCCGAGCCCAACAACTGCGTTCGCCTCCGGTGAGAACGACGGCTGGCCCGAGCCGTCGGCTCGGGCCAGCAGGGGATTGGTGGAGCTGGAGGGAATCGAACCCTCGTCCGCAAAGCGGTGAGCGCTCGTGCTACGACCATTCCCGAGAAGGTGGCTTGCGGTAACCACACTGCCGGGTCAGCTGGGCTTGCACCCACCGCCGGGTCTTTCCCCGGGGGCATCGGTCTTTCCCGACGTCAGCGGTCTTTCCCTGCGGTCCTCCACTGCTTCTGTTGCCGGGCTGCAGTGGACAGGCCCCGCGTGCCCTCACGGGTCGCGATGACTCTCTTAGCTGACCGCTAGGTCAGGCTGCGAGAGCGAAGTCGCCATCGGCGCTTCTTTGGGTGCCCCGTTTAAGGAGTCTGAGCAACTCCGGTCGCACGTAACGTCAGCCGGTCTCCACGTCGAAACCGATCAGCCCCGTGTGTTGTTCGTGTTCGTCGGTTGTCAACGAGCAGATGTTGCCCGTTCAGCCTACCGAGCGCCGGGCCTACCTCCCGCTCTGATGGGCCGCTCGGGCCCTGGACATCGCCCGTTTGGCTTCCAGGTCGGCGTCGCGCTTGGCGATCACCTGACGCTTGTCGATGTTGGTGCGCCCCTTGCCCAGCCCGACCTCGAGCTTGGCTCGTCCCTCTTTGAAGTACAGCGACAAGGGCACGAGGGTGAGGCGCTCCTGGTCGACGCGGGCCCGCCATCGGTCGATCTCGGTGCGGTGCAACAGCAGCTTGCGCTGGCGATCGGGGTCGTGGCCGAACAGGGGACTGGCGTGGCTGTACGGCGAGATGTGGAGCCCGATCAGCCACGCCTCGTGGTCGATGATGCGGGCGTAGGCGTCGGAGATCTGCACCTTGGCCTCGCGCAGGGCCTTCACCTCGCTGCCGGACAGGACGATCCCGGCCTCGACGGTGTCGAGGATCTCGTAGTCGCGCCGCGCCTGGCGATTGGTCGCGACGACTGTCCTGCCGTCGTCCTTTCGCTGGGCGCTCATCGCCTCATCATGGCGTGCCCGGCCATGGATCGCGCCACCGGTATCCGTCGACGATCGCCGGCGACCGGAACTCGAGGCAATGCCCCCCGGAACCCGCCGGCTATTGCCTCGACATCGCCGGGCGCTCGAACTCGAGGCAATGCCCCCCGGGATCCGCCGGCTATTGCCTCGAGATCGCCGGGCGCTCGAACTCGAGGCAATGCCCCCCGGGATCCGCCGGCTATTGCC
>CAZWMT010000068.1:0-3791 GCA_964635055.1 uncultured Microthrixaceae bacterium | reverse complement strand
GGGCGCTCGAACTCGAGGCAATGCCCCCCGGGATCCGCCGGCTATTGCCTCGAGAACAGGCGTGGCGCCGGCGGTGGGCTGGCCTAGCCTCGGCGCCATGTTGTCGCTCGACGCCACCGCCTACGGCCAGATGGTGGCCCACGCCTACGACGGGCTGCCCGACGAGGCCTGCGGGCTGTTCGCCGCCGCCCCGGGCACCACGCGGGTCGAGCGGTTCTACCCCTGCCGCAACGACGCCGCCTCTAGCCGGGTGTACACGATCAACCCGCTCGACTACATGAAGGCCGAACGCGACGCCGACGGCTCCGGCCTCGAGATCGTGGGGGTGATGCACAGCCACACCCACACCGAGGCCTACCCGTCGCCCACCGACGTGGCCCAGGCGGTCGACCCCGGCTGGCACTACATCATCGTGTCGCTCCGCCAGGAGGCGCCCGTGCTGCGCTCGTACACGATGCGCGACGGCGAGATCCACGAGGAGCCCGTCGGCGTCGTGGGCCGGTAGAATCCTTACCGATCTGGTCAACAATCAGGAGCTGCATGCGATGGCCGTCGTCTCGTCGGTGCTCGATCTCATCGGCAACACCCCGCTGGTCGACGTCAGCGTGCTCAGCCCCAACCCCGCGGTGCGCATCCTGGCCAAGCTCGAGGGCCAGAACCCGGCGGGCTCGGTGAAGGACCGCATCGCCGCCAAGATGATCGCCGAGGCCGAGGCCGACGGCACGCTCACGCCCGGGAAGACGATCATCGAGCCGTCGTCGGGCAACACCGGCATCGCCATGGCGATGATCGCCAAGCTCAAGGGCTACCCGATCAAGATCGTGCTGCCCGAGAACGTGTCGATCGAACGGCGCCAACTACTGGAGATCTTCGGCGCCGAGCTCATCATGTCGCCCGGCGCCGAGGGCTCGAACGGCGCCGTGCGCCGGGCGCAGGCACTGGCCGACGAGCACCCCGAGTGGGCGTTCCTGTACCAGTACGCCAACGAGGCCAACCCCCGCGCGCACTACGAGGGCACCGGCCCCGAGATCTGGCGCGACTGCCCCGAGATCACCCACTTCGTGGCCGGTCTGGGCACCAGCGGCACCCTGCTCGGCGTGGGCACCTTCCTCAAGGAGCAGAACCCCGACATCAAGGTGATGGCCGTCGAGCCGCCGGCGGGGGAGCGGGTGGAGGGGTTGCGCAGCCTCGACGACGGCTACATCCCGCCCGTCTACGAGAAGTGGGGTGGCCAGGAGTTGTTGGACGGCAAGCGCATCGTCCGCCCCAAGGAGTCCATCGAGTGGATGCGCCGCCTCACCAGCGAGGTCGGCATCTTCGCCGGCATCTCGTCGGGGGCGGCGCTCGCCGGCGCCGCCCGGGTGGCCGAGAGGCTCGACGAGGGCGTCATCGTGTTCGTCGTGTGCGACGGCGGTTGGAAGTACCTCTCCACCGGCGCCTGGACCGACGACATCGACCTCGTCGTCGAACGGGCCGAGCGCATCATCTACTTCTGAGTCTCGTCCCCGGCCGGGGACGCGGTCGGCGGTGATGTACAACCTGGTCAGCAAGCGTCCCCGCCCGGGCCGGTTGGCACGCCACCGTGTGCCCTGTCAGGCCGCGCGGATAGCTTCCCGGGGTGCCTGACACGCTTGGAGATCCCAGGGCTCGGCCTCGGAATCCCAGCGGGGGGTCAGATGGCGGAGCCGAGCGGAGCCGCAGCGCCGAGGCTGGTCAGATGCCGAGGGCGTCGAGAGGGACGAGCGACCACTCGATAGGCATGTTCGACTCGGGGTTCGGGGGGCTCACCGTCGCCCGGGCGCTGATCGACCTGCTGCCGTCGCAGGACCTCGTCTACTTCGGGGACACGGGGCGCTACCCCTACGGGCCCCGGGACCTGGACGAGGTGCGCCGCTTCGCCCACCAGATCACCCGCATGCTCGTCGACGAGCACGACGTCGGCTTGGTCGTGGTGGCGTGCAACACCGCGTCGGCAGCCGCGCTCGACGAGCTGCAGCGTGACTTCCCGGTACCCGTGGTCGGTGTGATCGGGCCGGGTGCCCGCGCCCTGGTCGAGGCCACCCGCAACGGTCGGGTCGGTGTCATCGGCACCGTGGGGACGATCGCCTCCGGCGCCTACCAGCGGGCGGTCGCCGCCGCCTGCGGCGAGGCGGGCCGTGACGACATCGAGCTCACCTGCTCGGCGTGCCCCGGGTTCGTGGAGTTCGTCGAGCGCGGGGAGACCGACAGCGACCAGGTCCACGTGCTGGCGGAGCGCCTGCTGGCCCCGGTGCGGGAGGCTGGTGTGGACACCCTGCTGCTCGGGTGCACCCACTACCCGTTCCTGGCTCGGACCATCGGTGACGTCATGGGACGCGATGTCGTGCTGGTCTCGTCGGCGGACGAGACCGCCTTCGAGGTGCGCACGAGCCTGCTCGCGTCGACCCCGTCCTCGGGCCAGGGTCGTCACCGGTGGGTATCGTCGGGCGACGTGGCCCACTTCGCGACGCTCGGGCGCCGTCTGCTCGGCCCCGAGCTCGGTGCCGCGGAGCCGTGGACGTGGTGACCGTCGTCGACGAATCGGTCGGCACGAGGTCGGGTCCCGGCCCCCACGACGCTCGGCGCGGCTGGTGGTCGTGGTCATGAGCGCCGCCGACGACAGCCTGTCGGTCACCGTCCTCGGGTGCTCGGGCACGTACGCCCAGCCCGACGGCGCCTGCAGCGGGTACCTGGTGCAGGCCCACGGCCGGTCCGTCTGGATCGACACCGGTCCGGGGACCCTCGCCAACGTCCAGCGCCACATCGCGTTCGCCGACATCGACGCGGTCGTGATCAGCCACTGCCACCCCGACCACTGGACCGACCTACCGGTCCTCCGCAACGTCCTCAAGTACGTGGTCCACCGCCAGGGGGTGCCCGTCTACGGCACCGCCGAGACACTGGCCATGGCCGAGGCGGTGATCCACGACGGGGTGGCGCCCACGTTCGACTGGCAGGTCGTCACCGACCACGCCATCGCCGAGATCGCGGGCCTGCGGTTCTCGTTCTCGCGCACCGACCACCCCGTCGAGACGCTGGCCGTCCGGGTCGAGGACCCCGCCGACGGCCGCGCCATCGCCTACTCGGCCGACACGGGGCCGGCCTGGTCGGTGTCGTCGTTCGGCGCCTCGGTCGATCTCTTCGTCTGCGAGGCCACGCTGACGAGCGACGAGGAGGGGCTGGCCCCCCACATCAGTGCCCGGCAGGCCGGCGCCATGGCCGCTGCCGCAGGCGTGCGACGACTGCTCCTCACCCACCACTGGCCCGGTGGCGACACCGAGCGCCAGCGGGCGGTGGCCTCCGAGCACTTCGGCCGCCCCGTCGAGATCGCCACCATCAACGAGAGGTACACCCTGTGACTGGAACGCCCGCCGTGACTGGAACGCCCGCCGTGACTGGAACGCCCGCCGTGACCGGAACGCCCGCCGTGACCGAAGGGCCCGGCGCCGCGGCGCGGGCCGACGGCCGCGCTCCCGACCAGCTCCGCCCCATCACCTTCCAGCGGGACTTCACCGAGTTCGCCGCCGGCTCCGTGCTGGTCAGCTTCGGGCGCACCAAGGTGCTGTGCACCGCATCGATCGACGACAACGTGCCCCGCTGGATGCGGGGCAAGGGCGAGGGCTGGGTGACCGCCGAGTACTCGATGTTGCCGGGCTCCACCGACGACCGCGTGCGCCGCGAGGTGAAGGAGGGCCGGCCGTCGGGGCGCACCCAGGAGATCCAGCGCCTGATCGGGCGCTCGCTGCGCTCGGTCTGCGACATGGCCGCCCTGG
>CAZWMT010000067.1:0-24629 GCA_964635055.1 uncultured Microthrixaceae bacterium | reverse complement strand
GGCACGTTGACGGATTCCTTGAACGCCACGCTGCCCTTCTGGCGCAGGTGGTGGGCGCCGCCCTGCTCGCCGTGGTCCGAGGTGAAGATGACGATCGTGTCGTCCGCCTGACCGCTTGCTTCGAGCGCATCCAGCACCGCTCCGATGTGCCGGTCGACGTCGAGGATGCAGTTGAGGTAGTAGTTGACGTGGTTGTGCCACATGTCCCGGCGATCCATCGGTATCCGGCCGTAGTACATGTCGCACAGGCGCTTGTAATCCTCTACCGCCGGCGGCTGTCCCTCCAGGTCGTCGAAGAAGGAGGCCGGCAGGGTCGTCTGCCATTGCTGCTGGTAGAGCGGCATGTCAGGCGCATCGAAGATCGGGAACATCGACTTGGCCTGGACCATCTCTTCGGCGTCGGTGTCGAAGAACATCACGTCGTGCGGGTTGACGAAGTTCACGGCCATGAACCACGGCGTGGCGGCGGCGACTTCGGAAGCACGCGTGCCCAGCCAGTCGACGGCCTCATCCGCGATCTTCGGATCCTTCAGGGCCCCGTCCATCGGGCCGCCGATCACGTCGCCGAAATCCTGGTACTCGGAGAACCCGTAGGGCTCCATCGCTTCGCTCGTGCCCTCCGTTGGGAACTCCGAGAGGTGCCACTTGCCCTTGTAGACGGTGTGGTAGCCCAACCCGCGCAGCATGTGGCCGATGGTGGGCAAGCTCTCCGGATCGGCACGCATGTCGTCGATCCAGGCGAAGTTGGTGTTGTCGAACATGCGGGTGTGCGGTGTGTGCCGCCCGGTGTACATCACCGATCGCGACGGTGTGCACACCGTGGTGGTGCAGTGGTGGTGGTTGAACGAGACACCCCGGGCGCGGATGCGCTCCCTGGCCGGCAGGGCGAGATCCTCCGGTATGGCCTGGTGCGCGTACTCCTGATCGCTCACGATCATCAGAATGTTGGGTTGCTCGGTCATGATCCATGCTCCGGTCGAGCTGAGGGGCGAGTGCGGGTGGTCAGTGCAACCGGGCGATCGTAGACGTCGTGCTCGACGACCTGATCCTCGACGTCCCCCCGAGCCGCCGCCCTGCCCTCCAAGATCAGCTCACCTTCTCGACCAGACCATCGAGAGGTCGTGGCCCGAACCCGCCGAACGAGAGCTGGCCCTGGTGGCTGACCGACACGGACTGGGTGAACCCGGCGCCGTTCGCAGGCCCGACCGGGCACCAGCGACCCGGCGGCGTCGGGTTTGAAGGCGAAGACGAAGGTGCCTGAGCGACCGGACAGCGAAACTGCCGCTGACCTGGGCAAAACGCTGTTGGTTCTGACAACGGGTGGAGCTGATGGGACTCGAACCCACGACCCCCTGCTTGCAAAGCAGGTGCTCTAGCCAGCTGAGCTACAGCCCCGAAGGGAGGGCCAGCCTACCGGGGGGCGCCGAACGGCCCCGCCGGATCGGGACTTCCGGCCCTGCCCTCCGGTGAGCCGATGGGAAATGCTGACGCGACGGTCGCCTGACCGTCACGACACCGGAGGGGGGGCCATGACCGCCGCCGAATTCTTCGAGTACCTGTCCGCACGATCCACCAGTCGAGAACTGGCACACGATCTGCTGAGCGCGTGGGCCGGCGTCCCGCCGTGTCACACCGCCGCGGCGCCGGCCCGGGCCCGGGGACGGCAGCGATGATCGCCACCAGGCTGCTCACCGGGGGCCGGCGCTCGACGCTGCGCACGCGCACGGGCCAGGAAGTGGTGCACGAGGTCGACGCCAGCCTGGCCTGCCTGCCGCCTCGGCAGATGGTGGAGGCGGCCGAGGCCTACCTGCTGCTCGACGACCTCGACACCTTCGTCTCGGGATCCGAGTTCGCCCACGCCGCCCACGCGATCCTCGAGCCCAGCATGGCGTCGATGGCCGGCTGCACGGTCGTCGACCGCGCCCGCATCGTGGACCCGCTGCTCGACGTCCGGAACCTCGTCGGCGCCTCGTCCGGGCACCGCGCCGTCTGAACACCGTGTGGCCTGCGCCGTCACCGTCGGGCGCGGGCACGGCGCGCACCCGCCGGCGTTCGCCGGTCACGAGCGGGGTCGGGCCCCTGGCCGTGCGGCCGGCCCTCGTCGTGCACCGGGCGGACAGCGCCGGCAGGGCGGGTGACGTCCGGGTCGGCCAGGGAGGACACCCGTGTCGTTCCTCTGGCTGATCGCCCACAACGTCTGGGTGAAGCGGGTGCGGTCGATGCTGACCGCGTTCGCGGTCGCGGTCGCGGTGGTCACCGTGCTGACCCTCGGCATCGTCACCGACAGCATCCGCACCACCGCCGCGGGGATCCTCGAGGTCGGCGCCGCCGACTTCACCGTCGCCCAGCAGGGCGTGAACGACATCCTCCAGAGCGCGTTGACCGAGGAGCAGTTGGCGCAGATCGCGCAGCTGCCGGGCGTCGACAGCGCGGTCGGCGTGCTGCTGAACACCGACGAGGTGGACGCTGACCACCCCCTGGTCGTGGAGATCGGCATCGAGCCGGAGGACCTCCACCCGTTCGGCGTGCGGCTCGCCGCGGGCCGCGCCTTCCGGGCCCACGCCGACGACGAGGTGATGGTCGGCATCCGCCTGGCCCAGGACCTCGGCCTCGAGCCGGGCGACGTGCTCGACGTGGCCGGCGGCCCGAAGCGGGTGGTGGGGATCTACAACACCGGCAACGTCTACGGCGACAGCGCGGTGATGGTGCCGCTGGCGCCGTTCCAGGCCTTCGAGCGCCAGCCGGGCGGGCTGACGCTGCTCTTCATCAAGACCACACCAGGCGCTCCGGTGAGCGTCGTGCGCCAGCGGGTCGAGGACTCGAGCCCGCTGCTCGTGGGCATCAGCAACCTCCTGGAGTTCGGGCGCGCCGACCGCAGCTACCAGCTGATCAGCGCCGCCGACCGGGCCGCGACCATCGTCGCGGTGGGCGTGGGAGCGGTGATCGTGATGAACGCGATGCTGCTCTCGCTCGTCGAGCGGTACCGCGAGTTCGGTGTGCTGCGGGCGGTGGGCTGGTCGCGGACGCGGCTGGTCGCGCTGGTCTTCGGCGAGGCGGCCATCATCGCCCTGGTCGGGGCGGTCATCGGCGTGGTCCTGGCCTTCCTGGCGGTGCGGGTGCTCGCCGAGCTGCCCGTGCTGGCCGGCGTGCTGCAGCCGACCTACGAGCCGTGGGTCTTCGGGCGGGCGTTGGCCACCGCGGTGGCCGTCACCGCGTTGGGTGCCCTGTACCCGTCGCTGCGGGCGGCCCGCCTCTCCCCGCAGGAGGCGATGCGCCGTGAGTGACACGTCGGCGCCGGCGGTGGAGGCCGTGGACGTCCACAAGGCGTTCGATCACGGCAGGGTGCGAGCCCTCGACGGGCTCACCTTGCGGGTGGAGCGGGGCGAGTACGTCGCGCTCACGGGCCCGTCGGGCTGCGGGAAGTCGACGCTGATGAACCTGCTGGCGGCGCTGGACCACCCCGACTCGGGCTCGCTGCGCGTGGCCGGCCAGGACGTCACGCGCCTCGACCACCCCAACCGGTTCCGGCGCGAGCAGGTGGGCCTGGTGTTCCAGATGCACAACCTGATGCCGCACCTCGATGCACTCGCCAACATCGGCGTGGCGATGATCGGCTCCCACCCGACGCACCGGGAGCAGCGAGCGCGTGCCGCGGAGCTCCTGGAGCTCGTCGATCTCGGCGACCTCGGGCACCGGCGCCCGCCCGAGCTGTCGGGCGGTGAGCGCCAGCGGGTGGCGCTGGCCCGGGCGCTGGCCAACCACCCCGAGGTGCTGCTGGCCGACGAGCCCACCGGGAGCCTCGACCCCGACAGTCGCCGGCTCGTGCTCGACCTCCTGGAGCGGCTGCGCACCGAGGAGGGCGTGACCGTGCTCGTCGTCACCCACGACGACGCGGTCGGCGAGGCGGCCGATCGCACGATCCACCTGCGCGCCGGTCGGGTGGTCGACGCCGTCCGGTGAGGGCCCGGACCACCACCACGGACCACGGTGCCAACCGCGATGCGGCCCCTGCTGTCCGAGCGTGAGGCGACGCCGCGGGAGGCGGCGCCGCGGGCTCAGCGGATCTCGCCGTGGCGGACCACGTCGACCCGCCCGGCCATCAGCACCCGGGCGACGATCATCAGCACCAGGCCGTAGAGCACGGTGAGCAGCAGGGGCCAGGCGATCGGGCCGCTCGTGTCGAGGCTCGACGAGATCAGCTCCTGGGGGCCGTAGAAGGGCAGCACCTTCGCCACCGCGGCGTCGGGGTCGACCGCCAGCTGCAGGCCGACCACGCCGATCAGCACGAGCGTGCCCTCGAGCTCTCTCGGCACCGCCGCGCCGACGGCCAGGCCGAACGGGATCGATGCCAGCGCCACGGCCGCCACGCCGAGGAGGGTCAGCCAGGGCCGCGCCGGGCTCGACGCCGCGACCATGAGCGCGCTGAACGCGGCGGCGACCACCAGGCCCATGGGGCCCAGGAAGAGGAGCCGGCCGAGCAGCAGGTCGAGGGGGCGGTACCCGCCGAGCGCCAGGCGCTGGTCGACGTCGGTGGAGGACAGCACCGAGAACAGCGTCGCCCCCGACACCGAGAAGGCCATGCCGACGCCCCCGGCCACGATCGCGCTGTCCCCCGAGCCCATCGACGCCAGGTAGAAGCTGAGGGGCAGCGCCACCAGCAACACGAGCGCGACGTGGCGCCGCATCAGGTCGCGACCGTGCATCTCGGCCATGATCAGCACCCGCCGGGCCGCCGCCATCACGCCCCCGCCGACCGTGACGCGGCGATGCAGGACGCTTCCAGCCAGGACGCTGCTGCCATCGGTGACGCCGCCATCACGCCGCCGCCGGGTTCCGGGACGGGTGGGCCGGCAGCTCCACCACACGGTCCACCCGCTCCAGCTCGGCCAGCATGTGGGTCACCACCACCACGGCCTTCCCCGCCTTGCGCCACACGTTGCAGTGGTCCCAGAAGTCCACGTAGGTGCCGTGATCGAAGCCCTGGTACGGCTCGTCGAGCAGCAGCACCGTGGGGTCGGTGAGCAGCGCCAGGGCCAGGTTGAGCTTCTGGCGGGTGCCTCCCGACAGGTCGCGGGTGACCGACCGCTCGTGCAGCGGGTAGCCGAACTCCTCGAGGAGGGCGCGGCCCCGCTCCAGCGACTCGGCCCGACCCATGCCGGCGCCCCGCCCGAACATGATCAGGTGGTCGTCCGCGGTCAACAGCTCGAACAGTCCGGGAACCTGCGGGCAGTAGCCGATGGCCCCGCCGACGGTCACCTCGCCGGCGTCAGCCCGGATCAGCCCGGCGCAGATCCGCATCAGCGTGCTCTTGCCGGCCCCGTTCTCGCCGGTGAGGGCCACCACCTCGCCTCCGCGCACCGTCAGATCGACGTGGTCGAGGATCGTGGTGCGCCCGAAGCGCTTGGCCACTCCCGACACGACGAGCTGTGGCATCACCCTCCCTGCCTTCGGTTGCACGGGGACCTCACGCGCCGGACGGTCGCGGGGCCGACGTGGGTCGAGTCTGGGGCACGCGACGGGTGCTGTTTAGAGTCGAAGGTCCTCGCGTCGGCCACCTGGTCAGGCGGGCCTGCGACCTGGTCGTGTTCCAGGCCTCCTTGGCGCGATCGTCTCTGAATCCCACGAACTCAGCGCATCCAGTCCGCTGAGAGCGGACCAGCGGCGCCGAATCGAGGTCGGGAGCGCGTTCTGCCACAACCGGGTCGAGCCATCGATGTCGGTGAAGAGGAAGGTGACCGTCCCCGTCGGCCCGCCGCCCGTGGACGCGAACGGTACCCCGCACCAGTCGCCGTCCGCTGGGTCCATTGCCCGCGGGTACGGTCCCACCATGAGCGAGCCCGAACCCATCGTCGACGTGATCGAGCGCTGGCACGAGCACCTGCGGGGGCGCCTGCCCGGTGGGCTCGACGAGTTGCTCCACGACGATGTCGTCTTCTTCTCGCCCATCGTGTTCACGCCCCAGGAGGGCAAGGCGGTCACCAAGCTCTACCTCGAGGCGGCGGGTCAGGCCCTTCCTGGCGAGGGCGGCGGCGCACCCGTGGAGCGGGACGAGGCCGAGCGGCCACCGGGCGCCTTCCGGTACACGAAGAAGGTGCTGAGCGGTGACACCGCGGTGCTCGAGTTCGAGACCACCGTCGAGGGCAAGTACGTCAACGGCGTGGACATCATCCGCTGCGACGACGCCGGCAGGATCGTCGAGTTCCGGGTGATGATCCGCCCCCTGCAGGCTGTCAACGCCGTCCACCAGCAGATGGCCCGCATGCTCGAGCTCCTCCAGCAGCAGGGCGAGTGATCGCTACCACCCAGGTATGCTTTTCTGCATGCAGAGCACGAGCGTGCGCATCGACGTCGGGACGCACGAGGAACTGAAGCGCCTTGCCGCCGAACTGGACACCACCGTGGGAAACACGGTGACGCTGGCGGTGCGAGCCCTTCGTCAGGATCGCATCGGGTCTGATCTGCGCTCGCCGTTGCGGGACGACGAGTCGTCCTGGCTCGATGCTGACCTCGGGTGACGTCGTCCTCCTCGACCTCGGTGTGCCCGAAGGGCGCGAGGCCGGCTTCCTCCGGCCAGCCGTCCTGGTCACGGCCGACCGCATCCTGAGCGCCTCGCCGACGGTCGTCCACGTCGTCCCGCTGACGTCGACCGTTCGGCGATTCGAGGCTGAGGTCGTGGTCGAGCCATCGCCGGACAACGGTCTCGAGACGGTGTCGGCGGTGCAGTGCCAGCATGTGCGTTCGATCTCTCCGGCGCGGATCTCCGACACCGTCGGCAACATCGGCGCCGTGGCCCTTGCTCAAGTCCGCGAGACTCTCGCCGTCCTCCTCGACCTCCCGGGTTGATCGGACTCACTCCGGGTCCTCAGCATCATCATGGGCGAACGGTCACCCTGGCGATGCTCGGGAATCCTGTTCACCGACCAACACGATCTACCGGGTGGGAGGCGTTGCTCGAGCTGGATCCCGGGGGCACGGCGGTGATGTCGTCGTACTCGTCCCAAGGGAAGCCGCACTCGTCGCAGGTGTCGATCGGCGCCCGCTCGGTCGAGTCCACGGTGCCCATCGAACCCGGTCACCGCTTCGAGCGCCGCGGGTAGGGTCGGCGCCCGCGGGTGGATCGCGGCCGCCGCCGGCCGATGGTCACCAGCAGACACACGCCATCACGACACCACGCCGCCCCCGGGGGAATGCCGAACATGAAGCTCGAAGACGTCGACCTCTGCGACCTGGACCGCTTCGCCCGAGCCGAGCACCACGAGATGTTCTCGGTGCTACGGGCCGAGGACCCGGTGCACTGGACGCCCGAGCCCGACGGGCCCGGCTTCTGGTCGATCACGAAGCACGCCGACCTGGTGGCGGTGAACCGCGACCACGAGACCTTCAGCGCCGAGCGGGGCGGCATCACCCTCCACGAGTTCGACGAGGAGCCCGCCGCCGTGGACATGCGCGGGAAGATCATGGTGATGACCGACCCGCCGCGCCACACGCGGTACCGGTTGCTCGTCAACAAGGGCTTCACGCCCCGGATGATCGGCATGCTCGAGGCGCACCTCGCCTACCGGGCCGAGCTGATCGTCGACTCCGTGATCGAGCGGGGCGAGTGCGAGTTCGTCACCGACCTCGCCGCCGAGCTGCCCCTCCAGGCCATCGCCGAGATCATGGGGGTGCCCCAGGAGGAGCGCCACCTGCTCTTCGAGTGGTCGAACGCCATGATCGGTGCCGACGACCCCGAGTACAACAAGGACGAGAGCAACCGGGCCGTCGCCCAGGGCGCCGCCGCCGAGCTGTACCTCTACGCCAGCGCCCTCGGCGATGCCCGCCGGGACGACCCTCGCGACGACGTCGTCACCCGACTCATCAACGCCGAGATCGAGGGTGACAAGCTCACCTCCGAGGAGTTCGAGCTGTTCATCCTGCTGCTCGCCGTGGCCGGCAACGAGACCACCCGCAACGCCACCGCCCACGGCATGCACGCCCTGATGACCCACCCCGAGCAGTTCTCCCTGCTCTGCGAGCAGCCCGAGCTGTTGCCCACCGCCATCGAGGAGATCCTGCGCTGGGCCTCCCCGGTGCTCTACTTTCGCCGCCAGGCCACGTGCGACATCGAGTTGCGGGGCAAGCAGATCAGCGCGGGCGACAAGATCGCCATGTGGTTCGTGTCGGGCAACCGCGACGAGGAGGTCTTCGACGACCCCTTCCGCTTCGACGTCACCCGCACCCCGAACGACCACATCGCGTTCGGCGGCGGCGGCGCCCACTTCTGCCTCGGCGCCAACCTGGCCCGCCTCGAGCTGCGCCTCCTGTTCGAGCAGATCATCAAGCGCACCCCCGACATGCGCGTGGCCGGCGACGTCGAGCGCCTCCGCTCGAACTTCATCGGCGGCATCAAGCACATCCCCGTCGAGTTCACGCCGGGGAGGCGCCTCCACCCCGAGCCCGCCCCCGTCTGATCCCGGGCGTTGTCGGCGGCCCGAGCCGGTGTGCCAAGCTCACCGCCGATCGCCGACGAGACGAGGAGAGGGCGGCATGGGCCTGCGGGATCGCAACGAGGACCGACGGGGCGGTGGCGTCACCCGCTACTGCATGCAGGAGAAGCTGCTGTCCATCGGCGACGACTCGTGGGTCGAGGACGAGGCGGGCAACAAGGCCTACAAGGTGAACGGCAAGGCCATGCGCGTGCGCGACACCTGGATCCTCGAGGACCCGGCCGGCAACGAGGTGGCCAAGATCCAGGAGCGCAAGCTCAGCGTCCGCGACGCCATGAAGATCCACCTGCCGGGCGGTGACGCCACGGTGAAGAAGGCGCTGGTGGGCATCCGCAAGCGCTTCCACGTGGAGATGGACGGTGCCGACGACCTGAAGGCCCACGGCAACTTCCTCGAGCACGAGTACGAGATCGAGCGCGACGGCGACACCGTCGCCACGGTGTCGAAGCGGTGGTTCCGGGTGCGAGACACCTACGGCGTGGAGATCCAGCCGGGCGTCGACCCCGCCCTGATCCTCGGCGTCACCGTGGCCATCGACGGCATGTCGCGAGACGGCGACTGAGCGCTCCGCCATGACCGCGCCGCTCGTGCCCCACTACCACGTGGGCATCGTGGTGAAGGACCTCGCCGCCGCGCAGGCCGAGCTGACCGACCAGCTCGGCGTCACCTGGGGGCCGGTGCTGCGCCTCGACGAGGTGGAGTACCGCACGGGCGCCGCTGAGGACATCGCCCTGCCCACGGCCATGTGCTACTCGGTGGAGGCGCCCCACCTCGAGCTGATCGAGGAGCTGCCCGGCTCGGTGTGGGTGTGCAACGAGCACTCCAACCTGCACCACCTCGGTTTCTGGAGCGACGACCTGCCCGGCGACGCCGAGCGCCTCGCCGCGTCGGGCTGCCCGCTCGAGCTGGCGGGTCGGGCGGGGACGGAGGCGCCGGTCACCTTCACCTATCAGCGCGGCCACCTCGGCGTGCGCGTCGAGGTGGTGGACGCGGGCATGCGCGACGCCCTCGCCGGCCTGTTCCGCCCCGCCGGCTGACGGCCGACCAGGGACCCGGGTCGACCGCCCCTTCAGCGACGAGCCTGGCGGCGGGCGCCGGCCAGGACCACGCGCTCGGCGAACCCGGTGGGGAGCCGCGCCAGCAGCGCGAAGATCCCGGCGTCCGGCCCGATCAGGATCCGCCGGCGATTGCGGGCCACGCCGTCCAGGATCAGGGCCGCGGCCCGCTCGGGCGAGGTGCGGGCGGCCTTGGCGAAGCGGGCGGCCCGTTCGTCGGGGCCACCGGCGAGGCCGGCGCTGGCCTCGTCGAACCGGGCGTTGCGGACGATGCCGGTGCGGATGCCACCGGGGTGGACCGTCGAGCACCGCACGGCACTGCCGGCCAGCTCGAGCTCGAGGCGCAGGGCGTCGGTGAACCCCCGCACGGCGAACTTCGAGGCGTTGTAGGCCGACTGCGTGGGGATGCTCACCAGGCCGAAGACGCTCGACACGTTCACCACGTGGCCCTCGCCGGCCGCGAGCAGGTGGGGTAGGAAGGCCTTGGTGCCGTGCACGACCCCCCAGAAGTTGATGTCCATCAGCCAGTGGGCGTCATCCAGCGACATGGCCTCGACGCTGGCGCCCAGGGCCACGCCGGCGTTGTTCACCACCAGGTGCACGCCGCCGAACTCGTCGACCACGGCGTCGGCCCACGCCTGCACCTGACCGGCGTCGGCCACGTCGACCACCCGGGTGCGCACCTTGACCCCCTGACCCTCGCAGCGCGCCGCGGTGGCGGCCAGGCCGTCCTCGTCCACGTCGACCAGCGCCAGGTGGGCGCCCTGGCGGGCCAGGGCCTCGGCCAGCGCCTGTCCGATGCCCGAGGCGGCGCCGGTGATGGCCGCGACCTTGCCGGCGAACGGTCCCTGGGCGCGAGCGTCGTGCTCGTCGTGGGGGACCGGCTCGACCCGTGAGGCGGATCCGACCGCCCCCGGGCCCGGCCGCGCCCAGGCCGCACCCGGGGCCGTGGTCAGCTCGAGGGCGTCGAGGTGCAGCGGGTCGCCCCCGAGGTCGCGGTGGTCGCGCAGGTAGTTCTGGGGGCTGCGCCACGGCAGCTCACTGCCCTGCTTCGGGAACCGGTCGACCGCTCGCAGCATGTAGCCCGAGCGCAGCCCCAACAGGGGCTCGGTGGTGCTGGCGGCGCCGTGGTTGACCGGCACACAGGTCGTCAGCCCCTGGGAATGCAGGTGGTCGAGCAGCCGGGCCACCCACGAGCACGTGAGGTCGGCCCGCAAGGTCCACGACGCGTTCGAGTAGCCGACCACCAGCGCCAGGTTGGGCACGCCCTCGAGGGCCATGTTGCGGTAGGTCAGCCGCTTCGTGACGTCGACCACCTCGCCGTCGACCGACAGCTCGATGCCGCCCATGAACAGCAGCTCCAGGCCGGTGGCGGTCACCACCACGTCGGCGGGCAGTGCTCGGACCTCCTCCCCGGCCGGCCCGCGCGTTCCGGGGGCCAGCGCCAGCCCGTCGGCGGTGTAGCGCTCGATGTGGCCCGTCACCACGCTGGCGCGGCGCGACCGCAGCGCCGCGAACAGGTCGCCGTCGGCGACCAGGCAGAGCCGCTGGTCCCACGGGTCGTAGTCGGGGGTGAAGTGGGTGTCGATGTCGATGTCGTCGGGCAGTTCCTGTTGCAGGCGCTGGCGCAGGGCCCGCCGCACCATGGCCGGGCGCTTCTTGCTGGCCCGGAAGACGGCGGTGGCCCGCAGCGCGTGGGCCCACCGCAGGACCCACGCCGCCGCCCGCGCCGGCAGGAGGCGCCGCAGGGTGGCGGCGCCGGGGGTGCTGGTCGGCACGGAGGCCACCCAACTCGGCGAGCGCTGCAGCATGGTGACGTGGGCGGCCCGCTCGGCCAGTGCGGGCACCAACGTGACCGCGGTGGCCCCGCTGCCGATCACCACCACCCGCCGGCCGGACACGTCGAGGTCGTCGGGCCAGAACTGCGGGTGCACGATGGTGCCCGCGAAGTCCTCGGCACCGTCGATCTCGGGCTCGTGGCCTCGGTCGTAGCGGTAGTAGCCGGTGCAGCTGATCAGGTACGAGCAGCTCAGCACGACCCGTTCGGTGGCGCCGTCGCGCTCGGTCTCGACGGTGACGGTCCAGCGGGCGTCGGGCGAGTGCCACTCGGCCCGCACCACCCGGTGGCCGTAGCGGATGCGCTCGTCGATTCCCTCCGCGGCGGCGGTGTCGCGCAGGTACTGGAGGATCGAGGCGCCGTCGGCGATCGACCGCTCGCCCGTCCACGGCCGGAACGGGAAGCCCAACGTGTGCATGTCGGAGTCCGACCGGATCCCGGGGTAGCGGAACAGGTCCCAGGTGCCGCCCAGCGTGTCGCGACCCTCGAGCACCGCCCAACTGGCCCACGGGCACGTCGTCTTCAGGTGGTGGGCGGCGCAGATTCCCGAGAGGCCGGCGCCGATGACCAGCACGTCCAGGTGCTCGACGCCGTTGCCCTCGGGCGGGCGCAGGTCGTTCGGGGGCAGGCCGTTCCGGGTCGGGTCGGCCGGTGTGCGGCTGCTCGGCGGGGCGTCCGACGGGGCGGCCATCGGTCAGGCGGCCCGGCTGCCGGCGAGCCGGTCGGTCAGGGTGCCGTCGGGCCCGAACAGCTCGACGCGCCAGTGCTCCACCAGTGCCCGGGTGTCGCGGTCGTTCGGGTGGAAACCCGGGCGGTTGTAGGCCCGGATGCGCCGCCACGTGTCCCGCCGCAGGATGGGCGCCGACCGGAACCGGCGCAGGCTGGCCCACAAGGTGCGGGGCCGCCGGGCGTCGGGGTCGCGCAGCACCGACGACGCCAGCAGCAGGGTGGCGCCGAGCAGCAGGTTCAGGCAGACCAGGTTCATGGCCCAGCGGCGCTGGCGCTCGGTGCCGCCGACCGACCGGAACACGTCGAAGGCGACCGCTTTGTGCTCGGACTCCTCCAGCGCGTGCCACAGCAGGAGGTCGGCCACGACGGTGTCGCCGCCGAAGGACCGTTCGGCCTCGTCGGTGAGGGCCAGCTCGGCCAGGGTGGCGGTGACGTGCTCCATGGCCGCGGTGTTGGCCAGGGACATCATGGGCGAGGCGACGCGCTCGCGGAAGGCGACCATGCGCTCCATCATGTGCCCGAAGCGCTCGGTGGGGTAACCCAACTCGGCCAGGCGCTCGTTGAGCACCCGGTGCTCGCGGCCGTGGGTGGCCTCCTGGCCGATGAACCCGGCCACGTCGCGTCGCAGCACCGGATCGGTGATCTGGTCGCGGTAGTGGCGGACCGAGCGCACGAAGCCGTCCTCGCCGGCCGGGAACGTGGCCGAGAGCAGGGCGACGAAGTGGCTCGAGACAGGGTCGCCGCCGTTGGCGAAGTACTTGGGGACGGCGGGCATGGCGTCGTCGAAGGAGATGCGGCGGGTGGGGACCGAGTCGCTCATGGGTTGCCTCCTCTGGTGGGGCGGTGGTCGCCTCCCAAGAATGGCCGATATGAGTGTTTCAGTCAACTACTCATTTCTAGTCGGACGCTGCTAGGGTTCGGGCCGTGCCGAACGATGAAGCGGCCACGAAGGGCGAGCGCACCCGGCGAGCCATCCTCGATGCCGCCATCGAGCGTTTCGGCTCCGACGGCTACCGGGCCACCTCGGTGGCCACCGTGGCTCGGGCGGCCGGGGTCGGCCCCACCGTCCCGTTCGCCTACTTCCCGAACAAGTCCGAGCTGTTCCGCGCCGCGCTCGACGACGACGCCGCCGGCCTGATCGCGGTGGCCCACGCCCTGCTGGTCGACCTCCGCGAGGAGCGCCAGTGGCGCGAGGCCTTGATGCCGACGCTGGTGGTCGCGGTCGACGACCACCCGCTGGCCCGGCGAGTGCTGTCGGGGCTCGAGCCCGAGGCCACCAGCCGCATGCTGGAGCTGCCGGCCCTGACCGACCTGCGGGCGACGGCGGCGCAGCGACTGCGCGACGGGCAGGCCGCCGGCCTGGTCCGCGCCGACCTCGACGCCGAATCGATCGGCAGTGGCGTCGTCCTCATCTTCATCTCGCTCTTGATGTCGTCGCTCCAGTTCGGCGTGGACGGAGCCGTCGCGCACGTCGGCGACGTCCTCGCGGTGTTCGACGCCGCCCTGGAACCTCCTGCGTGAAGCGCTGGGCCGGCGCGTCAGGGCGCCGGCGGGAGCTCGCCGATGGAGCGCAGGTAGTCGACGGTGTCGCGGAAGGTGTCGACGAGGGGGCGCCAGCGGACGCCGAGGTCGGCGAGCGTGGGCTGGTCGTCGGTGGGGCGGCCGGCGGACATGATCACCGCGGCCTCGGCCGACAGGGGCAACGAGTCCTGGCCCTGGCGCCGCAGCTCGTCGCACTGGCGGCCCAGCTCGAGCAGCTCCTCGGCGGTCACCGGGTTGCCGGCCACCTCCACGCCGGCGCCCTCGGTGAGGGCGCGCACCCAGTCCGCCCAGGTGACGTAGGTTCCGCCGGCCAGGTAGCGGCGGGGGCCGCGGCCCGGCTCGACCGCCGCGACCAGCAGGGCGGCGCAGTCGCGAACGTCGACCACGCCCAGCCCACCAGGTGGGACGAGCATGAACGCGCCCATGGCGCCGAGGATGGCCGCGAAGCTGCCGTCGAGGTGCGGCGATCGGGGCCCGTACACGCCGCCGAGGGTGAACGAGGTGACCGGCGCGCCCTCGGCCTGCCACTCGCGCACCAGCAGCTCGGCCTGGAGCTTCGAGGCGCCGTAGGCGGAGTGGGGCTCTGCCAGCGGGGTGTCGAGGGTGATGACGTCGTCGCCGGTCGGCAGGTGCACGGTGATGGTCGACGTGTAGACGACGGGGTCGCAGCCGGCGGCGAGGGCGGCGCCGACCACCGTGCGCACCCCCTCGACGTTGGCGTTCGAGGCCGGCCCGGTGCCGTCGGCCACACCGATCTCACCGGCCGCGTGCACCACGGCGTCGCAGCCCTCGACGGCGGCGGCCACCGCGGCGGCGTCGGTCATGTCGCCCGGCGCCACCTCCACATCGATGCCCTCGCCGTGGACGCCCAGGGCGGGCGCCACCCGCTCGGGTCGGCGGGCCAGCACCCGCACCTCGTGCCCCGCCTCGCGCAGCGCCGCGGCGGCGTGCGACCCCACGAACCCCGTCGCTCCCGTCACCAACACCCGCATCGTGGCGTTCCCCCTGTGGTCGATCGGGCGCCCGTCCCGCCTGCGCCACCCTAGGCCCGTTCTGGCACCGGATTTCGGTGCCCTGACACCGAAATCCGGTGCCAGTTCGAGCGACGGTCCCCTCGCGCTGGACACCTGTCCAGGTCTCTGGCAGCCTGGGCCGACGCCGCCGAGGGGGAGTGCCATGACGTCCGTGCCCACGCTGCGGGACCTGTCCCGCGCCGAGCTGGCCGTGCTGGCACGCGACTACCTGCTGTGCGGGCACCTCATCGACCGGGCGGGGATGGGCTACCTCATCGGGCCCTACGGGCGCGAGGGCATGGTCGACATCGCCATCGACGAGTGGGCCGGCGCCAGCCCCATCTACACCCGCCGCATGCAGCGCCTGCTGGGCTTCGAGGGCGACGACGTGGCCACCATCTTCAAGGGCATGCAGTTCGACATCGGGGCGCCCCACGAGTTCCTCGACTTCCGCTTCACCGTGCACGACGCCACCCACGGCGAGTTCCACCTCGACCACTGCGGTGCGCTCATGGACGTGGAGCCGATGGGCGAGGACTTCGTGGTGGGCATGTGCCACGCCATCGAGGACCCCACCTTCGACGCCACCGCCTGCGCCACCAACCCCCGGGCCCAGATGCGGCCGATCCACCGCCCGCCCCGCACGCCGGCGGACCGCCGGCCCCACTGCGCCTGGACCGTCGAGATCCCCGACGACGCGCCGGCGGTGAGCGAGCGGCCCATGACCGATCGGGTGCGGGCGACCGCAGCGGCGCAGGTGCCGCTCGCCGTGATCGAGCCGTTCGACGGGCCCGACGGTGGGGGCTGGGACGACTACGCCGGTGCGTTCATCGATCGCCTGCCCACCGAGGCGTTCTCCAAAGGTGCGCTGCTCGCCATCATCGACGAGCTCTGCCTCCAGTTCCACCTGCTCTCGAACTCCTTTGCGCTGGCGGTCGCCGACCGCGGCGGCGCCGACAAGGCGGCTGAGATCCTCGATCACCAGTTCACGGGTCTCGCCGGCATCGCCGCCGAGCGCTTCGTCCGTGCCCTGGGGCTCGGGTCCTCGCCGGGCGACGTCGCCTACCTGCTCGAGGTCCACCCGGCGCTGCGCCCTCGCCAGTACGTCGACGTGGCCGTGCGCCTCGGTAGTGGAAAGGGCGCCGACGCCGGCACCGTCGCGCTCGACCTGCTCGACTCACCGGCCGCCGCGGAGGAGCGCTTCACCACCTGGGTCACCCTGCTGCGCGACGGGCAGACCCGGGCCCTCGACGCCATCGTCCACGCCGTCGACCCCCACGCCCGCTGTGAGGCGGTCGCCCCGGCGCCCGGCGCGGTGCGCACCTGGTCGGTCGTGCGCGAGGAGGCGCCGCTCCGCGAGCAGCCCGAGGTCGGCGTGGCCCGCCTCTCGACCGGCGCGGCCTGGGCGTTCGAGCCGCCCCGCGAGGTGCCAGTCGCCCTGTCCCGCTGACCTCGCCGGCACCGCTCGGTGGTGTCGAGGCATGGCGAAGCGCCCTTCCGCGCTCGGTCGCCTGCTGGCGGCGTGGGACGAGGCCCACGGTCCGGTGGACGAAGAAGCGGCGGCCTGGGCGGCCGCACCGTTCGACCGCGTCGACGGGCTGGCGGACGGCCCGGAAGCGCCTGCCCGTGCGGCGCGGAACCGCAGCACCCTGTAGCCAAGTCGCTGGGAGGTCGACTTCGGTGTGGCACGCTGCCTGGCACAATGCGCGGGTCCCCGTCGTCCGGCAGGTCTCACGCACCCGAGGGGGAACGTGACGTGAACTGGAACCTCGATCCCGAGGTGGCGGAGTGGGTGCCGCTGCTGCCGGTGAGCGACCTCACCGACCTGCCCGCGGCGCGCTCGCTGCTCGACGGGCTGATCGCCCAGGTCGCGGGCGCGGCCGACACGTCGGGGCTCGACGTGGACGACCGCGTCGCCCCGGGTTCCGGCGAGCAGCCCGACGTACCCGTCCGCGTCTACCGCCCGAAAGGGCCCGCCCCCGAGCGGGGCCACGCCGCCATCCTGTACCTCCACGGCGGCGGCTTCGTGATGGGCAACGTCCAGGCCGAGCACCTGTCGGCGGCGCAGATCGTCAACGAGGTCGGGGCCATGGTGGTGTCGGTCGAGTACCGGCTGGCGCCCGAGCACCCGTTCCCGGCCGCGCCCGACGACTGCTACCACGCCCTGTGCTGGCTCCACGAGCACGCCGCCGACCTGGGTGTCGACCCGACCCGGGTGGCGGTGATGGGGTCGTCCGCCGGCGGGGGCCTGGCGGCGGCGGTGGCGCTGATGGCGCGCGACCGGGGCGGGCCGGCCCTGTGCTTCCAGTTCCTCGGCTTCCCCGAGCTCGACGACCGCCTCCAGACCACGAGCATGCGCGAGTTCGTGGACACACCGCTGTGGAACCGACCCAGCGCCGAGCTGAGCTGGCGCTACTACCTGGGTGACGACGGCCCGCCCGACGGCGGCGTCCGCGACGACGTGTCGCCCTACGCCGCCCCGGCCCGGGCGACGGACCTGGCGGGCCTGCCACCGACCTACCTCTCGGCGCAGGAGTTCGACCCCCTGCGCGACGAGGCCGTCATCTACGGCCTGCGCCTGCTCGAGGCCGGCGTGTCGGTCGAGCTGCACCACTTCCCCGGCACCTTCCACGGCTCGGTGGTGGCCATGACCGCCTGGATCTCCAGGCGCCAGATGGCCGAGCAGCGCGACGTGCTGCGGCGGCGCCTCGACCTGGGCTGACTCGGCGGCTCGACCGGCGTCGGCCTGCCTCGGGGTCAGGGGCTCGCCTGGTCGAGCCGGTCGATCAGCTTGTCGAGGGTGGCGTCGAGGCGGCGGTGCTCGGCCGGGCTGAGGTCGGCGAACAGCGCGGTCTCCGCGGCCGCGAGGTCCTCCACCGCCCGATCCGCCGTCGTGTGGCCGAGCGCGGTGAGCTGCACGAGGGTCCCGCGCCGGTCGCCGGGGTCGGGCCGGCGCTCGACGAGCCCGGCGCTCTCGAGACGGTCGAGGCGGTTGGTCATCCCGGCGGGCGAGATCATGGCCACGCGGGCGAGCGCCGTCGGGGTCAACGACGTGCCCTCGCCGCCCCGGCGGAGCGCGGCGAGGACGTCGAACTCGCCCAGCGTGATCCCGTGCGGAACGAACACGGCGTCGACGGCGCGGAGGGCCGCGGTCATCAGCTGGTTGGCGCGCAGCATGGTCGCCATCGCCTCGAGGTCGAGGTCGGGGCGCTCGCGCCGCCAGCTCGCCAGCGTCTCGTCGAGGAGGCCGCGCATCGTCACGCCCACAGTTTACTTCATAGTCAAATAGTTTGACACCGAAACTTCGACTCCGTACTATCTCGGTCGTGCCCGATCCACTCCGCCGCGAACCGATCATCCGTGTCGACGACGTCGCCTTCCCTCGCTTCCAGGCCCCCGACCTCGACGAGATGGAGGCCTACTTCCACGTCTTCGGGATGCACACCGCGGCGCGCACCGCCGACGCCCTCTACCTGCGGGGCACCGACAGCGACCACCACGTGCACGTCACCCACCAGGGCGAGGCCGCCTTCCTGGGCCTGGCCTTCAACGCCACCCGGCCCGACCTCGAGCAGCTGGCCGCGGCCACCGGAACCACCGTCGAGCCCCTCGACGAGCCGGGCGGCGGCCTGGTGGTGCATCTCACCGACCCCGACGGGCGTCGCGTGGACGTCGTCGCCGAGATCGCGCCGGTCGAGCCGATCGACGTCAAGGGCCACGCGCCGCTGAACGTCGGCGCCGCCCGCCCGCGGGTGGGCGAGCTCCAGCGGGTGCCCGTCGGTCCGTCGCAGGTCAAGCGCTTCGGGCACGCCGCCCTCAAGACGCCGTCGCTCGCCACGCTGGCCGGGTGGTACGCCGAAACGCTCGGCCTGCTGGTCTCCGACCAGCTCTACCTCGGCACGCCAGACGCGCCGGTCGGGCAGTTCCTGCGGTGCGATCGCGGCGACCGGCCGGCCGACCACCACACGCTGCTCATCGTCGAGACCGGCGAGGTGCGGCTCGGGCACTGCGCCTGGGAGGTGGCCGACGTCGACGACCTCATGGCCGGCCACGACCACCTGCTCGCCGACGACCGCCGCCACTACTGGGGCGTCGGTCGCCACCTGCTCGGCGGGCAGGTCTTCGACTACTGGAAGGACCCGCTCGGCTTCACCGTCGAGCACTGGACCGACTCCGACCTGCTCACCGCGGCCACGCCCGCCGGCGAGTACGACCTGCTCGATCCCATCAACCAGTGGGGCCCGCCGCCGCCGGCAGACCTCGACTTCTGAGAGAGGCGAGACCGCTCATGGACCTCGGCATCGCCGGACGGCACGCCATCGTGGCGGCGTCGAGCGCCGGCCTCGGCTTCGCCTGCGCCCGGTCGCTCGCTCGCGAGGGCGTCCACGTCGTGATCAACGGTCGCGACCCGCAGCGCCTGGAGGCCGCGGTCGACGCGCTCCGGGCCACCACGGGGGCCGAGTCCCCGGTCGGCGTGCAGGGCGTGGTGGGCGACATCGCCGCCCCGGCGACCCGCGCCGCCCTGCTCGACGCGTGCCCGGCACCCGACATCCTCGTCACCAACAACGGGGGCCCGCCCCCCGGGCGGTTCTCGCAGTGGGGGCGAGACGAGTGGATCGCCGCGGTCGACGCCAACATGGTGGCTCCGCTGCTGTTGATCCACGACGTGCTGGACGGGATGGTCGAGCGCCGCTTCGGGCGAATCGTCAACATCACCTCGGCGATGGTGAAGTCGCCGCTGTCGCCCATGGGCCTCTCGTCGGCGGCCCGGACGGGACTCACCTCGGTGTGCAAGGGGCTGTCGCGCGACGTCGCCGCGGCCAACGTCACCATCAACAACCTGCTCCCCGAGCGCATCGACACCGACCGCCAGCGCCAGATGGCCGAGCTGGCGGTGGCGGTCAAGGGCGTCACCCTCGACGAGGCCTACGCCGAGATCGCCGCCACCATCGCCGCCGGCCGCCTGGGCCGCCCCGAAGAGGTGGGCGACGCCTGCGCGTTCCTCTGCGCCGCCCAGAGCGGGTTCGTGTCGGGGCAGAGCCTGCACCTCGACGGCGGCTCGTACGCGGGGCTGTTCTGATGCCGCCCGCCGACGTCGGGGACGGCGACGCCGTGGAGGTGGACGTCCTGATCGTGGGCGCCGGACCCGTCGGCCTGACGGCCGCGCTGCTCCTCGAGCGGCTGGGGCGGACGGTGGCGGTCGTCGAGCGACGCGACGGGCCGCTACGGGCGCCCGCCGCCCACGCCGTCAACGCCCGCACCTTCGAGATCTGGCGGCAGCTCGGCCTCGACGTCGAGGCCATCCGGGCCGAGGCGCAGGACCCCGCCGCCGCCGGGATGGTGCACTGGGTGCGCACGCTCGGTGGCGAGGTGATCGCCAGCCTCCCCTACGAGCGCCAGGGTGACGACCAGCTGTCGGTCACGCCGACGCCATTGCGCAACCTGTCGCAGCACCGGCTCGAGCCGATGCTGGTCGAGGCGCTGACCGCGGCGGGCGTGCCGGTGCGCTACGGCCACGAGTGGGAGTCGGCCGACCTTGCGCCGGCGGCGACGACGGACCGCGTCACGTCGTCGGTCCGGGGGCCCGACGGCCCGATGACGGTGGTGAGCCGCTGGCTGTTGGCGTGTGACGGCGCGTCGAGCCCGGTTCGCCGCCGCCTGGGCATCACCCCGGAGGGCCCGCACCGCATCCAGAGCTTCGTGATGGTGCACCTGGCGGCCGACCTGCGCCCGCTCGTCGGCGAGCACCCCGGCGTCCTCTACTGGATCTGCGACGCGGCGACGGGCGGCACGTTCGTCTCACACGGCGCCGACCGCGAGTGGGTCTACATGCACGCGTTCGACCCCGATACCGAGGACGTCGAGTCGTACACCCCGGAGCGGTGCGAACGGATGGTGCGGGCCGCGCTCGCCGACCCCGACGTGCCGCTCGAGGTGGTCACGGTGGCGACCTGGACCATGACCGCACAGGTGGCGCCCCGCTTCCGGGACGGGCGGGTGTTCCTGGTGGGTGACGCGGCCCATCGCTTCCCGCCCACGGGCGGACTCGGCCTCAACACCGGCGTGGCCGACGCCCACAACCTCGCGTGGAAGCTGGCGGCGGTCGACCGAGACGAGGCCGGCCCCGACCTGCTCGACTCGTACGAGCGGGAGCGCCGGCCGGTGGCCCAGCGGAACGCCGCGGTGAGCCTCGAGAACGCGTTCAAGATCGTCGAGGTCGCCACGGCGCTGGGCGCCGATCCCGACCCCGCGGTCTTCCAGGCCAACATCGACGCCGCGCTGGCCGACCCCGAGGGGCGGGCCCGGGTGGTGGCCGCCATCGAGAACCAGGCCCCCCACTTCGACCTGCTCGGGCTCCAACTCGGCTACGCGTACGAGCTTGCCGACGAGCTCGGCGACGGCGCTCCGGCGGTGGCCGCCGACACCGACGCCGACGCGGACGCCCGGGTGTACGTGCCGTCGTCTCGCCCGGGTGGCCGACTGCCGCACGGGTGGGTGCGCCGCGCCGGCACGACCTGCTCCACCTTGGACCTGGTCTCCCTCGACCAGCCGGTGGTGATCGCCGGCCCCGCGTGCGTGGTGGCCGGTGCCGACGTCCGCGTGGGGGTGGACGTCGACGACCCCGACGGCTGGTGGTCGACCACCCTCGGCCTCCCCGACGCCGCCGCCCTGCTCGTCCGGCCCGACCAGCACGTCGCCGCCCGTTGGAGGTCGACCCCATCCGCCGGCGAGGTCGAGGAGGCGCGGCGGGCGGTGTGGGCGGGGCCGGCGACGTAGGGTCTCGCCGTGGGCGTGTTCCTCGGGGTCGTGGCCGTGCTGGTGCTCGTCCTCGTGGTGATCGGCGTCTTGTTCTTTCTCGGCATGCGGGCCAAGTCGCCCACGGTGCAGGGCCTGGTGCGCCGGATGAATCGCCGTTTCACCAACCCTCGCCAGATGCGCAGCGCCGGCCGGCCCGGGGCGTACGCGTCGATCATCCGCCACGTCGGCCGGCGTTCGGGCACGGCCTACGAGACCCCGATCGTGCCCTTCCCGATCGACGGTGGCTTCGTGATCGCCCTGCCCTACAGCACCCGCCCGGACTGGCTGCACAACGTCCTCGCCGCGGGCACCGCCACTCTCCTCACCGAGGGCGCCACCTACCGCCTCGACGACCCCGAGGTGATCCCCACCACCGAGATCATCGACGCCCTCCCCGCCAAGGAGCAGCGCACCCTGACCCGCTTCAAGGTCGAGCAGTCCCTGCGGGTGCGGGCCACCCCGGTCGACGCCGCCACCTGAGCCCTCCGGTGGGGTCATGAGGGACCTCCCAGGTGCCGGGCGACATACGCCGCCGTCCGTGTACCGCCCGCGCTGAACGGCGGCATCTGACCTGGCTGGACGCTTGGCCGGAGCGTACGGCGCCGCCGTGAACGCGGAGGCCGCCACTGCGAGCGGATGATCGTCATCAACTCGGCCGAGCGGCGCATTGGCGGGCATCACCCGCCACCGGTGCGGTCGCTGGATCGTGTAGCCGCAGTTTCACCTAGTTTTGCCCTACCCTCCACTCGATGGAGTAAGGCAAGTCTAGGGAAATGGGCGTTCCGCATGGACTTCGGGGTACCAAGTGCAGTCGAGGCAGCGATCGAAGCCGTGTCGGGGGGAACGAGAGCCGCCGATGTTGAGTCCGTCACGCTCGAGTTCAAGCGAGTGAAGGACTCATTCGAGGACAGCGCCCGCGACCTGGCCGAGGCAGTGGCCTGCTTCGCGAATGCGCGGGGTGGTGCGGTTGTCGTGGGTGTGGACGACAAACAGTCGGGGCGGGAAGCGTTCGTCGGCTGCGGGTTCGAGGCCGAGCGACTCCGCCGCCGTATCTGGGAGCTGACCAACCCGAGCGTCACGGTGATGGCGCGGACCGTGCGAGCGGGTGAAACCGATCTCGTCGTGCTTGTGGTCCCCGAGGGCCTCGAGGTGCACTCGGTCGGTGGGCGAGCAAGCCACCGCGTTGGCAAGTCCTGCGAGCCGATGTCGGCCACCGAGCAAGCCAGGCTGATTGACGAACGCCGGGGAGTGGACTGGTCAGCCGAACCATCGGGGCGGACAGCCGCGGATGTCTCCCCCATCGCGCTGGCGGCGGCTCGACAGATGCTCCGAACCCATCCGGACCCGCAACGCCAGGCCTACAGCGGACTGAGCGACGCCGACCTCCTGCGAACCTTGGGTGTCACCACTGGCGAAGGCTCGTTGGTGCGGGCTGGGGACCTCCTGTTCTGTGACGGACCCGGACCGGATCTCGTCGTGTACCAGCACCGACGGACCGCGGGAGGCGAACCAGCCGACATCCAGCGATTCGGCCGTCCCCTGCTACTGGGCTTTCAGCGGGTGCTCGAGCTCATAGCGGCGCGGATCGACCGCACGCCCATCTCGCTGCCGTCTGGTCAGCAGGTCCATCTGGCCGACCTGCCCGAGGGGCCCGTTCGTGAGGCGCTGGCGAACGCGGTCGCCCACCGTGACTGGCGTTTGCCTGATCCGATCTCGGTCGAGCACGCGCCGACGCGCCTTGTTGTCGATTCACCCGGGCCGCTCGTGTCGGGGGTGACCGTCGAGAACATCCTCGCCCATCCGTCGAAGCCGCGGAACCGACTGCTGACCGAGGTGATCCGAAAGCTCGGCCTTGCCGAACAAGCGGGAGTCGGGATCGATCGTATGTACCGGGACATGATCCGAAGCGGTCATCAGCCGCCGCAGATCACCGAATCCGATTACGTGCGGGTCGCATTGTCGGGTGGTGCACCCAACAAGGCCCTCGCCCGATATGTGGCGACCCTGCCCGAGATCGTTGCGGACGACGTCGATGCGATGCTGGTGCTCTTCACGCTCCTCTCCCAGCGGACGGTGACGGCCTCGGGCCTCGAGCTCGTGCTGCAGAAGCCGGCTGACGAGGCCGCGGCCGTCCTCCGTTCGCTGGCGGTCGACGATGTGGCCATGCTGGAGCCAACACGCCAGTCCGCGAGACGCCGCCACCCCACCTACCGGTTTCGCGACCACGCGCTCAAGGAACTCGGTACCGCGGTCACCTATCACCGCCGGACGGGGGATGAGATCGATCGCAAGGTGGTCGCCACCGTCAATGAGCTCGGCCAGATCACCAACGGGGTCGTTCAGGCCCTTTTCGATGTGAAGGTCGAGAGGGCATCACGGATCCTGAGCGACCTGGTCGAGCGATCGATCCTCGTCAAGACCTCCCCCCACCAACGGGGACCGCGGGTCACCTACGGCCCAGGGCCGAAGTTCCCAGCGCGCAAGGCATCCCGGCCGCGACGAAGTGGCGGGGCCGACGCCCGCCTTCCCTTTGGCTATGAAGGCGACGAGGGGTAGGACAGTTCCATCAAGGTCACGCCGCCGCCGTACCTAATCTCCCGAGGACCCCACAGGCCCGGTCCGCTGGGACGAGACCCGGGTGAGCGGCCAGGACGCCCTTGCGGTGCGAGTTCCGAAGCAGCTGAAGGGCGACGAACCCATGTTCGCCCCGGCTACTCGGGTGCCCGCCTGCGCATGGACCTCGACCGGGTGCCCCTGTGGCGAGGCGACCACGTGGGCGTGCGCCAGCTCTGGGACGACTACGCCCAGTACCTGTACCTGCCCCGCCTCGCCACCTCCGCGGTGCTGCTCGACGCCATCCGCGACGGCGTGGCCTCGATGTCGTGGTCGTCCGACACCTTCGCCTACGCCGCCGCTTTCGACGAAGAGGCCTGCCGCTGCGTCGACCTCGTCGGCGGCGAGCACCCCTCGGTGCTGCTCGATGCGGCGGCGGTCGTGGTCAAGCCCGAGGCGGCGAGCGTCGCAGCTGAACGCCGATCGCACCGAGAGTGAGGACGGGTCGGACGACACCACCAAGGGTGAGCGTTCCGACGCTCCTATGGATGTCAAGGGGTGATCGGGTCCTTTCGCTAGGCGGCGTGCTGCTCGGAGGTGGGAGCGAGTGCTTCGA
>CAZWMT010000066.1:0-24755 GCA_964635055.1 uncultured Microthrixaceae bacterium | reverse complement strand
CACCGGCGCCAGCGCCGCCATCTCCCCCGGCCCGTCACCCAGGTTCGCAGTGGAGCCCTGACCCAACTGCCCACTGCCGCCGGAGCCCCAGCACTTCACCGTGCCGTCGTCCAACAACGCGCACGTGTGCTGGCTGCCGGCGGTCACCGCAGTGGCCGTACGGCCGGCACCCAGGTTCACCGGCGCCAACGCCGCCATCTCCCCCGGCGCATCACCCAGGGTCGCGGTGGAGCCCTGACCCAACTGCCCATATCCGCCGTAGCCCCAGCACTTCACCGTGCCGTCGTCCAACAACGCACACGAGTGGGCGTTGCCAGCGGTGATGGACCGGGACGCCAGCGGCGCGCCGGGGGCCTCGTTGCCGTCGGCGGCGACCGGCGCCGCCGCCGGCGGGGCCAGGAGGGCGACCGTGGTCGCCAGCAGGGCGATGACGACGAGGCGGGCGACGCCTCGCACCGTCGGTCGATCGGTGGGCCGCCGTCGGCCGTGGCCCGATGCGTTGTGCCCCAGCTGCCCGTTCCCACGCTTCGTTGCCGCCATGGTCCCGCTCTCCTGTGCCCCGGAGGCGCCGCGCGACGCCCCCCTCGGTGCGGACGGTACGAATCGGGTGTTACAGCCGCGCAACACGCCCCTCTGCTCATCTTGGTGGGTACCGACCGGCAGGGTCAGCCCAGGCGACGCCAGAGGACCGACTGCCTCGGATCCACGACGTCGATGAAGGCGCCCGCGAAGCTGTCGACGAGCTCGAGGAAGCCGGCGTCGGCGGCCAGCGCCGCGTTCTGGGCGTCCATGGTGGCGCCGTCGGCCGTCCCGGTGAACCAGGCGACCCCCGAATACGGACCGGTGACGTTGCGGCAGACCAAGGTCGTCGCCCCCGTGATCGCGTCCGCCCGCTGGGCGATCTCGACGGCGGCCCCCAGGCCCCGCGCCATGTTCCCCCCCGCGCAGGCCGACTGCACCGAACTGACGTACAGCGGGTCGGCATCCGGGTCGGGCACCCCGGCGATGAGCTCCTGGAGCTGGTCGTCGACGACCCCGTCGGCCGCCCACTGATTGCCCTCCGCGGACTTCGCCATGTAGGCCGCGTCCGCCATCGCGGCATCCGCGGCGGCGTCGAGCGCGGCGAAGTTCTCGTGCCAGGCCGTCCACGCGATGGTGCCGAAACCCGCGGAGAACACCGCCCCCCACACCTGCATCTCGACACCGGTGGCGGCGTGGTGGGCGGCGGCCGTGTCGGACGCCCACGCCACCGCGTCGAAGCTGTTGACGCGCATGCGCCGCGAGTACAGATACATGTTTCCCCCTGTCGATCCTCGCCGCGCGGGGTGCGCGCCGAGTACTCCCCCTCAGCGGCACCCGGTCAGCCATCGACCGCTGCGCCGACCCGTCGGACGGTACGGATCGCCTGTTACAGCGGCGCAACACGCCCGCGGGCCGACCCGTTTCGGCCTCGCGCGAAGGGCTCAGGCGGCGGCAAGGGCGTCGTGGATGCGGTCGCGCGCGTACGCCACGGCATCGACCAAGGTCATCCCCGCGCCGGCCGCCACCCGCTCCTCGTACGCGTCGGCGCCGAGGTCCGCCCGGAGGGCCGTCACCGCATCGTCGAACCCGATCACGGTGTGGATCAGCGGGTTCCGGGCGCTCGCGCCGACGAGCGTCGCCGCCTCCTGCGGGCGGTCGAGCCGGCCGAGCACGACGGCGAGGTAGGCGAGCGTCTGCGACAGCGTGGCGTCGGCACCGGCGTGCTGGAAGCGCTCGATGGCCTCGTCGAGAAGGACGAGCTGATCGGCCAGGCCCCCCGTCGTGACCTGGAGGGTCGCCGCCTCACGGGCGATGATCGCCTCGAAGTACGCCAGCCGATGCTCTGCCGAGTAGGCGAGCCCCTCACGGAGCACGGCCGCGGCCCGGTCCGGGTCGGAGGCGGCCAGCAGCCGGCCGAGGCCGTAGCGCGCGTAAGCGATCCAGAACGGGCTGCCGTACCGCTCGGCCGCAGCGACCGCGTCGTCCGCAAGCGCCATCGCCTCCTCGGACCGCCCGACCGCGGGCAGCCCCACGAGCACGCCCGTCCGGCCGATGACGTCGGCCACGCCGGGCCGCCCGACGAGCCCGGTGAGGATCTCGACGAACCGGTCGGCGTCCCCGGCGTAGCGCCAGGCGTTGGCCTCGCACATCGCCGCCCACCCCGGGTCGAAGGCGTCGAAGCGCAGGTCGTCCTCGAGCGCCTGCGCCTCCCGGGTGTACGTGACCGCGTCGTCGACCCGTCCTTCGAACACGCAGAACGACGCCCCCACCAGCAGCCGAGGGAGGTAGGGCTCGTCCGTGCCCCGGGCGGCCTCGAGCAGCTCCTCGGCCCAGACGGTCGCCTCGTAGCGCTGCAACGGCATGGCCATGAGGGCGACGTGGGCCGCGACCGCGGCCGCCGTGGCCACGTCGGCGCACGAGGACGCCCACCGGAACGCGGCGCGCAGGTTCGCGATCTCGTCGGCGACCCAGTCGAGCGCGAGGCGCTGGCGGGGACCGTCCCAGATCGCGAACTGGTCGACGGCGGCGCCGGCGAAGGAGCGGGCGTGGCCGTCACGCACCTCGCGCTCGGCACCCGACGCCGCCAGCTCGTCGACCGCGAACTCCCGGATCGTCTCCTCCATGGAGTAGCGGACCCGTCCGTCGACCCCGCGGGCCACGACGACCAACGACTTGCGCACGAGGGAGTCCAGGACGTCGAGCAGCGCCGCCTCGTCCACCCCGTCGAGGGCGCACACCGCGGCCCCCGACGCGAGGTCGAACCCGCCGGCGAAGACGGCGACGCGCAGGAGCACGAGGCGCTCGGTCAGGTCGAGGAGGTCGAACGACCACGCCACGGTGCGGCGCATCGTCTGGTGGCGCTTTGGGCCGCGGTTCGGCGTCACCAGCACCCGGAAGCGATCGACGAGGCGCTCGCGCAGGTCGATCGCGCTCATCGACCCCAGGCGCGCCGCGGCCAGCTCGATGGCCAGCGGGAGGCCGTCGAGCCGGCGACAGACCTCGACCACGGCGGCGAGCTCGGCCGGCTCGGCCGCAATTGAGCCGGGGCGGACCAAGCGGGCGCGGTCGATGAAGAGCTCGACCGCGGGGGAGGCCGGGTCGTCGTCGACCGCGAGGGAGGGCACGGTCCAGACCCGTTCCCCGGCGACGTGGAGCGCCTCGCGGGACGTGGCCAGGATCGTCACCGACGGCGCCTGGGCGACGATGGCCCGGACGAGATCCGCCGTCGCCGCGAGCACGTGCTCGCAGTTGTCGACCACGAGCAGCGCCCGCCGAAAGGCCAGCGCCTCGGCCACCGAGTCGACCACGCCACGGCCGGGCTGCGGCGTGATCCCGAGGGCTGCCGCGACCGCGACGGCCAGCGAGCCGGCGTCCCGGATCGGCACGAGGTCGACGAAGGTGACGCCGTCGGGGTGCTCGTCGGGCAGGTGCGCCCGGAGCTCGGCCGCCACCTCGACCGCCAGGCGCGTCTTGCCGATTCCCCCCGGCCCGGTGAGGGTCACCAGACGATGCCCGCCCAGGGCCTCGAGCAGCCCACGGACCTCCTCGGCACGCCCGACGAAGCTGGTCGCGGGTGCCGGGAACGGGCTCAGGCGCTCGGCGGTCGGCTCGCTGGGCGACCCCGGGTCGACCTCCGCGGCGATCGCTTGATCCAGCGCCACGATCGCGGCGGACGGCGCCGTCCCGACGCTCTCGTCGAGCAGCGCGCGGTACTCCTGGAACGCCTGGAGCGCCTCCCGCCGGCGACCCGAGTCGGCCAGCGCCTGCATCAACAACGCACGCGGCCGGTCTCGGTAGGGGTGGTCCTCGATGAGGCGGCCGACCATCGCGATGGCGCGGCTCCACTCCTGAGCGTCGACGAGGCAGGCCACCAGATCCTCGACCGCGCCGGCGTGCAGCTCCTCGAGGCGGGCGGCCTCGGCACGGGCCCACCCCTCGTGGCCGTACGGGTCGTAGGGTGGGCCCCGCCACAGGGCGACCGCCTCGGTCAGGGCCTGGCGGGCGGCGGTCGGCTCCCCCCGGGCCCGCTCCAGGAGGTGCTCGAAGTCACGGACGTCGACGTCCTCGCCGCGCCACTCGTACCCCGTCGGCGTGGTCACGATCGCTTCCGGGCCCACCACCGAGCGGAGGCGGCTCACCGCCACGCGGAGCGCGCCCGCCGAGACGGCCAGGTGCTCGCACAAGAGGTCCGAGGACACGGCCGCACCGGCGTGCAGGACCAGCGCCGCGAGCAGGCGCTGCTGGTGCTCGCTGGTGATGGCGACGACGCCGTCCCCGTCGACGACCCGTATCGGGCCCAGGACCTCGAATCGCATCGCCGGCGTCGCCCCTTTCGTCGCCGAGCGTACCCCGGCCGGTTCGGCGGGCCCGGGACGCGTCCTCCCGGGCGCGCCTCTCGCCATGTTCTCGCGACGACGGGTGTGGTGGCCGGGCCTACGCGCCTCTCGCCATGTTCTCGCGACGACGGGTGTGGTGGCCGGGCCTACGCGCCTCTCGCCATGTTCTCGAAGCGCGTGTGGTGGCCGAGGAAGGCCAGGCGGACCTTGTCGGTGGGGCCGTTGCGGTGCTTGGCCACGATGATCTCGGCGGTGCCGCGGTCGGGGGACTCCTCGTTGTAGATCTCGTCGCGGTAGATGAACATCACCACGTCGGAGTCCTGCTCGATGGAGTTGTGCACCACGATGCCGTTGGCCACGAAGTTGTGGGTGCCGACAACGGTGGCGTCGTAGACCGGCTTGTTGCCCAGCGGGATGATGTCGGACACGGTGTCCCACAACACGTCGGCGTCGACCAGGTCGCGCAACCACGCGTCGTCCATGGCCTCGGCCACCTGGCGCAGGGCCCGGCGGGGGACGCCGGCCCGGGCACCGGTGGCGCCGGCGTCGGCCAGGAGCGCCTGGCCGCTCCGACCCCGCTCGGCCGCGGCCTTGTCGAGGTAGCCCGACACCTCGGCCGGCACCGTGTGCGAGGTGGGGTCGTCGGGGCCCGTGGGCCGCACGGCCAGGCGGTCGCCCACCGCCAGGTCGCCCAGTGGCACCCAGCCGTCGACGGTGAGGAAGGGGTGGTTGGCGCTGGCCGACACCACCCGACCCGACGCCAGCCGCAGCTCGAAGGTGGGCTTCACCCCGCTGGCGAACACGTGGGTCATCACCCCGGGGACGAAGCGCAGGTGCTCGTCGAGGGTCCACACGGGGATGTCGCGCTCACCAGCGGCGAGCAGGGCGCCGATGGTGGTGCGACGGGTGCCGCCGGTGCCGGGGTCGATGGCGGCGACGGCCGTGTCGGCGGTGAGGCAGCCCGACTCGCGCAGGTCGGCCAGCATCGGCCGCTTGTCGGCCCGCATCTCGAGGCCACGGGACAGCTGGGACAGCGCGATCACCGGGCACTCGAGCTCGCGGGCGAGGATCTTGAGCCCACGGGAGATCTCCGACACCTCCACCTGGCGGTTCTCGGCGCTGGAGCGGCCGGTCATGAGCTGCAGGTAGTCGATGACCACGAGGCCCAGGTCGCCCACCCGGCTCTTCAGCCGGCGGGCCTTGGCCCGGATCTCCATGACCGTGAGCTGGGGGTTGTCGTCGATCCACAGGGGGGCGTCACCCAGCCGGCCGATGGCGGTGTTGATCTTGGTCCAGTCCGAGTCGGTGAGGCGACCGTTGCGCATGCGAGTGGAGTCGACCCGGGCCTCCGAGCAGATGATGCGCTGGGTGAGCTCGAGGTGGCTCATCTCGAGCGAGCAGAACAGCACGGGGCGGGCCGCGGTGAGCGCCACGTGGCTGGCGATGCCCAGCGCGAAGGCGGTCTTGCCGGCACTGGGGCGGGCGCCCACCACGATCAGGGCGCTGGGCTGCAGCCCCGACAGCAGGTCGTCGAGGTCGAGGTAGCCGGTGGGCACGCCGGTGAGGGCGTCGCCCCTGGCGTAGAGCTCTTCGAGGCGGTCCAGGTTCTTGCTGAGCAGATCGCGGATGGGCGACATGGTGTCGGTGACCCGCCGCTGGGCCACCTGGAACACCATCGACTCGGCCAGGTCGACCGCCTTGGTGACGTCGTCGGGCAGTTCGTAGCCCAGCTCGGCGATGTCGCCGGCCACCCGGATGAGGCGGCGCAACAGCGCGTGCTCCTCGACGATGGTGCCGTAGCGCGCCGCGTTGGACGTGGCCGGCGTGTTGGCCTGCAGGCTGACCAGGGTGGCCGGGCCCCCGATGCCGTCGAGCAGGCCGGCCCGGTTGAGCTCCTCGGCCACGGTGACCGGGTCGACCGGTTCGCCGGCGCTGAACAGCGAGGCGATGGCCTCGAAGATGTGGCCGTGGGCAGGCTTGTAGAAGTCGTCGGCGTCGACCACCTCCACCGCCGAGGCGATGGCGTCGCGGGACAACAACATGGCACCGAGCAGCGACTCCTCGGCGGCGAGGTTGTGGGGCGGCACCCGCATGGCCTGGGCGGGGCCATGGCTGGGCGGACGCTCGGTGAGGGTGGCGCGTGGGGGCGCGTCGTCGAAGGCCTGCGACATCGCCCTACTCTCCCCCGTCCGGCCTGTGGGGTGGTAGATGCGCTGCCTGGGGTCTTCCTGTGGACGCGCGCCCTCCACCCTGTGGACGACGGGTGATGGTGGCAGCGGGGTGCGACCAGGAGCGGCCGCACCCCGTCACGCGGGGACGACCTCGATGGTGAGGGGGAAGGCCACGTCGGCGTGCAGCTTGGCGAACACCTGGTGGGTGCCGACGTCCTTGATGGGCTCGTCGAGCTGGAGCTGCTTGCGGTCGAGTTGCACGCCGCTCTGATCGTGCACCGCGGCGACGATGTCGGCCGAGGTGACCGAGCCGAAGAGCTTGCCCTCGGCCGCGGACTTGGCCGAGATGGTGATGGTGGTGGCCACCAACGCCTTGGCCACGTCCTCGGCGGCCTCGCGGTCGACCGCGTCCTTGGCGTCGCGCGCCCGGCGCATGGCCGCGGCCTGGGCCTCGGCACCCCTGGTGGCCTTCATGGCCATGCCCTTGGGCACCAGGTAGTTGCGGCCGTAGCCGTCGGCCACGTCGACGATGTCGCCGCGGTGGCCGACGCCGGCGATGTCGGCTTTCAGGATCAGCTTCACTCGTCGCCCTCCGTGGGCTCGCTGCCGTCGCCGGCCGGCGCGCCGGTGGCCTCGGCCACCGCCACACCACCGCCGTCGAGCTCGAGATCGAGGTCGAGGTCGAGGTCGGCATCCGCCGGGGCACCGCCGACCGGGGGCGGCGGGGTGGCGCCGGTGGGACGCGGCGGCGGCCCGTCGGGGCGGGCCAGGCCGCGGTCGCGCTCGCCGCGGTCACGGCCGCCCCCACGCTGGGTGGTGACCCGGTTGGTGTAGGGCAACAGGGCCATCTCGCGGGCGTTCTTGATGGCCCTGGCCACCTCACGCTGCTGCTGGGCGTCGTTGCCGGTGACGCGGCGGGCCCGGATCTTGGCCCGGTCGGACATGAACCGGCGCAGCAGGTTCACGTCCTTGTAGTCGACGTACTCCACCTTCTCCTGGGAGAGGAGGGACACCTTCTTCTTGCTGCGGCGGGCGTTGTCCTTGTTCTTCCCGCGCACTTCGCGTTTCTTGGCCATGGCTAGAAGGGCTCCTCGTCGTCGTAGCCGGCAGGCGGCTCGTTGGGGACGGGGCGGGCACCGCCGCCACCGCCGCCGCCGCCGAAGTCACCGCCGCCACCATCGCGGCGTTCGTTCTTGGTGACCGAGGCGGTGGCCCAGCGCAGGCTGGGGGCCACCTCGTCGGCCACGATCTCGACCTTGGAGCGCTTGTCGCCCTGCTCGGTCTCCCACGAGCGCTGGTCGAGCCGACCGTCGACCACCACGCGGGTGCCCTTCTGGATGGACTCGGCCACGTTCTCGGCCAACTGGCCCCAGCAGGTGATGTCGAAGAAGCTCACGGCCTCTTCCCACTCCTGGGTCTGGCGGTTCTGCCAGCGGCGGTTCACGGCGAGGCCGAAGTTGGCCACCGCCTGACCCGACGGGGTGAAGCGCAGTTCGGGGTCGCGGGTGGCGTTGCCCACGACGTTCACGGTGTTTCCGGGTGCCATTGGTGCTCCTTCCCTATCCGGCTTCGGCCGGCTCGGGCTCGGGCTCGACCGGGGCGGCGGCCTCGGCCGGGGTGCTGTCGCCGAGCAGGCCACGGCGGGTGGCCTCGCGCTCGGGCAGGCGGAGGATCTTGTGGCGGACGACTTCGTCCGCGAGCCGCAGGCTGCGGTCGAGGTCATCGAGGTTGGGGGCCTCGGTGACGATCTCGAAGACAACGTAGATGCCCTCGGTCTTGTGGTCGATCTCGTAGGCGAAGCGTCGGAGACCCCACAGGTCCTGGGTGGCGACCTCGCCGCCACCGGCGGTGATGGCCGCACCGATCTTCTTCAGCTGCGATTGGACCTCGGCGTCGTCGAGCGTGGACTCGAAGATCACCATCAGTTCATAGGCTCGCGTCACGAGCACGTACCTCCCTCTGGACCCGGCACTCCAGGCGCTCGGGGCCCCGGACGGTCCGGGGCAGGGTGTCAATTCGTTGGGTGTTCGGAATTGAACGGCCCAGCGTAGTGGGGGCGGCGGCGAAGTCCCTCATCGCCGTCAGTATGGCGAGGGGGTGTGACAGGATCGCCGGCGCCGGCCACGGCCGCCGTCACCGACTCGGTCACTGCACCCCGATCCGCACCGCCACCACGTCCTGACGGCTGCCGTCGCCGGCGGAGCGGGCGGTCACCCGGTAGGTGCGGACGGCGCCGACCGCGGCCCGGGGACCGGCGGTGACCCGCAGCTGCAGGTCGGTCACGGCCCCGGGCTCGAGGGTGCCCGTCGACCACGTGCCGGCCAGCACCTGAGCGGTGACGTCGCGTTCGCCGGCGAAGTAGCGCACCCGGAGGTGGCGACCTCCCACCGGGCCCCGGAGGGTCACCTCGTCGGGGTCGGTGCCGTCGTTGCCGATCCGCAGGTCGAACCGGAGCTCGCCGCCCCTGGTCACCCGGCCACCGGCGGTCTGCCGGGCCCCGTCGCCGTTGTAGACCCCGTCACCCTTCGACGAGGCTGCCCCGGACCGGGCGACCAGCGCGTCCGGCTGATGGGCGAGGGGGGTGCAGTCCACCACGGTGACCTGCCAGTCCCATCCGAACCCGTCCGCCTGGTCGAGGTGGGCGTCGACGACCACCCGCCGGCCGTCGGCGCTGATCGCTGGGTGCCCGCCGGCCTCGACGCCGTAGTTGGCGGCGAAGGCCGTGACGGCGGCGGCGGGGCTCCCGTCGGTGGCCACCAGGGCCACCTGGCCGGCCCACCAGAACGCCACGCGCGAGCCGTCGGGAGTGATCGCGGGGTCCGAGCCGTAGCCCTGACCGCCGCCGAGGCCGCTGAGCTGGTCGATCGCCGCCGCGCCGGCCTCCGCCAGGAACACCTGCGGGTAGTGGTTTGGGTTCTCGCCGGTGAGGTCCTGATCGGACTCGAACGCCACCCCGGCGCCGTCGGCCGTGATCGACGGGGCGGCCGTGTGCCCGCCGCTGGTGTCGGTGAGGGGCCGGCTGGTCCCGAGCCCGGCGTCGTAGAGGTAGATCTCGGTGCTGTCGTCCTGATCGGAGACGTAGGCGACCCGGGCGCCGTCGGCGTCGACCACCGGGGCCGAATTCGTGCCCGCCGTGGTGTCGGTGAGCTGGGTGACCGCACCCGAGGCCACGTCGAGGCGGAACACCTCCCGGTTGGCGTCGGCGTTGGCGCCGCCCTCGGCCAGGTCGTGGGGCGAGGTGAACACCAGCGTGCTGCCGTCGGCGCTGAGGGCCGGGTCGAGGTTGCCCGCGCCCGTGGTGTCGGTGACCTGGGTGACGGTGTCGTCCTCCAGGTCGTACAGGAACACCTCCTCGTTGCCGTCGGGGTTGGCACCCGTCGGGTCGCCCGACGTCTCGAGGGCGACCAGCGAGCCGGCGCCGTCGACGGTGGGCCCGCTGCCCTGCCACGGGCTGGAGGTACCGCTGTCGGTGACGGTCAGCTGGGTGGTCGCGCCCGTCGAGACCCGGTGCAGGAACACCTCGATGTTGCGGTCGGGGTTGTCGCCGGTCAGGTCGCTGCCCGCCTGGAACGCGATCAGGTCGCCCGAGGCGTCGATCGCCGGGTTGAGGTGCGCGGTCCACTCGGTGCGGGGGACGGGGATCGGCTGTGCCGTGCACTGGTCGACCGCCCCGGCCGGCGTGTTCCCGGCGACCACCAACAGCGCCCCTCCGGCCACGCTCATGACCGCCGCGGCTGCCATCCGTCGCACATCCATGTGTGAATCTCCCCATGTCCTCGGTGTCGGTGTGACGAGCCTCCTGGGCACCGGTTACCAACCACCGACCACCGGGCTACCAACGCGACCGCGCGGACGAGCGGCGTCATCCGGCGGCGCCTCGCGTCCCCTACCACCCGCGGTGGGCGCAGGCGAGGCACGCCGCCGCGGCCGGCGGATCTCGCAGCACTCGACGACAGGATGCAGGCAACGCGCGCGCCAGGTCGTCGAGCATGCCGTCGGTCGCCCCTCCGAGCATCACGGGGTGGGCGGGCCGTCGCCCAGCCGGCTGCGGATCAACGACCGCCGCCCGGCCGACAGGCGGGCGGCCAGCACCACCTGCTCCACCTCGCTCGCGAACCGGTAGCCGTCGGCGGTCTCGGCCACCACGCGGGCGGCCACCGCGTGGTCCAGCGCGTCGAGGGCCTGGCCGTCGTCGATGCCGGCGGCGCGTGCCGCCGATGCGAGGTCGAACGACGGGCCGACGACGGCGGCTGCGGTGAGCAGGCGCACGACGTCGGCGGGCAGCTCGGCCAGGTCGGCCTCGACCGCCGATCGCAGGGCGGTCGGGACGCCGACCCCGGCACGACCGGGCGCCACCACCTCGGGGGCCCGATCGCCCCCGCTCTCCCTCACGATGCCGACACCGGCGATCGTGGGGCTCACCTCGACGTCCCAGTGCCCACCGCGCACGATGCCGGAAGCGGCGAGGTGGCGGCCGAGCTCCACCAGATGGCCGGGGATACCGCCGGCGCACCCGGCGACGAGGGCCAACTGCTCGGCCGACGCAGCATCGAGGTCGTCACCCAGCACCGCCTCGAGGAGCCGGAGCGAGTCGTCGGGGTCCAGAGGCGCCAGGTCCAGCTCGTCGCGGACGTCGACCCGCTGCAGGTCACGCACCAGCGGCGCGATGCCGTGGCCGCCGCGACCGCCCGGACGCTGCGCGGCCACGACGAGGATGGGTCGGCCCTCGGCCATGGGGATGGGCCGGTCGACCAGCCGCCGCATCCCGTCCACCAGCTCGGCCGAGGCCAGGTGGGCGTCGTCGAGGAGCACCACCGCGGGCTGGCGACGCGTCACGTCGAGGAGCCGGTCGAACAGCTCGCGGAGGTAGCCGATCACCACGCCGGGGCCCCGCAATGCCTCCGCCGCAGGTGAGGCCACGCCCAGGATGGCGACGTCGCCGCCGAGGGGGGACAGTCCGAGCGTCGCCGAGAACCGTCCGCCGAGGGCGGCGCCACCGGCGTCGACCGCGGCCCGCGCCACCTCCGCCAGGAGCCGGGTCTTGCCCAACCCCGCCCCCGCGGTGATCACCACCAGGCCGGTCTTGCCCCGGTCGCACACCTGCCGCCACGCGTGCACGAGCCGCTCGCGCTCGGCGGCGCGGCCGGCCAGGGGCACCTGCAGCTGCCGCGCTGCCCACAACAGGTCGGGCCCGTCGAACGAGGCCGACGCCGACGGGTCGCGGGTCCCGGTCGCCGGCGGGGAGGGGTCGGCGGGGGCGGTCGGCGGCGTCACCGCGGGCGGGGAGGCGACTGGGACGGTCGTGGGCACGGCCCCCGCCATGGTCGGCGCCAGCGTGCTCGGCGTCGCCGCAGTTGCCGTCACTCCAGTCGGCGTGGTGGCCGTCGCGGCCGCCGCCGCGCGTTCAGCGATCGTCGCCCGGCGCTCCTCGGAGAGCCGGCCGAGCAGCACCTCGCGCTCGAGCGGGGTGATGAAGCGGACACGGTCTCGCGCGCCGTCGGTCGCCAGGTAGCCCGCGCCCGCCGCCCGCTCGACCAGGCGGGCGGCGGTCTCGTCGTCCACGCCCGCGGCCCGGGCGGCCGTGGCCGTGCCCACCTCGGGTCCCGCGACCGCCACGGCCGCCAGGAACGCCACCAGGTCCTCCGGCAGCTCGGCCAGCTCCTCGCCGACGACCTGCCGCAGGCGCTCGGGCGTCGGCACCCGGCCGGCGCCGCCCAGCGGTGGGGTCTCGGCCACCTGCTGCCCCGTTGCCGCCGCCTGCTGCCCGGCGGCCGGCTGCCCCGCTACGACCACGGACCCCAGCGCCACCTCGGACGCCGCCGCCCGCTGCCCGGCCGAGGCCTCGGGTCCAGTCACCACGGACCCCGCCGCCTCGGGCCCCGCCGTCGAGCGGAGGTGGCGGGCCATCTCGATCAGCCGGCGGGGGTTGCCACCGACGTGCGCCACGAGGGCGTCCAGGTCGCGCCCACGCCCCGGGTCCCCGGTCCCGCCCACCGCCAGCCGCTCGGCCACCAGGGCGCGGGCGTCGTCCGGCGGAAGCGGCCCCAGCCCCAACAGGGCCTCGACGTGGAGCTGGCGCACCTGGTGGACGAGCGCGTGCACGCCCGGGGGCAGGGTGGCCGCGTCGCGGAAGGTGGCCACGGTGAGCACGGGGAGGCTGCCGTCGAGCGGCATCACCGGGCGGTCCGCCACGGTGCGCATGGCCTCCACCACGAAGGGCTCGGCCCGGTGCAGGTCGTCGAACACCAACAGCACGGGCCGCTGCTCGGCCACGGCCATCACCCGGTCGAAGATGGCCAGCCCGTACTCGACCGCGGCGGCCGCCGCCGGGGGACCGGTGCTCACCGCGGGCAGGTCGACACCGAGTGACAGCGGGCCCGGGCCCATGGGGACGAGGCCGACCCCGGGTGCGCACCGGAAGGCCAGCACCCACGCCCCTTCGTCCGAGGCGTCCTTCGCCAGCTCCGCCACCAGGCGCGTCTTACCCACGCCCGAACGACCGGTGAGGACCACCACGCCCCCGAGCGAGTCGTCGCGCACCTTCGACCACGCCTCCGCGAGCACCGCCCGCTCACGCTCGCGACCGACTAGCGGCACCTGGCGCTGCCAGTCCACCCAGAGGAGCTCGGGCTCGGTGCCGATCCGGGCAACCGGCGCGGCCGCAGCACCGGGCGGCCCGGCCAGCCGCAGGTCGAGGGAGGGGTCGTGGTTGATGACGGCGGCCTCGATGCGGGCCAACTCGGGGCCGGGCTCCAGACCCAACTCCTCGACCAGAAGGTGGCGCGCCCGCTGGAAGGCCCGCAGGGCGTCGGCCTGACGACCCGACCGGTAGAGCGCGACCATCAGCTGCGCCCACCGGCGCTCGCGCAGCGGCGCATCGGTCACGTTGCGCTCGGCCTCGGCGACGGCCTCCCCATGACGGCCCAGGGCGAGGATGGCCTCGGTGCGCTCCTCCGCCGCGAGGTGGCGCAGCTCGACGAGGCGAGCCACCTCGGCCTGGCCGCCGGCGGTGTCGGCCAGCTCGGGCAGCGGGTCGCCCCGCCACAGGGCCAGGCCGGCATCGAGGGTCTCTCGGGCGGCGTCGGGCCGGCCCTCGTCCAGCAGGCGGCGACCCTCCTCGAAGCACCGGTGGAACCGGTGGGCGTCGATCCGATCGGCGTCGAGCGCGAGCCGGTAGCCCTCGCCGGTGGTCGCCAGCACGTCGGCGGGCAGGCCGGCGTCCTCGAGTCGCCGGCGGATCCGCGCCACCCGCACCTGCAGGCTCTTGCGCCACGACGGCGGCGGGTCGGCCCACACATCGGCGGCCAGCGCGCTGACCGAGACGGGCCGCCCGGCCCGCACGGCGAGCGCGGCCAGCAGCGTCCGCTCCAGCCGCGGGAGCCCGGTCAGGAGGGTGCCGTCGACCGCCACCTCCAGCGGGCCGAGCACCCGCACCTCGACCTCCGCCACGGCCCTCCCTCCCGGCTCACGCTGATCCACCTCGGCCGCCCCGGCAGATCATCGCGCGAGGCGCGTCTCAGCATCTTTCGGGACTGCCTGGCGGTGAGGAGACCCCCGCTCTGCCGCCTGACGGGCGGCGTGCCGGCGACCTCGCTGGTTCGACGATGTAGGTCGCCACTCGGCCAGCCCGATGCGGCTCAGGAACTTATCGGATACGATAAGCCCATGGCACCGCCGCGACGAAGCGACACGCTTGGGAAGGTCCTCGCCTCCGCCGCTCGCCTGCAGGAGGTCGTCCCTGATGCCGTGCTCGTGGGCGGGACCGCGGCCGCGCTGCACGCCGGTCATCGGGACTCGTTCGACCACGACCACGTGCTCTCTGACCTGGTCGAGCGCTACCACGTCGTGCTCGACGCGGTCGAGGCCACGGCGGGTTGGGCCACGTCCGTGCGGGCCTCGAAGCCTCCGTTCACCATCATGGGCAGCCTCGGAGGCGTCCAGGCCGGCCTCCGCCAGCTCCGGCGGAGCCGCCCGTTGGAGACGACGGTCGTCGAGGTCGGCGCTGGGGTCACCGTGGTCGCGCCCACGGCGGCGGAGACGCTGCGGGTCAAGGCCTACCTGGTCGTGCAGCGCAACGTCGTGCGCGACTACTTGGACGTGGTGGCGCTCGCCGACCATCTCGGCCCGGAGGCAGCCCTCGCGGCGCTCGAATCGATCGACGACTTCTACCAGGACCGATCTGGCGAGGATGGGTCGGTGCTGACCGGGCTCGTGGTCGCCTTGGCCGAGCCGCGCCCCAACGACACGGACGTGATCGACGAGCTCCCTCGGTACAAGGGCCTCGATCCGCGCTGGCACCGCTGGGCGGACGTGGTGGCCGCCTGCCAGGAGCTGGCCTTGGCGCTCAGTGGGGGCACCTCGTGACCGTGGCGTTCCGCAACGTCGACGCGTCCCCCGACGATGACGTCCGGACCTGGCCCTTCGAGGGCTTGGTCGAGGTGATCGACCGGGGGCTCGTGGCCGACTGGCGGCCGGTCTTCGCCGAGATCCGCCGCTCGCCGTGGGGGACGGTCGCCCGTCGGATCGAGCGCTACCTGGGGTACCGGGAGCACGACGGAGTGAGCACCCTGTTCCGGCTGGTCATCGACCGCGCCCGGGCCGACGCCGACCGGTCGGACCGCGACGAGGTGGCGGTCCGTGTGCGGGACGCCGTCGAACGGTCCGGGCTGACGAAGGCAGAGTTCGCGTCGTCGATCGGGACCAGCGCCTCCCGCCTCAGCACCTACCTGAGTGGCTCGGTCACGCCCTCCGCGGCCCTCCTGCTCCGCATCGAGCGCGCCGCGCATTGACCCCCGGTCGACACCGTCGCCGCACGCGGGCGGGACCTGGCGAGGGTCCGGATGCCTGTCGGCCGACGGGCGTGACCTGAGCCCGACTACGTCCACAACAACGGGGAGGACACGATCAGCGACGTGGAGTACGTCGACCTGTTCAGCGCCAGCCACGGCCACGACGTCTGCAAGCCCGACACCGTGCGCTGGATCGAACCCATCGTCCCCTATGGGCACGTGGCTGCGCAGGTGCACCCCAACAGGGTCGGGATGGCCGCCTGGGCCTCCCTGGTCGCGGCCCAGATCAACTCGAGGCCGGCGGGTCGTCCGAACGCCTGACCCTGCCGGCCATCGGATGTGCGGCGGAGAGGGTGGGATTCGAACCCACGGTACCCGTAGGCACACTTCCTTAGCAGGGAAGCCCGATCAGCCAGACTCCGGCACCTCTCCGTGTTGCGGCGACGACTCTACACCGAGTCCCCACCCGCCTCCTCGGTGTTCCCGCTCAGCCCAGCACCAGGCTGACACCCGTGTGTCGTGCGCCGCGGTCATCGCCACCGGCGTCGCCGTGGTGAAGTCGGCGGCGTCGTGCCAGCACTCCTGGGCCCGGCCCCCCAGGTCGGGCATCATCGGCACCCCTCCTCTGCTACTTGAGGTTTACGTCGTGCTTGCTGGAGTGGCACAAGTCACACGGCTGTATGTTGCATTTGGGTGACGGATGTGACGATGCTGTCACCAACGAACCAGAGCGCGCTGTGCGCTCCCCCGATCCCTGAGGTCCTCGCGGCCTCGCGTCGGCCGGCGAGTCACAGCACCCGGTACGCCTCCCCCCTTCTCCCACTCCCCCTTCGACGCGCGTGCGCCGAGGGACCGGGCGGGTGAGTGGGGGTCGGCAGGCCAGGAGCGCTCCCCCCTACCAGGAGTCGTACCCCATGCAACCGCAGCAGACGAACGAAGAAGGATCCGACGCATTGACGCACCGCAGCGCCGCCACCCTGGCGCTGCTGGCCGTGTTCACGATCGGGGCCTTCCTCGTCTCGCTGGTCGGCCCCACCGCCGCCGGCGCCCAGACCGCCCCGGCCGGCGACGAGGTCCCCAGCACCACCTCCACCACGGCAGCGCCGGCGCCCAGCACCACCGTGCCCGCCGCGCCCACCACCGAGGTGCCGGCCGAGACGCCGTCGACCACCGTCCCGCCCGCCACCACCCTGGCCGTGCCGCCCACCCCCGCCCCCGAGGGCACCCGTGAGGCCACCGGCACGAGGGGCCCCCGCAGCCTGGCCGAGGCCACCTACGTGTACACCCCGCGCGAGGTGAAGCTGGCCTGGAACAACAGCCACCACGACAAGATCACCCTTGCCGAGGCCACCCGCCTGGCCAACTACCTGAACGCCGTGGTCGAGGCCCAGATCCGCCAGTACCTGCTGGCGGTGTACCTCAACGCCGTGGCCAACTCGGTGCCCAACCAGGCCAACTGGGACCGGGTGGCTGCCTGCGAGAGCGGCGGCAACTGGCACCTGAGCACCGGCAACGGCTTCTACGGCGGCCTGCAGTTCAGCCTGTCGACGTGGCGGTCGGTGGGCGGCACCGGCCTCCCGAGCCAGAACTCCCGGATCGAGCAGATCCGCCGGGCCAACATCTTGAAGGACCGGGCCGGCCTCGGCCAGTGGCCCCACTGCGGTCGCCACTTCTACGGCTGACCGAGCAGATCCCCCCCACCTGACGCCACCCCCCGGCGTCAGGAGCACCACCACGAGCGCCCGCCACCACGGTGGCGGGCGCTCGTCGCGTCCTGCGGCCGTTGCCGTCGCCACCGCGTATGGGCGGGCGACGACCGCCGCGGGGTCTAGGCCACCCCGCCGGCGTCGTGATCGTCGGCGGCCAGGTGCTTCTGGCGGTACATGGCCTGGTCGGCCAGCAACAGGAGGTCGGAGGGGTCGGTGGCGGGGTCGCTGGTGCAGGCGATGCCCACGCTGACGCCGATCCGGGCGCGTATGCCCGCCACGAGGAAGGGCAGCCGCACGGCGTCGACGATGCGCCCCGACACCTCGGCGGCAGCCTCGGCACCCGTGCCCTCGCACACCACCACGAACTCGTCGCCACCCAGCCGGGCCACGGTGTCGGCCGGGCGCAAGACCAGGCGCAGGCGACGGGCCACCTCGACCAACACCTGATCGCCCACCGTGTGCCCGTGGCGGTCGTTGATCTCCTTGAAGCCGTCGAGGTCGCAGAACAGCACGGCCACCTGCTCGCCCCCGCGGCGGGTGAGCCGGGCACAGGCCTGCTCCAGGCGGTCCTCGAGCAGAGCCCGGTTGGGCAGGTTGGTGAGCGGGTCGTGGGTGGCACGATGGGCGAGCTGCGACTCCATGCGGCGGCGGTCGGTGATGTCGTCGAGCGCCGCGATCCACCCCGTGCCCGCGGTGCCGACGGGACGTCCGACCCCGTGCGCGGTGCCCTCCGACGCCTCGTCGGGCGTTCCGGTGCCGGGGCGGGGAGCGCCGGCAGTGCCGGCAGCGGCGGCGGCGGCGGTGTCGAGAGCGGCGGCAGCGGCGGCGGGGTCGACCCGCAACGGCACGAAGCGGGCGTGCACCCACCGCTCGCCCGTGCGGGTCTGCACGCGGAAGGTCACCTGCTCGCCGGTCGAGGGGCCCAGCACCGCGCTGGCCGCGGTCATCACGTCGGCGAGGTCCTCCGCGGCGACCACCGACTCCCACCCACGGCCGGCCAGGCTCTCGGCGGGCAGGTCGAGGATCTGGCGGGCCGCGGCGTTGCTGAACAGCACCCACCCCTGGGCGTCGGCGGTGAGGATCCCCGAGGGCACCGCGTCGGCCAGCGACCGGAAGGTGTCGCCGGGGTCGTTGCGATCGGCCAGCGAGGTGGTGATGTCGCGCACGCGGATGACGACACCCCGCAGCTCGGGATCGGCGCCGGCGTCGCGGGCGGTCACCTCGATGATCCGCCAGCGGCCGTCCTTGTGACGGGCCCGGGCCCGGACCGAACCGGTCGACCCCGGCTCCGAGCGCACCCGCGCGATCAGCTCGAGCACCGGCACCAGGTCGTCGGGATGGATGCGCTCGCCCAGGTGGGCCGGGGCGCCCTCCTCGTCGTGCTCGAAGCCCAGCGCGCCGATGGTGGGGCCCAGCCGCTCGACCAGCCGGCCGTCCTCGTCGATCAGGGTCAACGTCTCCGACAGGTGCTCGACCAGGGCGCGTTGGCGCTCCGAGGCCTGCTCACCCTCGCCGTTGCCGCTTCCGAGTCCCGACTCGTCGCTCATAGGTTCACCTTCGCCACCGGTCATCCCGCCCACTCGACGACCATGCGCCCCATCGCCGCAGCGATGCCGACTGTATACCGGCGCAACACCGGCACTGAGGACCCCCGCCATTCTCGGAAACCCAGCGCCCAGGCCGGCGCCATTGTGCGCCGTCTCGTTGCCTCCCCACCGCGGCGAGTGCGCTCGGTCCCACCGCTCCGCTGGGCGCCACCGCCGCCGGCCACCGGCGACACGGCCCAACCACCCGCCAGCACCCGACCGGTGACTCCGGCGGTAGGTTCGACCGGTGGAACCGCTCCTGGAGGTGCGCGCCGAGCGCATGGTGGCCGGGGGCTTGGCCCTGTGCCGCGACGCCGACGGGCGCATCGTGCTGGTCGACGGCGCGCTGCCCGGCGAGCGGGTGGCGGTGACCACCCACGACCGCCACGGCACCGCCCACGGCGCGGTGCAGTCGGTCCTCGAGGCGTCCGACGACCGCGTCGACCCACCGTGCCCCCACGTGGCCCAGGGGTGCGGCGGGTGCGACTGGCAGCACGCCCGGCCCGAGCGCCAGCGGTCCATGCGGGTCGAGATCGTCGCCGACGCCCTCCGCCGCCTCGGCCACCTCGCCCAGCCCGTGGTGCGGGCCGGCCCCCCGCTCGACGCCGAGCGCACCCGCAATTCGCTGCGGCTCGCCGTCGTCGACGGTCGCCTCGGGCTACGCCACGAGCGGTCGCACGACGTGGTGGTCCTCGATGACTGCCTGGTGGCGGTGCCCGCGCTCGCCGCGCTCCTGGCGCCTGGCGCGGTGGACCCGGGCGCGGCGACCGAGCTCACGATCCGGGTGGGCACCGAGCCCGACGGCACCGACGGCGACCGCCTCATCGTCGCCCACCCCACAGCCACCGGCGTGGTGACCCCCGACCGCGTCACGGTGGTGGGCACCGACGAGCTGGCCGCGGGCAAGCGCCGCTGGATCCACACCCACGTCGCCGGCGTGCGGTTCCGGGTGTCGGCCCGCTCGTTCCTGCAGGTGCGCACCCAGGGCGCCGAGGCGCTGGTGGCCACCGCCCGGGCCCAACTGGCCGGGGCGCCCGCCGGCCCCTTCGCCGACCTCTACGGCGGCATCGGCCTCTTCGCCGCCACCCTCGCCGGCGATCGCCCGGTGGTGCTGGTGGAGCGGTCGAAGTCGGCCACCGCCGACGCCCGCCAGAACCTGGCCGACCTGCCCGGCGGCGCCCGCATCATCTCTCAGCCGGTCGAGCGGTGGCGCCCCAGCCCCGCCGCCGTGGTGGTGGCCGACCCGGCCCGCACCGGGCTGGGCGCCGCCGGCGTCGACAAGGTGGTCGGCACCGGCGCCGGTCGGCTGGTACTGGTCAGCTGCGACGCCGGCTCGCTGGGGCGCGACACCGCCGCGCTCCACCGCGCCGGCTACCACCACACCGAGAGCGTGGTGATCGACCTGTTCGGCCACACCGGCCACGTCGAGGTGGTGTCCCGCTTCGACCGCGTGTGAACCGGTTGGATCGCTCGTCGGCTGACGCCGCATCGCACCGTCAAGGCCCGCTCGTCCTGCGTCCTCGCTCACCGCACCGGCCCACGGGGGCGCTCTGCGCCGGGGCGGCGCCGCCGCGGCGGCGACCCGGGCGACGTTCTCGTTCCGGTGGCTCGCATGCCGCGCTGACAACACATCCCAGCCACCAGTACCAAAGACCCGACGTTCCGGTGGCACGAACGCCACCCTGACAACACATCCCCGCCACCAGAACCAACAACCCGACCTTCTGGTGGCACGAACGCCACCCTGACAACACATCCCAGCCACCAGAACCAACAACCCGACGTTCCGGTGGCACGAACCCCACCCTGACAACACATCCCAGCCACCAGAACGTGCCTACCGCGGCTGAGGCCGCCGGGCGTCGACGGACGGGCGGTCCGGGGCGGCGGCGTAGCCTGACGGGATGCGAACCGCGGTCACCGACCTGCTCGGCATCGACGTGCCCATCCTGGCCTTCAGCCACTGCCGCGACGTGGTGGCCGAGGTGTCGAAGGCGGGGGGCCTCGGCGTGCTGGGGGCGGTGGCCCACACGCCCGAGCAGCTCGAGATCGACCTCAACTGGATCGAGGAGCAGGTGGGCGACCGGCCCTACGGGGTCGACCTGATCATCCCCGCCAAGTACGCCGGCGACGACCAGGGCGGCTTCACGCTGGACGACATCCGCCAGCTCATCCCTGCCGAGCACATGGCCTTCGTGGACGACATCCTGGCCCGCTACGACGTGCCACCGCTTCCCACCGCCGACGACGACCCCGGCCGCACCGGTTGGCAGACCAGTGGCGGCGAGGCCCCCTTCTCGGCCAACCGGGCCGGGCCCCAGCTCGACATCGCGCTGGCCCACCGCACCGCGTTCGTGGCCAACGCCCTCGGGCCCCCGCCGCCCGAGATGATCGAGCGGGTGAAGGCCGAGGGCCGGGTGGTGGCCGCACTGGCCGGCCGGGGCGTGCACGCCGAGCGCCACGCCGCCGCCGGCGTCGACGTGATCATCGCCCAGGGGTCGGAGGCGGGCGGCCACACCGGTGAGATCGGCTCGATGGTGCTCATCCCCGAGGTGGTCGACGCCGTCGCCCCACTCCCCGTGCTGGGCGCCGGCGGCATCGGTCGGGGCCGCCAGATGGCCGCGGCGATGGCCCTCGGCGCACAGGGCGTGTGGTGCGGCTCGGTGTGGCTCACCACCGCCGAGGCCGAGACCCATCCCGTGGTGAAGGCCAAGATGCTGGCCGCCACATCGGCCGACACCTTGCGCTCGCGCTCGCTCACCGGCAAGCCCGCTCGGATGCTGCGCTCGGCCTGGACCGACGAGTGGGAGCGGGTCGACACCCCCGACCCCCTCGGCATGCCGCTGCAGCCCATCCTCACCGCCGAGGCCCAGTTCCGCATCGCCCGCGCCGCCGAACGCCATCCAGGGGCGGAGAAGCTGGCCAACTACTTCGTGGGCCAGGTCGTGGGCACCATGAACACGCCCACCACGTCGCGCCAGGTGGTGTTCGACATGGTCGAGGAGTTCATCGAGGCCGTCGAAGGCCTCGCCGCGCAGCTCGAGGCCTGACCGACCCCGTCCCCGTCCCCGACCCGGCCACCGCTCCGCCGGTCACTCGTCGCCGGGAACCCTTGACCCGCTGCCCGCCCGCGGCCCGGCTGGCCGCCCGTCGCATGATCGCCGTCGGCGGCTCGCCCGCCGGCTGCTGCTACTCCTCGACCGGCGGCTCGCCCGCCGGCGGCGCTGCCGGGGCCGGCGGGGTTGGCGGCTGGGGTGACGCGCCGGCGTGCTCGCGCACGTAGGCGAGGAAGTGGTCGGCGAAGGCGTCGACCGCATCCCAGTCGGTGTAGTCGTGATCCGTGGTCGTGTCGGTGTCGAGGCCGCCGTGCTCGGCCAGGTGGCGGGTGGCGCGACGCCGGAACCAGCCGTAGCGCGTGTAGGCCAGCGCGCCGGCGAACAGGCCGACCAGGTCGGGCTCCCAGTTCGTCTTCTCGGCCACCTTCTGCACCATCTCGTGGGCCAGCAGGTCGTGGGCCGGGTCGTGGGTGGCCGAGGTGAGGCTGACCTGGAAGAGGGCCGAAGGCCGCGACTCGAGACCACGGCGGTGCTCGCCGGCGTAGTGGAGCAGGTCCTTGCTGTGGCGCTCGTGGTGGACCGAGTCGCCCAGCACGACGCCGTCATACCCGTCGGGGTCGGGTGCGTCCTCGGCGCTGCGCAGGTCGGTGCCCGCGCCACCGTCGTGGAGGCGGGCGGCGATGCGGGCGGCGACCTCGGTGGTGTGGCCCTCGTCGCTGTGGAAGACCACCAGGATCCTGACGTCGGTCATGTGTGCCGCTCCTGTTCGCGTCGCTGACGGGGCGCCGGGGCGTAACTCATGCGCGGCACCCCTCCCGTGCCGGTGCCCGTTCGGGGCCCGAACCGGTCGGGTGACGCTGCGCACCGCGGTGCCGACACTCGCTCATGACGTCATGGTCCGTGGTGGGCGACGGCGCCGGAAGGGCCATCGGTCACTTTCGGCGGGCGACCACCAGGGTGTCGAGGGCCACGTGGTCCACACCGTCCTTGGTGACCGGACGGCCCACCACGGTGGCCACCACCGGCGCCAGGTCGCCGGCGGGTGGGCCCGCCGCGGCGGCGGCCACGGCGGCGACCGTCTCGTCCACGTCGTAGAGCACCTCGGGGTACTGCGGTCCGCCGTAGCCCCGTTCGAGGTTGCTCCGGTCGTGGGCCACCACCAGCAGCGTGCCCCCGGCGGCCACACCGGCCGCGCCGCGGCGCACCACGTCGAGGCGCTCGTCGGTGGGCAACTGGAGGTAGCTCAAGAGCACCAGGTCCCACGCCGCCGGCTCGACGGGGAAGGCCAACACGTCGGCCACCTCGGTGGTGATGCCCACCCCGTGGTCGGCGGCCAGCCGGTCCGCCTTGGCCATGCCCTCGGCCGAGAAGTCGACCGCGGTGACGTCCCATCCCCGTCCGGCCAGCCACACCGCGTTGCGACCCTCGCCGGCGCCGAGGTCGAGGGCCCGGCCGGGCGCGAGCGGCAGCACCTGCTCGGCGACGAACCGGTTCGGCTCGACCGCCCACACGTACTCGGCACCCCGGTAGCGCTCGTCCCACGCGGAGGCGTCCACGGTCAGCGCTCCCCCGGCCCGACCGACCGCGGCCCCGAACACCCGGCCGACTCGACCGACTCGACCGACTCGATCGGTTCGACCGGGTCGTCGGTGCCCAAGAGCGGCACGCGCCCGGCCGCGTCGGCGACGTCCACGGTCAGCGCGCCCCCGGTCGGGATGGCGGCGCCCACCATCAGCGCGCCCCCGGTCGGGCCGGCGGCGCCCACCATCAGCGCGCCCCCGGTCGGGATGGCGCGTGCACGGTCAGCGCGCCCCCGGTCGGGCCGGGCGCGTGCACGGTCGGCGCGCCCCCGGTCGGGATGGCGGCGCCCACGGTCAGCGCGCCCCCGGTCGGGGTGGCAGACCGGCGGCGGCCCGCACCGCCTGCTCGGCGACGATCAGGTCGGCACCCGTGCGCTTCACCTGCTCGAGCACCGCCCGGGCCAACGCCATGTCGTCACCGGGTGCGGCCATGGCCACGACGTCGGGGTCGACCTCCGTCTGGCCGGCCGGCGCCGGCCGCAACGGCGCCAGGTCGCTGAACAGGCGGCGGGACAACTCGTCGACCCGCTCCTCGATGGCGGTCAGGCGGGCGTCCAGGCCGGGATCGAGGGTGCTGTCGCTCACGGTCCCGATCGTACGCCGACCCCGGTTCCCGCTGGCCCGATCCGCCGCCGAGCCCCGTTCTCGAGGCAATGGCGGTCGGATCCCGGGGGCCATTGCCTCGAGTTCGCCGCCCCACCCGATCTCGAGGCGATAACCGGCGGATTCCGGGGGCCATTGCCTCGAGTTCGCCGCCGGACCCAATTCCGAGGCAACGGCGGGCGGTCCTGCGGGATCGGTGGATCGCGGGTGCCCGTAGGGGTGTGTCGCCGGCCGCGCGAGCTCGTTGTTGCGGGGCGAACGGCCGCGAAGAGGGGGGACGTGGCGCCGATCGACGATGACGGCCACCCATCGGCCACGCAGCGTGGGCAGACAAGGGCCGCCCTGGGCTTCTTTGTGCACCAGACCTGGCGGGTCAGGTCTGGTGCACAAAGAAGGGGACTGGTCCGCGCCGCGTCGCCGGAATCGGTTCCACGACCTGCTTGTCGGCCACGGACCGTGGTATCCGGGCCGATCCTGGCGGGCGACAGTGCGGCGCCCACGCCCCGTTCACCGGCAGGTCTCCTGTCGCGCGTCGACAGCGGTCCCTTGTGCCGCCAATCGCTCTCCGGCGCTTGGTCGTGGGTCGGGGATGGGCCGAAACCATGCGACACACCGGGCCCGCCGCCACGAGACTCGTGGCCGAATCGCGGCCGGGTTCCCGGGGCCATCGCCTCCAGTGCACCGCCGGCCGATCTCGAGACAACGGTCGGTCGGATTCCCGGGGCCATCGCCTCGAAATGCACCGCCGGTCGATCCCGAGGCAATGGCGGTCGGATCCCGGGGGCCATTGCCTCGAGTTCGCCGCCGGACCCGATCCCGAGGCGATAACCGGCGGATCCCGGGGGCCATTAGAGCCGCGGATGGATTGCGGAGGGGGCGTGGGTTCTTGGGGTTTGTCCATCT
>CAZWMT010000065.1:0-25224 GCA_964635055.1 uncultured Microthrixaceae bacterium | reverse complement strand
CCGGCCGCGCGCGGGATGCGGCCGAGGACGTCGGCTCAGGCCGAGAGTGCCCGCCGGCGCCGGCGGGCACCGCCCAGCAACCGGTCGCGCACCGCCCACCACGTGACCCGTCCGAGGGCCTCGGCCACGATGCGACTGGACATCTTCGAGGTGCCCCGCACCCGGTCGGTGAAGGCGATGGGCACCTCGACGATGCGACCGCCGCGTCGCACCACCTCGTAGGTCATCTCGATCTGGAACGTGTAGCCCTCGGACTTCACCGCACCCAGGTCGATCTGGCGCAACAGGCTGGCGCGATAGGCCCGATAGCCGGCGGTGGCGTCGTTGACCGCGAGGCCGAGCAGGCCGGCCGAGTAGCGGTTGCCCCACCGGGACAGGAAACGCCGGTGCCACGACCAGGCCGGGATGGAGCCACCGGGCACGTAGCGCGAGCCGATCACCAGATCGGCCGACAGCTCGAGCGCGTTGAGCAGCGACGGCAGGGCCGCGGGGTCGTGGGACAGGTCGGAGTCCATCTCGACCAGTGCCTCGTAGCCCTCGTCGAGGCCGACGCGGAAGCCCGCCCGGTAGGCGGCCCCGAGCCCGTTCTTCTCGGTGCGCCGCAGCACCGAGATCCGGCCCAATTCGGCTCCGAGGGCCTCGGCCAGGTCGGCGGTGCCGTCGGGGCTGCCGTCGTCCACCACCAACACGTCCGCATCGGGGACCGCCGCCCGCACCTTGCGGAGGACGTCGTCGATGTTCTCGGCCTCGTTGTAGGTGGGCAACACGATGAGGGCACGCAGCACGAGCGCCGATGTTAGGGGTTGGGAAGGGCTCCCTCCTATCATCGGCGCATCACCGACCAACCGCACGACCTCACCCCTGAGCCCACCGCTCCCCTGCCGTCACCGGCCGCTCGTGCCCTCGCCGTGGGCGCGATCGTCATCTCGGGGCTGTGCGGCGGCCTGATCGGGTTCGCCGTCGCCGACCTGCAGTGCACCGGCGACTGCGGCGTCCTGGTCGGCATCGGCGCCCTCCTCGGTGCGGTGATCGCCGCTGGTGGTGTGGCCATCGTGGCCGTGCTGGCCCTGCGGGCCATGGCCGAGTGGGACACGGTGCAGGAGCGCCAGCGCCAGCAGGGCCCGTGAGCGGCGACGCCGACGTCGACGCGCTCGTCGCCCTGGCCACGGAGGTGGGCGAAGCGGCCGCCGCGCTGCTGCTCGACGGACTGCACCGAGACCGGACGCTGGTGACCACCAAGTCGTCGGGTACCGACATGGTCACCGAGATGGACCAGCGCTCCGAGGCACTCATCGTCGAGCGACTGCTGGCGGCCCGCCCCGACGACGGTGTGCTGGGCGAGGAGGGGACCGACCTCGCCGGCACCAGCGGCATCGTCTGGGTGATCGACCCACTCGACGGCACCACCAACTACCTCTACGGGTATCCCGGCTTCTCGGTGTCGATCGCGGCGATGGCGGGCGACGAGGCACTGGCCGGTGTCGTGGTCGACCCCGTCCACGCCGAGACCTTCACCGCCACCGCGGGTGGCGGCAGCCGGTGCAACGGCCGCCCGCTGGGCGGCCCACGACCGTGTGCGCTGCCCGACGCGCTGGTGGCCACCGGCTTCTCCTACGATCCGGACCGCCGGGCCCGCCAGGGGCTGGCCATGGCGGCCCTGCTCCCTCAGGTGCGCGACCTCCGACGGGGCGGCGGTGCCGCCGTCGATCTCTGTTGGGTGGCCCGGGGACGGGTCGACGCGTTCTTCGAGCGGGGCCTGGCGCCGTGGGACCTCGCCGCCGGCGCGCTGATCGCCGGTGAAGCAGGGGCCCGGGTGGCCGACCCGTCGGGCGGTTCCCCTGGTGCCGGCGGGGTGCTGGCCGCGCACCCCGCGCTGTTCGCCACCCTCGCCGAGCGCCTCGTCGCCGCGGGTGCCGATCTCGCCTGAGTGCCGGCCGAGCCGAGAAATTCGGGGGGGATGACCACCATCGGCCCGCTCATGAGGCACCATTCCCGTGTGGGAACTCGCATCTTGACGGTCGAGGACGACGAACGGATCCGCACGGCCGTGAAGCTGGCCCTCGAGGACGAGGGCTGGGAGGTCGAGGAGGCCGACGACGGCGAGCAGGCGCTCGAGGCGTTCAACCGCCATCCCACCGACGTGGTGCTGATCGACATCATGTTGCCCGGCATCGACGGCTTCGAGGTCTGCCGCTCCATTCGGCGGGTGAGCGACGTCCCCATCGTCATGGTCACCGCCCGGGTCGACACCCACGACGTGGTGGCCGGCCTCGAGGCGGGCGCCGACGACTACCTCACCAAGCCCTTCGCGCCCAAGGAGCTGTCGGCGCGCATCCGCGCCCTCCTGCGGCGGGCCCGCAGCGCCAACCCGGCCTCCACCCACCTGCAGTTCGACGAGCTCGAGATCGTGCCCGACGAGGGCACGGTCACGAGGGCGGGCGAGCCTGTCCACCTCACCAAGACCGAGTTCCGCCTGCTGGTCGAGCTGGCGGCCAGCCCCGGTCGGGTGTTCAGCCGCGAGGTGCTGCTCGAGCGCGTGTGGGGCTACGGGTACTTCGGCGACGGTCGGCTGGTCGACGTGCACATCCGTCGGCTCCGCACGAAGGTGGAGGCCGACCCGGCGAACCCCCGTCACGTGGTCACCGTGCGCGGCCTCGGCTACAAGCTCCAGCCCTGAGCCTGCCGTGCGGCTGCCCCTCCACCGTCCCGGACTGCGGGCCCGCATCACCCTGGCCTTCGGCCTCGGCGCGCTGCTGCTGTCCACGGTGCTCGCCGCCACCACCTGGGCCCTGACCCGGACGCAGCTGCTCGACCAGCGGGAGGAGACCTCGCTCCGGCAGGTGTACACCAACGCCCGCCTGGTGCGCGACAGCTTGAGCCCGGCCGTCGACCCCAGCGACTTCAACGCCCTCGACCTGCTCGGATCGCTGCAGACACCGGTCGGCGCCCAGCCGATGCTGGTGTTCCGCGGCGACTTCTACTCGCAGTCGCCGGTGGATTTCGGCGAGGAGTCGCTCCCCAAGGCGCTGCGCACCAGCGTGGCCGAGGGCCGGGCGGCCACGATGCGCTTCGTCCACAACGGCGAGCCGGTGCTGGCCGTGGGCATCCCCATCCCCGCGGCGCAGGCCGACTACTTCGAGGTGGTGTCGCTGCGTGAGCTCGACGACACCCTGCGCTCCCTGGGCATCGTGCTGGTGGGGGCCGCGCTGCTCACCACCCTCGCGGGCGCCGGGCTGGGTTGGGCAGTCGCCGGCCGGGCGCTGCGGCCCCTGACACAGGTCGGCCAGGCTGCTCAGGCGATCGCCGGGGGCCGGCTCGACACCCGCCTCGACACCCCGAACGACCCCGACATGAACCTGCTCACCACGTCGTTCAACGACATGGCCCAGGCCCTCGAGGACCGCATCGAGCGCGACACCCGGTTCGCGTCCGACGTCAGCCACGAGCTGCGGTCGCCGCTGATGACGCTGGCGGCGTCGATCGAGGTGCTCAAGAAGCGCCAGGACGAGATGCCGGAGCGGGCCCAGGCCGCCCTCGACCTGCTGGTGGCCGACGTGGCCCGGTTCGAGCGTCTCGTGAACGACCTGCTCGAGATCTCCCGATTCGATGCCGGCGCCGCCCACCTCGAGCTCGAGGAGGTCAACCTCGCCGAGCTGGTGATCCACGCGGTCGGTTCCTCGTCCACCGTGGGCGTGCCGGTCCAGTACGACGAGGACATGGCCGACATCGTGATCCCCGCCGACAAGCGTCGCCTCGAGCGGGTGATCGCCAACCTGCTCGACAACGCCCGGAAGTACGCCAACGGGGCGACCGGCATCATCGTGCGGCGCGCCGGCGATTCGGTGCAGATCGTGGTCGAGGATGCCGGGCCCGGCATCAGCGAGGACCAGCGCGAGACCATCTTCGACCGCTTCGCCCGCGGTGAGGAGGCCGGGCGACGGGGTGGCGACCGAGGCGTCGGACTCGGTCTGGCCCTCGTCGCCGAGCACGTCGGCCTGCACCACGGCCGGGTGTTCGTCGATGATCGCTCCGACGGTCGCCCCGGGTCGGCCTTCGTGGTCGAGCTGCCGATCCACCAGGAGGGCCCTCCAGCCCTGTCCGAGGTGCCATGAGCCACCTGAGCCGACTCCTGCTCCTCGGCGCCGCACTGCTGGTCGCCGGCGCGGCCTGCGGCCTCCCCTCGGACGACACGGCCCACGACCTGTCCCCTGACGACGTCCCGTTCGATCTGCTGGCGCCGGCGTCGAGCACGGTTCCCGACACGCCCACCGGCGGCGACACGCAGATCGTGAACCTGTACTTCCAGAACGACGAACGGCTGATCGCGGTGCCGGCCGAGGTGGCGCAGTCCGACGACCCGGCCGGGTTCGATCCCCAGGTGGCGGTCACCAAGCTCCTCCGGGGTACGAGTGGGCTCGGCGTGCCCGCAGGCGTGCGTTCGGCGATCCCCAGCGGCACCCGGCTGCTCGGCGCGCAGATCAGCGGCGACACCGTCACCTTGAACCTCAGCGACGACCTCAGCGGCGTCGAGGCCAACGGCCTGGTGTTCGCCATCGCCGAGCTGGTGTACACCGCGGCCGGGATCACCCCCGACCATCCCGACGGCACCTACCAGGTGGTCGTGCAGATCGACGGCGAGACCATCACGGTGCCCGACGACGAGGGCGTCGAGCTCGACCGTCCGGTCAGCCCCAGCGACTACCCCACCCTGCGGCCCGTCGCCACACGCGTCGGCGACTGAACGCCGGGGTCCGCCGAGCACGGAGCGCACCACCGCCGGGCGCGACGCACCGCGCTCAGCCGAAGAACACCTCGGCGACACCGTGGTACAGCGCCGGGTCGACGGTCTTCAGCTTGCCGACCGCCTCGGCCAGCGGCACCCGCACGATCTGGCCGGCCTGCAACGCCACCATCATCCCGAACGCCTCGTCGTGCACGGCGTCGATGGCGGCGATGCCGAAGCGGGTGGACAGCACCCGGTCGAACGACGTGGGCGTACCACCCCGCTGGACGTGGCCGAGGATGGTCACCCGGGTGTCGAAGCCGGTGCGCTCCTCGATCTCGGAAGCGAGCACGTTGGCGATGCCGCCCAGCTTCACGTGCCCGAACGCATCGACCTCGGCGTCTTTGAGCACCAGCGACCCCTCGCGCGGCTGCGCGCCCTCGGCCACCACCACGATCGAGGCGAAGCGGCCCTTCTCGTGGCGGGCGACGATGACGTCGCACACGGCCGCGATGTCGAAGGGCTCCTCGGGGATGAGGATCATCGTCGCTCCGCCGGCGATGCCCGCCCACGTGGCGATGTGGCCGGCGTGACGGCCCATCACCTCGACCACCATCACCCGGTCGTGCGATTCGGCGGTGGTGTGCAGGCGGTCGATGGCGTCCGTCGCGATCTGCACGGCGGTATCGAAGCCGAAGGTGAGCTCGGTGGCCGACAGATCGTTGTCGATGGTCTTGGGCACGCCGACCACGGGCACCCCGTCGTCGTGGAGCCGGTTGGCCACCCCCAGGGTGTCCTCGCCGCCGATGGCGATGAGCGCATCGATCCCGAGCTCACGCAACGTCGCCTCGGCGGCGTCCACACCCCCGTCGATCTTGTAGGGGTTGGTGCGTGACGAGCCGAGCAGGGTGCCGCCCCGGGGCAACATGCCCCGCATCGTGGCCACGTCGAGCGGCATGGTGACGCCCTCGAGCACGCCCTTCCACCCGTCGCGGAACCCCACGAGCTCGTCGCCGTAGCCCTGCTCGCCCTTGCGCACGATCGCCCGGAGGACGGCGTTCAGCCCGGGGCAGTCACCGCCACCCGTGAGCATCCCGACCCGCATGCCCTCAGACTAGGTTGCGCGCATGGGAGTCGTTATCGCCATCGATGCCGGAACCACGGGCGTGCGGGCCTTCGCCGTCAACGAGGCCGGGCAGCCCACCGGGTACACCTACCGCGAGTTCACGCAGCACTTCCCCCGGCCCGGCTGGGTGGAACACGATGCCGCGGAGATCTGGCAGGCGGTCCAGGCGACCCTCGCCGAGCTCGTGGCCCAGCTCGACCAACCGGTGGCGGCCATCGGGATCACCGACCAGCGGGAGACCACCGTCGTGTGGGACCGCCGCACCGGAGCGCCGTTGCACCGTGCCATCGTCTGGCAGGACCGGCGCACCGCGGAGCGATGCGACGCGCTCGAGGCGGCGGGCCACCTGCCCCTCGTCCGCGACACGAGCGGGTTGGTGCTCGACCCCTACTTCTCGGCCACGAAGCTGGAATGGCTCCTGGGGCCCGGTGGCGTCGAGCGGACCCCCGACCTGGCCTTCGGCACCGTCGACTCGTGGCTGCTCTGGAACCTGACCGGCGGCGCGGTGCACGCCACCGAGGCGTCCAACGCCAGCCGCACCCTGCTGTTCGACATCCGCTCGATGACCTGGTCCGACGAACTGTGCGCGTTGTTCGACATCCCCGCCACGGCGCTACCCGAGGTGCTCCCCACGTCGGGTCGCTTCGGTGTGACCACCGCCGACACCCCGGTGGGTGCCGGCATCCCGGTGAGCGGCATGGCCGGCGACCAGCAGGCCGCCCTGTTCGGTCAGGCCTGCTTCACACCCGGCATGACGAAGAACACCTACGGGACCGGCTCGTTCGTCCTCATGAACATCGGCCCCGAGTGCCCGGCGCCGGTGGACGGTCTGCTCACCACGGTGGCCTGGGGCCTGGGGGCGCCCGGCGGTGGCCTGAGCCCCACCTATGCCCTCGAGGGTGCCATCTTCGTCACCGGCGCGGCCGTGCAGTGGTTGCGGGACGGGCTCGAGATCATCTCCGAGGCGTCCGAGACCGGCCCGCTGGCCGAGTCGGTCCCCGACACCGACGGCGTCTTCCTCGTGCCTGCCTTCACCGGCCTGGGCAGCCCGTGGTGGGACCCGTACGCCCGCGGTGCCCTGCTCGGCATCACCCGGGGAACGACGCGTGCGCACGTGGCCCGAGCCGTGGTCGAGTCGATGGCCTACCAGACCCGCGACGTCGTCGACGCCATGTCGGCGGTCTCGGGACGGCAGGTGGCCGAGCTCCGCGTCGACGGGGGTGCATCGGCCATGGACCTGCTGCTGCAGTTGCAGGCCGACCAGCTGCAGGTGCCCGTCGCGCGGCCCTCCGTGCAGGAGACCACGGCCCTGGGGGCCGCCTACCTCGCGGGGCTGGCCGAGGGGGTGTGGTCGTCGTTCGACGAGTTGGCCGGGTACTGGACGCTCGAGCACCGCGCCGAGCCGGCCGGCGATCGCGACGGCGCCGACGCGGCCCACCGGCAGTGGCTACGTGCGGTCGAGCGCTCGCGCGACTGGGCCCACTGACGAACCACCCAACTCCTGCCAGCGGGTCGCGCCGATGCGGGTGAGCGCGGCGACCCGATCGCGCTGGCGCGCCCGGAAGTCCGCCCGGTCGCGGCCGAGCACCAACACCAGCTCGCCGGGCACCAGCGTGGCGCTGATGACGTCCTCGGCCGCCCCCTCGTCGCTCGCACCGTGCACGAAGGCGGCCAACCAGCCCACTGGGGGGTGCTCGCCGTGGCTCACGACGGTGTCGCCGGCCGCTACGTCCAACACGACGGTCCACTCGGCCTCGGTGATCGTCGTGGCCTCCTCGCAGAGCACGTCCAGCAGCACGTCGCGGTTCGGGGCGTCGACCAGATCCACCGCCATCTCGAGCGCCTGCAGCCGGGGGTCGTGCACGACCGCGCTGGTGGGCCGCACCTCCTCCACGTCGACGCCGTCGACCTGGGCCACCTCGCTCACCAGCAGGTCGACCAGGCCAGGGTCGGGCAGGTGCACCACGAGCTCGTCGATGGCGCGCCCGGCGCCCTGCTCGATGATCTCGATGCCCACCACGTCACCCCCCGCGGCGCCGATCCTGCTGGCCACTGCGCCGAGCGCGCCGGGTCGATCGGGCATCCACACGCGGACGATGAAGGAATCCACGCCGACCACCGTAGGGGGCGGAGATGAACGCCATGTTTCTCCGCCGTGATCCCTCCACCATGTTCCCTCCCCTGTTCCCTCCCCCGGGCCCGCCCGCCCGTCTCTTGACCGAGCGGTCAAGTCTGCCTACCGTCGGTCCGTGACTCGGCGGCTGACCCAGCGGGGCAAGGAGCGTCGGCGCCAACTCATGGAGTACGCCGCGGCACGCTTCTCCGAGAACGGCTACCACCCGACCTCGGTGCAGGAGATCGTCACCGGCCTGGGTGTGGGCAAGGGTGTCTTCTACTGGTACTTCTCGTCCAAGGAGGAGCTGTTCCTGGACATCCTCCGCGACGCCCAACAGGACCTGCGCCGCCGCCAGATGCAGGCGATCACCGACGAGACCGATCCCATCCGGCGCATCGAGAAGGGCATCCGGGCGTCGCTGGCCTGGGCCGGCGACCACCGCGACCTCATCACGCTGTTCCAGTTCGCGGCCACCGAGGAGCGTTTCGCCCCCGCCCTGCGGCGGGGCCAGGACATCGCCATCGACGACGTCGTGCGCCACGTCAAGGAGGGCATCGTCGCTGGGCGCATCCGTGACGGCGACCCCACCCTGATCGCCCACGCCATCCTCGGCGTCACCGGTCACCTCTCGCGCATCTTCATCCACGAGCGGTCCGAGCCGCCCTCCGAGGTGGCCGACGCGGCCGTCACGTTCTGCCTGGAGGGCATCCTCGCCCGCACGGCCTGAGGCCCGCCGCTCGGCGCGACCCGCGGTTCAGGCGTCGTCGGCCGCGGTCACCGGCGAGCGCAGGATCACCATCGACAGGGCGGCCATGACGACGGCGATGCCCACGACCTGCTGCGCGGTGATGGCCTCGTCGAGCACGACGGCACTCGTGGCCACCGCGGCGATTGGGATCACCAGCGTGAGCAGCGATGCCGTGGCCAGCGGGATGTGGCCGTGGGCCCAGTTCATCAGCCAATGTCCCAGGCCACCCGACACCAGGGCGATCAGCGCGATGACCGCCCACGTCCCCGCGCCGTCGACGGCCAGCGGGGTGCCGGAGAGCAGGGCCACCGGGGTGATCACCACCCAGGCCACCACCAGCAGGCCGGCCAGGTACTCGAGCGAGGTCAGCGTCTTGCGGGCCTGCTTCGACGCCACGAAGAACCCCGCCCAGGAGCAGGTGGCCGCCACGGCCAGGAGGTCCCCGTGAAGGCTCCAGGTGTCACCGTTGCTCGCGGCCGAGCCGGTCAGGACCGTGACGACGCCCACCAGCGCCAGTGCCGACCAGACGAAGAACCAGCGATCGAGGCGCTCGCCGAACAACTTGCCCACCACGAGCGCGATCAGCACCGGCTGCAGCGACGAGATGATGTTCGCGTTGGCGATGGTGGTGGTCTTCAGCGCGGTGAAGAACAGGGCCACGTCGAGCGCGAACAGCGCTCCCCCCGGCGCCGACACCGCGATGATCCGCCACGACACGCGAGTGCCGCTCACGCGCAGGGCGATCAGCGCCGCCGCCGCGCCCATCCACATGCGGTGGAACGCCAGGCCGAGCCCGTCGAGCTCGCCGGCCTTGCGGGCCAGCACCGAGAACGAGCCCCACATCACCACGCCGAGCAGCGCGGCGATCGCGCCGGCCAGTGGCCGTCTGACCACCGGCGGCGCGATGTCGATGGGGGTCATCTCGCCGACGCTACCGCCGGGAGGTCGTGATGCCCGGCGACGCCGACATGGCCCGTAGCCTTACGGCGGTGAGGAGCCAACCGCAGGATCACCGGCGCTCACGCGCGTCGGGTCGCTCCTCCCATCGTGGCCCGTTCGCCCCGGTGACACGCGCCGCCGGAGTGCGCTGAGACGTTGCCCGCCGCAGATCGACGACCGGCGCCGGCGGCCGCCCCCCCGTGGCGAGACCTGCCGGCGGGGATGGGCGCCCGTGAGGCCTGGCGACACCGCCGACGCGATCGCGTCCACACCCGCCGCCGGGTCGCGGTGGCCACCGTGGTGGTGCTCCTCCTGGCCGCTCAGGGTGCCGGCGTGCTGGCGTTGCGGCCGTGGTCGCTCGTGCGCTGGACCGACGATCCGTCCCCGCTCGACCTCGCGTCGGCGACCACCGCCACCACTGGCACCGCCGATCACACAGCCGGCGCCGACGGGCCCGGCTCGGCGACCAGCGTGGCGACCGACTCCGACCCCACCGAGAAGTACCGCCGGCCGGGGTGGGTCGTCGAGGAGAACGCGACGCCGGGGACCGCAGACTGGCAGGTCGGCGAGGACCCTGCCGCGTGGGACAGCATCAGCGGGTTCGCCGACCACACCAGTGTCGATCTCGGCGAGTCCTTCGTTTTGCGCGTCTCCACCATCGCGTCGACCTTCCGGGTCGAGGCGTACCGGATGGGGTTCTACGCCGGGAAGGGCGGTCGCCTCATCTGGAGCTCGGACCCGCAACCGGGCGTGCTGCAGCCCCCGCCGGTGGTGGACGAGGCCACGGGCACGCGTGAGTGCGACTGGGCGCCGTCGCTCACCGTGACGACCGACGCGTCCTGGCCACCCGGTCAGTACGTACTCAAGTTGATCGCCGACGATGTCGGCGCCTCCCTGGTCCCCATCGTGGTGCGCGACGACCGGAGCCACGCCGGTCTCGTGCTGATGAGCGCCGTGACGACGTGGCAGGCCTACAACGCGTGGGGCGGCGCCGACCTCTACAACGGCCCCGGCGGGGCCACCGACGACGAGAACCGGTCTGCGGTGGTCAGCTTCGACCGCCCGTACGCCGACAACGGCTCCGGTCACCTGTTCGGCGGCGAGTTCGAGCTCATCAACGAGATCGAGGCACTGGGCCTCGACGTCACCTACTGGACCGACATCGACCTGCACCTGCACCCCGAACTGCTGCGCAACCACCACGCGCTGCTCTCGCTCAGCCACGACGAGTACTGGTCGACGTCGATGCGGGCCGGCGCGGAATCGGCTCGCGACGCCGGGGTGAACCTCGCGTTCTTCGGGGCCAACGCCGTGTACCGCCGCATCCGCCTCGAGGACTCGCCGCTCGGCCCGGCCCGCCGCATCGTGAACTACCGCTCCGCGGCGGCCGACCCGATGTCCGGAGTGAACGACAGCGAGGTCACCACCAGTTGGCGCGAGCCCCCGGACCCCCGCCCGGAGAGCGAGCTGATCGGTGACTACTACGAGTGCAACCCGGTCGAGGCCGACATGGTCGTGGTCAACCCCGACAATTGGGTGTTCGAGGGCACCGGGGTCTCCAACGGCTCGGTCTTCCCCGGCGTCGTCGGCAACGAGTACGACCGGGTGACACCCGAGGCGCCCACGCCCGACAACATCGAGGTGCTCGCGCACTCACCGGTCACCTGCCGGGGGGTGAGCAGCTACGCCGACATGACGTACTACACGGCGCCGAGTGGCGCCGGCGTCTTCGCCACGGGGACGCTGTGGTGGATCCGCCACCTCACCCAGCCCTGCCCCGACGCCACGGTGAGCGCCGACTGCCAGATGCGGCGCGTCACCGAGAACATCCTGAGGGCGTTCGCCGACGGCCCCGCCGGCCGCGAGCACCCCTCGACCAGCAACCTCGACGCGCTCGGGATCCGGTCCGGGTACATCTCGCCGGCGCCGTCGGGCTGAGCCCGACGGTCGGCCCCGGACCGGACCCCGTGCCTCGGCAGCGGATTCCCCGGGTCAGGGATCAGAGGGCGTGCGGGCCCCAGTCGGGATCGGTGCCACCGGGGATCGCGAGCCGGAAGCTGCTCGGGAACGCCCCGCAGGCAGTCGTGCCGATCGTCCCCACCCGGCCGATCCACACGCCCTGGCCGGCGCCGGTGGCGCGGTCGAGGCTCGACTCCTCCCAGGCCAGCCAGGTGCCGTCACCCGACCACGTGGGGTCATCGAACACACCGTTGGGGTCCTGGACCTGGCAGTAGATCAGCGGCTGCTGGGAGAACCCCCGCGAGTGGCCGAGGGGCAGGTAGTAGATGTTCTCGAAGCCGCCGTAGGCGTACACCAGGTTGGCGTTGACGGCAGCGAGGTCGGGGTTCCACTCCATCTCGGAGCCGGCGAACCACAGGCCGACCGATCCGTTGGTGGCCCAGTGGAAGATGCGGCCGCTCGAACCGAGGTTGCGCATCTTCTCCACCACCAGGCCGGAAGTGCTGGACCACGACGGGTTGCCGTAGCCCGCACCCGGGCTGGTGAGCGCGTGGCCGGTGCTGACGCTGTACACGTACGTGCGCTCGGCGGGAACGGTGCCCGGCGAGGTGTACAGCACGTAGTCGGTGGTGAACGCGACCTTGGTCCCGTCGGGTGAGAGCGCGGTCTCGGTGATGCCGTGACCGCAGATCGTTCCGGAGGTGGTGTGGGTACACGTCCCGTCACCGGTACCCACCACGTGGCTGGAGCTCGGGACGATGAGCTTCAGCAGCTGGCCCGTGCGCGACAGCAACACGATCGACCGGCCACGGGCCGCGGCGATCACGCCGGCGGTGGACTGCGAGGGGCCACGGTACGGCTGCGCCGTCGTGCCGTTGGTCGTCAGCCGCCGGGTGCTCGTGCCCTGGGGGTTGCTCAGCCACACGTTGTTGCTCTTGATGTAGACGATGCTGCCGGTGGGGGTCGCGCCCTCGGCCGACTCGGCCGGGCCGGGCGTCGTGACCTCCGGCGCGCCGTCGGCCGGTGCGATGGTGCCGGCTGACGCGGCGGGAACGCCCAGGAGCCCGATGGCTCCCACGAGCGCGGCGGCGACGATCGAGCGATGGAGACGGTGCCTCATCTGACACTCCTCTCGAGGAACAGGCACAGCCGTCCGGCCGCCCTGTACTCGGATCGTCCGCCGCCTCCCGGCTCGGCGCCAGGGCCGAACGTCACCGCTCAGGTCTGCGTCAGAGCTTCACGAGCGCCTTGCGCAGCGAGCGGATGGCCTGGGCGATGCGCTGCTCGTTCTCGATGAGGGCGAACCGCACGAACCCCTCGCCGCCGGGGCCGAAGCCGATTCCCGGTGACACGGCCACGTTCGCCTCCTTCACCAGGAAGGACGCGAACTCGATCGAACCCATCTCCTGGTAGGGCTCGGGGATCGGCGCCCACGCGAACATGGTTCCCTTCGGTGGCGGGAACGACCAACCGATGCGCTCGAGGCCGTCGCACAGCGTGTCCCGACGGCTCTGGTAGATCGCCAGCACCTCGCGGGGGAAGTCCGGGACCTCGTTCAGCGTGACCGTCGTCGCGATCTGGATGGGCTGGAAGGTGCCGTAGTCGAGGTAGGACTTGAGCTTGGCCAGTGCCTGCACGACGTCGCGGTTGCCGACGAGGAACGCCGATCGCCATCCTGCCATCGAGAACGACTTGGTCATGGAGTAGAGCTCGACCGCCACCTCCTTCGCCCCCTCGGCCTCGAGGATCGAGGGCGGCCGGTACCCGTCGAACCCGAGCTCGGCGTAGGCGAAGTCGTGCACCAGGATCACCTCGCGCTCGCGGGCGAAGTCGACCACCCGCTGCATGAAGTCGAGGTCGACGCAGGCGGTGGTGGGGTTGTGCGGGAAGGACAACACGATCGCGCGGGGCTTGGGCCAGGAGTACTCCCAGGCCTCCTGCATCGTCTCGAAGAAGTCCGTGTCGGGCCCGAACGGCATCTCCCGGACGTCGGCCCCGGCGAACAACGGCCCCCAGATGTGGATGGGGTACGACGGCGAGGGCACCAGCGCGGCATCGCCCGGCTGCAACAGCACCCACATCAGGTGCGAGAAGCCCTCCTTGGCACCGATGGTGTTGATCACCTCGAGGTCGGGGTCGAGCGCCACACCGAAACGACGTTGGTAGAGCGCGGCGACCGCCTCCCGCAGCTTCGGGATCCCTCGGCTCGAGGAGTACCTGTGGTTGCGGGGGTTGCGGGCGGCTTCGGCCAGCTTCTCCACCGCCACGTCCGGCGACGGCAGGTCGGGGTTGCCGAACCCCAGGTCGACCACGTCCTCACCCGCCCGACGCGCCTCGATCTTGAGCCCGTCGATGATGGTGAAGACGTACGGGGGCAGCGAGGTGATGCGGCGGAACTCCATCGGCCGCAGGCTACCGGTTCGACCCCTCGGCCCCCGAACCCCTTTCGGCCGCCAGCAGGGCCGCGCCGACCGCCCCGGCACGCTCGCCGAGCTCGGCAGCGACGATGGGCACCACCGGCCGGTGGTCGCCGGCGAGGACCAACGACGCGAAGGCCCGACGGGTGGGCTCCAGGAACAGATCCGCCTCGGCCACCAACCCACCCCCGATCACCATCGTCCCAGGATCCAACACGTTGGCCAGGTTGGCCAGTCCGATGGCCACCCACCAGGCGAAGTCGTCGATGACGGCCAGCGCGTCGGCGTCGCCGACCCGTGCCAACGCGGTGAGGTGCTCGCCGCGGACCGCCTCGGGGTCGCCGCCCGCCCGCTCGACCACCGCGTCGGCGCGCCCGGCGACCGCTGCCTCGCGGGCGAGGAACCCCAGGCCGCTCCCCGAGGCGTAGCGCTCCCAACAGCCCCGCTGCCCGCACGGGCAACGAGGCCCGCTGGGGTCGACGATCATGTGTCCCGGCTCCCCGGCCATGCCGTGGGCGCCCCGGAACAGCCGCCCGCCGGTGATCAACCCGGCACCGATGCCCGTGCCCAGGGTGACGAGCACCACCTCGTCGATGCCGCGGCACGATCCCCACCAGTGCTCGGCCCAGGCCGCGCAGTTGGCGTCGTTGTCCACGGTGACCACGAGGCCGAGTGCCTCGTGCAGCGCGTCGTCGACATCGAGGTCGACCACGCCGGGCAGGTTGGGCCCCGAGCGCAGGATACCGTCGCGGTCGACGAGGCCGGGCAGGCCCACGCCGACCGCGGCCACCTCCGGGTGCCCGGCCTCGGCGACCACCTCGTCCACCACCGCGGCGATCGCCGCCACCACCGCGGCGCCGCCTCGAGGTGTGGGCCGGCGGGCCATCGCGAGCGGCGCGGCGCCGGGCTCGCTCGGGTCGAGCACCACGCCGAGCACCTTCGTGCCACCGATGTCGACCCCGACGGTGGGGGGCCCACCGGGGGGCGCCACGTTCAGTAGCGGAGCAGCGCGCCGACCCGGCCCAGCACGTCGAGATCGGCGTTGCCCACACAGATCTCGATGCGGCAGGACTGCAGCAATGCCTCCTCGACCGCGTCCTCGACCACGTCGGGGACCTCGACCATGTCGGCGCCGCACAGCGGGCAACGGCGGCCGATGGCGGCGAGGTGACCGCACCCCGGACAACGCCACCCGGCCTCGCCGTACCCCTCGGAGATGACGAGCAGTTCGACGCGGCGCTCGACGAGGGCCTTCAGGACGTCCTCGAGACCCGCGACGGCCCGGCGGCCCGTGCCGATGGCGTCGCGCAGCCGCTCGACGACCGCGGTCTCACGGGCACGGACCAGACGATCCTCGGCCTCGAGCACCGCCTCGCGCACGGCGTCGTCGGCGGCGTTCACCGCCACCGTGATGCGCCCACCCAGCCGCTCGACCAGGTACGGGTGCAGGTGCCCCTCGACCGCGCCGACGATCTCGTTGGGGGCACCGACGAGCAGGTGGGCGTACTCCTGGGCCTGGAACGCCGCGAACGCAGCCGCCGCGGCCCGGCGGAGGTGCTGGTCGACGAGGTCGTCCACGTGGCCGTGGGTGTCCCCCCGCTCGCGCTCGCCCCGGTGGTCGTAGTCGCGTGGGAGCTCGTCGAGGAACTCCGAGCGGTCGACGAGTGTGCCCAGCTCGTACACGAAGAAGCGAGCCTGTTGGCGATCGACCAGCAGGACCCCGATGCGCTCGTAGGTGTGCAGCAGCAACTCGAGCTGACCCACCGCCGGCGACTGGTTGACCACCACCTGATTGCGCACGGCGACGGCCAGCGGGATCGCCTCCCAGAACGACTCGGCCTGGCAGCTGAACATGGCCAGGCCCCGGGTGTCGGTTCGGTCCAGCCCGGCGTGGACGTACTCCTCGATCCGAGCGAGATCGTCGATGACCGAGCCGGTACCGTTCGCCCGCGACCGCGCCCGCCGGAGCAGGTTCTCCAGTTGGGCCTCGTAATCCTGTCGTCGGGGGTACCGGCGGCCGTCGACGTCGAGGTAGCAGCTGACCACCGGAGCCCCACCACCCGAGACCGCCGCGAGCTCACGGACGGTGTCTTCGTTGATGTTGGCCATTGCCCTGGATCGTAGCCACCTACCCCGACGAGCCAGGACTGATCAGCCAGAGACGACCGACACGATGCGCTCGTCGGCTGCCGCGCCCCAGTCGACGACCCGGTGGTCGTCGCCGATGAACACGACCTGAACGGCATCGGTCATCCGGGCCAACCGCTCGAGCAGGTACGTGACGTCCTCGTCGGCCATGCGTCCGAAGGGCTCGTCCAGCACCAGTGGCACCGAGCCCGCGTAGGACACCGACCGCTGGGCCGCCAGCCGGGACAGGAGGTACCACTCCACCTGGGCCAGGCCGCTCGCCTCGGCCAGCGGGCCGTCCGCGAACGCGTCCGGGGAGTGATCCGACGCGGTCGGCTCGACGGGCGCCGCCTCGAGCGCTTCGACCTGTGCGGTCGCGCCCGCGAGGCCCGCAGCGGCGGCGGCCACCAGCGCACCCTGGGCGTCGATCTGCTCCTCGAGGTCCGCGGCCTCGGCGTCCACCTCCGCCAGCGCCAGCTCGAGGTCGGCCCGGGCGATGTCGTCGATGTCGTCGATGTCGTCGATGTCATCGACGTCGTCGCTGGGCCGGTCGATCTGGTCGGGCAGCTCGCCGATCTGGTCGGGCTGGTCGTCGGGCACGTCGAGCGAGGCGATGCGGTCTGCGCCGCCATCGGCACCCCGGTCGTCCGCGTGGCCCGCGAGACCGCTGGTCATGGCGCTCAGGCTCGGGGCCGAGGTCTCGATGTCGGCGAGCTCCAGCTCGGCCGAGGCGATCTGGTCCTCGAGCGCCCGCAGCGCCTGCTCCAGCTCCTGGCGACGATCGGAGGCGTCGAGCATGTCGGCCAGCCAGACCACCGCCACCTCGACGATCTCGTCGTGCTGCAGGTCCAGATCGCCGAAGTCGACGCCCGCATCCTCGAGCGCCCGCCGCAGCCCGGCCGCGGCGTCGGCCACCCGTGCGGCATGGTCCTCGTCCTCCACGGTGCGCTCCCGGAGCGCCGGCTCGAGCTCGGGCGGGGCCAGCGTCCCGACGATCTCCCGTGCCCGTTCCCTCGCCTCCTCCACGGCGCCCGCCAGGGCGAGGCGTTCCGGATCGCGCTCGAGGGCGGCTCCCGCCTCCATGAACGCGGCCTCGGCCTCGAGGTACGCGGTGTGGGCCTGCTCGTGCTGGGCCTTCAGCTCAGGGCTCACCAACGGGACCGTCGTGGACATGACGAACGCCGTGTAGGTGGCGAAGCCCATCCTCGCCAGGACCTGTTGCTCCACCTCCACCGCGTCATCGAGGCGCTTCTTCATGTTCTTGCCCGGCATGCGCGCCGCCGTCAGGCGCAGCTCGGCGGCCTGCACCTCGTCGTGGGCGGCCTCCAGCTCGCGCGCGTCCTCGGGGTCGATCACCGGCGGCTTGACCGCCGCATCCGCAGCCAGGAACCAGCGCTGAGCCTCGTCCAGACGACGGTAGGCGGCAACCGGCCCCCGTCCCGACGCTTCGAGTGCGGTGTCGTAGGCGTCGAGGGCCTCTTCGGCGGCGACCAGCGCGTCGGCGACCGCCTGGGCCTGCGGATCGAGCCGGCGCCCACCCTCGCCGCGGCTGCGGACCTCCGCCAGCGCGGCTTCCACCGCGGTCGTGTCGATGTCGTCGAAGGGGGCCAGGGCGGCGATGGTCTCGTCTCGGCGCGTCCGGAGCCGGTCCACCCGGGCGGCGGCGGAGGCGAGCGCAGCCACCGCCTCCGGGGTCGGGCCCGGACTGTCGAGCACCACCGTGCCCGCACGTGGGGCCGTGCGTTCGTGGTCGTGCTCGGCCATCGCCCGTTCGACCGGCGCCGACCGCGACGACATCTCGACGCCCAGATCGGCCAGGGCCGATGCCAGCACCGAGCGTCGGGCCAGCACACGGCGGTGCGCCTCCTCCAGGGCGTCGAGCGATCGACGCAGCGCACCGTGGGTGGCTCCGATCTCGCGCTGGGCCTGGCGGGCTTCGTCGAGGGAGCGGGGTGGCGGTGTGACGACGGCCGCACCGGCACCGAGCGGGCCGGACCCCAGATGCTCGAAGTCGTCGGCTCGCACGACCACGTCCAGATCGCTGATCAGGTCGAGCAGGGCCAGCGTGGACGGCTCGAGATCGAGCAGGACGCCCGTCGACTCGATCGTCCCGGACACACCGGACAGACCCTCGACCCCGCGGCCGCCCGGGAGCGCGGCGAGCGCGGCCAGGATCCGCTCGCGGGTCGGCCCGTCGAGCCCCCGCACGACAGACATCCTCGGATGGAGCTCCAGGCGCGCCCCCCCGGGGGCCTCGTCATGGAGTCGAAGCAGCCTCATTGCTGCCCTCATCGGCCGGCGACCCCGGATCCTCAAGGGCCCGCGGCCAGGTAGTCAGGAGACCGGTATGTGCTCGACCGGCTCGTCTCCGTCGCCTCCGCCCGGCGCGCGGGCCCTGCCCGCGGCGCCCGCCACGGTGTCGATGAAGCCGAGCACCGTGTCGGCGGTCCTGGGGTCGGTGACCAACTCCTCGGCGACGTCGAGGAAGGCGCGGGCCGCTTTGATCATCTCGTGGGCGGCGGTCTGCAGGTGCTCGAGGCCCTCATCGGCCCGCTCGTCGTTCACGTCTCCCGCTCCTGTTCGCTTCGCTCACGGGCCGCTCGGGCCCCCGCTCCGCTCATGTCCCCCGCTCCTGTTCGCTTCGCTCACGGGCCGCTCGGGCCCCCGCTCCGCTCATGTCCCCCGCTCCTGTTCGCTTCGCTCACGGGCCGCTCGGGCCCCCGCTCCGCTCATGTGGCGTGCTCCTGGTGGGACTCGGGCGTCGGGGCCCGCTCGCCGCGGAACGTCACCTCCAGTGTGCCTGAGCGCAGGGTGGCACCGCTCACGGATCGCCGCCGGAGGCTGTCGGGCAGCAGGAGGGCGCGCCGGTACGGGCCGGCGGTGACGATCAGCTCGTCGCCGCGCCGGGCCACGTCGACCTCGCCCCGCTCGGCGAAGGGCAGTTCGAGGTCGAGGCGCCACCCGTCGCCGTCACGCTCGATGCGCAGCGGCTCGCCCTCGTGGAGGAGGGCATCGGGCTCGAGGTCGCCGTAGAGCTCGGCGGCGAAGTGGCGGAGGGCGTCCATGCCGACCAGCTCGTCGGGAGCCAGGTGGGCCCGCAGGACCGGAAGCGGGGCGAACCCCTCCTCGATGGTGGCCAGATGCTCGGTGTGCAGCGCCTGCCAACGGGCGAACCACGGGTCGTCCACAGCCGCCGGCAGCACCCGGTTGGCGACGACCGCGTCGACCCGGTAGCCGAACAGGGAGAGGTAGGTGTGGGTGCGGCGCGCTTCGGCGATCACCATGCGCTCCGGGTTCACCACCAGCCGGGCACTCGTGACGCCGGCGTCGGTGAGCAGGTCACGCACGCCGTCGAGCCGATCGTAGAACCGGTGGGCCGCCCCGAACACCTCGTCGCCGGCCACCGGCAGGTTGGTGACCCGTGACAGCACCGGGGAGAGGACGCGGTTGAGCCGTCGGCTCGCCGGGAACACCCGCTCCATGTACCACGCCAGGATCTCGGGCAAGGAGAGCAGGCGGATGGTCTCGGCGGTCGGGGCGCAGTCCACCACGATGGTGTCCCACTGGCCGGACGCGGCGAAGGCCTTGATGTCGGCGAGCGCGAAGATCTCGTCCAGGCCCGGCAGGACCGCCAACTCCTCGGCCTCGATGCCGGCCACCCCCGCCCAGTCGAGGACCTGCGTCAGGTAGGCCTGGATCTCCGACCACGATTCCTGCATGCGTTGCTGGGCATCGAGCTGCTGGCCCGACAGCCGGGGGGCGATCTCGGACGGGTCACTTCCGAGTGGCACCCCGAGGGCGTCGGCCAGGGAGTGGGCCGGGTCGGTGGACAGCACCAGCGTGCGTCGCCCGCCATCGGCGCAGCGCAGGGCCGTGGCCGCCGCCACCGTGGTCTTCCCGACACCGCCCTTCCCGGTGAAGAGCAGGATCCTCACGCGGCGGTGCTGCGCTCGACCCAGGCCTTGAGCTCCCGCAGGGCGGTGTGCATGATGCGGGACTCGGCCCGCCGCTTGACGAACCCGGGGAGCGGCACGACCAGTTCGACGGCCAACTCGTAGGTCACGTCGGTGCGCTCCGGGTCGCCGTCGACCGGAGCGAACACGTAGGAACCGTCGAGCTGGCGGGTGATGTCGCTGTCGAGCAGCGTCCACGACAGCTTCTCGGGAGCCTCGCTGTAGTCGTAGCCGAGGATGTAGGTGGTGCTGCGACCCATGGCCGCAGCCCGGAAGCGCACCCGGGTGCCCCGGCCCTCGTCGTCGCGCTCGAGCACCTCGGTCTCTTTGATGTCGTGGGCCCAGGTCGGGTACGACTCGAAGGCCAACGCCGCCTCGAGACAGCGCGCCGGCGATGCGTCGATGGTGGTGCGCTCAGTGGCCTGGTCGGGCATCGGTGCGGAGCCTAGTTGGGCCGCGCCGGCCCATCGGGGCCTTCGGCGGAGAACCGGGAGCCGAAGCGGCCGTGGCGCGCTCCCCACAGCCCCGCTTGGCCGAGGCCGAACATGGGAACCAGCACCCCGAAGGCCAGGCTCGTGAACGGCCGCAGCCCCGCGGTGACGAGGGCCACGGTGACCTGCACGGCGAGCGGCACCAGCAACGCCGCCTGCACGCGGCGAGGGGCGGTGCCCTGCAGGAAGTACAGCCCGCCGATGCCGATCGCGTCGGTGCGGCTGCGGCTCACGGCGATGCCGAAGGCCCACAGGAACACCACGCAACCGACGGAGAACAGCGCCAGCGACACCACCACGTTCACCAGGCCGAAAGCGTCCCGGTCGACGACCGCCGCCGTGGCCGTGACCGTGAACACGGCGGTGCCCCACCGGCTGACCGTGATGATGCGTCGGCCGGGCGTCTCGGGCGGTGGGCCCGAGGGCGCCACCCCGGCCACACCATCGTTCGCACCGCCGTCCTCCGCCCCGCCGTCATCCGCCTTGTGCGGGTCCGTCACGGCAGGGCCCCGGCCAGGCGCTCGACGAGCACCTCGTAGGCGAATTCGGCCTCGGCGCGGGCTCGGGCCGCACGCCCCATGCGCCGGCGGGCCTCCGGGACGTCGAGCAGCCCGGCCAGCGCGGCGGTGACCGCCTCGACGTCATCGGGCTCGGCGACCACCACCCCCGTCTCGCCGTCGACGACGGCCTCGGCCGATCCGCCGCTCTCCCCGGCCACCTGCGGCACACCGGCGGCCGCCGCCTCGAGGAACACGATGCCGAAGCCCTCCTGCTCGAGACCGGCCCACCGACTGCGGCACAGCATGGCGAAGAGGTCGGCGCAGCCGTAGAGGCCGGGTAGGTCGTCGTCGGGCACCCGGCCCAGCATCCGCACCGGAGCGCCCGTCTGCTCGACCAGCCGGTCGAGACGGGCCCGGTCGCGGCCTCCCCCGGCGATGGCCACGGTGAGGTCGTCGCGGCCGCTCGCGAGCCTCGCCGCGCTGCGGATCAACACGTCCATGCCCTTCCGAGGAACCAGGCGGCTGATGCTCACCACCAGGCGGCCCTCGACGGGAAGGCCGAGTCGCTGGCGGGCCTCGTCCCGCTCCGACGCGTCGAGGGGACGGAACCGGTCCACATCGACGCCCGGCGGAACGATGGTGGCGGGCAGGGAGCGACCGGCCGCCCGCTCGCCCTCGGCCGCCGGGTACCCGCCGGCCGCGACGACCACCTGCGCGCCGCGCAGCACCCGCCTGAGGGCCAGGTTCGTGCCCGGCAGGCGACCGGGGATGGTGACCTCGGCACCGTGGAGGATCACGCCGTAGGGGCGCTCGAGGTGGGGCCCGACCAGGCCCACCGGCAGCGCCGGGTCGAGCAGCACCAGGTCGGCGTCGACCTCGGCGGCCAGGCGGTCGATGTGGCGGGCGAGCAAGGGGTTGGGTACCAGGACCGGCTCCCGGGTGCGCTCCACCCGATAGGCCTGCGCGGCGTCCCACGCCTCGGCGCCGTCGTACGGCGTGGTGAGCACCGTGGTGGACTCGGCAGGCAGGCGCCGCCACAGCTCCCACAGGTACGACTGGATGCCGCCCACCTTGGGCGGGAAGTCGTTGGTGACCAGCAGGTGGTGGCCACTCATCGCGTCGTCCGGCCTGCACCGCTTCCGGCGGCATTCCGGTCCGATGCGGCTGCGACGGGCAGGTCGAGGCGCTCGGCGGCCCAGGTCGCGTGCTCGCGCAGCAGGTCGTCGTCGCCGCGGCGGGCCCGGTCGAGCACCCGGCGCACCTCGGGATCGGCGGCCCGCCCGACGTTCCCGAGCGCCACCAGCGCGTTGCGGCGCAGGTGGCGCGGGTCGCGTCCCGCGATGTACCAGCGCCCGTAGGTGGCCAGCAGGGTGTCGTCATCTGCGTCGAGCAACTCGATGAGCGACACGGTGGCGCCGGGCCCGGCGGCATCTGCCGACGCCGTCGTGCGGCCTTCGGCGGCGGGTCGCCCGGGCAGCGACCGGTCACCGGTGTCGCTCGCCGTGGCCTCCGGGTCGGCGCTCGGATCGAGCTCGGCGCGGCTGGTCCCGCGGCCCGCGTCGACCGCACCGGGGTGGGCGACACGACCAGCGCCCACCGGGGATTGGTCGCCGACCCGGACCGAACGGCGGTTGGGCGGGCACACCTCTTGGCAGTCGTCGCAGCCGTAGATTCGGTCGCCCAGCGCCTCGCGGAACTCCAGGGGGAACGTGCCGGGGGCCTGCACCAGCCAGGCGAGGCAGCGGCGGGCGTCGACCACCCCAGGGGCCACGATGGCCTGGGTGGGGCAGCCGTCGAGGCAGCGGGTGCAGGCGCCGCACCCGTCGGCCACCGGCTGGTCGCTCGGGGGCAGGGGCGCGTCGGTGACGACGGAACCCAGCACGAACCAGCTGCCCCTGCCGGGCAGCAGGACGTTGGTGTTCTTGCCGTACCAACCCAGGCCGGCGCGCACCGCGGCCTCCCGGTCCACCAGGGCGTTGTCGTCGGCCAGCACCCGGGTGTTCCAGCCGTCGGCCCGCAGGTGGTCGCTGATCGCGGTCAGCCCGGCCCGGAGGTCGGCGTAGTGGTCACGGCGGGCGTAGCGGGCCACGCGGCCGGCCGGCCCACGGTTGGACGGGCGACGATCGTCGTCGCGGGAGCCTGGGGCTCCGGCGACGCCGCCGGTCGCGTCGAGCCGATCGGTGTCCCCGCGGTCCGCGACGGCGTAGGACAGGGCGCCCACCACCAGCGACCGGGCGCCGTCGAGGGCGCGCCCCGGGTCGGTCGACCGTGCCGGGTTGCGGTAGGTGAATTGCATACCGGCGGCCAGGCCATCGCCCTTGCGCTGCTCGAGATCGCGCCGGGTGCGCTCGAACGGCGTGGCCGGGGCGACGCCCACCGCATCGAGGCCCGCCGCCCGACCGACGGCGACGAGCGCTTCGATCACGCGATCAGATCAGCCGGTGCGTGGCACGTGGCGCAACTCGGGCACCAGCCCGGCGTCCTGCAGCAGGCGCAGCTCGCGAGCCTCGCCCACGTCGATGATCACCGCATCGTCGGGCTCGCGGGTGCACAGGAACGTGACGATGCAGTCGTCGCAGGTGGACGTGTGCTGCATCACGCACTCGTCGCAGTCGATCCGAAAGGTGCCATCGAGCCGGGGTGTCTCCTCCATGCCCCCATCATCCCCAGGTGGTCTGACAGTCAACCCGGCGGCGACCGGAACGGTCGGCGAAACTGGCGCCCGATCCGGTCGTCCTGACGACACGATCGGCCGCCAGTTCGCGGGAATTTGGGTCGACGCCGCATCATGGCGTCGTGGCCGAGCCCGCAGACGGACCAGAGGGGTTCGTGGAGATCGTCGACGGTGACACGACCTGGCGCTTCGAGCGGGCCTTCCTGACCTCGAACTGGACCTGCATCTGGGGCCTGGGCTGCCAGGGGATCCTGCCGGAGCGGGCCGAGGACCTGGGCCAGGGGTGCTGCTCGGTCGGCGCCGGCCTCGACGAGGGTGACGAGTCCCGGGCCATCGGCGCCCTGGCGGCCATGATCCCCGACGAGCTGTTCGAACAGCGCGACGCCGCCGCCGCGGGTGGCGTGTACCGGGACGCCGACCGCACCCACACCCGGGTGGTCGACGGCGCCTGCATCTTCTTCAACCGCCCCGACTTCCCCGGCGGGGCCGGCTGCGCGCTCCACCTGGCGGCGGTGGCCGAAGGTGAGCCGGTCACCGACTGGAAGCCGTCGGTGTGCTGGCAGCTCCCGATCCGCGTCGAGTGGGCGCCCGACCCCGAGTCGAGCGAGTCCGGCGGCGCCGCTGGCGCCGACATCGCCACCGTCCGCCGCTGGACCCGGTCCGACTGGGGCGCCGAGGGCGAAACGATGGCCTGGTGCTGCACCGAGGAGCCCGACGCCTACATCGGTGACCTCCCCGTCGTGGCGTCCCTCGCCGGTGAGCTCGAGGCCATCACCGGGCCCGAGGTCTTCGTGGAGCTGCGGCGGCGCCTCACCGTTGATTGATCCGAACAGCTGAATCCTGCCGTTCAAGAGCGTTCAGGTGAACGTTTTCGGTCTCGGATTCCTGTCATAGGGGGTGGGGAGAATATGGGTTCAACCCACGCCTGTTCGGAGGTCTGTCGATGCCTGTTTCCATTGCCGATCCCGCCGCCCCGACCGGCGAGTCGGCCGCCGAGGCCGTCGCCGCCGAGGCCGCCGCCATGCCCACCGAGCGCCTGGAAGCCGAGATCACCTCGTTGGCCGGCCACATCGCCGCGGCGACCTGTCGGTGGCTGCTGCTCGTCGCCGAGTTCGACCGCCGCGAAGGATGGGCGACCTGGGAGTGCCGCTCCGCCGCACACTGGCTCATGTGGCAATGCGGCATGTCGCTGCGCACCGCCCAAGACCACCTACGGGTCGCGCACGCCCTCACCGCGCTCCCCCAGATCCGCGCCCACTTCGCCGCCGGGGTCCTGTCGTACTCCAAGGTGCGCGCCATCACACGCGTCGCCGACCCCGCCACCGAGGACTTCTTCTTGAACTTCGCGCTCAACGGCACCACCACCCACCTCGAACGCGCCGTCGCCGGGTACCGACGCACCGGCCAGTTGGACGACCAGGCCGCCAACGACCGCCACCAGGGCCGCTACT
>CAZWMT010000064.1:0-25638 GCA_964635055.1 uncultured Microthrixaceae bacterium | reverse complement strand
GTCTGCGAGGACGTGCCCGAGGAGTACGTGGACATGCTCCTCGAGGAGATGGAGCTCGACGGCGGCGACGCCCGGGCCACCACGCCGCCCGACCCCGAGGCCGCGGCCGCCCTCCCCGTGGTGATCATCGGCTGCGGCATGTCCGGCCTGCTCGCCGCCATCCGCCTGCAGGAGGCGGGCTTCCCCTACGTGGTCGTGGAGAAGAACGACGGCGTCGGCGGCACCTGGTGGGAGAACACGTACCCCGGCGCACGCGTCGACGTCGGCAACCACTTCTACTGCTACAGCTTCGAGCCCGCCGACCACTGGACCGAGTTCTTCGCCCAGCAGCCCGAGCTGCAGGCCTACTTCCAGGGGGTGATGGAGCGTCATGGCATCGACCAGCACGTGCGCTGGGGCACGGAGGTGCTCGGCGCCACGTGGGACGACCGCACCGCCACCTGGTCGATCACCCTCGACTCCGGCGAGACCCTCACCGCCCGGGCGGTGATCAGCGCCGTCGGCCAGCTCAACCGGCCCTACGTGCCCGCCGTCCCCGGCACCTTCGACGGGCCCGCCTTCCACACCGCCCGGTGGGACGACTCGGTCGATCTCACCGGCAAGCGGGTGGTGGTGGTCGGCGCCGGCGCCACCGGGTTCCAGCTGGTGCCCGCGATCGCCGACCGGGTCGAGCACCTGACCGTCATCCAGCGCACCGCGCAGTGGATGTTCCCCAACCCGAACTACCACGAGCCCGCCGGCCCCGGCGTGCAGTGGGCGGTGCGCCACCTGCCCTTCTACGGGCGGTGGTTCCGCTTCCTCATCTTCTGGCCCGGCTGCGACAAGGGCCTGCTCACCGCGCAGGTCGACCCCACGTGGGAGCACCAGGAGACCGCGGTGAGCGAGATCAACGACCTCACCCGCGTGATGTTCACCGACTGGATCACCAGCCAGCTCGAAGGGCGCCCCGACCTCGTGGCCAAGTGCGTGCCCGACTACCCGCCCACCGGCAAGCGCACCCTGCAGGACAACGGCAGCTGGCTGAAGGCGCTGTGCAAGCCGAACGTCGAGCTGGTGCGCGCCGGCGTCGACCATCTGGAGGCGGATGGGGTGGTGGACAGCGACGGGGTGAAGCACCAGGCCGACGTCATCGTCTGGGCCACGGGGTTCCGGGCCAACGACATGCTGCTCCCGATGCACATCATCGGGCGCGGCGGCGCCGACCTGCGCGAGCGGTGGGGCATCCGCCCCCGCGCCTACCTGGGCATGACCGTGCCCGACTTCCCCAACTTCTTCATGCTCTACGGGCCCGGAACCAACCTGGCCAGCGGCGGCAGCCTGATCTTCCACTCCGAGTGCGAGGTGCGCTACATCGTCCAGTGCCTGCAGGCGCTGGCCGACGGCGGCCTGGCCGCGATGGAGCCCCGCCAGGACCGCTACGACGAGTGGTACGAGCGCGCCCAGGCCGAGCTGAGGATGACGGTGTGGGCGTCACCGCACATCGAGCACAATTTCTACAAGAACGCCGAGGGCGACGTGCACGGCCTCAGCCCCTGGCGCCTCGTCGACTTCTGGCGCTGGACCCGCCACGTCGACCTCGACGACTTCGAGCTCCGGTTGTCCTGACACCCTTGGGAGCGGGACCGATACCGGAACCTCATCTCGCCTCGATAGGCAAAGCTCAAAGGCGCGAAGAATGGGACCGGGTGACGGTTCGGGCCGGCCGATCGGCCAGATCGCCACGCACCGTCACCAAGGCGCCTCGATTGCGCCGCCAGCACGTCTCTGGAGGAAATACCCGTCACCGGTGACCGCTATTTCCTCCGGTTCAGGCTCGAGCGGACCACCTGATCACCGTCCGTGAGATCTCGAGGCGTGATCGGCCACGGCGGGAAGGGGGTGCGACCGACACCGCCGCACCCATCGCCGTAGGTCGCGCCGTTGCCGTTGGCCGTATCCCGCGGGTCAGATCACCGACGTCGCGATGAGGACGACCGCGAGGCCGGCGACCGCGAAGCGGTACCAGGCGAAGATCGACAGGTCGTGGCGCTCGAGGTAGCCGACCAGCCACTTGATGGCCAGCACCGCCGAGACGAACGCGAAGCCGGCGCCGATGAGCGGCGTGGCCACGCCGAACTGGTCGACCAGGGTGCCGCCATCGGTGAGGAGCTTGTAGCCCGTGGCCGCCGACAGGGTGGCGAAGCCCAGCAGGAAGCTGAACTCCACGGCTACGGGCATCGCCACGCCGACCAGCAGCGCGCCCAGGATCGTGGCCAGCGAGCGACTGGTGCCCGGCCACAACGCGGCGCACTGGGCCAGGCCGATGATGAGCGCCTGCTGGTAGGTGATGGCCGCCAGCCGACTGTGACCCACCTCGGCGGGGACACCGCGGTCGGGGATGCGGCCCGTGCGCTCGAGGACCAGGATCAGCGCGCCGCCGACGACCCACGCGGCGATGACCGGCCACGGCCCGAACAGCGCCTCCTCGATCTTGTCGTCGAACAGCACGCCGAGCGCCGCCGACGGCACGAAGGCGATCACCAGGGTGATCAGCAGGTGACGTCCCTCGGGGTTGCGCCCGAACAGCCCCTGCACCATCTCGACGAAGCGGCGCCAGAACAGGCCGACCACGGCCAGGATGGCGCCGAACTGTATGGCGATGGCGTAGGTGTTGACCGCCTCGAGGCCGGCGCTGCCCTTGGCGTCGGGCAGGTCGAGGATCCGTGCCGTGATCAGCAGGTGCCCCGTGGAGGAGATGGGCAGGTACTCGGTGACGCCCTCGACGATCCCCAGGATCGCCGCCTTCCACCAGGTCAACAGGTTCTCGGCCACCGGCTCGGCGGCACCCGCCAGGGCCGAAGCCGGGCCGGGGCAGGCCACCACCCCCAGCAGGGCGCCGGCCGCAGTCATGAGCACGACGGCTGAACGGCGGGACGGCCCGCGGCGCCACGGACGGCGACGGGCCTCAGCCCAGGGGGCGGCGGAGCGCCGGGATCGGTCCACGCCGCATCATCGCCCACGCAGCACCCCGAACGACAGTGACCGACCGGTCGCCCCGAACGACCCGCCCGGGCGACCGCGCCTCCTGCGACACTCACGGGGTGGATCCACCGATCGACCGGGCCACGCCCGACGACCTCGTCGCGCTGGCGACCGACGTCGGCCCTGCCCCCATGCAGGTGGGGGCGGTCCTGCTGCTCGACGCGCACGCCGACATCGACCCCGACGCGGCCCTCGCCGCCATCGGTGACCGGCTGACGAGCGTGCCCCGCCTGCGCCAGGTGCTGCTGCCCACGGTCTTCGGTGGCGGCCGGCCGATCTGGGTCGATGACGCCGACTTCTCACCCGCCCACCACCTCACCCACCGCCCGTGCCCGGCACCGGGCGACGAGCACGCCCTGCTCCAGGCCGCCGCCGAGGTGGTGGGCACGCCGTTGCGCCGCGACCGCCCGCTGTGGCGCCTGACGGTGGTCAGCGGACTGGGGGCCGGCGGCGTGGCCCTCGTGGTGGCCTTCCACCACGTGCTGGCCGACGGCATCGGGGGCCTGGCCGTGCTCGCCAACCTCGTCGACGGTGCGCCCTCGGGATCGCCGTCCTCGGTGTCACCAGCGGCACCGGAGGCAGCACCGGCGGCATCGCCGGCCTCGCCGGCGGCGGCCTCAGCATCGGCACCACGGCCGGCGTCGCCGGCGGCACCGGAGGCATCGCCAACCGCGTCGCCGCCATCCGCAGCGGCAGCACCACCGGCGTCGCCAGCGCCACCGGAGGCATCGCCAACCGCGTCGCCGCCATCCGGAGCGGCAGCACCACCGGCGGCGGCAGCGGTACCGGAAGGATCGCCGGCGACATCGGCGTCGGCGGCCTCAGCGGCGTTGCCGGCCGCGCCGACCCGCCCGTTCCCGCAGCCGCCGCCGGGCGCCGGCGCGTTGCGGCGCGATGCCCTCCGATCGCGGGCCCAGGCCGTCGGACGAGTGGGCGTGGCCGCGGGACGGGTGCGGGACGCGGCCGCCCAGCTCCGTGCGGGAGGGGGCACGAAGCCGGCGCGATGCTCGTTGAACCGTCCCACGGGGTCGGCTCGCCACTTCGCCGTCGTCCGGGCCGATGTCGAGCAGCTCCGGCGTCGGGCCCACGAGCACGGCGCCACGGTGAACGACGTCGTGCTCACCGCCGTCGGCGGCGCCCTCGGCATTGTGCTGGCGGCTCGAGGCGAGCACGTCGACGAGCTCGTGGTGTCGGTCCCGATGTCGGCGAGGACGTCGACCACGGCCGCCGACCTGGGCAACGACGTGGGCGTGGTCCCCGTGCGCATCCCCACCGCCGGCGACCCCGCCACGCGGCTCGCCGCGGTGGCACGCCTCACCCACGCCGCCAAGCAGACCCCCCGTGGCGCGTCGTCGGCGATCGTCGGCCCGGTGTTCCGCCTGCTGGCCGCGGTCGGTGTGTTCCGCTGGTTCATCAACCGGCAACGGCTGGTGCACACGTTCACCACCAACGTGCGGGGCCCGACCGAGGCGCTGACGTTCCTGGGGGCGCGGATCACCGACGCGGTGGCGCTCACCATCACCACGGGGAACGTCACCGTGTCGTTCGCGGCCCTGTCCTACGCGGGCACCCTGGCGGTCACGATCATCGCCGACGTCGACACGTGCCCCGACCTCACCGCGCTGCACCACGCCCTCAGCGACGAGCTCGGCCGCCTGGGGGTCGACGTGGTCCCCTCGCCGCTCGTGCCGTGACCGGCGACCTACGCACGTTCTCGCCGGCCGGATGACACCACTCGCGGCGTTCCGCTTCGTCGCCGAACGGCGAGCGTGGGACCCCTCAGCGCGCCCTGCCAGCGGCGCCCCTGGCTCGCCGGCAACGCCGAGGCGGGGCATCGACGCCTCGAGCCGGTCGCGGCCAACGTCACCGGACACGGCACCAGAGCCGGGGCCGGCGTGACGGTGCACGGGGACTGCGCGCCGGGCTTCGAGCCGGTGGCCCGCGCCTTCTCGGACAACTTCGCCGACCGGGGCGAGGTGGGTGCCGGGCTCTGCGTGATGGTGCGGGGCCAGGTGGTGGTGGATCTGTGGGGCGGGTGGGCCGACGAGGCCCACACCCGACCGTGGGCGGCCGACACGCTGGTGGACGTGTACTCGGTGGGCAAGGCCGTCGTGGCCACCTTGGCGCTGCAGCTCGTGGACGCCGGCGCCATCGCGCTCGACACGCCGATCGCCGACGTGTGGCCCGAGTTCGCCGCCGGGGGCAAGGGGGCCGCCACCGTGGCCCATGCCCTCAGCCACCGCGCTGGCGTGCCCGCCATCCGCGAGCCCTTGACCGACGTCGACCTCTGGGACTGGGAGCGCATGGCATCGGCGCTGGCGGCCACCGACCCCTGGTGGGAGCCCGGCACCCGCCACGCCTACCACACCAACACGTTCGGCCACCTGGTGGGCGAGATCGTCCACCGCGTGTCGGGCGAGTCACCGGGCGCTCGGCTGCGGTCGGCCGTCGCGCCGCGCGGCCTCGACCTGTGGGTCGGCGTGCCCGCCGAGCACCTGGCCCGCTGCGCCGACATCGTGTGGGCCCCGGGCGCGCCGTTCGGCCAGATCGAGTTCGAGGGACTGGAGGGCGACGTGTTGATGAACGCGCTGGCCCACTTCAACCCGCCCGGCTACTCGTCGGTCGGTGTGGTCAACACCCCGGAGTGGCGTTCGGCGCAGGTGCCGTCCACCAACACCCATGCCTCGGCACGGGGCGTCGCGGGGTTCTACGCCGCGCTCCTCGACCCGGCCCAGCCGTTGCTGTCCCCCGAGCTGCTGGCCGACGCCACCCGGCCGCACTCCGTGGGGCCGTGCCCGATCCTCGGCGAGGACGTGGCCTTCGGGCTCGGGTTCGTGCCCACCAGCAAGCGACGCCCGCTCGGGCCCGACCCCCGGAGCTTCGGCCACTTCGGCACCGGCGGCGCTTTGGGCTTCGCCGACCCCGATGCCGGCGTGGCCTTCGGCTACGTGATGAACCACGTGATCCCCCGTTGGCAGAGCAGCCGCAACCGCGCCCTGATCGACGCGCTCTACGCCTGCGTCTGAGGGACGACATTCTCGCCGGCACGAAGACCACTGATTTTCGAATCTTTAACAAGGAAGGTCAGAGATAGCGGTTCTCGTGCAAAGATTCGGTAATCTTTGCAGATGCCCCGGCAACTCAGCCTCCCGGAGATCCCGCGTGTCCTGACAACCGCGGAGTTCTGGAAACTGTTCGGGCGCGTCGAGCACGAGCAACTCGACTTCAAGAGAGGGGTTCCCGACGACGTGCAGGACACCATCCCGGCAATGGCGATGACCGAGGGTGGGCTGATCGTCCACGGCGTGGACCGCGATCTGAACATCGTGGGATGCCCGCTGAGTCAGAACACGCAGGACCGCATCACGCGGTTCGCGAACGAGTGCGACGTTCAGGTGCGCGTACAGACGCTGCGCGTGGACGACATCGAACTCACGATCTGCGCCATTCCCGAGATTCGCGGCCGAATAGTCACAACCCCCGACGGCCGCCTGCTCCGGCGAGTGGGAGGCGACTGTCAACCACTGCGCGGAGATGGTCTTGCTCGCTTCGTGCGGGAACGTGAGGAGCGTGCTGCGGAAGACGAGATCTTGGCGAGCTTCGATCCGGTCGATCTCGACCTTTCACTCGTCAACAAGGCGCTGCGCGCCAACGGGCGCCGCGCCGTGCGACGCGACAACCTCGACAGAGCGCTCATCGACCTCGGCGTTGCCCTTCCGGCGGAGCCACCGACGGGCACGGCCGTGCTCCGTGCTGCCGCGATTCTGTTCACGAGGCATCCCGAGAAGTACGTGCCCGGAGCAACGGTCCAACTGGTGCGCCGAGTCGGGGTCGGACCCGGGCCAGGCCCATCAGAGGCTCGCCTCGAGTCCTCCGGCCCCCTTCCAGACGTCGTGGACGCGTGCATTCGGTTCATCGCTGATCACACGAAGCGCTACTCCGCGGTAGTCGGTACGCGGCGGGAGGTGCTGCCCGAGTACCCCGAGGCCGTCCTTCGCGAAGCGGTGCTCAATGCACTGGCACATCGTGATTACGGGCTCTCCGGCGCGACCGTGGACATCACGATCTGGGATGACCGAATCGAGATCCAGAGTCCCGGCTCGCTGCCAGGTCACATCACGCTCGAGAACATGCGAGACGAGCACTACAGCCGCAATCGCCGCATCATGCGGGTTCTGAAGCTATTGAGCCTCGTCGAGGAGTACGGAGAAGGCGTCGACCGCATGATCCAGGAGATGGAGGCCAGGCTCATGGAGCCGCCGATCTTCGCCGCCACGCCAAGCTCGGTAACCGTGACAGTGCGGAACCGGTTCCTCGTGGATGTCGAGGACCAGGTGTGGCTCTCTCTCCTCGCCCACTACCAGCTGTCCGCTCCAGAGCGACGCGCACTCGTCCTCGCTCGACGGGATGGATCCGTCACACCGAGGCGCCTTCGCACCACGCTTCCAGACGCCAACGCCGAGGCCGTCCTTTCTGGCGCAGTCGCGAAAGGACTTCTCGTCCGGGTCGGCGCACGCGGAGGGACGCGATACGAGCTGTCCGACGAGGTTGTCCTCAGAGCAGGCAGCAAGGGCATGGAGGCTCAGGTCCGGAAGCGACAGCTCCTCCTCGACGAGATCCATCGAAGCGGCAGTCTGTCGACCGCGGAAGGAGCCGAGCTCATCGACGAGGACGTCTCCGTTGCCCGACACCTGCTCAATGACCTTGTTCGCGCTGGCCTTGCGAGCGCCGAGGGCCGCACCCGCGCCCGGCGCTACTATCCGAGGTGATTCAAACTACATCTACGAAGTTCCGATCGAGCTCGACTTTGTGACGCAAGATCGCAGAATCATGAGCCGATCAGCTCAGTTCTGTGTCGCGTTCGGGAGCGGCGTCAGCGCGGCGCAGGCGATCGCTGAGGCCGGCCGCCGCCGCCCGCACGATCACGGGGTGGCGCACGAACGCCCGGTAGCTCTCGGGGCCGGCCACCAGCACGTGGATCGGGCCCTCGGCGGTGACCGTGGTCTCGTGGGGCGTGCCCTGACGGACGGCGAGGTCGCCGACCACGTCGCCGGCACCCACGCGGCCCACGGGCGCCCCGCCCACCGACACGATCGCGTGGCCGTGGAGCACGAGCAGCACCTCGTGGCAGGTCGCACCCTCCGTGACCAGCACCGTGCCCGCGGGCGCCTCGAGCTCCTCGACCATCGGGGCCACCGTGGCCAGGTCGCGCTCGCGCACGGCGGCCAGGCTCGGCAGGCCGCGCAGCAGGGCCACCTTGGGATCGGCCGACCTCGCGCCGAGCGTCGTCCTCGCCCACGTCCTCATGCCACGGCCTCCCCGGTGCTCGGGATGACCATGCAGGTGGTCGTCGCGGTCGCGATCAGGCGGTCGCGGTCGTCGACCAACCGGGCCTCGGCGGTGGCCACGGTGCGGCCGCGGTGCACCAGGTCGCCCACGGCCCACAGCCGGGTGCCGTCCAGCGGGGCGCTGCGCAGGTAGCGGACCGACAGGTCGAGCGTCGTCGACGTCGACCCCGGCGGCAGGGCGCTGAAGACGGCGCACGCCATGGCCGAGTCGAGCAGGGTGGCGGTGATGCCTCCGTGGAGGGTGCCCTGCGGGTTGCCGAAGTCGGGTCGGGTACGGGCGGTGAAGACCACGTGGCCCGAGCCCAGGTCCTCCATCTCCATGTCGAGCAGGCCGGCCACGCCCACCGCGGCGGGTCCCCGCTCCTTGATCCAGCGCAGTTGCTCGAGACCGGAGCGCGATCCCCCTGCACCACGATCACCCGCAGTGCGATCACCTGCGGCCAGGTCCACCACAGTCCCCGATGTGTTCGTCGTCCCCAGTGAGTTCATATTCAGAACGTAGTACGTTTTGAAACAGAACTCACTATGACTAGAGTCACACCATGCGTTGGAGCGAGATCGGCGACCAGAGCTGCCCGGTGGCCCGCTCGCTGTCCGTGCTGGGCGACCGTTGGACGATGCTGGTGCTGCGCGAGGCCTTCTGGCGGGTGCGCCGCTTCGAGCAGTTCCAGGAGCGCACCGGGGCGCCCCGGCCCGTGCTGGCCGAACGCCTGAAGATGCTGGTGGACGAGGGCGTGTTCGAGCGCCGCCGCTACTCCGAGCGCCCCGACCGCTACGAGTACCGCCTCACGGAGAAGGGCATCGACCTGTACCCGGTGGTCATCTCGCTGCTCGAGTGGGGCGAGCGCTGGATGACCGACGCCGACGCCCCGCCCGTCGTCGAGCTGCGCCACCGCACCTGCGGCGCCACCATCCACCCCCACCTGGCCTGCCCCGCGTGCGGCGACCCGCTCACCGCCCGCGACATCGAGGCCGTCGACCACCGCACCGACATCGCCCCCCTCTCGGCCTGATCGTCGATGTCCACCCGAGAGGTCGACGAGTACCTCGAGCATCTCGCCGAGCCCCAGCGCAACGCACTCGAGCACCTGCGGCGCACGATTCTCGCCATCGTCCCCGACGCCGAGCAGGGGATGTCCTACAACATGCCCGCGTTCCGGATCGACGGGAAGGTGGTCGCCGGGTTCGCGGCGTTCACGAACCACCTCTCCTACCTCCCCCACAGCGGCTCGGTGCTGGCCACGGTCGCACCCGACATCGCCGGCTACACGGCCACCAAGGGCTCGCTCCACTTCACGCCGGACGCGCCCCTGCCGGCCGCCCTCGTCGAGAAGCTGATCGGCGCCAAGCGCGCGGAGATCGCCGCTCGCTGAACGACGGCCGGGGGTAGCGTCGGCGCGATGCCGGACGACGACGCGGCCGCCGCCGACGACGACGCCACTGTTGCCGCCGACGCCGCATTGGCCCGCCCGATCTCGTTCGAGGCCCGTCACGGCGCCGGCCACGACCGCGCCCTGGTGCTCGGGGGCGGCGGGCTGTGGTTCGTCGCCTGGCAGGTGGCCTACCTGCACGGCCTCACCAGGCGCGGTGTCGCGGTCGACGAGGCCGACCTGATCGTGGGCACGTCGGCGGGTTCGTTGGTGGCGGCCATCGTGGCGGCCGGCCGCCTGCACCGCGTCGCCGGCGAGGTGGAGTTCCTGGCCCGGGTGCCGGCCCTGCTGGGCGTCCTGTCCGGTGAGCGTGCCCTGAAGCCCAGCCAGCAGCGGGCGCTCGAGCTGTTCGGCGGCGCCACCGACGCCGAGCCCGACACCATCCGCCACATCGGGCACGCCGCGCTCGCCGCCCAGGCGCCGCCCCCCGACCGGCTCCGTCGCAGCGTGGCCGCGGTGCTGGCCATCCGCAGGTGGCCGGCCGCGCTCCACACCACGGCGGTCGACGCCTACACCGGGGAGCGCCTCGTGGTCACGGCCGACTCGGGCACATCCGTCGCCCGGGCCGCCGCGGCCAGCAGCTCGGTGCCCGGTCTGTTCTCCCCGCAGCCGCTGCACGACCGGCGGGCGATGGACGGCGGTGTTAGTGGCACGGGCACCCACTGCGACCTCGCCGCCGGCGCCGGACGGGCGCTCGTGGTGTCACTGGGCGCCCACGCGCCGGCGACCGACAGCGGCATGACCAACGCGCCCGGCAGCCGGGACCGTGAGATGCAGGCGCTGACCGAGTCGGGCACGCCGTCACTGCTGCGGGGGCCGGCGTCGTTCGACCTCGATGCCCTGATGGACCCGAAGCAGGTGGCCGCCGCCCTCGCCGCCGGCACCGCGCAGGCCGCCGACGATGCGCCGGCGCTGGCCGAGCTCTGGTCCTGAACGACCGGCCCGTATCAGTCCCGCTCACCGGTCGAGCGCTGACCCACCTGCGGAAGGACCACCCACGCCAGCATGCCCAGCATCCCGATCGCCCCGACGCCAACCAACGCGGCCCCCCGGCTGAACAGCAACCCGAGCACCACGAACAGGGCAGCCTCGAAGGCCAGGGCCATGAAGACGAGGCCGATGCGAAGCATGCGGATCGACCACTGGAGGCGCTTGGAACGCGAGCGACGCCACCCGACCCGATGGAACGCGGTCGGGGCGACGAAGGCGACCACGGCCAGCACCCCGCTGATCAGCGCGACGGCGTAGACCCTGGTCTCGAGCGTGTCCAGCTCCGAGAAGCGCTGCGCGAACGGGGCGGTGAGCAGGAAAGCCACGAGCACCTGGACACCGGGCAACAGCACCCGGAGCTCCTGCAGCAGGCCGTAGTAGCGACGGCGCAACTCCTCACGGTCGCGCTGGTCGTCGAGCTCCTCGGGCGGGCGGTCGTCCCAGGTGCCCTCGCCGGTGTCGCCGGCGTCGTAGGTGTCCCAGGCGTCGCCGCAGTCGCCGGTGTCGCCGTCGTCTCGGTCATCCGGTTCGGGGGCGGCGCGGACGTCGCTCGTACCGCGCCGCCCGGCGCTCGTCGTCGTGTGGTCCATCGTGCTCCTCGGTCGTGGGCCGAGGCGCCCCTACCCACACGCTCGAGCGGGCGTGCCTACGAGGGCTGCATCCTCGACAGCCTCCCGAACACCTCGGGCCCGATGGCCAGACCCACCTCCGCCGACACCGCGGGGCTGATCGCGATGTCGAACACGTCGTTCCACTCGAACTCCAGCTCCATCAGGGCCGCCGGGTCGTCGGTGGAGAAGATGATGACCACCTGGACGTCGTCGGTCATCGGCCAGTACTCGGCGACCACGTCCACGTTCTGCGGGTACTGCCACGCCGCCCGACGCATCAACGCCGCATCACGCTCGCCGGCGGGCACGCTGGAACGGAAGGTCAATAGGGCCACGTAGTCCACGGCTGGTCTCCCTCTCGTCGTTGTGACGGGTTGTCGTTGTGACGGGCTGTCGTGGTGACGCCGTCGCCAGCCGTTCGCCCGCCGGCACGCCCACAGATCACCGGGCCCGCCGCGACGGTCAGGCCCTCGCCATCAGCCGGGATCGTGCCTCCATGAGCGCGAACCCGAGGAGGTTCTCGCCCGGCCAGCGCGACGGCCGCCGGGCATCGCGATGACGGGCGTCGAGGCCGATGCCCCACACCCGGTCGTGCGGACTGGCCTCGACGAGCACCAACGAGGCGGTGCCGATCAGGTAGCCGAGCATGGTCTCGTCGGCCCCGAACTTCGCGGTGCTGCCCCTCACGACGATGTCGAACCGGTGCTCGATCCAAGGGCGCTCGTCGAACCCGCGCACCTGCCGGCCCAGCTCCTTCGCCGCGGCGGGCCCGTCGGCGCCCAGCACCAACTCGAGCGTCTCGTCGTCACCGAAGAGCCGCGCCTTCTCCGCCATCATGTAGTGCTCGGCGGTTGGATAGCTGACCCCCTCGACCTCGAAGGCGTGCTCGAACCACTGGCTGAGCACGTGCGGGCCGACACCGCCCCCGGGGCCGGGTCGGTGGCTCCAGAAGAACAGGTAGCCGAGTCCTCGACCGGCTCGCTCGGCATCCACGAGCCCGGCCAACGTCCGCGGCGGGACGCCCGAGCCGCTCACGCCTCGTGCGCCGGTCCGGCGCGATGTGGGCCCATCGGACCTCGGCGGGCACACCCGTCCGCACGCCCCACCGACCACTCGTCCCACCGGCCGACGGTTCGCTGCACCGACCATCCGGCCGCTCGTCGGCGCCCGCCCGCCGTCTGCCGCATCCGCCGACAGTACTCACCGCGCCTGCCGCGCCTGCCGCGCCTCCCCGCGCCTCCCCGCGCCTCCCCGCGACGCGCCGGGTGGCGACAGCAGCGGGGCGGGCCCCGGCGCACCGGCTGATCGCGGGGACTAGAAACGTTCGGTGCCCCCGGGTCCGTCCCCTGTCGCCGGTGCGCCCGACCAGGGCGGCGACGCGGCCATCGAGCCGCCGCTCGACCCGGCCATCGATCTGGGCGACCTGCGGGTGCGACGGGGTGGCCGCGAGGTGCTCCGCGGCATCACCTGCGCCGTGCCCGTGGGGCAGGTGGTCGGCCTGCTCGGGCCGAGCGGCAGCGGGAAGTCCACCCTCATCCGCGCGCTGGTCGGCGTGCAGCGCCACGTCACCGGCCGCTGCCTCGTGCTCGGCCGACCCGCGGGCGGCGTCGAGCTGCGCCACCGGGTGGGCTACGTCACCCAGTCCGCCTCGGTCTACGCCGACCTCACCGTGTCCGAGAACCTGCGGTACTTCGCCCAGGTGCTGGGCGCCGCCCGGGCCGTGGTGGAGGAGGTGATCGACCAGATCGACCTCGGTCCCGAGCGGGATCGCCTGGTCGGCTCGCTGTCCGGCGGCCAGGTGAGCCGGGTGTCGCTCGGAGCGGCCCTCCTCGGCCGGCCCGAGGTGCTCCTGCTGGACGAGCCCACCGTCGGCCTCGACCCGGTGCTCCGGCGGGACCTGTGGCGGCTGTTCCGCGATCTGGCCGGCGCCGGCACCACCCTGCTGGTGTCGAGCCACGTGATGGACGAGGCCCGCGAGTGCGACCGGCTGCTCCTGTTGCGCGACGGTTTGCTGCTGGCCGACGGCACCGAGGCATCGCTGCTCGATCACACCGGCGCGCCGGACATCGGCGCCGCCTTCCTGCAGCTCATCGAGGACGGCGCCCGCCCGTGACCGCTCCGTCCTCCCTGACCGCGCCGGTGCTGCGGGCCACCGCCGGGCGCGTGCTGCGCCAGCTGCGCCACGACCCCCGCACGATCGCCCTGCTCCTGGCGGCGCCGGTGATGCTCACGGGCCTGCTGGCCTGGATCCTCAGCGGCACGCCCGGCGCGTTTGACCGGTGGGGTGCCGTGTTGATCGGGATCTTCCCGCTCATCGTGATGTTCATCATCACGTCGATCGCCACCCTGCGCGAGCGCACCGGCGGCACCCTCGAGCGGCTGATGACCACCCCGATGACGCGCGTGGACTTCCTCGGCGGCTACGCGCTGGCCTTCGGTGCCGCAGCCGCCGTCCAGGCCGCCGTGGTCAGCACGGCCACCTTCGGGCTGTTCGGGCTCGACGTGCGGGGTGCGGTGTGGGCCGTCCTGACCGTGGCCGTGCTCGACGCCCTGCTCGGCACCAGCCTCGGGCTGTTCACCAGCGCGTTCGCCCACACCGAGTTCCAGGCGGTGCAGTTCTTCCCCGCGCTGGTCCTGCCGCAACTGCTGTTGTGCGGGCTGATCGCGCCCCGCTCGACGCTCCCCCCGCTGCTCGAGGCGGTGTCGGCCGTGCTCCCCCTCACCTACGCGGTCGACGCCATGCAGCAGCTCACCACCCAGCCCGGGGTCACCGACGAGGTGTGGCGCGACATGGCCGTGCTCGCCGCCTTCATCGTGGTGCTCGTGGTGGTCGGGGCGACGACGCTCCGGCGCCAGAGCGACTGAGGCGCCGGAGCGGTAATTTCCGCGCATGGATGCGAGCGAGGTGATGGCCGCGTACGCCGCGGCGTGGGAGCGGGGCGACCCCGAGGGTGCCTTCGCCTTCTACGGGGAGGAGGTCACCCTGCGCCTGCCCGGCCGGGGCTCATTGGCCGGCGTGCACGAGGGGCGCGAGGCGGTGATCGCCACCATCCGCACCCTGCTCGACCGCACCAGCGACCAGTCGGCCACCGTCGACGTGCTCGACCGGCTGGTGTCGCCCACCCGGGTGGCGATGTTCGTGCGCGAGTCCGTGCGGCGGGGAGACGACACGCTCGAGCTCCGCCGGGTGAACCTCTACCAGGTGCGCGACGACCAGATCGTCGCCATCGACATCTTCGAGGGCGACCAGTACGAGGTGGACGAGTTCTTCGGGTAGTCCCGACCACCGCCCGCGGTGACCCCGTCCTCATTTAGTGCTAAAGTGTATGAGGTCCGCCCCGGTCGGGGATGCGCTTCGGGGTGAACAGTGTTAACCTGACGCCCGACCACCAGCCTCAGGAGCTCCGATGACCGCTGCCGCCACCCGTACCGCCCGCCGCCCGGCCACCCTGGCCGCCACCGTCTCGCTCCTGGCCGCACTGCTCCTGACCCTGGTCGTCGGCGCCGCCGGCGTGGCACCGGCGGCCGCCGCGCCCGCCTCGGTGAAGGTGACCAACACCACCTCGATCCGCTGCGCCTTCGGCACCTACGCCACCCCCACCGACTGGTACCTGCCGGCCACGGGGACACCGCGGGGCCTGGTGTGGCTGCAGCACGGGTTCACCGAGAACAAGGGGCACTGGGCCTCGTACGCGCCCAAGTTGGCCGCGGCCGGGTACGTGGTGTTCGCCACCACCCTGCCCACCGCCGACCTGTTCGGCTGCACCGTGCAGAACATCGGGAACAACACCGGCTACCTCAACAACATCGCCGCCGTCTTCGGCTCGGCCGCCGGCGGCTCCGGCGCCCTGGTCGCCAGCTTCAACAACGCCGCCGGCCGGGCCGGCCGCGCCGGCTTGGCCCTGCCGTCGCGCTGGGCCTTCGTGGGCCACTCGGCCGGCGGCGAGGCCGTCACCTACGTGGCCAACCGGCTGCGCACCAACCACGGGTCGGCCTTCGCCCGCCTCGGCGGCCTCGTGCTCGAGGACCCGGTGAACTCCTTCATCGGTGCCAACCTGGCCAACGGCCTCACCGGGCTCAACACCACCAGCCTGCCGATCTACGCCCTCACCTCGCCGCCCTACTCGTGCAACAACAACCAGTCGGGCGTGCTGCTGGTCGAGCAGAGGCTGACCACCCGCTCGTTCCACGGCGCCCAGATCACCTCGGGCACCCACGTCGACATCTTCGGCGCCGCGGCGGGGTCCGCCGGCATCGCCGCCTGCGGTCGCCCGCAGGCCAAGAACATCAGCGCGGCCCAGACCCTCACCACCGGATGGCTCACCGACCAGCTCGCCGGCACCACCACCCCGGCGTTCTACCCGGGGGGCACCACCTACCAGGGCCTGGTCGGCGCCGGCACCATCACCACGCTCCCCTGACCCCAGGCTGCTCGGCGGCCAGCACCGACTGCACGCCCTCGACCGCCCGGGGAAGGTCGCGGCCCTCGGCGGCCAGGGCCTCGAACCGGTCGTCGAGCTGCTCCTCGGCCAGGCCCCGGTGGTGGGCGTGGGCGAACGCGGCCATGGGGTGCAGCGGCGCCCCCAGGTCGTCGCACCAGGCGTCGACCAGCCCGTACAGCCGCGCCGCCCGCGCGGCATCGCCGGCCACCACCAGCGCGTTGGCCACGCTCGACACCCGCGCGATGGCGTAGACCGGCGCCTCCATCGACAGGAACCCCTCGACGGCCCGCAGGTAGCTGTCGACGGCCGACTCGGTGTCACCGTGCGCGAGGCGGACGTCACCCGACGCGCCGGCGCCGTTCGACCGGCCCCAGGTGCTCGGAGCGACCTCGACGCAGAGGCGGTTCAGCGCCTCGACGTGCTGGTCCGCAGCAGGCAGGTCGCCGCTGAACAGCGCGAGCCGGGCGGCCCGCAGGTGCGCCATCAGCAGCCATTCGCCGCCGGCCCGCTCGGCGGTGGCCACGCAGCGGGGGGCCAGTGCCGCGGCCGCGACGATGTCGCCGGCCGACAGGGCCAGCATCTGCTTCATGCCCACCGTCTCGGCCAGCCACTTGGCATCGCCCGCGGCCTCGGCCCCGGCGATGGCCTCGTCGATGTACCCCGCGGCCGGCTCGAGCTCGCCGGCCGACCAGAGGCTGGCGGCCAGGTAGTAGGCGGCCTGGTAGCGCTCGAAGCCGAGCCGCTCCGGGTCGAGCGACCGGTACGCGATCTCCGACCACCGCACGCTGTCGGCCACCTGCCCCCGGAAGTACCAGAGGGTCAGCACCCCTGCGGCCAGACGCCTCCCCGTCGCAGGGTCGTCGCCCGGGCCGAACGTCCAGGCCAGCGCGGCGCGCACATCGGGGTCCAACATGACCAATGCGTCGATCACGTCCCGCTCGGGCCACGCGTCGATGCCCGGCGACGCCGCCTCGAGCCGGGTGGCGATGAGGCGGGCGTGCCGCGAGCGCAGCGCTTCGAGCCGGCCCTGCTGGTCGAGCCGGTGGCGGCCGAACTCGCGCACCACCATCAACATGTCGTGGCTCCGCAGCCCGCCATCCGGTCTCGGGCCACTGCGCACCAGCGCGTGGGCCGCGAGCTCGTCGAGCGCGCCGGCCACCTCCCCCTCGCCGCCGGAGTCGAGGTCGTCGGCGAGGGCCGCCACGCCCTCGACGTCGAACGCGCCCGCGAACACCGACGCCCGTAGCAGCACCTCCTGCGCGACCGGCGTGAGCAGGCCGAAGCTCCAAGCGATGGCACCGTCGGCCGACCGTTGGCGCTCGGCCCGACCTCGCGGCACCGTCCCCAGGGCCCGACCATCGGCGCCGAGCTCGTCCACCAAGGCCGCGGGCGTGAGATCGCGCACCCTCCGGGCGGCCAGCTCGATCGCCAGCGGAAGGCCGTCGACGAGGCGGCAGATCTCGGCGACCTCGCCGGCATGGGTGGCCGCGTCGAAACGGCGGTCGACCTCCCGGGCCCGGTCGACGAACAGGCGCACGGCCGGAGGGAGCGCCTCACCCCCGCCGGCCACCTGCTCGGCGGCGTCGGGACCCGCATCGCCGTCCACCGCCAGTGGCTCGACGGGGAACAACTGCTCGCCGTAGAGCTCCAGCGGCGCCCGGCTGGTGACGAGGCACACGACGTCGGGGCACGACTCGACCAGCCGCTGCACCTGGTCGGCCGCACCCAGGACGTGCTCGAAGTTGTCGAGCACCACCAGGGCCGGGTTGCGGCGCAGCGCGTGGACCGCCAGCGTCATGGCGTCCACCAGAGCCGCCGCCGGCGTGCTCACCGCGTCGGCGATGCGCGCCGGCACGTCGGCGGGATCGGACACCAGGCTCAGGTCGACGAAGACCGCGGGCACGTCGAACTTGCGCTCGGCCCGGGAGGCGACCTCGATGGCCAGACGCGTCTTGCCCACGCCGGGCGGACCGACGAGGGTCACCAGCCGGGCCGGTCCCCCGCTGACGTGCAGCAGGTCGATCAGGTCGGCCACCTCGACCTCACGGCCCAGCAGGGGGTGCAGCGGCACCGGGAGGTCGCCGCTCGGGCCGAAGGTGGCCGCGACGACGGGCGACCCCATCCGCACCGGCGACGACACCGCCCGGGCGGCGGCCACGAACCGGTCGCGTGAGTCTCCGTCGAGCGACAGGGCGTCGGCGATCCGCTCGGCCATCACCTTCGAGGGCCGGCGCTCGTCGGCCTCGATCTTGCGGATGGTGATGGGGGCGCACGCCACCCTGGCCGCGAGCTCGGCCTGGGTGAGGTCGAGGCCCATGCGCCGTCGGCGCACCCACTCACCGAAGCTCGCCGTCTCCATCGCGCCCTCCTGTCGAGGCCCGGCACCTCGAGCGACCCCGGCCGCGCAACCCAGCCCGAGCGACCCAGGCCGCCGGGCCTGTATCGCTGACGGTATCGCCCGGCGATACCCCCGTGCGGCACCGCCGTGGTCCCGTGACGGCAACGGCCCGGACCCACCGCGGCCCGCTCGGAAGGAGCACACCATGAACAAGCGCACCGGTGCGGTGGCGGGGATCGTCTTCCTCGTGTTGAGCTTCGCCAGCTTCGCCCTCGCGCCGCCACCACCGGCACCCGACGCCGCTACGGCCGAGTGGGTCCGGTGGTACACCGACAACCCCGGCGGGATCCAGGCGCTCGCCTTCGTGTTCGGACTCACCGTGCTGGCCCTCCTGGTGTGGTTCGGGTCCGTCCGGGCCCACGTGTGGCGCGGCTCCGACGCGGCGCCGCTCGGTCCCATCGCCACGATCGGGGTCGCGGTCATGTGCGTCGGCTGGCTGGCCGCCAGCGGCGTGTCCAGTTCCGTCGCCCTGCGGATCGACGAGCTCGGCGCCGACGTGGTGGTGTTCGCCGCGGTGCTGGCCGGCGTGCTGTCCGCCGCCGCCCAGTTCGGCTTGGCCGCCACGATGGGGGCGATCAGCGCCCAGGCCCACGCCCACGGCACCCTCCCCCGCTGGCTGGTGGCCACCGGCGGGATCGGTGCGGCGCTGGCCATCGCGACCGGCGCCGGCGTGGCCAGCGACGGTGGCTTCGTGATGCCGCTGGTCTACGCGAGCTGGCTCGTCACCACCATCTGGATCGTCGGCATCTCTGTCGCCCTGTGGAAGGGCGCCGCCGCCGAGTCGGCGGCGCCCGCCGGCGAGACCGACCGGGTGGAGGCGGCCAACCGGGCGCCGATGGTGAGCGCGCTCGGCGGCTGACGGCTGACCCGGCGCACGGTCACGCCGACTCGACGACATGGCGCGTGTGCACCACGCGCCATGTCGTCGAGCTTCGCTCTGTCGCCCGCCACCCACGGTCCCGGGCGGCCTCGTAGTGTGCCCGCGGACGATCACGAGCCGGAGGCGGGCGATGAGGACACGGTGGGGACACGTCGGGGTGACGACGGTGGCGGCGCTGGTGCTGGCCACACTCGTGTCCGTGGGGGCAGGCTCGGCGCCGGCCGGTGCGGCGGCGGGTGACTTCACCTTCTTCACCGTGCCCGCCAGCGACACCGACGGCGCTCGTACCGCGACCGACATCACCGCCGGCCCCGACGGCAACCTGTGGTTCCTCGCCCGCAGCCAGACCGGCACCGACGACGTGTTGGGCCGCATCACCCCGACCGGCGACATCACCACCTTCCCGCTGGATGCCGGCGCCACCGGCCAGGTCACCGCCGGGCCCGACGGCGACCTGTGGGCGGCGGCGAACCCCGCGACCACCTCACCCCGCACGGGCGCCCTCTCCGAGGCCACCACCGGCGGGACGATCACCCAGCACACCGTCGACCACGTACGGGCACCGGTGGCCATCACCGCCGGTCCCCGCGGTCACCTCTGGGCGCTGTACGGGAACAAGGTGAAGGAGATCGACACCGAGGGCGTGGTGCAGGCCACCTTCCGCCTGCCCTCCGCCGGCAACGACCTCACCGTCGGCGCGGACGGCAACCTGTGGGTCACCTTCAGCGCGTTCGTCGCCGGCGTGTACCGCCTGAGCCCGAACGGCCCGATCGACACCTTCCTCACCGATCCCTTCGACGGCGTGACCAACCCCACCGACGACCTCTTCGGCATCGCGGCGGCGCCCGACGGTCGCCTCTGGACCGTCGAGAACGACGACTCGATCCCCTATCCCCACAGCCAGGTCCTGCTCTGCACGTTCACCACCAGCGGCGCCCGCACGTGCGGCCTCGGAACGCCGCGGGCGCACGTGATCACCAACGGCCCGGACGGATCGCTGTGGACCGACGGTGCCCGGCGTGACGTCGTCGGCGCCGACCTGCCCTCGCGCCTCGTCCGGCTCCCCCTTGCCGGCGGCTCGACCGAGCTCACCGATGACGGCCTGACCGACATCTCGTCGATCGCGGCCGGGCCCGACGCCAACATCTGGTTCACCCAGGGCCCGAACACCGACGGCGCCACCATCGGCCGCTTCGAGCCCGAGCCGGTGAGTGAGCCCGACTGCAACGTGAGCCCGATCGGGTACTTCTACGGCGACGTGGCCCGGTCGGCGCGGTACACGCCGGCGCTCGACTGGGCCACCTGCCACCAGTTGGTGCGCCCGTCGGCCCACAACCGCTTCCGTCCCGACAGCGCGCTCCTGCGGGGCCAGACCGTCGACGAGCTGTGGCGGTTCATGGGCGCCCCCGAGGGCGCTCCCGACACCGACTTCGCCGACGTGCCCGCCGACGCCCCCTACCACGACGGCCTGGACTGGGCCGTGCAACAGGGGTTGATCGTCCCCAACGCCCAGAACACGTTCCACGCCGAGTACGCGATGAAGCGGCCCCGGCTGGTGCAGATGCTGTGGCAATTGGTCGGCGAGCCCACCGGGTTCCCCGCCCACGGGTTCAGCGACGTGGGGCCGAACCCCGCGCTGGACTGGGCCGTGGCCAACGACGTCGTCTCCGGCCCGCCGGCGCACCCCACCTTCCACCCCCGCTACGCCGTCACCCGCAGCCAGGCCGTCCAGTGGCTGTACCGCCTGGCGTCGAGCGAGGAGGCGTGGTCGGCCGTCACCCCGCCCTACCCGCCGACGGTGCGCTTCCCCACCTGACCAGGCCAGGCCAGGCCAGGAAGGCCCCTACCCCGCGGCGCCGCTGCCGGCGGCGGTGCCCGTTCGGCGGGACCCGGGCGCGGTGATAAGAACACGTTCCATGAACGACCACGCCACGGGGGGCGACGGCGACCCCAACTTCGCCGACCGGATCGCCGCCCTCGTGGGCGCGCCGGTGGGGTCGAACCAGCCGTCGGTGGGGCCCGACCCGGTGAACCAGCCCATGATGCGGCACTGGGCGGCCGCGTTCGAGGACGACAACCCCGTCTACACCGACCCCGACTTCGCCGCGGGCACACGGTTCGGCGGGGTGGTGGCGCCGCCGCTGATGCTGCAGACCTGGACCATGGCCACCCCGAAGATCACCGGCATCGCCGAGCGGGGCGGATCGCCGGTCGAGCGCGACGACGGCGGCCCGTTGGCCGTGTTCGACGAGGCCGGGTTCACCGCCACGCTGGCCTCGAACTCCGAGTTCGAGATCGTGCGCTACCTGCGGCCGGGCGACACCGTGTCGGCCACCACCGTGGTCGAGTCGATCTCGGACGAGAAGCAGACCCGGATCGGCGCCGGCCACTTCGTCACCTGGGTGACCACCTACACCGACCAGGACGGCGAGGTCGTCGGCCGCCAGCGCTTCCGCATCCTGAAGTTCAAGCCCGCCGCCGGGGCCGGGGCCGCATCATGAGCAGCCGCCTCGCGCCCACCGTCACCCCCGACACCCAGTTCTTCTGGGACGGGGCCAAGGACCACAAGCTCTTGATCCAGCGCTGCGGGACGTGTGCCGCGCTGCGCCACCCGCCCCGGCCGATGTGCCCGCACTGCAACTCGCTCGACTGGGACACCGTCGAGTCGGCGGGCAGGGGCACCCTGTTCAGCTTCGTGATGCCCCAGCACCCGCAGTTCCCCTGGTTCGAGCCGGGCTACATCGTGGCCCTGATCGACCTCGAGGAGGGCACCCGCCTGGTGTCGAACCTGGTGGGGATCGCGCCAGACGAGGCCACGATCGGCATGCCCGTCGAGGTGTTCTTCGAGCACTTCGACGACGGCCTCGTGCTGCCGCAGTTCCGACCGGTGGGCGCCGGCCCGAGCTCCGGGGGTGCCGGGCGATGACCACCCGCTCGCTCCACTGGGAAGCGGTGCAGGTGGGCGACGCCCTGCCCACGATGGCGATCCCCATGACCGCCACCCGCATCGTGGCCGGGGCCATCGCCAGCCGCGACTTCATGCCGGTGCACCACGACCGCGACTACGCCAACGCCCAGGGCGCGCCCGACATCTTCATGAACATCCTGTCGGACACCGGGTACTGCAGCCGGTTCCTCACCGACTGGGCCGGGCCCGAGGCGATGGTGAAGAACCTGTCCATCCGCCTGGGTGTGCCCGTGTTCCCGGGGCACACCCTCACCTACGACGGCACCGTCACCGCCACCCGGCTCGACGGGAGCGCCGGCCTGGTGGAGGTGGAGTTCCGGGCGGTCGGCGATCTGGGCGACCACATCACCGGCACCGCCGTGCTCGACCTGCCCCGGCGCCCCGTCGGCGAGGTCGCCCCGTGAGCGCGTGGCTGAAGGATCGCACCGCCATCGCCGGCATCGGCCAGACCGAGTTCTCGAAGGCATCGGGCCGCAGCGAGCTGCAACTGGCCTGCGAGGCGGTGAAGGCCGCGCTGGACGACGCCGGCCTCACCCCCGCCGACGTGGACGGCCTGGTGACGTTCACCATGGACACCAGCGACGAGACCGAGGTGGCCCGCAACCTGGGCATCCCCAGCCTGTCGGTGTTCACCCGGGTGCCCTACGGCGGCGGCGCGGCGGCGGGCACGGTGCTGCAGGCGGCCATGGCGGTGGCCACCGGCGTAGCCGAGGTGGTGGTCTGCTACCGCGCCTTCAACGAGCGGTCGGGCTTCCGCTTCGGCGGCGCCCCCGGCAGCGGCGGTGGGGGCCTGCCGCCGTGGCTGTCGTGGTACGCCCCCTACGGCCTGATGACGCCCGCGGCCTGGGTGGCGCTGCACGCCCGCCGCTACATGCACCGCTACGGCGTCACGAACGAGGACTTCGGCGCCATCGCGGTGGTCGACCGCAAGCACGCCGCCACCAACCCGGCGGCGTGGTTCCACGACCGGCCCATCACCATCGACGACCACCAGGCCTCGCGCTGGATCATCGAGCCGGTGCTGCGCCTGCTCGACTGCTGCCAGGAGAGCGACGGCGGCGTGGCCCTGGTGGTCACCAGCGCCGAGCGGGCCCGCGACCTCCGCCAGCGCCCGGCGATCATCACCGCCGCGGTGCAGGCGGCCAGCTTCGACAGCGAGACCATCACCGCCTACTACCGGGACGACCTCACCGGCCTGCCCGAGATGGCCACCGCCGCGGCCAAGCTGTGGGCGGCCTCGGGTCTCACCCCCGCCGACATCTCCACCGCGTTCCTGTACGACCACTTCACGCCGTTCGTGCTCATGCAGCTCGAGGAGCTGGGGTTCTGCGAGCGGGGCGAGGCGAAGCACTTCGCCACGGTGGAGAACCTGTCGCTGGGCGGTCGCCTCCCCATCAACACCAACGGCGGCCTGCTGGGTGAGGCCTACATCCACGGCATGAACGGCATCGCCGAGGGCGTGCGCCAGGTGCGGGGCACCTCGTGCAACCAGGTGGCCGACGTCACCCACGTGCTGGTCACCGCCGGCACCGGCGTCCCCACCAGCGCCCTCATCCTCGGCCAACCCTGAGGCCCACGCCCGAGGCCCTCGATCGCCGAACTCGACGCAATAGCCGTCGGAATCCGACAGTCATTGCGTCGAGATCGTGGCCTTGCGGGCCCGGGCTCGCGGCGTCGGGCAACGGCGCGCCTCGGCAGGGCGACCGTGGGCCCGCCCGATACATTCGGCACGCGTGCCCGTCCGATGCCGCCACCGCCGGCGCTCGCCGGCGCGGCGTCACGCGGTGGTTGCCGCGGCCGTGGGACTCACCGCGGTCCTGTCCTGTGCGCCGGGTGAGTCGCCGCCCGAGCCGCCTCGGCAACGCCCGATCGACCAGCTGACCTCCACCGCCGCCGGCTCGATGCGCCTGGAGGCCTCGCAGTTCACGCTCACCGACCCCACGGTCACCTCCACCGCCCCGACCTCGACCGGCAGCTTCGACAGCTCCCAGGACGCCGGGACCACCGAGACCACCGGCGGGCCGGTGCCCGACGGGCCGGTGCTCGAGGTGGACGACGAGGCCCGCCGCCAGGTGTTCGACGGTGTGGGCGCCGCGCTCACCGACTCGGCCGCGGCGGTGCTGGCCGCCCTGCCCGAGGCCGAGCGGGCCGAGGCGCTGGAGGCGCTCTTCACGCCCGACCAGGGCGCCGGCCTCTCGGTGGTGCGCCTGGTCGTCGGCTCGTCGAGCCTCGCCGGGCCGCCCTACTCCTACGACGACTCCGACACGCCCGATCCCACCCTCTCGGCGTTCGACATCGCGCCCGACCTCGAGTCCGTGATCCCGGTCGCCCGCGAGATCCAGGCCGCCGACCCGGCTATCGAGTTCGTCGCCAGCGCCAGGAGCGCACCCGGGTGGATGAAGGACTCGGGCGTGCTCGATCACGGATCGCTCCTCCCGCGCTACGAGGGCGCGTACGCCGACTACCTGGTCCGCTACCTGCAGTCCTACGCCGACGAGGGCGTCGACATCGGCTGGCTCGCCGTGGCGACCGAGCCGACCGACACGCCCACCGGCGCGCCGGCGATGTCCATGGACGCCGACCAGCAGGCCCGCTTCATCGCCGACCGCCTGGTGCCGGCGCTCGACCAGGCGGGCCTCGACACCCGGGTGCTGGTGGGGGACCACAGCTGGGAGCACCCCGAGTCGCCGCTCGCCATCCTGTCGAGCCCCGGTGTCGCCCCCCTCGTCGGCGACCGGGTGGCCGGTACCGCGTTCCGCTGCGGCCACGGCAACCAGCAGGAGGCCAACGACGCGGTGCACCGGGCGTTCCCCGGCCTCCGCCTGTGGGTCACCGAGTGCTCCGGCGGCGACCCGGGGGGCGCCGGCGATCGCTCGTTCTTCGGCACCGCCGACCTCGTCCTCGACGGCCTGCGCCACTGGGGCAACGCCACCCTCCTGGGCGACCTGGCCGTCGATCCGGGCTCGGGCCGCGACGGGGGTGGCTGCTCGACGTGTCGGGGGGTGCTCACCATCGACCCCGATGCCGGCACCTGGTCGGCCACAGTCGACGCCGACGTGCTGGCCCACGTCGGCCGCTGGGCGCCTCCCGGTTCACCGGTGGTGCCCGTGACCGTGTCCGGCGCAGGGTCCGACCCCCTCGCGGCGGCGGCGCTCCGAACCGGCGAGGAGCGCATCGTGCTGGTGGCGGTCAACCGCGGCCCGGCGACGGCCGTCACCGTCCGCTTCGGCGACCTCACCATCCCTGCGACCCTCCCCGCCCGGTCGCTGGTGACCCTCCGCTGGTCCACCTGACGATTCCCGACGACCCCACGCCGCCGCGCCGCTCCCCGCCGCCCCACCGACCTCCCCCGTCGGCGCACCTCGCTCCCCGCGGCCGCTCCCCACCGCCCCTCCGGCCTCCCCCCGTCGGCACACCTCGCTCCCCGCCGGCCGCCGCCGGCCTCCCCCCGCCGCCTCCCCCCGGCCGCCGCCCCCCACCCGCCGCTCCCCGCCGTCCCTCCACCGACCGCCCCCGCCGCCGCTCCCCACCGCCCCTCCGGCCTCCCCCC
>CAZWMT010000063.1:0-26386 GCA_964635055.1 uncultured Microthrixaceae bacterium | reverse complement strand
GGAGGGGCCAATGTGAGGCGGAGCGGAGCGGAGCCGCGCCGCCGACGAACCGGATGCCGAAGGCGCCCGGGCGTTGGAGGGGCCAATGTGAGGCGGAGCGGAGCGGAGCCGCGCCGCCGACGAACCGGATGCCGAAGGCGCCCGGGCGTTGGAGGGGCCGATGTAGGACGCGTCACGAGCTGGGAGGTAGCTCGCCGGTGACCGTGGTGAAGAGGATGCGGGCCATCGCGGTGCGGATGTCGCGGGTGCGGATGCCCCAGAATTCGAACCCGTAGCGGTGGGCGGACACGTGGGCGAGCATGGCGCTGAGCACACCCGCGGTCGCCATCGGGTCCACGTCGCCGCGACGGGCCCGGCCCTGCTGCTCGTCGATCACCTCGCGCAGGGCGACGGTGACCTCGTTGAGCAGGCGGGTGCGGATGCTCTGGAAGCGGCCGTCGCCCTCGCCGGTGGCCAGGTCGACCACCCGCAGCACCGAGTGGTGGCGGTCCCAGAAGTCGATGAAGCCGTCGGCCACGGCCAGGGCCGTGCCGTACGCCGCGTCGCCCGACCACGAGCCTTCGCGGACCAGGCCGATCAGTTGCTCCGACCCTTCGCGGGCCATGTCCTCGGCCAGCACCAGGATGGCGGCCTCGACGTCGGGGAAGTACTGGTAGAAGGTGGCCGGCGACGTTCCCGCCTCGCGGGCGATGTCGACCACCTTGAGGTCGCGGTACGACGTGGTGGTCAACATGGCGGAGGTGCGGTCGAGCAGGCGGCGGCGGGTGGCCATCCCCCGCCGGCCCGGCACCCGACCGTCGACGGCCCGCAGGTCCGCCTCGTCGTCGGCGGCGCCGGCCCGGGCCGGGTTGGCCGTGCCCGTCACGGCCAGCACCCCCGGATCTCGTCCACGGTCGTGACCGTCGCCAGCAGCGACAGGGTGTGCTCGATGACCGCCTCGGCATAGTCCTCGGGGATCCCGGCCACCGCGTCACGGGGCAGCACGAACTGGTACCCGGCGTTCACGGCGTCCATGGCGAAGTTGGTCATACCCACGTTGACCGACACCCCGACCCCGATGATCGTGGTGGCGCCCAGGTTCCGGAGCACGGGATCGAGGTCCGTGCCCCCCATGGGGCCGAGGCCGTGCAGCCTTGTCAGCACCACATCCGAGTCGGCCACGCCGATCTCGGGGATCACCTCCACTGCGTCGCTTCCGGGCAGGAGGCTCACCGGCAGCTTGCGCATGCCGAGGAACAAACGCGCGTTCGCGTTGGACCCTTGCCCGTCGGCGCGACGGGCGGCGACGCAGTGCACGACGGGCACCCCCGCTCGGCGGGCCGACGCGACCAGGCGCGCCGCCGCGGGCACCATCCTCGGCCGTGCGATCTCGGCCAGTTGCGGCAGGGCCGCTTCCGGGCCGATCACCCCGTTCTGGCACTCCTGGGTGACGACGACGGTGTGCGCGGGGTCGACGAGCGCGGCCAGGTCGAGGGGCATCGCGTCGGCTCCCGGTCAGAGCCGGGGAAGCACCTCGGACTCGAACAGGCGCAGGCTGCGCCACGCCGTGTCGGGGCTGATGCCGCCACAGAGCGGGTGGAACACGAACACCTGGCCCTCCTTGGCGAACTCGATGCACTCGTCGGGGGTGAGGATCCGGAACAGGCCGTCGGCCCGCAACTCGTCGACCGTGGCGACCTCTCGGTGCACCGCCGAGCGCTGGCCGGCCCGCTGCCAGCTCGCATAGGTGGCGGTGTCGTAGAGGAGGTTGTCGCCGATCTCGGCCCACAGGGCGTCCGGGTCGTCGGCCACGAACACGTTGGCCACCTCGGGCGACGGCATGATGCACATGCCCGGCTCGAAGCCGTTGGCCCGCGACTCCTCCTCGAACCACGCCTTGAGCTGGCGGTCGTGCAGCGCCGGCTGGAAGCCGAGGCCCAGGCGTCCGGCCCTGCGGGCGGCGATCTCGGTGGAGCCGCCGATGAGCACCAGCGGGTGCGGCGTGCTGTACGGCTTGGGGGTGACCCGCACGGTCGTGCCCCGGTACTCGAACGGCTCGCCGGTCCACGCCTGGACCATCACCGCCAGCTTCTCCTCCATGAGCGCACCGCGGCCCTTCCACGGCACGCCGAACAACTCGTACTCCTCGGGCCGGTAGCCCAGGCCGGCCACGATCGACAGGCGTCCCGCGCTGGCCAGGTCGAGCACCGCGATGTCCTCGGCCAGGCGGATCGGGTCGTGCAGGGGCACCAGCAGCGCCTGGATGCTGATGGGCGCCTTGGTGGTGGCGCCGATCAGCGCGCCGGCCATGGCCAGCGGGCCCGACAGGTACCCATCCTCGGCCGAGTGGTGCTCGGAGAGCACGATGGCCTCGAAGTCGAGACGATCGGCCCAGGCCGACATCTCGATCGCGGCGCGGTAGAGATCGGCCGCCGGAGCGCCGAAGGACGGCGCCCGCAGATCGAATCGGATGACGCACCTGGCCATGGGAGGGCTCCTGCGAAAAGCTGATGGGGTGTCAGATACTGACACCCTCACCGACGCGCTGCGAGGCGCAGCCGCCCGCTTCGGCGACGCGCCCGCGTTCGTGGCCGCCATGGGCTGGTCCCTGTCGTTCGCCGACCTCGACCGGACGAGCGACGAGGCCGCCGCCGGCCTCGCCGCCAGGGGCATCGGCGAGGGGTCGGTCGTCGCCCTCCTGCTCGGCTCGACCGCCGACTACGCGGTCGCCTACCTGGCCCTGGCCAAGCTGGGCGCGCTCACCGCGGGGGTGAACCCCCGGTTCACCGCCGACGAGCAGCGGCGGTGCCTCGAGGTCGTGCGGCCCGACGCCGTGCTGGCCCCCGACCAGGGTGGAGCCGCGGCCGCGGACGCGGTCGGTGCCGAGATCGTCGTGGTCCCACGGGCGGCGCGGGCCGAGGACCTGTTCGCGGCCACTCGGGTCGCCGGCGCCACCCCTCCCCCGCTGGCGCCGTCGCCCGACCGGCCGGTGGCCATCGTGTTGACGTCGGGGACCACCGGCCGACCCAAGGGGGCGGTGTTCACCAACCGGCAACTCGCCGCGGTCGTCCAGATCGACACCGGCGGCGCGTGGGGCGGCGGCGGGGCGATGCTGGCCGGCACCGAGCTGGCCCACGTCGGCTTCATGACCAAGCTGCCCTGGTACCTGCGCAAGGGTCACACGATCCACCTGCTCGACAAGTGGCGCGCCCTCGACGTGCTCCGCCTGGTCGAGTCAGCGCGGATGGCCTCCGTCGGTGGCGTGGCCCCCCAGCTCGCGCTGATGCTGGCCCGGCCCGAGTTCGACACGTTCGACCTCAGCGCGGTCCAGGCCATCGTGATGGGCGGCGGCCCGTCGCCGCCGGCGCTGGTCGAGGAGGCGCGGCGCCGCTTCGGTGCCGCCTACTCCATCCGCTACTCCTCCACCGAGTCGGGGGGTGTCGGCACCGGCACCGCGTTCGACGCGGACGACGAGGAGGCTCTGCACACGGTGGGCCGTCCCCGCCCCGGCGTCGAGCTGTCGATCCGCGACCAGCACGGCGAGCGGGTCGCCGACGGCGAGGTGGGCGAGGTGTGCCTGCGATCGGGCGCGGTGATGGCCGGGTACTGGCGCGACCCCGAGGCCACCGACGCCACGCTCGTCGACGGGTGGCTCCGCACGGGCGACCTGGGTCGCATCGACCCGGCCGGCTGCCTGCGCCTCGCCGGCCGGCGCAAGGAGATGTACATCCGCGGCGGGTACAACGTCTACCCCATGGAGGTGGAGGCCGTCCTGGCCTCGCACCCGAAGGTCGCCGGTGTCGTGATCGTCCCCCGTCCCGACCCCGTCATGGGCGAGCTCGGTGTGGCCGTGGTGGTGCCCCGGCCCGGTGCCGCCCCGCCCACGCTCGACGAGCTGCGGTCGTTCGCGGCCGAGCGGCTCTCGGCCCACAAGCTCCCCGAGGCGCTGCGCCTGGTGGACTCGCTGCCCCACACCACCGGCCACAAGGTCGACCGCCGCGCCCTCGCCGCCCACGAGGCCTCCCCCGCCACCTGAGGGGAACTGGCCCGACCCATCAGGGTCTCTTGGTGGGAAACCACCTCCGGGTATCTTCTCACCAAGAAATCCGGGGGTTTGGGGGACGAATCGGGGCGGGGCGACGTTGAGCACTGTGTGAGCACCGCGACGCCCGTCGAGCCGAGGGACGCCACGCCCGAGCCGGCGCGGTCGCTGCGGCGGGAGGCGCGCGTCGCCGGTGTCGTCGCCGCGCTCGTGGCCCTCGCGGTCACCGAGGTGGTGCACGCCATGTCGTCGCGGGTGCCCTCGCTCGTGGTGGCCGTGGGCGACGTCTTCGTGGACGGCCTGCCCGGCGACGTCACCCGGTCGATCATCGGCGCCATCGGCACCGCCGACAAGCCGGCGCTGTTGATCGGCATCGTCGTGGTGTCGCTCCTCCTCGGCGCGGCGACCGGCACGGCCACGCTGGCGCGCCCGTGGGTGGGCCCGACCGTGTTCGGGGCCTTCGCCCTCGTCGGCGCGATCGCCGGCATCCGGGACCCGCTGGCCTCGGATGCAGGCGCGGTCGTGGCCGCCGCGGCCGGCGGCCTGGCCGGTGCGCTGACGCTCGGCCTCCTGTTGCGGACCGCCCATGACTGGGCCGGCGCACCCGCCGGCGCGTCCGCCGACGCCGGCCGGCGCCAGTTCCTGGCGCTGGCGGGAACGCTCGGCGCGTTGGCGGCGGCGGTCGGCTTGGGCGGCCGCGCCCTCGCCCGCCGGTTCAACGTCGAGGCGGCCCGCCGCGAGGTGGTGCTGCCCACCGTCACCGGCGGCACCCGCCCGAGCGCCGCCGACACCGGTCTGACCGTGACCGGAATCACGCCACGGGTGACCCCCAACGACGACTTCTACCGGATCGACACCGCCCTGGCCACGCCGCAGGTCGACCCGTCCTCCTGGTCGTTGCGCATCGACGGCATGGTCGACGACCCCTTCGAGCTGACCTTCGCGGAGCTGCTCGACCTGCCGCTGGTGGAGCAGGAGGTGACCATCGCGTGCGTCTCCAACGAGGTCGGCGGCGAATTGGTGGGCAACGCCCGATGGCTGGGCGTGCCGTTGCGGTCGCTGTTGCGCCGGGCCGGGGTGCGAGACGGTGCCACACAGGTGATGGGCCACTCCGTCGACGGCTTCACCGCCGGGTTCCCCACCGAGTTGCTCGACGACGAGCGCCCGGCGCTCGTCGCCGTGGGCATGAACGGCGAGCCCCTCCCGATCGCCCACGGGTTCCCCGCCCGGCTGATCATCGGCGGCATCTACGGCTACGTGTCGGCCACCAAGTGGCTCAGCCGGATCGAGCTCACCACCCTCGAGGCGGCCGACGGCTACTGGGTGCCCCGGGGTTGGGCCAAGGAGGCGCCGATCAAGACCCAGTGCCGCATCGACACACCGCGCGGCACCGCGTCGACCACATCGACCGCGTCGGGCCGGGTCCCGGTCGCCGGCGTGGCCTGGGCACCCACCCGAGGGATCTCGAAGGTGGAGGTGCAGGTGGACGACGGCCCGTGGGAGGCGGCGCGCCTGGGCCCCGGCACGAGCGACAACAGCTGGCGCCAGTGGGTGTGGGACTGGCGCCCGGATCCGGGCACCTACCGGTTGCGGGCGAGGGCCACCGACGGGACGGGCGAGACCCAGACCGAGGACACCGCCCCACCCGCGCCCGACGGCGCCACCGGCTATCCCAGCGTGCAGGTCACCGTCTCGTAGAGGCCGTGGCTCCCGGCGGGCGGTGCCGTCGGGTGCCCGGGCCGGTTTGCCCCACGGTGCTCAGGTGCCGAACAGCCCCAGGGCGTTGTCGAGCGACCACACCGACCAGGCGTGCGCGCCGAGGCACACCACGGCGATCAGCGCCATCATCGCGTTCTGGCCCTGCTCGGCCCAGTCGTGGATCATCAACACGAGGTACAGCAGGTTGAGCAGCAGGCTGAACACCAGGGCCACGGGGGTGAGCAGGCCGAACACCAGGCCGAGGCCGAGGGCCAGCTCGGAGAACACGACGATGTAGGCCATGGCCTTCGGCCGGGGGGCGACGATCTTGTCGAACCCCGACTTCACGAACGACCAGCGGTGCTTCTCGGCCACCGACTGGGCCCACGCGATGCCGGTGCCGCGCTCGAACCACCCCTTCTTGTCCTTGTGCCGCCAACTCTCGAGCCACCAGAGCCCGAGCCCGATCCGGAGCACCGCGAGCCACTCGCCGACGTCGAGCAGGGTGGTGCCCGAGGGCGACGAGGCCGTGACCACGAGGAAGGTTCTCACCGCGCCAGACCATAGGCCCTCGATCCGCCCGGTGGGCACGACGGACGGGCCGGTCCCGGGCACCCCCTAGGCTGGGGCCCCGATCATGAAGGCACGCTCTCGAATCCTCGTGACGGGCGTCACCGGTCAGGTGGCGGGCCCGGTGGCCCGGCACCTCGCCCGCGACCACGAGGTGTGGGGAGCGGCCCGGTTCCGCGACCCGGCGCCGCGCGACGCCCTCGAGGCGGCCGGGGTGCGGGCGGTCACCCTCGACCTCGAGTCGGGAGATCTCGGCGACCTGCCGGGCGACATCGACTACGTCTGCCACTTCGCGGTGGCCAAGACCAACGACTTCCGGCGCGACCTCGCGGCCAACGGTGAGGGCCTCGGGCTGCTGATGCGCCACTACCGCGACGCGACCGCCTTCCTGCACTGCTCGTCCACCGCGGTCTACGAGCCGAAGGGCCACGAGCCCGTCACCGAGGACGACCCCCTCGGTGACAACCACCGGCCGTTCGGCTTCCTCCCGACCTACAGCATCTCGAAGATCGCCGCCGAGGTGGTCGCCGGGTTCGCGGCACGCGCCTACGAGCTGCCCACCACCATCGCCCGACTCAGCGTGCCCTACGGCGAGCAGGGCGGTGGCTGGCCCGCGTTCCACCTCGAGATGATGCTGGCCGGGCACCCCATACCCGTCCACGAGGACGGGCCCAGCGTGTACAACCCGTTGCACGAGGACGACATCGTCGAGCAGGTCCCCCGCCTGCTCGACATCGCCGCGGTGCCCGCCACCGTCGTCAACTGGGCGGGCAACGACCCGGTGAGCATCGAGGAGTGGACGAGCGAGATGCAGCGACTCACCGGCGTCGTGCCCCGGCTAACGCGCACCCGGGCGACGATCGAGAGCGTCCGGGTGGACACCACCCGCATGCACGAGCTGATCGGCCCCGCCCACGTCGGCTGGCGCGAGGGGCTACGGCGCATGACCGAGGCCCGCCATCCCCGCCTGTTCATGGACTGACCGGCCAGCGGGAGGGCCGCGTCAGTAGACCCGGGCGCCCTTGGTGGTGCCCCGACCGGGGTGCAGCAAGGAGAGGGTGCCGTCGCCGGCGTCGACGCCCAGCACCAGCATCTGCGACTGGAACCCGGCGATGTTCTTGGGCGGGAAGTTCACGACCGCCACCACGTATCGCCCGAGCAGCTCCTCCCGCTCGTAGCCGGTCTTGGCCTGCGCGCTCGTGGTGCGCACACCGATCTCGGGGCCGAAGTCGACCGTGATCCGGTACGACGGGTTGCGGGCACGCGGGAACTCCTCGACGGCGATGATCTCGCCGGCGCGCATGTCGACCCGTGCGAAGTCGTCGTAGGTGATTTCTGGCTCGACGGGCGGGTGCGGTGCCGGTTCGGACATCGACGGGAGCGTAGGCGCGGTCAGTCCCGCTGCCGGATGCCCGCGACCGCGGCCTCGGCCGCCACCCGGGCGGCCACCTGCATCTGGCGCCCGAGGCGCGCGAGGTGGCGCGCCCGCCACGGCCCGCGCAGCAGGTAGCGGCCGACGGCGGCGAGGTCGGGCGTGCCGTCGGGGTGCGACAGCGCGCCCACCTCGTCGTCGATGGCATCGTCGTCGGCGAGGTCGCTGATGGCACGCGACACCGACCAGGGGACCTGCCGGGCCTCGCACACGGCGGCCACGGCCGCCGTCTCCATGTCGAGGGCGACCACCCCGCCGAGCTCGAGCTCGGCCAGCCGGGCGCGGTCGCGGATCAGCTCGTCGCCGGTCAACAGCGAGCCGGACGGCGCCGGCCCCGGAGCACCGAGCGGGTGGGGCTCATAGGCCTCGCCGGACCGGCTGTCGATCACCCGCGCCGGCGCGATCCGATCGCCCAGCGGGTGGGCCGGGCCCACTGCTCCGGCGATCCCCACGACCACCACGTGCACGACGTCGTGGTGCTCGAGGACCGCATGGGTGGCCGCGGTCGAGATCGCCGTGCCGATGCCGGTGCGCATCGCCACGACCCGCGTGGTCCCGACATCGCCCTCGTAGGCCACGAACGGCTCGTGCACCGCGGCCGACCTGCCGGCTCGGACCGGCTCGATCGCCGGCGCGCGTCGCAACCCGGCGGCGCGGACCACCGGGCGCAGCTCACTCGCCATCGGTGCGAGGACCGCGACCACGGGGCCGCCTTCGTGGCGCACCGCCACCTGCTCAGGCGCCGGACCGCTCGGCTGCCCGGCGCCGGGTGAACTCGAACTCACGGTGGAGCTGGTCGACGATGTCTCCCTTGGCCCAGTTGGCGATCTTGCCGCCGATCAGCGGGATCTTCACCTGCACGTCACACGTGACGGTGTGGCGGGTGCGACCGTCACCCAGATCCTCGAAGACGATGGTGCCGTCGGTGCGAACCGGGGCACCGAGGATGTCCAGGACGAAGGTGCCTTCACGCCGACCATCGGCCTCCGGGCCGAACCGGACCGTGTGCTCGACGGTGTTCGAGGGCTTGAGCGCCTTCTGCGCGAAGCCGGGCAGGTCCACGGTGATCACCCGCCGGTTGCGGACCACCCAGCCGTCGCCGTCCGGCCCGCACTCGAGCATCTCCACGTCACGGTCGCCACCCTCGGCGAAGCGGGCCAGGTACTCGGCCTCGTCGGTCTCGACCGCGTAGATGTCGGCCAGGGGGGCGTCGTAGATCGTGCTCTCCGAGAGTTCCATGGCCGCAGCGTAGGACGGGCCGCATCACGGTGCGTGGCCGTCGCGATCGGGCGGGTCGCCGGTGTACACGTTTGGTGACAGCAACGGGAGTGCAGGGACCCACCTTATACAGTTCTGTACATCGAACTTGGTAGTGAGCTTTCGGGTATAGACGTGGTCCGATCGGGCCACTATTGTGCGGGCACCGACATCCCGCTCGACCACCGAAAGATCCGCAGTCTGTGCCCCCAAGGCGTTTGAACTCCTCCACCCGCGACCGATTCTCGCCACATGGATTTCACGACCGGGACACGCTTGTCCGCCGCGCCTGAGCAGCCGCCGCGCCGAACCCTGCGGCCCGTCGTGGACGTGTGGCCCGAGGGCACCCCCGGTGATCGGCCGCCCGCGCCCGCCGGTCCGCCGGCAGCCGCACCCCCACCTGCACCCGCACCTGCACCTGCACCTGCACCTGCACCTGCTCATGCGCCCGAACACGGCGAGCATCGACGGCTGCTGGTGGGCGACCTCGTGATCCGCCGGGTCACGCACCGCTCGGTGGCCGGGGTGGCCCTGCCCTTCCTGGCCTCGCTGTACGCCATCGGCCTGGGGATCGCGACCCTGGCCTGGAACGTGGCGGCGCTGGCGGGCTGGTCGCCGGAGTCGGACGGCCTCGAGGGCGCCACCGTGTTCTGGCTCGCGGTCGCCGTGGGCGTCGTGCTCGTGCCCGTCGGCGTGCTCGTCCTGCTGGGCCTGACCGGCCTCTACAACGCCGTCTGCAGGGGCGGCGGGGGCATCGAGGTCGCGATCGTGTCGCCTCGCCACGGCCACCGGCGCTACCGCGACACGTGAGGCGATCCTCGCCCTGACGTGCGCTGGGCACCGGCACCTGCAAAATTCCCCTGGTGACCCGGTGGCTGTGGCTCGTGCTCGTGCTGGCCGGGGTCTCACTCGGTGCCTGCAGCAGCGACACGAACGCGGCGCCGAACGCCACGGCCACCACCTCGCCCACGTCGTCCACCGCCGAGCCGACGGCCACGACGGTCGACGACGGCAGGCCCACCGTGGTGCTCGGGGGCGATTCGGTGATGGGCAACCTGGCGCCGGGGGTGATCGCCGGCCTCGGCGACGCGGTGCACGCCGAGTACCTGGCCGAGGCCCGCATCAGCGGTGATGCCGCTGCCCGCCTGGCGTGGGAGTCCATGGTGGCCGACGACGACCCCGACCTCGTGGTGGTCCACGTGGGCTCGTGGGAGGTCCTGTCGCCCGAATTCCGCCCGCAGGACCCTGACTGGTTCACCACGTACGCCACCGAGGTGCTCGACCCGTTCGTCGACGTGTTGACCGCCGGGGGCGCCCGCGTGCTGTTCATCGGCCCCGCCGCGGCCCGGGACGAGCAGAAGACCGTGCGGCTGATCACCCTGAACCGCGAGCTGCTCGCCCTGGCCGACCGCGATCCGTCGGTCGACTTCCTGAACGCCGGCACCTACGTCAACGGCCCCACCGGCGGGTTCACCGAGGTCCTCCCCGGGCCCAGAGGCGAGCCCGTCCGCATCCGGCGCACCGACGAGCTGGGCCTGCACCTCTGCCCTGCCGGCGTCGTGCGCCTGGGCACTCCCGTCCTCGCCTGGATCGACGACAACCTGGACGAGTCGATCACGCCGGTTCCCGGTTGGGATCAGGCCGACTGGTCGCACCCCCCCGACCTCGAGAAGCCCGAGCAGTGCCCGCCGGTGTGATCTGACGACCCCCACCGCAGCCGACCGACCGGCGCCACCCGGACCCGTCGGCTGAACGGCCTTGCCGCTACCCCAGGTCGCGCCGGCGCAGGCCCAGGAGCCCGGCCAGGTCGAGCAGCGCGGCGACGGCCGACAGCACGACCAGGGGCAGGACACGCATCGCGGCCCCGGGAAGCTGGGGCACGTGGGTGAACGGCGACAGGTCGACGACGCGCTGGGGCAGGTCGAACATGGCCCCGAGCTCGCCGAGCAGCACGAACAGCGTCAGCGCCACCCAGCCGGCCACCGCGTAGCGGGCGCCGAGGCCGTACGCGGCGAGGGCGATGCCCATCACCACCCACACCGCCGGGAGCTGCAGCAGCGCCCCGCCGATCACGCCGGCGGCGTCGGACGCGTCGCCGCTCTGGACCGTGCGGGCCAGTGCACCCGTGATGCCCACGGTGAGCAGGAGCACGGCGGTGCCGCCCATGGCCACCACCAGGTGGGTCGCGGCCCACCGGAGGCGGCCCACCCCCGTGGACAGCACCGCCTCCGCCCGTTGGGCGGTCTCCTCGGACCGCAGCCTGAGGGTGGCGTGCACGCCGTAGGCGGCGGTGATGAGGCCGCTCACGCTGATGACCGCCGCCAGGTAGGCCTCGGCCAGCGCCTTCTCACCCCCGAGACGGCGGATGTAGTCACGACTCGCGTCGCTGGTGACGATCGAGCCGACGTCGCCCGCCATGGAGCCCATGAGCAGGCCGGTGAACACGAAGGCACACGTCCAGGCCAACAAGGTGCCGCGCTCGAGTCGCCAGGCCAACCCCGGCATGGTCTGGAGGCCACGCCCGGCGCGCGCCGGGCCGGGGCGGTCGGCGAACAGCCCGGCACCGAGGTCGCGCCGGTCGCACAGCAAGCCGGCGACGATGATCAACGCCGCGGAGAACACCAGGGGCAGCGAGAGCACCCACCACCGCTCCCCCGCGAAGGCAGCCACACGATGCCCCCAGCCGAGGGGCGACAACCAGGTGAGCCATCCCGCCCCGCCGCTGCTGTCGCCGACGGCACGCACCACGTAGGCGATCCCCAGGGCGCCCAGCGTGAGGCCCGTGGCGTTGCGCGCCGCGCGGGCGACCTGTGCGGCCAGTGCGGCCACGGCGGTGAAGCAGAACCCGACACCCGCCCAGGCCGCCCCGAAGGCCACGGAGCCCCCGACCGGGAGACCCGACGCCAACAGCCCGAGGGTGCAGGCCGTGCCGACCGCCACGCTGGTGATGACCCCCACCGAGACAGCGGCGGTGAACGGCGCCAGGCGGCCGAGGACCGTTGCACCGAGCAACTCCAGGCGCCCGGCTTCCTCCTCGGCGCGGCTGTGACGCACCGTCGTCATCGCGGCGAGCACGGCCACCATCGCCGCTCCCAGGTTCACCAGCTTCAGCAGCGACAACGCGCCGAGCGAGGTGGGGTCGAGGATGGGCCCGTAGAGCGCCACGAGCGACGGCGAGCTGTTGATGGCGGTGGCGGCCTCGACCCGCGACGCCACGGTCGGGTACAGGTCGACCGTGGCGCCGGCCGTGCCGGCCGCGGTCAGGCCGACGAGCGAGGCCCACACGACCAGGCGCACGCGATCGCGACGCAGGCCCAGGCGGAGCAGGGCGCCCGTTCCGGCGAAGCGACCCACCGCTCAGCCGCCGGCGTCGGCGTAGTGCCGCAGGAACAGTTCCTCGAGCGTGGGCGGTTGGCTCACCAGGCTGCGCACCCCGGCGTCGCTGAGGATCCGGAGGAGCGCGGCCAGGTGCTCGGCGTCGACCTGGCACCGCACCCGGGCCCCCGCGCCCTCGATCGGGCGGATCTCGAGGTCGTGGACGCCGGGGTGGCCATGGAGGCCCCCAGGCGCGGCGTCGACGTGCGCGGTCACGGCGGTGCGGGTGAGGTGGCGCAACTCGTCCAACGAGCCGGTCTCGACGGTGACCCCCTCCCGGATGATGCTCACCCGGTCGCAGAGCGCCTCCACCTCGGAGAGGATGTGGCTGGACAGCAGCACCGTGCCTCCGGTGCCCCGTCGCTCGTTGACCACGTCTCGGAACTCCTGCTCCATGAGCGGGTCGAGGCCGGCGGTGGGCTCGTCGAGCAACAACAGCTCGACGTCGGAGGCCAGTGCCGCGATCAAGGCGACCTTCTGGCGGTTCCCCTTCGAGTACGCCCGCCCCTTCTTGGTGGGATCGAGGTGGAAGCGCTCGAGCAGGTCGGCCCGGCGCTTCGGGTCGTAGCCCCCGCGGAGCCGGCCGAGCAGGTCGATCACCTCGCCGCCGGTCAGCTCGGGCCACAACGACACGTCGCCGGGGACGTAGGCCAGGCGACGATGGAGCTCGGGGCCGTCACGCCACGGGTCGCCGCCGAGCAGCTCGACGGTGCCGGCATCGGCCCGTAGCAGCCCGAGCAGCACCCGGATGGTCGTGGACTTGCCCGCCCCGTTCGGGCCGAGGAACCCGTGCACCTCGCCGGCACGCACCGACAGGTCGAGGTCGTCGAGGGCCACCGTGTGACCGAACGCCTTGCGCAGGCCGTCGATCCGGATCGGGTGCTCGGCGTCGTTCACCCCCAGGTCACCCGTTCGCGGGCTCGACGCGGCTGACGTCGTCCGCCCCGGTGTCGGTGACCCACACGGCGTCACCACTGATGGCGACTCCGGTGGCGCCGGCGCCGGTCGGGATCGTGTCGGTCACCGTGTCGTCGGCGAGGGTGATCCGGGTCACGGTGCCGTCGGGCATGTTCGCGACCCACAGCGCGTCGGACGATGCCGCGCCGAACACCACACCGTCGCCCACCTCGATCGTCGCCACGACCTGGTCGGTGGAGGGATCGATGCGCGACACGGTGCCGCCCTCGGCGTTGGTCACCCACACGGCGCCGTCGGTGATGGTGGCACTGACGGGGCCGTCCCCCACCTCGACCGTCGCCACCACGGTGTTCGTGGCCGGATCGACGCGCGCCACCGTGTCGTCGGCGTTGTTGGTGACCCAGACCTGCTCTGGGGTCGCGTCGACCCGAACGGGCTCGGCACCGACCGCGATGGTGGTGACCACCTGGTTGGTGGCCGGATCGATCCGCAAGAGCGTGCCGGCCTCGAAGTCCGTCACCCACACCACGTCGTCGAGGGCCGCGACGCCGCGCGGCGCCCCACCCACCGCGATCGTGGCCACCACCGCGTTGGTGGACGGGTCGATCCGCGACACCGTCCCGTCGTCGAAATTGGCCACCCACACCGCCGAGTCCGTCGCCGCGATGCCCCGAGGCCGCGCACCGACCGGGATGGTGGTCACGACCTCGTTCGTGGCCGGATCGACGCGCGTGACCGTGCCGGCGTCGACCGTGTGGGTGATCCAGACCGCGTCGTCGACCGCGGCGATGCCCACCGGGTTCGGGTCGAGCCCGACGGTGGCGGTCACCGCGGGCGGCGCCCCCTCGCCGGTCCCACCGTCGTTGCCACTGCCACCACCGCTGCCGCCCCCTGCCTGATCGTCGCCCGACCCGCCGCCGGACGAGAGCATCACGCCGATGGCCACCAGCACCAGGACCACCGCGGCCAGGAGCACGGCGAGCAGCACACCACGGCGCGAGCGGGCCGCCCGCGGGGTGGGGCCGTTGGCTCCCGGCGCCCGGGCGGGCCCGGCGCCCTGCGGAGCTGCCGGCGGCGCGGTGGCGACAGGGGCCGCCTCGGTGGCCCCTGCCCCAGCGGCGGTCGGGGCCTCGGCCACGGGGGAGGGGCCGGCCGGCGGGGTGGCTGCGGCCGGGGCGTCGTCGGGGGCGGTCGGAGTGGCGGTGGCGGCCGGCGTGGCGGTGGCGGCCGGCGCGGCGGCAGGCACCACCCCTACCGTCACCGTCGGGGAGGAGGGCGATGCCTCGGCGGACGGGTCGGCCGTCGGTGCCGACGCCGGCTCGGGGGGCGGCACCGTCACGGCCTCGACCGGGATCGTGGGGGGAGCGGCCGGGGCCGGCGGGGCCGCCGGCTGCTCCTCGGTGGGCAACGCCGTGCGTGGACCCGTGTCGAACCCCACGACGGTGGGCGTGGCGTCGCCCCGCTCCGCGGGGTCGGGGACGGCGCCGGGATCGGCGTCGGCGTCGGGCCCCGCCGCGGTGGCCGACAGGCGCAGGTCGGTCACCACCAGTCCGTTGGCCGCCTGCACCGCCTGCAGCGCCCGCCCCATCTCCTCGGCGGTCTGGGGGCGGGCCCCGGGGTCCTTCGCCAGGGCCCGCTGCAACAGGTCGGCCAGGTCGTCGGGCACCCCCGGCACCCGGGGTGCGGGCGCCCGCAGCACACGGGTGATCAGGGCGGCCACCGCCTCACCGCGCTCACCGGCGAACGGCGGTGCACCGGTGAGCAGTGTGTGCAGGGTCGAGGCCAGGCCGTACACGTCCGAGCGCTCGTCAGGTCGCTCCCCCGCCATGATCTCGGGGGCCACGTGCGCGACGGTCAGCGACGCGTGGCCGGTGGTCGTGGCACTCACCCCCTCGACCGCAGCGATGCCGAAGTCGCCGAGCTTGGCCTCGCCGAAGGGCCCCACGAGCAGGTTCTCCGGCTTCAGGTCGCGGTGCAGGGTGCCCGCGGCGTGGGCCGCGCCCAGTGCCCCCGCCACCTGCACGCCGACGCGCACCGTGTCGGGCCAGGGGGCCGGTCCGTCCGCGAGGTGGTCCGCCAGCGACCCGGCCGGAAGGAATTCCATCACCAGGAAGGGGTGGCCGTCCTCGGTGATCCCCGAGTCGTAGACCGCCACCACGTTGGGGTGCCAGGACAGCGAACCCATGGCCCGGCACTCACGGTCGAACCGCTGGCGGTCACGCTGGGTCAGGTCGACGACGGAGAGCACCTTGACCGCGACGACGCGGTCGAAACGCTCCTGCCTGGCGCGGTAGACCACACCGAACCCGCCTCGGGCCACCTGGGCCAGATCGGTGTAGCCCTCGATCTCTGGCAGGACGGCCACGGACCCGAGCCTACGGCAGCGCGAGGAACCCCGCAGGCCACATCGACACACGGCCACCCGACCGCCGCCGACGAGCGTGGTTGTTACAACAAGGGACAATCTGTAACATGCGGCCGGTGCCCGTGCGGCCACGTGCACTCCGTTCGAACGAGGGGAACCACCGGATCGATGACCTCACTGCTTCCCCCGCACGACGACACCTCCGTGGGGTTCCACGTGGCCGGCGCCACCGTCGATGACGCGCTGGTGGTCACGCTGGCCGGCGAGGTCGACGTGGCGTGCCAGGAGCAGGTGAGCGCGTTCGTCCGACTCGAGGTGGAGGCGTGCCCGGGAACCCTGGTGATCGACATGGCGAGGGTGACCTTCGTCGACTCCACCGGCCTCTCGATGCTGGTCAAGGCTCACCGGACGGTCGCGGCGAAGGGCGGACGAGTGGTGGTCCGATCGCCGAACGAGCAGTTCCGCCGCCTGTTGCGCCTCACCGGGGTGGATGCGCTGATCGCCATCGAGGGCGGCACCTGACGCTCCGCCCGGCCCACGCGGTCCGGCCGGGAGCCGATTGGTCAGGGGTGATGCAGGTCGGCGTCGATGGGGGTGGTGGCCCCGCCGGCGACGCTGAACGGGGTGGCGCCGGCAGCATCGGCACTCCCGTCGAAGTACTCCTGCGTGCGTCCTCCTGTGGGGTCGACGAACGTGGCCCGGTAGGTCCCGGCAGGGAGACCGGTGATGGTGTAGGTCCCATCGGCGCCGGTCACCGCACCCCCCGCGACACCGGACGGGCCGATGGCGATCACCCAGGCTCCCTGGACCGGGTCGCCTGACGGATCATCGGTGACGGTGCCGGCCATCGTGCCGAGGATCGGGTCGAGCGCGGCACCGGTGACCGCAGGCGCCACCACCGAGGTGGCGCTCTCCAGGCCCGTGTTCGGCTGGCCGTCGTGCCACTCCATGCGGTGGCGGCCGGCGCTGTCGACGAAGGCCAGGAAGTAGTTGCCGGGAGCGACGTCGAGCAGGTAGGCGCCGGCGCCGTCGGTGGCCGTGGCGCGGACCGGGTGGTAGTCCGACGCCCGCAGGGCCACCACGAGTGCGCCGGCGATCGGGTCGGAGGTGCCCGTCTCGACCACGGTGCCGGACAGGGCGGCACCACCCGCGACCGGGGTCGTGGTGGGCACCGACCCGTCGGCGACGGCCGAGCCGCCACCGGTGACCACCACCGGCGTGGCGTCGGGCACGTTGGGCGAGTGGGGGTGGAACTCGGTGGCGTGCTGCCCGGTCGGGTCGAGGTATCCCACCCAGTGGTTGCCGGCGGCGAGGTCGAGCAGCGAGAAGCCGCCGGCTCCGTCGGTGGTCACCACGGCCTCGGGCGACGACGTGGGGCCGCCGATGGAGAGCACGAAGGCGTCCGCGATCGGGTCCCCGGTGCCCTGCTCGGTGACGGATCCCGTGATCGAGCCACGCGTCGGGGTCATCGACGGGTCGACGGTGACCACTGCCTGGTCCGGCACCACCACCAGGGCGGGCGGGCCGTGGAACCCGATGGCGTGCCCGTTCGCAGGATCGATCAGGTAGAGGTAGTACGACCCCGCCGGCAGCAGGGCGCTGTAGGTGCCGTCACCGGCGGCGACCGCACCATCGACCACACCGAAGTCCGACGTACGCAGGAACGCCACCCACGAACCGGCCAGCGGGGTGCCCGAGCCCACCTCGGTCACCGTTCCCGCGATGCCGCCCGTGCCGGCCGGGAAGGCGACCGTGACGTCGACCTGGTTCGAGCTGATGGGCGGCGTCTGATCCGAGTCGGCGACGGCCACGTTCGTGTAGGTGCCGACGTCGGCAAGCGTGGGTGAATAGGTGCAGTTCACGGTGGCGGACTGGCCGGCGCCGAGGTCCGGCAGGCTGGCACTGCACCCCGGGGCGTGCTCGTCGCTGACGAACAGGCCGGTCAGGGTGAGGGTCCCGGTGTTCTCGAGGGTCACGTGGTAGTCGACGCTGTCGCCGAGGGTGACCGAGGTCTGGTCGGCGGTCATCGACACCGACAGCCCGCAGGCGGTGCGGTAGAGCTCGAAGTTGTGGTCGGCGTTGCCGCCGCCGATGTCGCGGTCCGACTCCCACGTGATGCCCGTGCCGTCACCCGAGATCGAGGGGGCGCGGTTCCCGCCGCCGCCGACCGGCGTCACGGTGATCTGGGTGAGGCCGGCGCCGGACTCGTAGGCGTACACCTCACTGGTGAGGTCGGTGTTGCCGCCGGCGACGAGGTCGCGGTTCGACGTGAAGGCGATGCGGGTGCCGTCGGCGGCGAGGGAGGGGCCGATGCTGGCGCCACCCGTGCTGTCGGTCACCTGGGTCGTGGTCGGCCCGGCGCCGTCGTAGAGGAAGATCTCCTGGTTGGCGTCGCCGTTGCCGCCCCCGATGTTCGCGGTCGACCGGAACGCCACGCGGGTGCCGTCGGCCGAGATCGACGGCCCGTCGCTGGCGCCCGATGCCATTGCGGTGATCGCCGTCGTCGTCGGCCCGGTGGCGTCCCACAGGAAGACCTCGGCGTTGCCCTCGCTGTTGGTGCCCCCGATGTCGCGGTTCGAGCGGAACGCCACCCGGGCGCCCGTGGACGACACCGACGGGCTGGCGTTGGCGCCGGTGCCGCCCGACGTCGAGGTAACCGCGGTGGTGGTCGCCCCGGTGACCGTGTAGCGGAAGATCTCCTGGTTCAGGTCGGGGTTGGCGCCCCCGATGTCCCCGTCCGACGAGAACACGATGTGGCTGCCGTCGGCCGAGATCTTCGGCGCGGCGTTGGTCCTGGTGCTCGGCGTCGTGGTGACCTGCGTGGTCGTCGGGCCCGAGGCGTCCCACAGGAAGATCTCGTTGTTGCCGTCGGCGTTCCCGCCGGTGAGGTTCTTGCTGGACTGGAAGGCGACCCGGGTGCCACTCGACGAGATCGACGGCACGTTCACGCCCCCCGACCCGGAGGTGACGGTGAGCTGGGTGTAGGTGACCGTGGCCACGTCGTAGACGAAGATCTCGTTGTTGCCGTCGGCGTTGGTGCCCACGAAGTTGCGGTTCGACACGAAGGCCATGCGGCTGCCGTCACCGTCGTAGGAGACGTTGACGTTGTTGCCCCCCGTGGTCGACGTCACCTGGTCGGTCACGGTGCACACCGGGGTCGCCCCGGCCGGCACCGCGGTGCCCCACATCGCCAGGCTGACGGCCAGAGCGGCCACGACCCCGAGATCCCGCGCCACGCTCATGGTTCGCACCGTGTCTCCCGCCCTCGCGTCTCGACGTCCAGGTGAACACTATTCACTCGCCGCGCGCTCGTGAAAGCCCGGACGGAGCGTTCCCCTGGAATTCCCGGAGCCACGCTGAGGGGTCGAACGGGGGCAGGCGGGGCGCCTGGCGGAACGTGCGGCGCCGGCTCACCGGGCCGTCGCACACCGGTGGAGGCGCGTCGGGTCCCAGAGCCTGCCGGTCCGGTGGGCTCGTGAAGCGGTACAGCAGGATCGTGCGGTCCAACACCGCCACGGGGCAGTAGGCCCGCAACCAGCCGAGCGGGTCCTGGTCGAGGCTGGTGAGCACCGAGGCCGACACCGCGACCCAGCCGGTCAAGCCCTCCGGGGCCTCCCGGATGTCGCGCGCCCCCGGAAGCGCCTGCGACATGCCCGGGGCACCGAAGAAGGCGACCCAGGGCCGGTGCTCACCGCTCCACGCCGCCAGCGCGGTGGAGGACTGGCCCCAGTCGAGGTTGGAGTCGGTGGCCACCCGGTAGCCGGGCCCCAGCAACGGGTTCGTCCAGGACAGCGACGGGGTGACCAACGCGGCGGTGACCGCGCCCACGACGGAGACGGCCACGACGACCCGGCGGGTGACGGGCCCGACGACGACGACCAGGGCCGACGCCGCCACCAGCCACAGGGCGAGCGCCGGCAACAGGTAGCGCACGCCCATGGCCCGAGGTTGTTGGATCGTGAACAGCGTGAGGGCGGTCGCGGGCACGACGAGGACCCAGAGGGCCTCGCGCCGGGCCGGGCGCGGGAGGCGGGCCCAGGCCAGCGGCCCGAGCACCAGCACGGCAAGGGTCGTCGGCGGGAGCTTCACCACCAGGCTGGCGGGCCAGAACCACAGCCAACGGCCCGTGTGTGACCGTCCCAGCACGAACGAGCGGGCGGGCACGTTCCCCACCTCGTGGAGGTGCCTCGTGCCCTCCAGCCACGCGGGCGGCACCAGCAGGTTCGCGAGCACGACCAGCGGGGCCAGCGGGCCGGTCGCCCCGCCCAGCAGGTCGCCAGGTGCGAGGACGGCGTAGGTGGCGACCACCGTCGCCCATGCCACCGCGGCCACCACCACACCGGCCCGCACGGCTCGGCGGCGGTCGTGTCGCCAGTCGACGCTCACCACGGCTGCGATGGCGGTGACCAGGACGAGCCCACCGGTCAACCTCGCGAGGATGGCCAGGCCGGCACACAGGCCGACGAGGGCGGCGTTGCGGGTGGTCGGCGTTCGACGCGCACCGAGGACGGCGACGGCGGTCAACACGGTGGTGAGCGTGGCGGGGATGTCGATGCCGTCGATGTGCCCGAGGCCGATCACCAGCGGGTTCGCGAGCCAGAGCACCGCGGCGAACACGCCGGCACCCTCGTGGTCGAACAGCCGGCGGGCGAGCAGCGCGAGCAACCAGGCGATGGCGATGGTCTCGAGCACGGGCAGGAGACGGGCCACGAAGAGCTCCCGCTGGAGCCGTCCCCGGACGGCTTCGTGCTCGACCAGGTCGCGGCCCAGGCCCTTGCCGTCGGATCGGTCCCACGCCTCGCCGCGGGGGATGTAGGGGCCGAGCAGGAGCACCGGCGCGGCCGCCAAGGTGCGGAACACGGGCGGGTGGTCGGGGTTGGCCCGCAGGTCGTGGCGGGTCAGTGCGGTGAGACCCGCGGCCAGCTCCGCACCCTCGTCGAAGGTCGGCCCGTCGGTCCACGCCTGGTGGAGCGCCGTGGCCGCGAACAGGGTCGACGCGAGCACCAGGACCGCCAGCGCCACGCGGCCGAACGTCGCGGGGCGCCGAGCGGCCACCGCCGGTTCGCCCGGGCCCAGCTCGCGGCTGGGCTCCGGACCGGGCTCGGCGACCGAGTCGTCCAGGGTGACGGCGGACACGGGTCTACTGTGCCCCGCCCGGTCACCGGGCGTGGCGCACCGCCCAGCTCGAGGCCGGCCCGAGGCCGGCACGATTCAGCTCGAGGCCAGCACGATTCAGCTCGAGGCCAGCTCGATTCAGCTCGAGGCCAGCTCGACCCGGGTGAGGGTGCCGGCCTCGGCATCGGTGACCCAGAGCGCGGTGTCGCCGGCCGCCACGCCGGTCGGGTGGCCGCCCACGTCGATGGTGTCGACGACCCGTCCGCTCGAGGGGTCGACGCGGAGCACCGTGCCCCCATCCCGGTCGGCGACCCAGAGCGCGGCGTCGGAGACGGCCACCGCCGCGGCGGCACCGACGTCGACGGTGAAGGTGTCGACCTCGTCGCCGCTCTCGGGGTCGACCCGTGTCAGCGTGCCGTCGACGTCGAGCACCCACAGCGCGTCATCGGTGGCGGCCACGCCGGTGGTGGACTCGCCGCCGGCGTCGCTGACCAGGGTCGGGCCGCCCTCGGGATCGACCCGCGTGACGTGGAAGCCGTCGGCCTCCGAGCCGTTGAACGACCAGAGCACGTCCTCGGTGGCCGCGATCGAGCCGACCGAGGCACCGTCGCCGCCGTCGACGGTGCCCACGACCTCGTTGGTGGCGGGGTCGACCCGGGTGATGGTCACCTGACCACCGATCTGATCGGTCACCCAGACGGCGCCGTCGGTGGCGGCGACATCATCGGGGGTGCCGGGACCGGGCTGGATCGTGTCGAACGTCTCGTCGGGGTCGATGGCCGTCACCGTGTCGACGGTGGCGACGACCTCGACGGTGGCCGGGTCGACACGGGTGAGCGTGGCGTCGCTCGCGTCGCTCACCCAGACCGCGTCGCCGGTGACCGCCACCCCGCTCGGCTCCGAGCCCAGCGCGATCGTCCCCTCCTCCGAGTGCCCGTCCGCGCCGTCGTCCCCGCAGCCGACCACCACCAGTGTGAGCACCGCGGCGGCGAGGAACCGGCGGGTCATCCGATGCGCCGCGTGTTGACCGGGGCCACAATGCCGCAGAGGGCAGTGGGGCCCGCACCGCATCGACACGGTCGAGCGCCCAGGCTCGGCAGCGCCACCAGGGCACACCGACACACCACGGCCCACGATCGCGCCACCCGCTGGTGCGGGTGATGGCTCCGAGGTCCGATTCGCCAGCCGCAGAGCACAGCGAGACAGTAGCGCTCACCCGCCAGGACATCGTTCCGTGTCAGGAGGTGGTCGAGCCGACAGGACGTCGTTCCGGGTGGGCGAGGTTGGCGCCGGCCGAGAAGGCCCCGGCCGTACGCCGCCGGGTTCGACCGCGACCCGGCGGCCGGAGCAGGCAACTCGGAGGCCTCGGATTCGTTGTCCACTTTTCGTCGCCTGGCGACGAGAAGTGGACAATGAACGGCGCCGCCCACCCAAACCCGTGGACGAGCGGGGCCCGTGGGGTCGGACCCGGATGCGGCGCCGGCCCGGCGAGCCCGATTCGCCGGGTCCTCTCTGCCTGAGGACACCGGAGGTTTCGATAGAAATCCCGGCCAGGATGTCAAGAACCCGAGGTCGGCTCCGTCCCAGGGGGGCAACCGGCCGACCGGGCCGGCGTCACACGAGGAGAACACCATGGCCAAGTACCTGCTGCTCAAGCACTACCGAGGCGCGCCGGCGCCCGTCAACGACGTCCCGATGGACCAGTGGCGGCCCGAGGAGGTCGAGGCCCACATCGGCTTCATGAACGACTTCGCCGGCCGGCTCGAGGCCAGCGGCGAGTTCGTCGACGGGCAGGCCCTGTCGCCCGACGGGGTGTGGGTCCGCTACGACGGCGAGGGGCGGCCGCCGGTGACCGACGGGCCGTTCGCCGAGACCAAGGACCTGATCGCGGGATGGATGGTGATCGACGTCGACAGCTACGAGCGGGCGATCGAGCTCGCGGGTGAGCTGTCGGCGGCGCCCGGCGCCGGCGGCGAGCCGATCCACGAGTGGCTCGAGGTGCGTCCCTTCCTCACCGCGCCGCCCACGTTCACCCACTGACGGGGCAGGACGGTCGACCGGGTGCGGCGGGTGACCGGCGACGAGGTTCCCCGTGGATGAGGTCGAGCTGCGCCGGCTCGTCCCCAGGGTCCTGAGCGTCCTCGTCGGTCGCGGCGCGGACTTCGCGACCGCCGAGGACGCCGTCCAGGAGGCGCTCATCCGGGCGCTCTCGGCGTGGGAGAACGGCTGGCCGGCCGACCCCACGGGGTGGCTCATCACTGTCGCGTGGCGAGCGTTCCTCGACATGGCGCGGTCGGAGGTCGCTCGCCACGACCGAGAGGTCCGTTTCGACACCGAACCGCCGGCCGGCGCGGTCCCGAGCGCCGACGACACGCTGCACCTCTACTTCCTGTGCGCGCACCCCGATCTCACCTCGTCGTCGGCGGTGGCGTTGACGCTGCGAGCCGTGGGCGGGCTCACGACCCGCCAGATCGCACAGGCGTACCTCGTGCCCGAGCCCACCATGGCCCAGCGCATCAGCCGGGCCAAGCGCGTGGTCGGTCACGAGGGGGTCGGTCGCGAGGGGGTCGGTCGCGAGGGGGTCGGTCGTCACGGCGACGTGGGCACGGTGATGCGGGTGCTGTACCTCGTGTTCAACGAGGGCTACTCCGGCGACGTCGACCTCGCCGCGGAGGCGATCCGGCTCACCCGGCAACTGGCCGACCTGGTGGACGACCCCGAGGTCCACGGCCTGCTCGCACTGATGCTCCTGCATCACGCCCGTCGCCGCAGCCGCACCCGTCCGGACGGCAGCATCGTGGTGCTCGCCGACCAGGACCGCGCTCAGTGGGACACCGACCTCATCGCCGAGGGCATCACGATCCTCCACGGCGCGCTCGCCCGCGATCGGCTCGGCGAGTACCAGGCGCAAGCGGCGATCGCCGCGCTCCACGCCGACGCGCCCCGGGTCGAGGAGACCGACTGGGTCCAGATCGTTGAGTGGTACGACGAGCTCCTCCGGTTCGCCGACACGCCGATCGTGCGCCTCAACCGCGCCGTCGCGGTCGGCGAGGCCGACGGCGCGCCCGCCGGGCTGGCCGCGTTGGCCGAGGTGGCCGAAGACGTGCCCAGGCGCGACGCCGTCGCTGCGCACCTCCACGAGAAGAACGGCGATCTCGAGCTCGCCGCCCGCCTCTACGCCGCGGCTGCCCGCAACGCGCCCAACCTCGCCGAGCGCGACCACCAGACCCGACAGGCGGCGCGACTCAATCAGCACCTGCGCCGACGACCGGACTGAGCTCCGGCCGGCGAGCGATGATGACCCTCCCTTCAAACCCCACCCTGGATGGGCAGGGGACGGCGCGAGTGCATGGCACCGCGGACGGACACCCCCGAGGCCCCTCCCGGGTCAACCCGTTGATCAAACCTGTTCGGCCGAATCCGAAGCAGGTACCCTGCCTCCGATGGCCCGCAAGCTCTGGACCGTGGACGAGCTCGAGAAGCTCAGCCGAGAGGAGCAGCAGGCCATTTTCGACGAGAGCATCGTCACCGACCTCAGCGAGGTCCCCCACGAGTTCCTCGCTGCAGTCCGCGTCGATGCGGAGCGTCTCATCGCTTCTCGCGAACCCCAGCACACCGACTGAGCTCGCCGTGGAGCGCCGGCGGCGGACCATACGCGTGTCGCACGACGTCTTCGATGAGCTCGACCGTCGGCTGGGAGCCCAGCGTGGCCATGACGGCGAGCCATCGGTCAACGACTTCCTGACGATCGAGCTACTCCCGATCGTGGACGCGTTCGCAGAGCGGTTCGACGATCTCCCGGGGACGCCGGGGAGGCTGTCGCCCATCTCGTTGGGGTCGTCGCCCTGGTGGGCGTGTCGCCCAGCCCCAGCTCGCCGTGGCCGTTGAAGCCCCAGCACTTCAGGCTGGTTTCCGTTCTTTCAAACCCCGCCCTGTGTCAGGACGCCGTGCTGGATGCGTTGCTGCGCTGGTACTCCTCGAGGGCCTCGGCCGTGACGTAGACCAGCCCGTCAGACCCCTTCCCCGCGGCCAGCTCGCCGCGCTCGATGAGGCCGTAGACGTCGACGCCGGCGATGCCGAGGCGGCGGGCGACCTCGGGGACTCGGAGGGCTTCGCTCACGGTCATCAGGGTATGCCTCACAGATCGGGGAGGTCGGGCAGGAACTTCTCGACGAGCAGCGCCGCAGCCGCTTCCACCTGGAGATGCACAGCTTCGTCGGGAGGTACCGCTTCGAGGGCAGCGTCCCAACGCGAAGAGCATCTGCGCGGCCTCCCCTCTGGTCAAGGCGATCTCGTCTGGAAGCGGATCCTGCTCGTTCACTTCCGCGAACCTATCTGCGGTCTGTGACAGGATCTCCGGGCTCGATGTGGTGCTGGTCGACCGGAACGAGGCGTCGCGTCGTTGGTGCGCTTTCGCAGTGACGTGAACGAGCCAGATCAATCGACACGAGATGCGAGCCACCGTGCCGCAAGGGCTCGTGTGGCCGGGGCCTCCCGGTTGCCGAGTGCTTCGACCGCCGAGGTCAACGACTCGGCGGGAAGGTCGATGCCCGAAGCCTTTGCGCGCAGTAGGCCGTGGACTGCGACCGCCGCCGTCTCGTCGTCGTCGTCGAGAGACGCCTCCTCCAGCGGTGCGGCAGCGTCGGGCGATTCCACGTCGGCCAATCCTTCGACCGCCGCCCGCTTCTCACCGGCTCGCAGTCGCAGGAGTGGCTCGACAGCAGACGGATGGCGGCTGCGAGCAAGGGCCCGGAGTACGTCCGGCGGTGCTTCATGGCGTAGCACCTCATCGGCCAGCCGGGCACGAGCCTCGTCTGCGCACGCCATCTCGGCCGACACTGCGACCTGCTCGAGAGCGAGGAGAGCGTGCTCACGAAGCCGGCCATCGAGCGCCGCCTGGAGTGCTGGCACCGTCGCTGGGTGGTCGGGGCATGCCAGCGTGCGCAGGATCAGCGGCGCCTCCTGAGCCAGGGTGCCATGGTCGAGGCATCCCACGAGAGCGGGCGCCGCGGCGGCGAGGTGGTGGCGTGCTAGTGCCCAGAACGTGTAGTCGACCGTCCCGAAGGGAGAATCGGCATTGGCTCCGTCAGTGAGCGCTCGCTCCAGCATGGAGACCGCAGCATCCGGACAGATGGGGATCAACGCCTCCACAAGGTGAAAGCGGCTCACGCCCGGACGATCACCCAGCGCAGTGACCGTGTCGACGTCCACGACGTCGGGATGGTCCTCCGTTGCATGACTCAGCGTGTAGCTGAGCCACCTGCACACCTCGGGGTTCAGGCTCGGACGGGCAAGCGTCTCCAACGCAGCGATCAGCGAGCCGGGACGGCGAGCGAACAGCAGATGACGGAGCAAGCGAGCATCGGCCGTGGCCACGTATGCCTGCTCGATCGGCTCGGGCCAACGGTGAACGATGGAACTCGCGAGGTCTTCACCGTTCGCGCCCTTCAGAGCGGCTATGACTGGCTCGAGTGCGGCCGCAGTGCCGAACCACCTACCGGCTGTCTGACCGAGGATGCCGACCAACGCCACATCGTCGGGGTGCTCTCGGAGCAGAGCAATCGTGAGGGCTGCGGCCCTTGTCGGCGGACATGAGATTCTGCGCGTAGGCGGACACGAAACCGCGCGGTGGTGG
>CAZWMT010000062.1:0-28630 GCA_964635055.1 uncultured Microthrixaceae bacterium | reverse complement strand
CCGCCGACGGCACCTACCTCACCCAATGGGGCACCAACGGCACCGGCAACGGCCAGTTCCGCTTCCCCGCAGGGGTGGCGGCCGACGCGACCGGCATCGTCGTCGCCGACACCGACAACCACCGCATCCAGCGATTCGTGCCCGCCGCGGCGCCGTCGGTGGCCATCGCCAAAGCCGCCGACGAGGCGACCGTGGCTGCCGGTGAGTCGATCCACTACCACCTCACCGTCACCAACACGGGCAACGTGACGCTCACCGGCGTCACGGTCACCGACACCAAGGCGCCCGCATGCACCGGGCCGCTGCCCGACCTCCCTGCGGGCGCCAATCGCGTCGTCGACTGCACCTACACCACCACGCGCTCCGACATCGGCACCTACACCAACACCGCCACCGTCCACACCAACGAAACCGACACGGCGACGTCCGACACGGCGCGCGTGACCGTGACCCGCCCCGTCGGCCGGATCGCAGGCACCGTGACCGAGTCGGGCACCGGCGACCCGCTCGAGGGGACGTGGGTGATCGCCCTGCGGACCGCGGACTACGGGCTCGCGGGCGGCGCGCTCACCGGCACCGACGGCCGCTACACGCTGCCGGTCGACCCCGGCACCTACGCCATCGAGTTCGTCGACCCCGAGCTCTCCCACGTCATCGAGTGGTACGACGGCCACGGCTACCGCGACATCGAACACGCCGACCCCGTCCCCGCCGTCGCGGGAACCACCACCACCATCGACGCCGACCTGGTCAACCCCACGGGCGCGGTGTCGGGCACCGTCAACGAAGCCGGCACCATCACCCCCCTCGCCGGCGCGGTCGTCGCGGTGCTGCCCGTCGGGGTGCCCCGACCCCTGGCCGCCACCACCACCGACGCCCACGGCGACTACCGCATCGACCGCCTCCCACCCGGCGACTACCTCGTCGTCGCGGCGATGCCCGAAGGCACCCACCACACCACGTTCCACGGCGGCACCACCGACGTCAACGCCGCCCGCCCCGTCGCCGTCACCGCCGGCGCCGACCGCACAGACACCTACCTCGCCCTGCCCGCCATCACCGGCGCCCCCGTCGTCGGGCACGTGACCGGCACCATCACCGACGACGTCACCGGACGCCCCGAGCCCGGCGCCCTCGTCGGCGTCCTGCGCGCCGCCGACTTCCGCTTCACCGCCGCCACCTTCACCGACCAGGACGGGCGCTACATCCTCGGAGTCGGCGGAGGCGAGTACTACCTCGAGACCTTCGACCTCGACACCGGCCACCAATTCGAGTGGTACGACGACCAGCAGACGCCGAACGACTGGAGCGTGCTCACCACCGTCTACACCTCCAGCACCGCCGACGCAGCACTCACCCCGCTCGAAGGCAACGTGGCCGGCACCGTGACCGAGGCCGGCACCGGTACCCCCCTCGCCGGCGTCTGGGTCGCCCTCATCGGCTACGACACCGGCCAACCCGTCGCCGGCACCACCACCGACACCAACGGCGACTACACCCTCCCCGCCATCGACATCGGCGACTACTACCAGGTGTTCATCGACCCCACCGGCACCCACGCCCTCGAGTTCCACCAAGACACCGGCAACATGGGCGCCGCCACCCGAGTCACCGTCACCGGCGGCCACACCACCACCACCGACGCCACCCTCACCCCCACCACCTGAACCCGCCGCGGCCGCGACGCCATCGACGCCCGTGCCGCATGTCATTGCCTTCGGGTGACCTTCGGCTCTACCCGGCGCCCAACGCCGGCGCGATGTTGGATGCAGACAACTGCGTCGGGTGGTGATGGACATGACCCGCAAGCTCGTGTGCACGACGTTGGTCGCAGTGCTCCTGGGAGCGTTCCTGGCGGTGGTCCCCGTGGCGGCGCCGACGGCCCAGGCGGCCGAACTTCCCCCGGTGTTCTCGCTCAAGTGGGGTTCGTCGGGCAGCGGTGACGGGCAGTTCTCGAACATGAACGGTGTGGCCGTCGACGGTTCCGAGAACGTATACGTCGTCGATACGTTCAACCGTCGCGTGCAGAAGTTCACCTCCAGCGGGGCCTTCGTCACCAAGTGGGGCTCCGCCGGCACCGGTGACGGCCAGTTCGTCGAGCCAAAGGGTGTGGCGGTCGACGCCGGCGGCAACGTCTACGTCACCGACGCTGCGGCCAACAACCGGGTGGAGAAGTTCACCTCCAGCGGCGTCTTCGTGGCCAAGTGGGGTGCTTCCGGTACGGGTGATGGCCAGTTCAACTCACCGTCAGGGATCGCGATCGACGCCTCGGGGTACGTCTATGTCGCCGATACGGCCAACCAGCGCATCCAGAAGTTCACCTCCACCGGCACCTTCGTCACGAAATGGGGTTCGGGAGGGTCGGGAAACGGCCAATTCAACGCTCCTGCCGGCGTCGCCGTCGATGCCGCCGGAAACGTGTACGTCGCCGACTACAACAACCACCGCATCCAGAAGTTCACCTCCACCGGCGCTTTCGTCACCGCGTGGGGCACGTACGGGACGGGCAACAGCCAATTCAATAGCCCGTACGGCGTCAGCGTGGACAGCGGCGGCAACGTGTACGTGGTCGATCAGTTCAATGACCGGGTCCAGAAGTTCACAGCGACCGGTACCTTCGTCAGCAAGTGGGGCTCGTCGGGTTCGGGTGATGGGCAGTTCACCAACCCGCTCTCCGTGTCGGTGGCCACCAGCGGGAACTCGTACGTCACCGACAGCTCACTCAACCGCATCCAGAAGTTCGTGCCCGCCGCCCCGTCGCTGACGGTCTCGAAGTCGGCCGACGAGGGGACCGTGGTCGCCGGCGCAACCATCCACTACCACGTCACCGTCACCAACACCGGCAACGTGCCGCTGACCGGGGTGACCGTGACCGATACGAAGGCACCCGCATGCGCCGGCACCCTCACCGACATCGCGGTGGGCGCGAACCGGGTGGTCGACTGCAACTACACGACCACGCCGTCGGACATCGGGCTGTACCAGAACAGCGCGACGGTCGACACGAACGAGACCGACGCGGTGACGTCGAACACCGCCACGGTGAACGTGACCGCGGCGGCGCAGTCCGAGGACCCGCCGGGGTTCGTGCGCACCTGGGGCAGCTCGGGGTCGGGGACCGGGCGGTTCAACCTGCCCGAAGGGATCGTCCGGGACGGCGACGGGAACCTGTACGTGGCCGACACGTCCAACGACCGCATCCAGAAGTTCGCGGCCGACGGCACCTTCCTCACCGCCTGGGGCAGCTTCGGAACGGGGAACGGCCAGTTCAACCACCCGCACGGCCTCGCCGTGGACGCCGCCGGCTACGTCTACGTGGGCGACGCCAGCAACCACAGGGTCCAGAAGTTCACCTCGACCGGCACCTTCGTGACGGCCTGGGGCACGGTGGGCTCGGGTGACGGCCAGTTCATCGTGCCCCAAGGCGTCGGCGTCGACTCGGCCGGCAACGTGTACGTGGCCGACTGGGGCAACCACCGCGTCCAGAAGTTCACCTCGACCGGCACCTACGTGAGCCAATGGGGCGGCTACGGCACCGCCAACGGCCAGTTCAACCACCTGTACGGCCTGACGGTCGACAGCACCGACCGCGTATGGGTGGCCGACTTCGACAACAGCCGGATCCAGGCCTTCACCACCTCCGGGACCTTCGTCACCAAGTGGGGGAGCCTCGGTGCCGCTGACGGCCAGTTCACCCGGCCCACCTTCATCGCCGTCGACCTGGATGGCGACGTCTACGTGGTCGACTACGGCAACAGCCGGGTGCAGAAGTTCACGTCGACGGGCACGTTCCTCACCAAGTGGGGCACCATCGGCGTGGCCCACGGCCAGTTCGGCCCGAGCGGCGGGGTGACCGGCATCACCGTCGACGGATCCGGCAACGTCTGGGTGACCGACCGCAGCAACCACCGGGTGCAACAGTTCGCGCCTGCCCAGTCGGCGTCGGAGGCGGCGCCGGTGTTCGTGCGCTCCTGGGGTTCGGTGGGTGCCGGCAACGGGCAGTTCAACGCCCCCGACGCGGTGGGGGTGTCCCCGGCCACCGGTGACGTGTTCGTGGCTGACCGGGGCAACCACCGCATCCAGCAGTTCACCCGTGAGGGGGTGTTCGTGCGCACCTGGGGCACCAACGGATCGGGCAACGGGCAGTTCAACCAGCCCACCGGTGTCGCGGTGAACGCCGCGGGCGACGTGTACGTGTCCGACAAGAACAACGGGCGGGTCCAGCAATTCACCGCCACCGGCAACTGGGTGCGCACGTTCGGTGTCGGGACCCTCGCCAACCCCGAAGGCGTCGCGGTCTCGCCCGACGGGACCGTGTACGTGGCCGACGCCGGCCACCAGCGGGTCCAGAAGTTCACCGCTACCGGGACGTTGCTGGCCACGATCGCCACGTCGGGGTCGGCGAACGGGCAGCTCTCCTACGCCCAGGGGGTCGCCGCGACCGACACCGCGGTGTACGTGGCCGACACCTACAACCGTCGCGTGCAGCAGTTCACCCCCACCGGCACCTACGTGCGCGGCTGGGGTGTCTCGGGCACGGGCAACGCCCAGTTCCAGGAGGTCGACGGCATCGCGGTCGGCCCCGACGGTCGAGTGGTGGTCACCGACCCCAACAACACCCGCCTCCAGACGTTCGGCCCCACCGGCACGTTCGTCACCAAGTGGGGCACCGCCGGCACCGGCGACAGCCAGTTCACGGCCCCCTCGCCGGCCGACGTGGCCGTCAGCCCCGACGGGTGGGTCTATGTCGTGGACCGCACCAACAACCGCATCCAACAGTTCGCCCCGTCGCTCATCGGGGGCACCGTCACCGAGACCGGCACCGCCACCCCCCTCGCGGGCACCTGGGTGATCGCCCTGCGCGCCGCCGACTACCACCTGATCGGGGGCACCACCACCGCCGCCGACGGCACCTACCGGCTGCCCGTCACCCCCGGCGCCTACCGCCTCGAGTTCGCCGACCCCGACTTCCACCACGACATCGAGTGGTACGACAACCACCCCTTCGACCAACTCGGCGCCTCGAACCCCGTCACCGCCACCCTCGGCGCCGCCACCACCACCATCGACGCCGCCCTGTTCCTGCCCACCGGCACCATCGCCGGCACCGTCACCGAGACCGGCACCGCCACCCCCCTGCCCGACGCCGGCGTCGCGGTCATGTCCACCAGCGACTACCACCCCTACTCCGCCGACCTCACCGGCCCCGACGGCACCTACCGCGTCACCGGGCTCCCCCCCGGCGACTACTGGGTCGTCGCCGCCCTCGCCGACGGCACCCACCAACCCACCTTCGTTGGCGGCACCCACGGCGTCGACGGCGCCGCCACCGTCACCGTCACCGCCAACACCACCACCCCCGGCGCCGACATCGCCCTGCCCCCCACCACCGACGGCACCCCCAACCAGGTCCTCCAAGGCACCATCACCGACAAAGTCGCCGGCAACCCCGAACCCAACATCGTCGTCGGCGCCCTCCGCGCCGCCGACTTCGGGTTCACCGTCGCCACCTTCACCGACACCAACGGCCACTACACCCTCACCGTCCCCCCCGGCGACTACTACCTCGAGTTCTTCGACATCACCCACGGCCACGAATTCGAGTGGTACCAAGAACAACCCCACCCCACCTCACCCGCCGACCTCACCCCCGTCACCGCCCCCGCCACCGTGAACGAACACCTCATCCCCCTCCGCGGCACCGCCGCAGGCACCGTCACCGACACCGCCACCACCCAACCCCTCCCCGGCATCTGGGTCGCGGTCATGTCCACCACCGACGGCCACGGCGTCGCCGGCACCACCACCGACAACACCGGCCACTACACCCTCCCCGACCTCGACCTCGGCACCTACTACCTCGTGTTCATCGACCCCACCGGCCGCCACAACTACGAACACCACAACAACACCCCCGACATGGGCACCGCCACACCCATCACCATCACCGGCAGCCACACCACCACCACCAACGCCGACCTCACCCCCACCACCTGAACCCACCGCGACCGGCGAACCGCGAAGGGGCGGGCACCGGTGGCAGGCTGCGGTGGCACCCCGCTGGGTCGGCGGGGTCGGCAAGGGGCGGGGTCGGCCAGGGGGTGGTCGATCGGGCACCCGGGGGTCCGCGTGCCGAGGCCCCGCGTCGGTGCACGCGGGGTGCTCGTGTCGCGCCCGACGGCACCGGTCGGCACCCTGCGCCACGGGTCCGCTGTGCCACGGGGATCCGCGCCCTGCGCCACCGAGTCCTCTCCCTGTGCCGCGAGTCACAGCGTCACCGGTGACCTTCGACCCTGCCCCGGTGCGGGTCGGTGGCGCGACGGTGACGGAAGAGAAACCCAGATCGGGCGGTGATGACCATGACCCGCAGGTTCGTGTGCTCGACGATCGTCGCGCTGCTGCTCGGAGCGTTCCTGGCGGCGGTCCCCGGGCCCGCACCGCAGGCCCGGGGGGCGGGGCTTCCTGCGGCGTCCCCAATCACCGACGAGACCCCGGCCTTGGCACCCAGCACCAGGACGGTCGACGCGTCGACGCTGACGGCCGCGCCCGGGTTCGTCCGCACCTGGGGTGTCGCCGGCACCGGCAACGGCCAGTTCAACGCTCCGTCCGGGGTGGCGATCGACCTCGCCCGCCGGTTCGACGGGACCAGCCCCACCGGGAACGTGTACGTCGCCGACACCGGGAACCACCGCGTCCAGGCGTTCACCCCGATCGGCGGCTACCTCACCCAATGGGGCACCCACGGCACCGGCGACGGGCAGTTCCGGTACCCCGAGGGCATCGGCGTCGGATGGGCCGGCGACGTGTACGTGACCGATGGCGGAGCGGCCGAGGGCAGCTATGCCGATGACGGCGGCCTCCAGAGCTTCACCAGCGCCGGCGCCTTCATCAGCCGGTTGGGCTGGTTCGGCCAGAGCCCCAGTGACCTCCCCTGGATGCCGCGAGGCCTGGCGGTCGACCCTTCCTTCAACGTCTACGTCGCCGACACCCTCCACGGCTACATCCACAAGTACACGTTCAACAGCAGCCTGGGCTGGCAGTACGTCTGGGGCCGCCTCGGCACCGGCAACGGGGAGTTCTACGACCCGGCGGGGGTGGCCACCGACGCCGCCGGCAACGTCTACGTCGTGGACGAAGAGCTGAACCGGGTGCAGAAGTTCACCTCGACGGGCACCTACCTCACCCAGTGGGGCACCACCGGCACCGGCAACGGCCAGTTCAACGGCCCGCGCGGCGTCGCCGTCGACGCCAGGGGCAACGTCTACGTCGCCGACACCGGCAACGACCGCATCCAGCAGTTCGACACCGCCGGCACCTACCTCACCCAGTGGGGCACCACCGGCAGCGGCAACGGCCAGTTCAACGGTCCCCGCGGCGTCGCCGTCGACGCCACTGGCGGCGTCTACGTCGCCGACACCGGCAACGACCGCATCCAGCAGTTCAGCGACACCACCGACCCGACCATCGACCTGCGCACCCCGGCGGACGGCCAAGTGGTCGAACAGGGCACCACGGTGGCTGCGGACTACAGCTGCGTCGACACCACCTCGGGGATCGCCTCGTGCACCGGCACCGTCGCCGACGGTGCCCCGATCGACACGTCGGCCCTGGGCACCCACCCCTTCACCGTCACGGCGACCGACCACGCCGGCAACGAGGCGACGGTCACCCACACCTACCGGGTGATCGGGCCACCCGCGCAGAACGGGCGCATCGCCTTCGTCTCCAACCGCGACGGCGACGACGAGATCTTCACCATGAACGTGGACGGCTCGGGGCAGATCCAGCTCACCCACAACACCGACGCGGACACCGACCCGGCCTGGTCGCCCGACGGCACGAGACTCGTGTTCACGAGCACCCGCGACGGCAACCCCGAGATCTACACGATGGACGCCGACGGCACCGGGGCCACCCGCCTCACCACCGACGCCGACTCCGACCACCAGCCCGCCTGGTCCCCCGGCGGCACCCGCATCGCCTTCGCCAGCCGCCGTGACGGCAACTGCGCGGGCTCGGAGGTGTCGTGCGACGAGCTCTACGTGATGGACGCCGATGGCGGCAACCAGACCAGGCTGACCACGTCGTACAACTACGACAACTGGCCGACGTGGGCGCCCGACGGGGCCCGCATCGCCTTCACCTCCGCCCGCGACGACAACGCCGAGATCTACGCCATGGACGCCGACGGCACCCACGTCACCCGGCTCACCACCGAGTCGGCCAACGATGCGCAACCGGCATGGTCCCCCGACGACCGCATCGCGTTCTTCAGCGCCCGGGACGGCAACGAGGACATCTGGGTCATGGCGGCCGACGGGACCGACGCCACCCAGCTCACCGACTCGTCTCCCAACAACGGGGGGCCGGCGTGGTCACCCGACGCCACCCAGCTCGCCTTCGACACGAACCGAAGCGGCGACTTCGAGATCTTCCGCATGGCGGCCGACGGATCGAGCCCGACCAACCTGACCGCCACCCCCGGCAACGACTACTCGCCCGCCTGGCAACCCGTGCACGACACGAGAGGCCCGACGGTCGGCCTCACGACCCCCGCCGACGGTGCCACCTTCACGCGGGGTGAGGCGGTCACCGCCGACTACACCTGCACCGACGCGCCCGCCGGCGTGGTCTCCTGCGCCGGCACGGTGCCCGACGGTGACCCGGTCGACACCACCGCCGTCGGCGACCACACCTTCACCGTCACCGCCACGGACAACGCGGGCAACAGCACCACGGTCACCCACCACTACACGGTGGTGCGGGCCAGCCGGATCGCGGGCACGGTGAGCGAGTACGGCACCGGCGACCCGCTCGAGGGCACGTGGGTGATCGCCCTGCGGACCTCGGACTACGGGCTCGCCGGCGGCGCGCTCACCGGCGCCGACGGCCAGTACTCGCTGCCGGTCGACGTCGGCAGCTACGCCATCGAGTTCGTCGACCCCGAGTTCTCGCACGTCATCGAGTGGTACGACGGCCACGGCTACCGCGACATCGAACACGCCGACCCGGTCCCCGCCGTGGCAGGCGCCACGACCACCGTCGACGCCGCGCTGCAAGACCCGACCGGCACCGTGGGAGGCATCGTCACCGAAGCGGGCACCCACGCCCCGCTCGCCGGCGCGGTCGTGGCCGTGCTCCCCGTGGGCGTGCCCCGTCCGCTCGCGGCGACGACCACCGACAACGACGGCGACTTCCAAATCGACGGCCTTCCGCCGGGGGACTACCTCGTGGTCACCGCGATGCCCCAAGGCACCCACGTGGCGACGTTCTACGGCGGCACCTCCGACGTCAACGCGGCCGTGCCGGTCACCGTCACCGCCGGCTCCTCCTCGTACGCCTTCCTCGCCCCGCCGCCCGTCACCGGCGCCCCCGTCGTCGGCCACGTGACCGGCACCGTCACCGACGACGTCACCGGACGCCCCGAGCCCGGCGCCCTCATCGGCGTGCTGCGCGCCGCCGACTTCCGCTTCACCGCCGCCACCTTCGCCGACCAGGACGGGCGCTACACCCTCGGAGTCGGCGGAGGCGACCACTACCTCGAGACCTTCGACCTCGACACCGGCCACCAATTCGAGTGGTACGACGACCAGCAGACGCCGAACGACTGGAGCGTGCTCACCACCGTCTACACCTCCAGCACCGCCGACGCAGCACTCACCCCGCTCGAAGGCAACGTGGCCGGCACCGTGACCGAGGCCGGCACCGGTACCCCCCTCGCCGGCGTCTGGGTCGCCCTCATCGGCTACGACACCGGCCAACCCGTCGCCGGCACCACCACCGACACCAACGGCGACTACACCCTCCCCGCCATCGACATCGGCGACTACTACCAGGTGTTCATCGACCCCACCGGCACCCACGCCCTCGAGTTCCACCAAGACACCGGCAACATGGGCGCCGCCACCGGAGTCACCGTCACCGGCGGCCACACCACCACCACCAACGCCGACCTCAGTGCGGTCGCGGGACCGTTATCACCGTCAGACACCCCAGACCCGTTCTGGCTCCCGATTCGACCGCCATGGCGGTCGAATCGGGAGCCAGTTCCAGGCCTCGGCCGCGAGCCGAGGTTGCGGGCTGATACGTCGAGCCGAGGGGGCTACGCGCTGGTCAAGCGAGCCATGAGGGAGTGCCCGGGCACGGCGTCGGCGCCGGCGACGCCGTCCTCGGTGTAGGTCCCCCCCGGGCCGTCGTGGCGGGAGTCGACCAGCAGGTAGGGCACCGGGTCGGGGGTGTGGGTCTTCAGCCGCAGCGGTGTGGCGTGATCGGGCAACAGCAGCAGGCGCCAGTCGCCCATCGCGTCCAGGCCCTCCACCAGGCCGGCCAGGATTCGCTGGTCCCAGTTCTCGAGGGCCCGCACCTTCTCGTCGACGTCGCCGGCGTGCCCGGCCTCGTCGGTGGCCTCGACGTGCACGATGAACAGGTCGGCGCCGGCCTCCAGGCCGGCGAGCGCCGCGTCGCGCTTGGCTTCGTAGTCCGTGTCGTACCAGCCGGTGGCGCCGGGGACGTCGACGATGTCCATGTCGGTGAGCACGCCGAGGCCGCGCACCAGGTCGACCGCGGTCACCAGGCCGGCGTCGAGGCCGAACGCGTCACGGAACGACGTCAGCTGCGGCTGGGGCCCTTGACCCCAGAGCCACACCTGGTTGGCGGTGACCGGCGAGCCGTCGGCGCGCGCGGCGGCCAGCACCTCGCGGGAGGCGTCCATGACCGCCTGTAGCTTCGGCGCCGCCGGCCCGGTGGGCAGCACAACCGGCTTGTCGGACAGGTCGTGAGGCGGCACGCACTCGGCGCCGGCCCAGTCGGCGGGCGCCACCACGATGTGGCGGTACTGCACCCCCGGGTGGAAGCTGATCTCGTCGGTGCCGAGCTCGGCCTGGAGGCGGGCGACGACCGCGGCGGCGTCCTCGGTGGACGGGTGCCCGCCGGCGAAGTCGGCCATGGTGCCGTCGCCGGCCACGGTGACCAGGTTGCAGCGGAAGGCCACCTGGTGGGGCTCCAACCGCAGCCCGAGGGCGGCGGCCTCGATGGGGGCGCGGCCGGTGTGGAAGCGGCCGGGGTCGTAGCCGAAGATCGACATGTTGCCCACGTCGCTGCCGGGCGGCAACCCCGGCGGGATGACCGCGGCCCGGCCCACCTCGCCGCGGGCCGCCAAGGCGTCGAGCACCGGCGTGTCGGCGGCCGCCAGCGGCGTGCGCCCGCCCAACGCGTCGACCGGCTCGTCGGCGCACCCGTCGGGCACGCACACCACGTACTTCACGATCGTCTCACCGAGATGGCCTGGTCACCGACATGGCCTCATCTTGCCCGGTCGCCGCCGCCGCGCCTCAGCCGAGCACCGCGGTGGCGAGCAGGTGGTCGCGCACGGCGTCGAAGTCGTTGGGCAGTGTGTCGTAGCGCTCGGGGCGCTCCAGCAGGTCGGCGAGGCGGTCCGGCAGCTCGGGCCGGATGCCGGTGGCCTGCTCGACGGCGTCGGGGAACTTCGCCGGATGGGCCGTGGCCAGGGCGACCATCGGCACCGACGGGTCACGCCGGCAGGCCCGAGCCGCGCCCACGCCCACGGCGGTGTGCGGGTCGATCAGCACGTCGTCGTGCTCGTACTCGGCCTCGATCACCGCCCGGGTCTCGTCGTCGTCGAAGCGGGCGCCGTCGAACAGCTCGGCCACCTGGGCCAGGCGCTCGGTGCCGATGGCCACCGCCCCCTCGGCCCGGAACTCGTCCATCAGCGCGGCCACGCCGGCGCCGTCGCGCCCGTAGAGCTCGAACAGGAGTCGCTCGAGGTTGCTCGACACCTGGATGTCCATGCTGGGGCTGATGGTGGGCTCGACGTCGCGCATCTCGAGGGCGCCCGACCCGAGGAAGCGGAACAGGATGTCGTTGGTGTTGCTGCCGATGACCAGCTGGGGGATGGGCACGCCCATGCGCCGGGCCGCGTACCCGGCGAACACGTTGCCGAAGTTGCCGGTGGGCACGGCGAACGACACCGGGGTGCCGTGCCCGATCCGCGCCGCGGCGCGGACGTAGTAGACGATCTGGGCCATCACCCGGGCCCAGTTGATGGAGTTCACCGCCGAGAGGTGCAGCTTGTCCCGCGTGGGTGCGTCGTTGAACAGCGCCTTCACGAGGTCCTGGCAGTCGTCGAAGGTGCCCTCGACGGCCAGGTTGTGCACGTTGGGCGACATGACCGTGGTCATCTGGCGGCGCTGCACCTCGGACACCCGGCCGGCGGGGTGCAGGATGAAGATCTCGATGCCGTCGCGGTCGCGGCAGGCCTCGATCGCGGCCGAGCCGGTGTCGCCGGAGGTGGCGCCCACGATGGTGACGCGCTCGCCCCGCTTGGCCAGCTCGTGGTCGAACAGGCGACCCACCAGCTGCAGGGCCACGTCCTTGAAGGCCAGGGTGGGCCCGTGGAACAGCTCGAGCAGCCACAGGCCGTCGTGCAGGCGGTACAGGGGGGTGACCTCGGGGTCGTCGAAGGTGGCGTACGAGTCGGCCACCAGCGCGGCGAACGCGTCACGCTCGTACTCCCCCTCGACGAACGGCCACATCACCTCGACGGCCACGTCGACGTAGGAGGCGTCGGCCAGTGCGGCCAGGCCCCTGGGCAGCTTGGGCCACGACTCGGGCACGTACAGCCCGCCGTCGGTGGCCAGGCCCGCCAGGAGGGTGTCGGCGAAGCGGAGCACGGGTGCGCTCCCGCGGGTGCTGACGTATCTCATCGCGCCACCCTGCTCATCGAAGCACCCTGCTCATCGAAGCACCCTGCTCATCGAACCACCCTGCTCATCGAACCACCCTGCTCAGTCGTTCCCGATGACGCGCATCATGCTGCCCACGCGCCCGACCACGTCGAGGTTCTTGAGCGCGCCGACCGTGGCGGCCACGTCACGCTCGTAGGCCTGGTGGGTGATGAAGATGAGGCGGGCCTCGTCACCCAGGCCCTCCTGCTCCATCGATCGGATCGACACCCCGTGCTCGCCGAACACGCCGGCCACCGTGGCCAGCACGCCCGGTCGGTCGAAGACCTCGACGTTCAGGTAGTAGCCCGAGCGCACCTCGTCGATGGGGCGGATGCGGGCCGGGCCGAGGCGGCCGATGTGGGCGCTCGACCCCTTGCGCAGGTTGACCGCGGCGTCGATGAGGTCGCCGAGCACCGCGCTGGCGGTGGGCATGCCCCCGGCGCCACGCCCGTAGAGCATCAGCTCGCCGACGGCGTCGCCCTCGATGAACACGGCGTTGAAGCTGTCGCGCACCGAGGCCAGCGGGTGCGCCACCGGGACCATCGCAGGGTGCACCCGGACGGCGATCTCACCGTCGATCTCCTCCACCACCGCCAGCAGCTTCACCACGTAGCCGAGGTGGTCGGCGAAGGCGATGTCGGCGGGCGTGATGCCCGAGATGCCCTCGTGGTACACGTCGCCGGCGACCACCCGAGCGCCGAACGCGATCATGGCGATGATGGCCGCCTTGGCGCCGGCGTCGAAGCCCTCGACGTCGGCGGTGGGGTCCCGTTCGGCGTAGCCCAGGCTCTGGGCCTCGGCCAGCGCGGCCTGGTACGAGGTGCCGTCCTCGGTCATGCGCGTGAGGATGAAGTTGGTCGTGCCGTTGACGATGCCCGTGACGCGGGTGATTCGCTCGCCGGCCAGCGACTCCCGCAGCGGCCGGATGAGGGGGATGGCGCCGGCCACCGCGGCCTCGAACAGGATGTCGACACCGGCGGCGTCGGCCACGTCGAAGATCTCGCTGCCCACGTTGGCCAGCAGCTCCTTGTTGGCGCTGACCACGGGCTTGCCCGCCTTGAGCGCGTCGAGCGTGAGGGTGCGGGCGGGCTCGATGCCGCCGATGACCTCGACGATCACGTCCACCTCGGGGTCGTCGACCACGGCCCCGGCGTCGTGGGTGACCACCCCGTCGGCCAGCTCGACGGGACGGGCCTTGGCCACGTTGCGCACCGCGACGCGCGTCACCTCGAGCCGGAGACCGGTGCGGGCCGCGATGTCGTCACCGCGCTCGTCGATGAGCTGGATCAGCGCGGCCCCGACGTTGCCACAGCCCAGCACCCCGACCTTGACGCGCGACTCGTTCACGGTGGGTCACGGTAGTGGGTGCCCGGCCTGCTCCCCTCCCGGGTTCGGTTCGGCCCGCGTCCGCGCCGAGGCGCCCCGAGGGTGCCCGTGCCCGCTCCTACACTCGCCGCGATGACCGAGGCGGTGACGCCCCCCGCCCGCGAGGCGCTCGTGCGGTGGCCTCGCCGGCTCGCCCGCCTCGCCCGCGACGGCGTCGTCGAGCTGGGACCACCCCGCGTGGTGCTGAGCGTCGCGATCGGCGTGTTCGTCATCGTGTTCGGGCGCCTCGTCTACCTGCGCCACGAGCGCTTCGGCAGCTTCGACTTCGACCTCGGCATCTACGACCAGGCCGTCTGGTTGCTGGCCCACGGCCACGGGTTCGACACGGTCCGCGGTCTCGGCGTGTTCGGCAACCACGTCAACCTGGCGTTCTACCTGTTGGTGCCCTTCTACTGGCTGGGCGCCGGCCCCAACTTCCTCAACATGGTGATGGTGGTCGCCGTGGGACTGGCGGCCGTGCCGGTGTTCCGCCTCGGCCGCCATTGGCTGACCGACGAGTGGCACGCGCTCATCCCCGCGCTGGCGTTCCTCCTGCACTTCACCAACCAGTGGATGATCCAGGAGACGTTCCACGCCGAGGTCGTGGCCATGGCCCCGTTCCTCATGGCCTACCTCGCCGCCACCGAGAAGCGGTGGCGGGCCTACGCGCTCTGGCTGGTGTTCGCGGTGTCGTGGAAGGAGGACATCGCCCTCGCGGCGATCATGGTGGGCCTGCTGCTCGCCGTGCGCGGCCACCGCGACGGCGACACCACGACACGCCGGAACGGCGTACTGACGGTCGTGGGTGCGCTGGGCTGGTTCCTGGTCTGCACGCGGCTGATCATCCCCGCCTTCAGCCCCGGGGGCGTGTTCTACGAGGACTTCTTCGGTCCTCTCGGCGACTCGCCGTGGGCCCTCGCCGACACGGCGCTGACCAACCCCACCGCCATCGCCCACCAGTTGGGGACGGCGAACGCCCTCGGGTACCTGCGCGACCTCGTCGCGCCCTACGGCTTCACCCCCCTGCTGGCCCCGGGCGTGTTGCTCATCGGCGCACCCCAGGCACTGGTCAACCTGCTGTCGGGCAACGGGTTCACCTGGAGCCTGCGCTTCCACTACGCGGCGATGCCGGTGGTCGCGGCCACCCTCGCCATGGTCGAGGGCATCGGCCGGCGCACGAACCGGGCCGTTCGGCGGTTCCTGCTGGGCCTGGTGGCGGCGTGCGCCCTGGCCACCACCGCGGCGTGGGGCATCTCACCCATGAGCACCCACTACCGGCAGGGCTTCTGGCCGCTGACCCCGATCGAGCGTCAGGACGAGCTCGAACGGGCCGTCAACACCCCGCCCGACGACGCGTCGGTGGCCGCCACCTACCTCCTGGTGCCCCACCTCACCCACCGCCGCAACATCTACTCGTTCCCCAACCCGTGGCAGGAGCAGAACTGGGGGGTGAACAACGAGCGCCAGCACGACCCCGCCGACGTGGACTGGCTCGTGATCGACCGCGCCTCGCTCAGCCCGCAGCTCGAGGACCTGTTGCAGCAGATCCTGGCCACCGAGGACTGGGAGGCGGTCGTGGCCGAGGACGACCTGCTGGTCGCCCACCGGGCCGGCGCCGAGACCCGCTGATCAGACGGTCTTGACCACCATCACCGTGCAGGGGGCGGTACGCACCACGTCGTGGGGCACGCTGTGGCGGAAGCGATGGTGCGCCCCCAGGCTGCCGATCACGATCAGGTCGGCACCCACCTCCTCGGCGACCGACACGATGGCCTCGGCGGCCTTGCCCGGTATGGCGTGGGTGGTCACCTGGGACTCGTCGGCCGCGAACTCCTGCACGAGCGCGTCCAGTTGCGCCTGGGCCTTGTCCCGGGCGGGCGGCGCCGCGCTGCGGAGCCCGCCGACCGACTCGTTGGGCACCGCCACCACCAGGTGCACGTGTGCCCCGTTGACCGCGCGGGCCAGTTGGCGCGCCTCGAGGGCCGCCTGCTTCGACGCGTCCGACTCGTGGACGCCGACGACGAACGTGCTGAACATGGTCCGCTCCCTGCCCGATGCGCCGACACGGTCGCACGTCCGAGCCGGACCAGTCTCGCAGGCCGGGACGGCGGCGGGGGCAGGTTCGGCCGCGGCGCCAGGCAGGGCCCGGGCCCGGCGCACCACCGGCAAGCTCGACCCGGTCAGGCGGGCCATCAGGCGCGGTCAGCAGGTGGGGCGATCAGGTGGGGCAGTCAGGTGGGGCAGTCAGGTGGGGCAGTCAGGTGGGGCGATCAGGTGGGCCGGTCGACGATCACAGGTCGGCCCGCAGGAGGTCGTCGTAGGTCTCGCGGCGGACCACCAGGCGGGCCTCGCCGTCGCGGCAGAACACCACCGGCGGACGGGGCAGCTTGTTGTAGTTCGAGCCCATGGAGTGGCCGTAGGCACCGGTGACCGGTGTGGCGAGGACGTCGCCCACCGCCAGGTCGCCCGGCACGGCGGCATCACGGACCAGCACGTCGCCCGACTCGCAGTGCTTGCCCACCACGGTGACGGTCTGTTGCCGTTCGGCCAGCGTGGCCCGGGGCAGGAACGTCTCGTAGCCGCTGCCGTACAGGGCGGGCCGGGGGTTGTCGATCATCCCGCCGTCGACCGCCACGTAGGTGCGGATGCCGGGGATCTCCTTGATCGTGCCCACGCGGTAGAGGGTGACCGCGGCCTGGGCGACGATGGCCCGACCCGGCTCGGCCACGGGCCGGGACTCGATGCCCACCTCAGCGCAGGCCTGCTGCACGGCCTTGGCCCAGTCGGTGATGGTGGGGGCGACCTCCCCCACCACGTAGGCCACGCCCAGCCCCCCACCGATCGACAGCTCGGGCAGGCCGAGGGGGGTGACGAAGGGGGCCAGCACCTCGATCGCCTCGGCGAAGAAGTCGGCCACGAACACCTGGCTGCCGATGTGGGCGTGCACCCCCACCAGGTGGAACGCGGCCGAGCCGTCGGCCCGGATGACCGCGGCGGCGGCGTCGCCCGAGGCCAGGCCGAACCCGAACTTGGAGTCCTGCTGGCCGGTGCGCACGTACTCGTGGGTGTGGGCCTCGACGCCGGGGGTGACCCGGACGAGCACCCGGGGGGCGGTCCAGCCCTCGTCGACCAGCGCCTCGATGCGGTCCATCTCGTCGAACGAGTCGACCACGATGCGGCCCACGCCGGCGTCCAGGGCCTGGCGCAGCTCCTCGGTGGACTTGTTGTTGCCGTGCAGGACGATGCGATCGGCGGGCACGCCCGCGGCCAGCACCACGTGCAGCTCGCCCCCGCTGGCCACGTCGATGTGGAGGCCCTCCTCGTTGGCCAGCCGGGCCATCGCGGTGCACAGGAATGCCTTGGCCGCATAGGCCACGCCCTCGCCGAACGCGGCCATCGCCTCGCGGCACCGGGCCCGGAGGTGCTCCTCGTCGTAGACGAACAACGGCGTGCCGAACTCCTCGGCCAGCTCGAGCACGTCGCAGCCGCCGATCGACAGGCGCCCCGTGTCGTCGATCTCTGCGTTGTCGGGCAGCAGGTGCCGCGGCAGCGCGGTCATCGAGGCGCCCCTCCGAGCCAGATCGCTGCTTCCGCCAGCATCAGGGGCCGCGCGGACTGGCCGTCGCCAGACCCGTTCTGGCTCCCGAATCGACCGTCATGACCGTCGAATCGGGAGCCAGTTCCAGCCCTGTCCGCTAGGCCGCTCAGCGTGTTCTGCACGACACCCTCGTGCGGCCGGAACAACGGGATCGGACGGGGACGGCGGTCCCGGGTCACATGGACTCCGGGGCGGAGACGCCGAGCAGGTCGAGGCCGATGGCCAGGCCCACCGATGCGGCCTCGACCAGCCACAGCCGGGCCTGGGTGAGCTCGGGCGCGACCCCCTCGCCCATCACGTAGCAGTCGTGGTAGAAGCCGTGGAACCGCCCGGCCAGCTCGCGCACCCAGGTGGCGATCTGGTGGGGTGCCCGGGCCCCGCACGCCGTGGCGACGGTGTCGGGCAGCTCGGACAGGCTGCGCAGCACGTCGAGCTCGCGCTCGTGGGTGAGCAACGACAGGTCGACGTCGGCCAGCGACGCCCGAGTGACGCCCCGCTCGGCCGCCACCCGGGCGATCGAGTGGATCCGCGCGTGGGCGTACTGCACGTAGAAGACCGGGTTCTCCATGGCCTGGCTGGACACCACGTCGAGGTCGAAGGTCTGGCGGGTGTCGACCGACTGCAGCAGGAAGGTGAGCCGGGCCGCGTCGGGGCCCACCTCGTCGAGCACCTCGGCGAGGGTGATCAGGTCGCCCGAGCGCTTCGACAGCTTCACCAGCTCACCGGCGCGCATCAGGTTCACCATCTGGGTGATGGGCACCTCGAACCGATCGGGGTCGTGGCCGAGGGCCTGGAGCGCGGCCTTCATCCGGGGCACGTAACCGTGGTGGTCGGAGCCCCAGACGTCGACGAGCAGCCCGAAGCCCCGCGCCAGCTTGTCGCGGTGGTAGGCGATGTCGGGCAGCAGGTAGGTGAACTGCCCGTCGGACTTCACCAGCACCCGGTCCTTGTCGTCGCCGAACTCGGTGCTGCGCAGCCAGACCGCGCCGTCCTCGTCGAACACGACACCCCGCTCGCGTAGGTCGGCCAGGGTGACGTCGATGGCGCCGGAGTCGACCATGGACTTCTCGCTGAACCACACGTCGAACTCGACGTTCATCCGAGCCAGGGTCTCGCGCTGGTCGGCGATGGCCCGCTGCTCGCCCCACTCGACGGGGTCGACCCCGTCGGGCATCTCCGCGGCCCAGTCCCGGATGTACGCGCCCTGGTAGCCCTCGTCCGGTGGCTCCTGGCCGGCCTTCCGTGCCGCCAGTGAGGCGCCGAACAGCTGCATCTGCACGCCCCGGTCGTTGATGTAGAACTCGCGGTGCACGGCGTAGCCGCACCGGTCGAGCAGCCGCGCGAGGGAGTCGCCGTACGCCGCGCCCCGACCGTGGCCGGCGTGCACCGGGCCCGTGGGGTTGGCGCTGACGAACTCGACGTTGACCTTCAGCCCGCCCCCCAGGTCGGGCCGGGCGAAACCGTCGGTACCGGCGGTGACGACGTCGGTCAGGACCTCGTGCAACCACGTGTCGTGCAGCCGGAAGTTCACGAACCCGGGGCCGGCGATCTCGACCGACGAGACGTGGGCCGGGGGTGTGGCGTTCAGCGTGTCGACCAGCGCGCCGGCCAACTCGCGGGGGTTGCGACCGGCCGCCTTGGCGGTGGCCATGGCCACGTTGCTGGACCAGTCCCCGTGCTCGCGGCGAGCGGGCCGCTCCAGACCGATGCCTGACGCCGGGGGCTCGACCCCCAACTCGGCGAGCGCGCCGCCCAGCGCGTCCTGGAGCGATTCCCTGATGCCGGCCATCCCGCCATCAAACCCCGCCGGAGTGTGGCGCGGCCAATGCGTTACGCCCCGCCCCTCACCAGGCGACCTCGGCGCAACCCTCGTGGCTCTCGGGCTCGACCTGCAGCGTGGCGTGGTCGATCCCGTGCTCGGCCCGCAGCACGTCGCGGGCCTGGTCGAGCACGCCGTGGTGGTCGGCATCGGCGGTGACCACCAGGTGGGCCGACACCACCTCCATGTCCGACGTCAACGTCCAGGCGTGCAGGTCGTGCACCTCGACCACCCCGGGAAGCCCCTCGAGGTCGGCCTCGAGGGCGTCGAGATCGAGCCCGGGCGGCGCCGCCTGCACGAGGATGCGCACGGCTCGCCCGCCGAGACTCCACGCCCGGGGCAGGATCCACAGGCCGATGGCCACACCCACGACGGCATCGACCCACTCCCACCCCGTCACCTGCAACACGATCGCCCCGGCGATCACGCCCAGCGACGCCACCGTGTCGGACAGCACCTCGAGGTAGGCGCCCTCGACGTTGAGCGACTCCTTCGAGCCCTCCCGCAGGAGGGCGAAGGCGACGACGTTCGCCAGCAGGCCCAGCACCGCCACCACCAGCAGGGGGACGGCCTTCACCTCGGGCGGGTCGCCGATGCGGTTGAGCGCCTCGTAGAGCACGTAGCCCGCCACGCCGAACAGCAGCACCGCGTTGGCCAGCGCGGCCAGGATCTCGAGCCGGTAGAGCCCGAAGGTGTGGTTGCGCCGCGACGTGCCGCTGCTGGCCAGCTGGATCGCCGCCAGCGCCATGCCCATGCCCAGGACGTCGGTGAGCATGTGGCCGGCGTCGGACAGCAGGGCCAGCGAGTTGGTGGCGATGGCCGCGACCACCTCGACGACCATGAACGACGCGATCAGCGCGAACGCGGCGAACAGCCGACCCTTGTGGCGCTCGCCGGCGCGCACCCCGCCGTGCGAGTGGCCGTGATCGTGGCTCACGTTCTCCCCAGACGAAGCACACGCTGGTTGCGATGCCTGGTGATCTCGGGCTGGGTCATCTCGGTCCTTCCGGGTGCCGGATCGGACGTGGTCGGGCGCTCCACGAGCAAGGTACTCACCGTTGCCGCCGATCGGGAAGGTCGGGTGGCGCGTACCGCTTCCTCTCGATCCTCGTAACGTCGGAGCCATGACCGTCACGACCGGCGCCGAGGGCATCAGGTTCACCTCGGCCGACAGCCGGGTGGCGCTCGGTCCGGCGGCCAGCACCGTCACGCTCTTGGTCGCGTCGGGCACGGGCGAGACGAGAGTCACCGCCAGCGCGGGCACCGCCGCGGACCGGCACCGGGTGAGCGTCGAGGTCGAGGCCGAGGACCTGGGCGACGACCGGGCCGAGGTTCGCGGCCGACTGGTCAACCAGGGGAAACGGGCCGTCCGCGTCGAGCGGTTCACCCTGCTGCGCACCAGCCGGCTGGTCGTCGGCGACGATCCCCGCCGCTGGCGCACCTACCGCAACGGCTACCAATCGTGGGCCGGCACGTGGACGATCGGGACGGGCGAGCGCGACCGCGACCTTCCCACCCGTTTCGGTCGCGCCGGCGCCACCGACGCCCGGCACCCGGCGCCATCGGGCGCCGGGCACGTCCGGTCGGATGCCCTGTCCGCGGTCGTCGAGCCCACCAGTGGTGATGCGCTGGCGCTGGGGTTCACCGGCCTGGCCGATGCCTTCGCCTACGTCGAGCTCGATGCCCCCGACGGCATGGTGCGTTCGCTGTCGGCCTGGGTCGACCTCGACGGCACGCCGCTCGCTCCCGGCGCAGCCACCCCGTGGTACACGCTGCACCTCGCGGCGGCCACCGGTGGCCGCTCGGCCGGGGCGGCGGCGCTGCGCACCGTGGCCGAGGCCGCCGGCGCGGCCATGGGCGCCCGCGGCACCGACGCTTCCCCTCCCACGGGCTGGTGCTCGTGGTACTTCTACTTCACGAAGGTCACCGAGGCCGACGTGCTCGACAACCTCTCGGTGCTCGCCGCCGACGGCCGCGACGGTCGCCGGTTCGGGTGCGAGTACGTGATGGTCGACGACGGCCACCAGACCGCGATCGGCGATTGGCTGTCCACCAACGACAAGTTCCCCAGCGGCATGGCGGAGGTGGCCCGCCGGATCACGACCGAGGGCTTCGACGCCGGCATCTGGTGGGCACCCTTCCTCGCGTCGGCGCGGTCCGACGTGGCGCTCGCGCATCCCGACTGGCTGGTGCGCAACGACCGCGGCCGCCCCATCCTCGGCCTGCTCAACCCCGGCTGGGGTCTCACCACCCCCATGCGGGTGCTGGACACGACCCATCCCGAGGTCCTCGAGCACCTCAGCGACGTGGCGCGAACGATCGGCGACGAGTGGGGCTACGCGATCCAGAAGCTGGACTTCCTCTACGCCGCGGCGCTGCCCGGTGTCCGTCACGATCCCGGCGCCACCCGGGCCCAGGCCCTGCGACGAGGCCTCGATGCCGTCCGCGGCGGCGCCGGGGAGGACGCGTTCCTGCTGGGGTGCGGCTGCCCGCTGGGTCCGGCGGTCGGTGTGGTCGACGCCATGCGCATCGGTGCCGACGTCACCCCCTCCTGGACCAGCCTCGTCGGGCGCACCGTGGGCCGCGACCGCCACGGTCTGTCCACCTTCCACGCCCTGCTGAACACGCTCACCCGGTCGGTGCTCGACAGGGCCTGGTTCCTCAACGACCCCGACTGCCTGATGGTGCGCGACACCGACACCAAGCTGACCGAGGAGGAGGTGCGCCTGCTCTGCACCGTGTTCGGCCTCACCGACGGGATGTTGGTGCTCTCCGATCGGCTCGACCGTCTACCCCCCGAGCGTCGGGCCATGGTGGCGCAGACGCGCACCCTGGCCGGCGGCCGGCCTGAGGTGATCGACCTGTTCGAGCGGGCCCTGCCCGAGGTGCTCGTGAGCCGCCACCCCGACGGCCGGGTCGACGTGGGCCTGCTGAACCTGCGTGACGAGTCCCGCCACGGCACCATCGACCTGGCCCGACTCGGCCTCGCCGATCGGATCCCAGCGGACCGCGGCCTGGTCGAGCTCTGGACTGGACGTCCGGTCGTCACACGGGACGGCGTGGTGGACATGGGCCCCCTCCCCCGGCACAGCGCCCGGGTGCTCCGCTTGGAGGCACCGTGACCGACCACCGCACGGCATGGCGTTGGGCCGCCGGCGGCTTCGCCCTCGGCGCACTGGTGTTGCTCGTCGTGGCCGTGACGGAGCCTGACGAGGCGTCAGGCGAGGCGATGACCGTGATCGTCGATCCAGACCACGGCGGCGACCCGCTCCCCGTGATCACCGTCGATCCCGCAACCGACCTCGTCGACCACCAGGTCGTGACGGTCCGCGGCGAGGGCTTCGATCCCGCAGACAGCGTCACGCTCTGGCAGTGCACCGACCGATCCCCCTGTGGATCCGACTTCAGCGAGGTCGATGACGACGGCACCTTCTCACGGACAGTCGGAATCGTGGCCGGCGGCGATTCGTTCGACTGCCGCTCGGCCGACGCCACCTGCGAGCTCAGGGTCGATGTCTACGACGACGCTGCGGACGACTACTTCGAGGCCGGTGCGGCTCCACTCAGGTTCGATCCCACGGCACCTCTGGCGTCGCCCCCGACCCTCTCGGCAACGCCGACGACGGGCCTCTCCGACGGAGACCTCATCGCCATCACCGGCGAGAACCTCCGCCCAGGGGATGGGCTGGACGCCATCGTTTGCGACTCGCCGAACTTCCACCAGGAGCGATGCCAGCTCAACAGCACAGGAATCGCTGATGTGGTCGAAGTCGACGGCCACCTCGACGTTCCCTACCGAGCGACCGCGGTCATGGAAACGACGCTCGACTCGTCACTCGACTGCCGACTCGAGGTCTGCTACCTCCAGATCAGTCCCGGGTTCGTGGACGCGGAGATCTTCCGCCTGGAATTCGAGCCCGACAGCCCGCTGGCGCCGCCGCCCGAGGCCTTCGTCCGGGTCGTGGACGGAAGAGACCTGCACGTCCAGGGCGAGGGCTTCCTGGCCGGCGAGGAGGTCTACACCGGCGTCTGCATCCGGATCGACGGCCGGCGCACCTGTCAGGCGCCCACCCCCCACCACACCACGGCCGATGCGCACGGCGCCATCGACAGCACATTCACGCCCGAGCCGTTCGACGGCTTCGACGGTGTCGAGGACTGCCGCGCCCACCAGTGCTCGGTCTTCGTGGCGGGCGTGTCGCTGCCCAGCCGGCCCCCGCTCCACGCCCGCTTCGCCCTCGATCCCTGATCGAACCGACGGCTCGGCGTCCTCGACCACCCCCTACGCTCGCCTCGACTCGGCGCCAGCGTCCGCCCGTGATCCGGGCAGATGCGCTGGGTTGAGGTCGGCGCATCCGAAGAGCGCCCTCGGCAGGACTCGAACCTGCGCACACGCCTCCGGAGGGCGATGCTCTATCCGCTGAGCTACGAGGGCAGGGTGACGACTCTACCGCGGGGCGGCCGGGACGCCTGAGGGGTTCCTACTCGCAGTCGATGCCGTCGGCCGCCGGGTCGCCCGCGGAGTGGCCGATGGTGGTGGAGGTGGTGGACGTCGAGGTGGACGAGGTGGTGGTTCCACCGCCGGCCGCGGCGGGCCGGGCGTCGGGCAGCACCGTGGTGAAGTCGGGGCCGGTGACCAGGCGGATCTCGCCGGCCTCGAGTGACTCGTCCGCCACGAGTTGGGCGCCGGCGCCGAGGTGGCGCACGACGAGGTCGGCGGCCTTCTCGGAGCCCGCCGCGTAGTGCACCTCGGTGCCGAGCACCGGCACGTCGCTGGTGTCGGCGCCCGCCACCTGGAACCCGGCGGCGGTGAGCGCGTCGGCCACCGCCTGAGCCTGGCCATCGGCGCCGGAGCCGTTGGCGACGGTCACGGTGACCATGGCCTCCGTGACCGCATCGGGCGGCAGGCCGCGGAAGATGTTCAGCACCGGCTGCGACCCCGCCACGTCGAGGTTGAGGACCGCGGCGCCGCCGTCGGTGCGGTAGTCCTCCACCGCCAGGCTGTGGCGCGAGATGTCGTCGCTGCTCGAGGACGCGAACGCCTTGACCAGCGAGACCATGTCGTCGAAGGTGAAGCCCGGGTCGACACCCACGTTGTCGACGCCGACGTTGATCAGGCGGTTCAGATGCGCCGGGTTGGCCAGCTGGAGCGACACCGCCTCGTCGATGGCGTTGACCACGAGGAGCTGCTGGCGGTTCATGCGTCCGAGGTCGCCCGTGGGGTCGGACGCCCACTCCCCCGTCTCCGGGTCGAGGTACTCCAGGTGCCGGGCGCGGGCGTAGGCCAGCGCCTGGTCGCCGTTGAGCGTGACGCAGCCCTCGCCGGCGATGTTGAGGCCCGAGTTCTCGTCCCGCCACGCGGCGTCGAAGTAGGTGGGTACGCCGTCGATGGCCGACACGAGCTCCTTGAACCCGTTGAAGTCGACCTCGACGTAGTGGTTGACGTCGATGCCCAGCGTGGCCTCGACGGTCTCGATGAGCTGCTGGCGACCGCCGGCGAACGCCTCGTTGATGCGGTGGTGCATGTCCGGGTCGCCGCCCGGGATGGTCACCCACAGGTCGCGAGGCACGGAGAGCAGGTCGACGTGACGGCTCGACGGGTCGATGCGGGCGACCATCATGCTGTCCGAGCGGGCCCCGCCGGACTCGCCGTTCAGGAACACCGCCGCGTCCGGGTCGTCGGGGTCGATGGCGTCGCGGCTGTCCGACCCCACGATCAGGAAGTTCTCGGGCGCGCCGCTGGCGGCCTGGACCAACTCGACCTGGTAGTGATCGACCTGCTCGAACTTCCAGGCGCCGTAGGCCAATCCGGTGGCCGCGAGCGCGCAGGTCATCGTCACGAACACCCCGGACGCGATGACGATGCGCTGGGGCCAGGTGCGCCGCGCCTTCGCGCGTCTCGTGCGTCGGGCGGACATGACCGGGCTACTGTAACAATCCGTAACTCAACCGCAATGTCGCGGCCCCGGCGGCGGGCCCGCCCCGGGGCGGCGCCGAGCACCGGCCCGTGCCCGGCGGCGCCGCTCAGGGAGCGCCGGCGACGGTGGCGTCGACCCCCTCGACCAGGCGTTCGAGGAGGTTCGCGAGTTGGGCCAGCTCGTCGGGCGCGAAGCCGGCCAACACCTGCTCGAGCAGGTGCAGTCGCCGCTCGGCCAGCGCGGCCTGCAGCTGCTCACCCCGGTCACTGATCCGCACCCGTACGCCGCGGGCGTCGTCGGGATCGGGCACCCGCTCGACCAGGCCGGCGCGCACGAGCCGGTTCACCGTCCGGGTGGCGGTGGAGGCGTCGACCCGCAGGGCGTCGGCCAGGTCGCGCATGCGCGACGTCCCGTGCTGCACCAGCAGGTCGAGCGCGTCGACCTGGCCCATCTCGAGCTCGTCTCCGTAGAGCAACTCACGGAAGCGCATCATCGACGCCCCCCGGCGCAGCTCCCGCCAGGCCACCCCCACCCGGTGCTCGTCGGTGCGCACAGGTCGCAGGTCGGTCGGCGTGTCGACGGTTGGCGTGCTCCCGGTTGGCAGGGTCCCCATGAACTTGTAGGATACAACCAATTTCCTTGCATGCTACAAGTACCAGCTCGAGCACCGGGACCCGCCACGCCATGACCGCCGAACCCACCCATCTGTCGCACCGCCAGATCCTCGTGGTCTTCAGCGGCCTGATGAGCGGCGTCCTGCTCGCCGCGCTCGACCAGACCATCGTGTCCACCGCTCTGCCCACCATCGTGGGCGAGCTCGGCGGCATCGATCACCTGTCGTGGGTGGTCACCTCGTACCTGCTCACCAGCACCGTCAGCACGCCGATCTACGGCAAGTTGAGCGACCTCTACGGGCGCAAGCAGATGTTCCAGGCCGCGATCGTGATCTTCCTGATCGGCTCGGTGCTCTCGGGGCTCTCGCAGGACATGACGCAGCTGGTGGCGTTCCGCGGCGTGCAGGGCATCGGCGCCGGTGGGCTGATGGCCATGGCCTTCGCCATCATCGGCGACATCATCTCGCCCCGCGAGCGCGGCCGCTACACCGGCTACCTCGGCTCGGTCTTCGCCGTGGCCAGCGTGGCCGGGCCGCTCATCGGCGGCCTGTGCGTCGACCACCTCTCGTGGCGCTGGGTGTTCTTCATCAACGTGCCGGTCGGGGCCGTCGCGCTGGTGATCACGTCCAGCGTGCTCGACCTGCCCTTCGCCGTCCGTCGCCACCGCATCGACTTCGAGGGCGCGGCCCTGCTGGTGGCGGGGATGACCTCACTGCTGCTCGCCCTGGTGTGGGGCGGCAACGAATACGGCTGGACCTCGCCCACGATCCTCGGCCTGCTCCTCACGGGCACGGTGCTCACCGTCGCCTTCGTGGCGTGGGAGTCACGCGCCGACGAGCCGATCATGCCGCTCGGCCTGTTCCGCAAGCCGGTGTTCCGGGTGAGCGTCGTGCTCAGCTTCCTGGTCGGCATGGGCATGTTCGGCGGGATCATCTTCCTGCCGCTGTTCCTGCAGGTCGTCACCGGCGCCTCGGCCACCAACTCCGGCCTGCTCACGCTGCCGATGATGATCGGGATCATGACCACGTCGATCGGGTCGGGCCGCCTCATCACCCGCACCGGGCGCTACAAGGTCTTCCCCGTCACGGGCTTCGCGGTGGCCTCGGCCGGCATGTGGATGCTCAGCCGCATGGACCTGCACACCACCACCGTCTACAGCTCGCTGTCGATGTTCGTGTTCGGCCTCGGCATCGGCCTGATCTCGCAGGTGTTGATCCTCGCCATGCAGAACGAGGCCGATCCCGCCGACCTGGGCGTGGTCACCTCGTCGGCCACGTTCTTCCGCCAGATCGGCGGGTCGTTCGGCGTGGCCATCTTCGGCGCCGTCCTCACCGCCGGCATCACCCACGAACTGCCCCGCCTGCTCCCGGAGGGCACACCCACGTCAGGCGGGAGCATGGGCTCGCTGCTGAACAGCCCCGAGGCCATCCGGGCCCTGCCCGCCGGCATCCAGGACGCGGTCGTCGGGGCACTGACCTACGCGATCCACGACGTGTTCCTGCTGGCCATGGTGATCCTGCTGGCCGGCTTCGGCGTGGTCTGGCGCCTGAAGGAGCTCCCGCTGCGAGAGACCGTCCAGGTGGGCGAGTCCGCCGACGAGCCCCTCGTCGGCGCCGAGGCGCTCTGACCCTGCTCTAGACCGGCTTCGGCTCCTTCGGGAGGCCGAGCACGCGCTCGCCCACGATGTTGCGCTGGATCTGGGCGGTGCCGCCCCAGATCGTCTCCGAGCGGCTGAAGAAGAACGACGCCTGCAGGACGCTGACGGGATAACCGGCACTGCCCCGGCGGGGCCCGTAGCCGGGGACCGACTCCTCGTCGCCCGGGCTGCCGGTGAGGATCTGGCCGTCCATGCCCAAGATGTCGATGGCCAGCTCCATCACGTCGCGGTGGTACTCCGACCAGTACATCTTGTTCGTGGCACCCAGCGCGGCGATGCCGAGGTCCTTCTTCCCCTGCACCACCGCGGTGAGGCTGCGCAGGCCGTTGATGCGCATGATCTGCACCTTCGACCAGGCGTGGGCGAGTCCCTGACGGACGTTGGGGTCGTCGATCCTGCCGTTCGCCCGGGCCTTGTCGACGATGATCTCGAGCTCCTTCTCGAAGCGGCGGTAGCCGGTGGTGGCCGACGTGCCCCGCTCGAAGCCGAGCGTGGTCATGGCCACCTTCCAGCCGTTGTTGACCCCGCCGACCACGTTGTCCTTGGGGCAGCGGGCGTTGTCGAAGAAGACCTCGTAGAACTCGGCCGAGCCGTCCACCTGGGTGATGGGCCGGGCCTCGACGCCGGGCTGCTTCATCGGCACCAGCAGGTAGGAGATGCCGGCGTGCTTCGGGGCCTCGGGGTCGGTGCGAGCCAGCAGGAAGATGTAGTCGGCGAAGCCGGCCTGGGTGGTCCACACCTTCTGGCCGCTGATCACCCACTCGTCGCCGTCGAGCTCGGCCCGGGTCTTGAGTCCGGCGAGGTCCGAGCCCGCTTCCGGCTCGGAGAAGCCCTGGCACCACGAGATCTGACCGGAGAGGATCTTCGGCAGGAACTCCTTCTTCTGCTCCTCACTCCCCCACTGCAAGATGGTGGG
>CAZWMT010000061.1:0-29209 GCA_964635055.1 uncultured Microthrixaceae bacterium | reverse complement strand
CGAACAGAAGATCCACAAATCCGTCGCATAGGGGTTGACTTGGGAAACTCATGTCACCCGCTCTTGTTCGGTTCGGTCGTCTCGGTTCCGCCATGGAGGCGACGGGCCGCTCGGGCTCATGATCGGAAGGTTACGGGAAGGCGGTCGAGGCCACGGAGGTTGATGCGGCCGTTCCACGCCGGGCCGGGGTCGGCCACCGCGAGGTCGGCGAAGCGTCGGATCAGCCGGCCGATGGCCACCTGGCCCTCCAAGCGGGCCAGCGCCGCCCCGAGGCAGAAGTGGGTGCCGCTGCCGAACGACAGGTGCTGCGCGGCCGTGGCGCGGCCCAGGTCGAGCTCGTCGGCGGTGGGCCCCCAGAAGGCCGCGTCGCGATTGGACGACGCCAGGCCGGCCAGCACGAAGGTGCCCGCGGGGATGGTGCGGCCGGCGACGTCGAGGGGCGCGACGGTGATGCGCCGCGAGAACTGCACCGGCGCGTCGTAGCGCAGGAGCTCGTCGACCGCGTTGGCGTCGAGGCCGGGGTCGTCGCGCCAGCGGGCCAGCTGGTCGGGGTGGCGGAGCAGCGCCAGCGTGCCGTTCCCGATCAGGTTCACCGTGGTCTCGTGGCCGGCGATGAACAGCAGCACCACCTGGTCGCGCAACTCGTCGGGCGTGAGGCGGTCGCCGCCCTCCTCGGCGCGGATCAGCGCGGTGAGCAGGTCGTCGGCGGGGTGGGCCCGCTTCCACTCCAGCACGCCTGCGATGTGGTCGGTCATCGCGTCCGACGCCTCGAAGGCCTCGCGCACCTCGGCCTCGGTGATCACCGGGTCGAGCGTCTTGACGATGGCGTGCGACCACCCCCGGATGGCGTCGCGGTCACCGTCGGGCATGCCCAGCAGCTCGGAGATCACCGTGAACGGCAGCGGGAAGGCGAGATCGGCGATGACGTCCATGCGCCCCGCAGGCCCAACGCGGTCCAGCGCCTCGTCCACCAGGCGCTCGACCAGCGGGCGCAGCCCCTCGATCATCCGGGGGGTGAACGCCTTCGACACCAGCCGCCGCAGCCGGGTGTGGTCGGGCGGGTCGACGTTCAACATGGCCCGTGCCCCGCGCTGGCGGCGCTCGGGGTCGCCGTCGCCCAGCACCTGCTCGAACAGCTCGGCCCGAGGCCCCTCCCTCGCGGCGCGATCGTCCTCCACGCTCAGGCTGGCGTCGCGCAACAGCCGCTGCACGTCGTCGTAGCGGAACAGGATCCACGGCCCCGCCATCGACTCGTGCACCGGGTCGGCCTCGCGCAGCAGGGCGAACTGCGGGTACGGGTCCTCCGTGTAGCCGGGCTCGAACGGGTTGTAGAGCACCGGCCCGGTGGAAGCGGCGGCGACCATGCCCAGAGCCTACGGCCGGTGGCGGCGAGCGTCGGGTCCAGCGGAGTCGCACCTCGTCCCAAGCCCAACGGCCGGGTCGCCAGCCTGCTTCGCGTCGACGTCGGCGGGAGCGTGCCCGACGTCGGGCACGCCGGTCCCCGCCCGGCTCACGCGGGGTTTCGGACGCCTATCGAGTCGACACCGTCGCCGTTCCAGTCGCCGACGACGGCGATGAGCGGACGCCCGAGTTCGGCCGCCGGCCCGAACGTGAACTTGAGATCGCCGCGACCTGCATCGTTGGTGTTGCGCAGGATCCACTCCTTGGTCGAGTGGTCCCGAACGCCGACAGTGTCGACACCGTCGCCGTTCCAATCGCCGACGACTGGACGTCGAGTGGGATCGGATCCCCCATAGGAGAAGTCCAGGTCCGCTGAGCCGGGCGAGTTGGTGTTGCGCAGGCGCCAGCGACCGCGGTTCCAGACGCCGACCGTGTCGACACCGTCACCGTCCCAGTCGCCGACGACCGGCCAGTCGAACGGGGCGTCCGCGTTCGGGTCGAACACGAAGCTCCTGTCGGCGGCGCCGGCGGAATTCGCGTTGCGCAGGGACCAGCGCCCCGTGGTCGGATCCCACAAGCCGACCGTGTCGACGCCGTCCCCGTCCCAGTCGCCCACCACCGGCCTCACGGTCCCAGCCCGGCCGAACCGAAACGTGCGCTGCGCCGGCCCGGGCGTGACCTGGTTGCGCAGCAGGTAGGTTGCCGTGAAGGGGTCGAACACCCCCAGCGTGTCGGTTCCGTCGCCGTTCCAGTCACCGGTGACCGGGTCGAAGCCGAGGCTCGCGTAGTCAACCACGACATCGGCGGACGGGGACGCCGCGTTGGTGTTCTCGAGGCGCCAGCGGCCGAGCGGGCACCCGGCCCGAGAGGCGGGACCGGGTACGTCGACGCACTGGTCGCCGGCCCCGATCCCGTCGCGGTCGGTGTCGAGGGGGTCGACGCCGCACTCGGTGAAGCCGACGAGCAACAGGCACCCGAGGGCGATCCACGCGCCCCGCCTGATCGTTCGCATCCTTGTCATCGCTGATCCTTTCCTTGATTCGTCGGGGGCGAGGCCTGCCCTTGGGAGTCGTCGCCCCAGCAGACGGGCTGGCCCGACGCGTCCATCGCACAGGCGTGGAAGGTCCCGACCGCGACCGAGGTGAACTCGCCGTCGGGGGGGTCCTGGAGCAGATCGAGGCCCCAGCAGGAGAGGCGCTCGTTCCGGCCGAGGGCGCAGCCGACGTCGCGGTCGAGGGAGACCGACGCGACCCGGCCCACCGGCAGCTCAGACGGGTCGGGCGCACCCGAGCCCCAGCACTCGATCGACGCGTCCTCGTCGACGGCGCAGAAGTGGTCGAGCCCACCGGCGAGGTCGGTGAACCGACCGCTCGGGGGCCGGGCCGCCTCGTCCTCGGCATCACGCTCGCTGGCCCAGCACTCGAGGCTGCGATCCGACCGGACGCCGCAGTACACGTCGCCGCCGTCGGTGGCCACCGCCTCGAAGCGACCGGAGGGGTCGGGGACGCTCGCGGGGCGCAGGTGCCAGCAGTCGACCCCCCCGCCGGCCGAGATGGCACAGCCAGGGCGCCCGAGGCGGGTGTGCTCACCCGCCGGCGGTGCGCCCGTCTGGGTGAAGGCGTTGGGACCCGGGGTGTCCCCGGCCCAGCACGCGAGGGACCCGGCGGGGTCGAGCGTGCACATACCGCCATGCGGAGCGGACTCGAGGGACACGAACTCGCCCGCAGGTGGCTCCTGTTCGGGCGTCGCCCCCCAGCAGGAGATGGTCCCCCGCCCGTCCAGCGCGCACGAGTACGAGGCGGCTACCGCGATCGTCGACGGCTCACCGCCGTCCAAGACGTCGTCGGCGGGGTCCGACGACAGCACCTGCTCGGGTGCGGCCGCTTCCTCGGGCGCGGACACCACACCGTCCAGCGAGTACACCGCCTCGTGGGTGACCCCGTAGGTCTGGTGGAACAGCCGCAGCCGTTCGTCCTCGGCGACGAAGCGACACTGTTCCCGGGTGAACACGTCATCGGTGGAGGCGTCCGCGAACGCCACGGGGTCGTCGGGCGGGTCGACGTCGCCGCACTCGGCGACGCGCTCGTTGGCCTCGTCCTCCCCCGGGGTCCCTTCGACCTCGACGAAGAAGGGGGCCGGCAACGTGGTGTCGGCGGCGGCCAGATCGTCGAGGAAGGCCTGGGAGAACCGGAACTCCCAGCGGATGAGGTACGGCCGAGCGTCGGTGGGAATCCCCGCCTCCTCGAGACGTTCCTCGGTCGAGCTCGCGAAGGAGAGGCGCGGGACCCGGGCGAGCGGGTAGGTGCCCTCGGTGGGCTCGACCTCGGTCACCCGGGCCAGTCCGCGATCACCGAACGCGAACCACTGCCCCAGGCCTGCGGGGTTCTCGTCACCCCCGATGGCGCGTGACGACGGGGACTCCTCCGAGCTGGGTGCACGGGGTGCCCCGTCCTGCGGACCGCCTGCCCCGATGCCACCACCACAGCCGACGAGGAGGAGTGCGGCGGCGAGCGCGGCGAGGGAGAAGGTGCCAAGCGGCTTCGAGCGCAACGGGTTCACGGCGGACATCAGTCCCTCCTGGTCTCGGTTCCCACCACCGAACCGGCGGGCTGCAACGTGCCCGCAACCCATGCGCAACGGCAGAGGACACAAGCGACCGCGGCACTCGTCTCACCCGACGGGGACCGCTCCCGAGGAAGGCTTCGCGACCCCGGATCGGCCTGCGTTGCGGCCCAGTTGCACGGCCGTTGCGCGGGTGCCGTCGAGTAGGCGCCAACCGAACAACCAGGAGGTACTCCGATGACCGATCTGATCCAGCCCGGATGGCACCCTGACCCCTTCGGGCAGCGCGCCCACCGGTACTTCGACGGCGCGACGTGGACTGAGCACGTTGCCGACGAGGGAGCGACCACGACCGGCGCCGTCCCACCGCCGCCACCGCCGGCTGCCCCGAGGACCATGCCGCCGACCAACGGCGCGACCACCCCCATCCCCGGCACCGCCGCAGTGGTGACCCTGCCCGACAGCCCCCAGCGGTCGCACAAGCGCAAGCTGTGCGGCTTCGCCCTGCTGGGCGCCGCCGGCGTGATGTTCGCGTCGCTGGCCCTGCCGTGGGTCTCGAGCCAGGACGGCAGCGTCACCCTGGCCGGCCACGAGGTCAGCGCCGGCAGCTTCGTCGGCCTGTGCGCGATCCTGCTGGGCCTCTACGGGGCGCAGGGCGTGTGGAAGCCCCGCGTGCGCCACCACGTCGTCGCGGTCTGCCTCCTGGCCCTGGCCATGATCGGCACGTTCGGCGCCAAGGCCCTGCTCGACGAGGACCAGGTCGACCGTCTGAGCGAGGGAACCGAGGCGGACGCGAGCTTCTTCGGGATCCAGGTGATCGACGCCGACGAGGTCAAGCGCGAGGCGTCGACCGAGGTCGGTCTGAACATCGCCTTCCTCGCCCAGCTCGGTGCCATCGCCCCCCTGGCCGTCCTGTGGAAGGACGACCGCGAGCGCCGGCGCGAAGCCGGGCTCCTGCTCTGACCTCGTCCTCGACGAACCACCACCCGACCACCCGACCGAACCACGCACCCACCAGGAGGAAGCTCATGCCCGCCACCGACACCACGCCGGGGTGGTACCCCGACCCCCACCACCGCTTCGAGCTGCGCTACCACGACGGCGAGCGTTGGAGCGACCACGTCGCCTCCGGCGGCGTCCAGATCACCGACCGGGTGTCACCGGCCGGACCGCCCGCCACCGCGCCCTTGACGACGACCCCACCGTCCTCAACCGCAACCGCCTCGACGCTCACCGACGAGAAGCGCCGCCAGATGGCCTTCACCGCAATGGGCTGCGGCGCCGCCATGGTCCTGGGCACGTTCCTCCCGTGGGCGAGCAGCTCGGGCGGCAGCGTGAACGGTGCCGGCATCGGCATCGGCTACCTGACCCTGCTGTGCGGGGTCGGCATCGCCGCCTACGGCTACCAGGCGCTGCACGCCGTGGTCGTGCGGTACCACCCTGGAGCGCTGACCGCCATCATCGTCGCCACCCTGGTGGCGTCGGTGGCCAACTCCGGCTTCGAGACCCTGGACAGCGCCACGCTCGGCGTCGGCAACATCCGGCCCGCGATCGGCTTCTACCTGGCCCTCTTCGCCCCGCTCGTCGCCATCTGGCCGCTGGTGGTGTTCTGGCGGAGCTACCGCTCCCAGCTCACCGCCCGGCGAGTCTCGGCGGCCGGCGGCGTGCAGCCCCTCTGAGCGCCGCTACCAGAACCACTGGCCGACGGTCTCCAGCTCGTCACAGTGCTGGAGATCGTAGGCCGTGGCGAACATCGGCTGGATCGGCGCCGTGGCGGCACGGTCGAGCAGCTCCAGGTCGGAGAGCTGCTTGGGGTACTGCTCTCGCTGAGAGCCAAACGCGGCCTCGCCCCCCGCTCCCCGACCTGCGCTGGCACCGGCGGTGAGGGCGACAGCACTGGCTTTCTCGGGCGCTGGGAATGGACCGTCGGTCTCGAGCGCCGTCCTGAACTGCTGCCTCCAGTCCGACCAGCTCCTGACCTCGGGAGAAGCGAGGTGTCTCGCGACGTAGTGCAAGGCGTCCTCGAGCTCCCGGCCCACCTGGTCCTTGCTCTTGTGCCCCCCGTAGACCTTGATGAAGGTACCTACGAGGAACCCCACCTCTGCGGCGGTGACCGTCGTCGAGGGTGGCTGGTCCGGGAAGCGCCGCAGCGGTGCCTGGATCGAGACGCCGGCCTCTTGCAGGACCTGGACCACGAACGCCGCGCACATGAACGTCAGTCGCTCGGCGTAGAGGTGATGGAGCGGGTGCTCGGAGTCTCCCAACGTTGCGAGGAACTGCTCGTAGCTGTGGCGGATGAGGCCGAGGACGTGGTTGTCCCACTGCGCGTGGTCGGCCACGCGGCGGAGGGTCCGCTGCACCGCGTGGTCGAGCAGGGGCAGGTGGAGAGGGCGGTTCCGGGAGGCCAGGAGGTGGGCGACCGGGAGCATATCGATGTACGGGTACCCCGCTGGCGTGCCCGCGCCGATGTGCACTCGGGCCTGCCTCACCGCCTCACGGACCTTGTCGCCGGCGGCGCGCAGCCGACGCACGAGAAGGGGATCCGGGTACTCCCACTTGAGCTCGGAGGCGCGGATCTCCCGCAGACCGTGCTCGTCGGAGTTCGCGAGGACGGGATCGTCACCGTCCTTGAGAACCAGCGCCGCGTGGGTGTAGGGACAGTCGTCGAGCGCCGCGATCAGTCGGTGGAAGGAGAACCACTCGTCGAGTTCGTGCCGGTTGACCGGGTAGATCTTGCGGTTCCTCAACTCCTCGCGATCCGGGTCGTTCTCGATGAAGGCCCAGCTCCGGTCGGCGTCGGGTGCCGGGAAGAGCAGCACGTCACCGACCTGCAAATCCACGCCATGAGTGGACGATGGGACTGCCTGAGTGGGGGCTGTCGACACGTAGCCATTCTTGCCGATCGGGACAGGCGGGGTCGGAGGCGTCGTCGGACCGGGAGCGCGACAGTGTCGACATGACGAATGGCCCCAAGGCGACCCGCCCGAGCATCCGATGGCCGGACTCGGTCGAACAATTGGTCGTCGAGGTGGAGGCGCTGGCAGACGCGACGATGTTCACGCCGGGTCGTCGTGGCCGGTCGCGGTGGGCCGGCCTGGTCCGACGCGGCCGCAACGAGCTGGCGCGGCGGGCGGACCGCGGTCAGCTCGATCCCGGGTCGTCACCGGCCGAGGTGTGGGCTCACGTCCTGGACCATGTCCTCGTCGGTGACCAGCGCAAGATCGGGGTGGCCGGCTCGACCATGAGCGACGCGCTGGTGAGGACCCGCCACCGGGTGCGGTTCTGCACGCCGTCGATCCTGCTGGAGGTCGAGCCGCGGCCGCTGCCGGCGGTCTTCGAGACCTCGTTGTCCGACCGCGAGATCGGGGCGGCGGCAGAAGGCGACGGCTGCTTCGGCAAGGTCGAGCGCAAGCTCGCACGGATCCATGGCGCTGGGGCGGCGTACCCGTTCCTCGACGGCTCCACCAGCGCGATTCGCGTCGTTGCGGAGTGGATCGCGGACTGGACCGCGCGACCGCTGGTGGGGGTGAACCGCATCGCCCACAAGGCGGTGATCCACGCCCTGGAGACCCACCGGGTGCCCTGGTACTACCTCGACCTGCCGACGTGGTGCCCCGAGTTCGACGCCGCCGGCCCGATCGTGGCGGACCGGATCGAACTGCGGGCCGGCACCACCCACGTGTGGGTCAACTCGGTCACCTACGAGGGCGCCATCGCCGATGTCGGTGCCGTGAAGGCGGCCGTCAAGAAGCGGGCAGGCGACGGCGTGGTGCTCATCGTCGACGAGGCCTGGGGCGCGCACCTGCGCTTCGCCGAGCGCGCCGAGGCCGGGTCGCTCGAGCGGCACCGTGGCCTGCGATGGGCCGACATCGTCACCACCTCGGTCCACAAGCAGGGCGGGGGGCGCCAGGGCACCGCCCTCCTTCTGGTGCGCAAGGGATTCCACCGCCGAACGGTCGCACAGCGCCTACGGGCCACGATCCGGGCGACCATCACCACCAGCCCCAAGCTCCCGCTGCTCGCGAGCCTCGAGGGCGCGACCGCGACCCTGGCGCAGGCCGGGTCGGCCCACGTCGAGGCGTCGAAGCGGCTGGCCGACCGGCTCGGTGACGAGCTGCGCTGCCGAGCCTCCTCACTCGTCGACCCGGCGACGCTCTCGAATGCGGATTGCCTCCGCAACGAGGCGGTGGCCTTCGACCCGTTGAAGGTCGTCGTACCCGTCCGCGGGGCGACCGGGTTCGAGGTGGCGGACGAGCTGCGGAAGCAGGACGTGATCGTCGAGCGGGACGGGTTCCAGTCGGTGCTCTTCCTGGTCCCGTTCCAGGTCGACTGCCACGACGTCGAGCTCGCCGTGCAGGCCATGGCCACCGTCGCCCGCGCCGTCGCGAGCAGGACGAACGCCGCCGGGGTGGCGTCTCCCCCGATTCCTTCACCGTTCGTCGACACATCTCGATGCCCGTCATTTCCCGAGACTCGGGCCAACGCGAGCGAGCTGGCCCTGCAGGACTCGTGCGGCAGGATCGCCGCTGACATCGTGGCCGCCTACCCGCCAGGTATCCCGGTGATCGTTCCCGGCGCAGAGATCACCAATGACCAGATCTACTACCTTGAGGCTGTACAGAGGGCCGGCGGACATGTCGTCTCCGGAGCCGGGGCAGGGTCGGCCGATATGCGGGTCTTCGTTCGACGGTAAGTTGTTCGACGGTTAGGGGTTCATCGTGGCCTGGAACGTCTTCATCCATCCGCTGTCCCCCACCGTGTTCGGCCTGGAGGACGACCGGGCCACGCCGGCGGGCCAGTTCGGGCTCACCCACCAGGGGCTCACCCTGCGCTTCGGCCTCTCCGACGGTGACCTCAAGAAGGAGCTCACCGCGGTGTGGTACAGCGGCATCGAGGTGCCCGAGCCGGCGGCGGCGCTGACCGACGTGATCGGGGAAGAGGATGCCGCGACCTTCCTGGACCGGGTCGCCGAGCTCCGAGGACGATCCGTTCCCAAGGGTGACGATGAGGGCGAGTACGACCCGGCGCGACGCGGCTCGGCGCTCCCGCTGGTCGAGGGCGACGAGGCCGACGCCCCCCGACGGCTGCCCGTTCCAGATGAGCGGGTCGTGCAGGAGGCACGAGCAGCCCGCCTCCACCTGTTGTCGCGCTTCGCCCTCGATCCCGAGCGCCTCCCGGGCTGGGTCACCACGGTGACGGGCGAGCCTGCCGAGCTGCTCGGGGCGGAGCCCTTCGCCCTCCCCAGCGACGGAACGGACGCCGTCCAGCCGTTCTGGTGGACGGGTGTGTCGGACGCCGTGATCACCGCCACCGAGTTCCCTAGCTTCACGGTCAGGCGGACCGGTGGAACGCTGCACGTCGAGATCCCCCGCCTGGGCGACGGCCTGGAGGCCGGGCTGCTGGTGCGGATCCTCGACGAGGGCGCCGGCCCCGACGAGCGGCCCACCGTCGTAGCGCGCCGTGCGTTCGACCAGGATGGAGCCGAGATGGACGTCCCGGCGGGTGCGGGCCCGTTTCGCGCCGAGGTGATCGACCTGTCGTTCCGACCCGTGCTGACCCCGAGCGCCTTCCGGGCCGACATGGCCCGCCAGGCCGGGGTGGTCGCCACCGCGGCCACCATGGCCGGGGTGGACGCCGCCACGCTCGGGTGGTGGTGGCGGACCGCGGGGCACCTGTACCAGTCCGCTGACCGACAACTCGAAGCGGACGAGGCCGGCGTCCTCGCCGACGGCTCGCCGCCCGGCGGGCAGTAGCGGATCGGATCGGTGGGGACCAGCCACGTGGACGGGTCGGAGTCGGCGCTGGAGGTGAGGGTCCTCGGTCCGCTGCGCGTCATCGACGGTGGCCAGGAGGTCGAGCTGCGGGGCGATCGCATCCGCGCCCTGCTGGCCGTGCTCACCGAGCGCTCCAACGACGTGGTTCCCGCGGACGTCCTCGCCGACGCCCTCTGGGGTGACGACCAGCCGCCCACCGCCCGGGCCTCACTGCGCATGCACACGAGCCGGCTCCGCCAGCGGCTCGGTCCCGCGACGCGCACCGGTGTGGACATCGTCTCGCAGGCGACGGGCTACCGCCTCGTGATCCCCCGTGGCGCGGTCGACGCCAAGAGGTTCGAGGATCTCGTCGGCCGTGGCCGCTCGGCCCTCGCCGCCGACCGTCCGGACGAGGCCCTCGCCCACCTCGACGGGGCGCTGGCGCTCTGGCGAGGGCAGGCCTTCGCCGACATCGACGTGGTCGCGTTGGCCGAGGCCGCCCGCCACCTCGACCGGGAGCGCTTGAATGCGCTCGAACTGCGGTTCTCGACCCACCTCGCCCTCGGCCGAGCCGCCGAGATCCTCCCCGACATCGAGTCGGCGGTCGCCGCCCACCCCGAGCGCGAGCGCTTCACCGCCCAGCTCATGCTCGCCCTCTACCGGTCGGGTCGGCAGGCCGAAGCGCTTGCGGCCTTCCAGCGCCAACGCCAGTGGCTGGCCGACGAGCTGGGCCTGATTCCGACGAGCGAGCTGAGCGATCTCGAGGGCGCCATCCTGCGCCAGGATCCGTCCCTCGACCTCGCCACTCCTCCGGTCCGAGCCGATGCCCCTCGCAAGCTGCCTCCCTCCATCCAGGCCTTCCGCCGGCATCCGGTGGTGGGGCGTGAGGATCTGATCGAGCGGCTCGCCGATCGCCTGTCCGCCGAGACCGCCCGCGAGAGCGGGTCCTTCATCGGTGTGGTCGGGCCCAGTGGGATCGGCAAGTCCCGCGTCCTTGCCGAGGTCACCGCGAAGTTGTTCGGCCAAGGCGCCGTGGTGCTCCACGGCTGGGGGCGCCCCGGTCCCCCCGTCCCGTTCGGTGCGCTCCGCACCCTGGTCGCCTCCTGGGTCGACGATCGCGCGGCGGTGGGTGACGCCGCCCGGTCACTCCTCGACCTCATGGGCACCGACCGCGACCTGGGCGATCAGCGCCGTCTGCGCCTCTACGCCCACCTCGACACCCTGGTCGACGCCGTCGCCGACGACGCCGGTCCCGACGGTGTCGGTCTGCTGGTGCTCGACGACCTGCACTGGGCCGACAGCCTCACACTCGACGCCCTTTCGCACTTGGCGCGGCGTTGCACCCCCGGCGTGGGGCTGATGATCGGCGCACGCACCGGGGAGCCGGCCACGGCGTGGCTGGACTTCGCCGCCGAGCTCTCCACGCTGCCCTCGGTCGAGCTGGTGGAGCTCCGTCCGCTGGGCCTCGACGCCATCGCCGAGCTGGTGGCGCGCCGGGACGCCGGCGGGACCGCCCGGGCTCATCGCCGAGCGGCCGAGACCCTGCTGCGGGCCACCCACGGCAACCCCTTCTACGTGCAGGCCCTGCTCGAGGACGGTGCCGGGGACGACCACGGCACCGATTTCGCCCTCGACGCGCCCAAGGCCCCCGTGAGCGTGGCGGCGGCGCTCGAGCGACGGGTCACGAGGCTCCCCGAGCCCACCCTCGACCTGGTCCGGAGCGCCGCGGTCGTCGGGCCGGTGGTCCAGGTCGAGCTGCTCTCGGAACTGGCGGGCCGGTCGCCCGGCGAGGTCGAGGCCCGGCTGCGGCCGGCGGTCGCCGGCGGCGTGCTGGTCGACGAGGCGGGCCGTGGGACCACGCTGAGCTTCGAGCACGAGTTGCTGCGCCGGGAGGTGCTGGAGGGTCTGGCACCCGGGGAGCGCCGAGAACGCCACCTCGCCGTGGCCGAGGCGCTCCGGGCGCGCGGGACCGATCCGATCACGCTCGCCTACCACCTGCACCGTGCGGGGGCGCTGGCCAACGCGGACGACGTCATCGAGGCCCTCGTTCGCGCCGGCGAGACGGCCCTCCACCTCACCGCTTGGGACGAGGCCCGCACGATCGTGACCGCCGCCCTCGAGCGGGGCGACGCCCAGGGCCTCGAGACTGGTGCTCGCATCATCCTGCTGACGCAGCTCGGGCGAGCCCGCATGGGCATCGAGGGGCGAGCCGCAGCCATGGCGACGTTCGAGGAGGCGCTCGACCTCGCCGTCGTCTCCGAGCGACTCGACCTGGTCGAGGAGATCCTCCTCGCAGCGTCCCGCTTCTATGCGGCCATCGTGCCGGGCGATCCGGTGCTGTCGTTGTTCGAGCGGGCCCTGGGGGACGAGCTCGGCGGGCACATCGGCGTCGCCGCGCTCGCCGAGGTGGTGGTCCACCGCGCCACCACCGAGGGGGCGACCCACGAGGTGACCGCCCTGTTCGAGCGCCTGCGCCTCGAGGACCCCGCCTGCGACACCATTCCGGAGGTGGCGCGCGCGGCGATGTTCCTGGAAGTGGGTCGCCCGGATGCCGCCGCCGGCCTGGCCGCAGCTGGGCGGCTGCTCGCGCTGGCCGAGCGCACTTCGGCCACCTCGTCCCTCGAGTGGCTCGACGCCACGCTCTTCCTCATCGGGTTCCACCTCCTCGCCGGCGAGGTCGACCCGGCCGCGTCGCTCGTCGACGACTTCGAGCGACGGGCCGAAGAGGCGGGTTACCCGGTCTTCCTCTGGCTCGCCTCGGTGGTGCGCTCCGATCTGGCCCTCCAGGAGGGTCGCTTCGACGACGCCGCCGAGCACGTCGGCCGCGCGCTCGCGTACGGGCAGGAGCACCAGGTGCCCGACGCCGTGGCGAGCTACGGCATGCACGTCCTGTTCACCGAGCTCACGCGGGGCGACCCGGCGCCGCTGCGCCCGGTGGTGGAGGAGGCCATCGACCGCTACCCCGACGCACCCGTGTACCACGCCGCCCTGGCCGCAGTGGACGCGGAGTCCCATGATCTCGACTCGGCCCGCGCCGGCCTGGACGGCGTCACCGTCAGGCTGGAGGGAGCGCCGCCCTCGATGACCACGACCATGACGCTGGCCTTGGCCGCGTGGGCGGCGGTCGAGGTCGGTGATCCCGCGCTGTCCGCCTGCCTCGTGCCCTTCCTCCGACCCTGGTCGGGCACAGTCCCCCGCACCGCCCTGGTCGGCGCCGCCCTCGGGCCGATGGATCGCACGCTGGGCAGGCTGCTCTGCCAGATCGGTGAGCGCGACGCCGGGCTCGAGCACCTCCGCCGGGCGGTGGCGCTCGCCGACCGCATGGGCGCGCGGCCCTGGTCGGCCTGGTGCCGGTACGACCTCGCCGTCGAAACCCCCGACGAGGTGGAGGCTCGGGCGCTGATCGACGACGCCCGCACCCAGGCCGAGGGGCTCGGGCTCGCACCCCTGCTTCGCCGCCTCGAGGCCAGCTGATGACCACCGGCGGTCCACCGGCGCCGAGTGCGGGGTTACGGCCCCGTTCGCGTCACGTTCGGCGCCGGGCGCACCATCCACCGATGCGTGAGCAGTTCACGATGAACCCCGCCTCCCGGCGCCGCTGGAGCCACGAGCGGCGCCGCCAGGAGCTGGACCGACTCCTCGCGTCTGAGGCGCAAGCCGGCGGGGCCGAGGGCACCCGGCGCGTCCTCGTCGATCGGATCTGTCGCCTGTGGCTCACCCTCGGGAGTCCCGAGCCGATCGTGGCCGACCGCCTCGAACCATGGCGTCGGCGGTTCCCGGACGTGGGCTCGACCTGGTGTGCGTCGATCTCGTCGCTCCTGCAGGCGGGTCGCACGTACGAAGCCGAGCGCTTGTTCGGTTCCTGGGGCGCAGGAGAGATGACGGTCTTCGGCGACGGGCGGTGGTGGGCGCAACGGCTGCTCGAACACGCGGCCGACGGCAACCTGGCACCTCCGCCCGCCCGTGACGCGCCGGGCCCCCAGCGGACGCCAGCGGAGCCGTGGGTGCGTGACCTGCTCGGCTCGCTGGTGGCGGTCGCCGAAGCGTCGACCGCCGACGTGATCGTCGTGCACACCGACGGGTGCCGAAGAGCGATGGCTCGGACCATCAGTGAGGCGGTCCGGCACCTGGGCCTCCGGGTGCTGCCCTGCGTGCTGGACGACCCCGCCGCGAGCCACCCCTTGGCGGGCTGGGTCGGCTCGCTGTGGAGCGACGTGCACTGGCGGTTCCTCGGGGACCCGGCGCTGGCCCGGATCGCGCCCGTGGTCGACCACCACCTCGGGTGGGACGCACCCACCCGTCGCCCGCGCGGCTCCCCGCCGACCGTGGACGGGCGCCGCACCGACGCGGTGCTGGTGGAGATCGTGCACCGCCTCGTCGTCGCGTCGCCCGACGAACTGGTCGTGGTGGTCACGGGTGGCCCCGCCGCGCTCGGGTGGTTCGACCGCTTCGCCCACCTCGTCCGCCACCGTCGACCGCCGACCGCCCGGGTGCGCGTGGTGGACGTCCACCTGGATCACCACGAAGCGCAATGACCCCCACCTCACCGTGGCTCGCGGATCTCGTCCACCGCATCGAGGCGATGCCCGAACCGGGCCACGCGCTCGACGAGGTCGTGGCCGGCGTGCTGCGGGCGCTCGCAGAAGGGACGGACCCAGCCCAGCTGCAGCCCCTGCGCAAGCCGCTCGAGAAGCTCTACCAGGAGCGGGCGTGGAAGGACGAGTCGCCGTACCCGCCGAACCCCGGCTACGCCGCCACCGGCCTCACCCATGCGTTCACCCGACTCCTCACCGCGCTGGGCAAGGACGAGACCGCCCGGCTGGTGGCGACGACCCGGGTGCGCGCGCTGTCGAACGAGATCGCTGAGGTGCTCTCACCACCGCTGACCCTGTCGACGGACCAGATCTCGAGGTTCGCCAACCGAAGCGCGGACGGTGACCGAGGTCTGGCGCTGCGCCACCTCGCCGCCCTCCTGACGGGCCGTCACGAGGAGGAGTTCGACGACGATCTGCTCCGAACCAGCCTCGTCGGCGCCACCGCGTGGCTGGACCCGCAACTGCTCGCTGAGGTGCTCGGCCAGGACGACGCCCAGCGGGTCGAGCAGGTCCGCCAGAAGATCTGGGCCCGCGCCGCCGCCGAGGTGGACCGCGGTCCCGGAAGCACCGTGCGAGACCTCGGGGACCGGCTGGCCGGCGCCTGGCTGGTGGTGGCCTACCCCCGGGCCAACGGCCGTCTGATGGCCGATCTCGGCGCCACTGCGGGTTCCGTGGTCTTCCACTCGGCGTGTGGGGCGGCAACGGGAGGCGTTCTCGGCAAGCGGTCCTTCAGATCCCAGATGAAGCCGCTCTTCGAACTCGACCCGTGTCACCCACTATCCACGGAGAACGACGGCCGCGGTTACGTCCCGGCTCACCGGGCATTGTTCCCGCAGGACACAGGGACCGGGCGAGGTCGATAAGGGTACCGCCGATCGTCATGACCGGTTTCCGTGGTCGACCTGCGTTCGGACGACCAAACACGCTGCGACGACCACACTCGCCGCCACGGGTGCCGCTGGCGTCGACACGCCGGTTCGGTCATCGGTCGACGCCGCTCAGCCACAGTTGTCGCCGAAGTCACGGAGCGGAGCGGACAGCGCCTCGCTCAGCGGCGCCATGACCTGCTCGCCGTAGTACTCGGAGTTGACGACCCAATTCGGGCCGCTGATCACATAGGCACACGCTTCGTGGGCGTCCTCGGCGGCTTCGCGCCGTGAGGAGACGAAGCCGGCCACGTCGTCGCTGCTCTCGAAGCGATGAACGTAGAGGGTGACCTCCGGATCGCCGTCGAGCGAGTGGCCGTTGCACTCGACCTTCTCCAGCTCACCCGCTGACTCGTCGGAAGAAGTCGGTTCCCGAACGATCATGTCGCCGTCGTCGGCGCACCCGAACCCCGCGGCTTCGATCTCGGCGGCGAGCTCCGCCGCCGAGTCGACCGACTCGGTCCCGCCGGAACCGCCACAGGCGGAGGAGCCGAGGACCCAGACGACGGTGAACGCGGTCACCAACCATGGTCCTGCGGTGAGGCGACGCCGGCGCCGATGGACCCGGCTGTGAGGGACTGACTCGCCGATCGACGTACCGGCCTGAGAGATGTGGCTCATGGTGTGCCTCCTGTGTTCGTGGTCTTCGCCACGGGACCGCAGCCCCGCAACGGCGCCGCAACCGCTCCGTAACACCGGCGACCCGTCCACGTCGTCGCCTTGGCGCCATCCATCCGCGTCTCTGTCGACCCGCACCCGTTGCGCCGCCGTTTCGGCGCCGTTGCGCCGCCTCGGTTGAGTCCTCTCCAACCCAACCGAGGGAGGCACACCGATGACCAACGTCACCGAGACCAGCCGGCGGGGCACCCCGACCGGACCCATCGACCTGGACGTCAGCGACGGATCGGGGGGCGGCAACGGCGCCGTCCACTCGCCCGCCCCGGCGTCGCGGGGCACCGCGACGACCACCGCCCAGCGGGGCAGCACCGAGCGCGGCGCGGTCGGGGCCGGCATGGCGGTGATCGCGGCCGCGGCGCTGGCCTGGATCGCCCTCTCGTGGATCCCCGGCGACCGCCCTGGCGGGCTCGCCGCGCCTGCTGGCGTCGTGACGGCCACCGCGCTGATCCTCCTCGGCCTCCACGGCCTCCACGGCCTGCGGAGCCGGCGCGTGGGCCGGGCCCGAGGCGGGGCGTTGGCGCTCTGCCTCTACCTGGTGGCCGTCATCGGCGTGTCGGTCTACGCCACCCAGCTCGCCGCCGGCGACGTGCTGCATGCCGGGCCGGCGGACGATCAGGTGACGCTCGAGGTGCCCAGCCTGCTCCCGGTCGCCACGGCCGGCGAGATCCGGCTCGGTGACGTGGTGGCGGGCGTCGACCGCTCGGAGGACGTCGGGCTCGGGCTGACCATGGCGACCCTCGCCGTGTTCTCGATCGGCATCCCGCTCGCCTTCCTGTCGGAAGACGGACGACGGCGCCCGCGAGCCAGCCGGTAGCCACCGAGCCTCACCACCGCGATGGGCCCGGTCGCATCCGTGGCTCGTGAGATCAGCCGCGGGGGCAGCCAGGGTTGCCCCCGCGGCACCGCGCCCGGCGTGCCGCCACGCGGGCTGGCCCAGGGTCGCGCCCCTTGCAGGTGGTCGAGACACCCGTTGCGGGCCGGTTGCACTGCTGTTGCACGCGATCGATCGAGTGGGAGCCAGACCGACCGAGGAGGAACAACCGATGACCGAGACCGGACGACCGACCGAGCCGTTCACCCCGCCATCGCCCGGCGCCCCGGCCCGCGCCGCCGCCGGCGTGCGCCCGAGTACCCGCTGGGCGATCGCCAGCGTGGGGGTGGTCACCCTGCTGGTCGTCGTGGCCCTCGGGCTGCACTCGGACGGGCGCGAGCCTGTCACACCCGAGCCGGTGGCTCCGGTCGCCGACGCCACCGACGCCACCGCCGTCACGACCACCACCGAGGCGGCCGCACCGGGGACCGGCGTCGAGGTGCTCGACACGGTCTTCATGGCCGAAGGTGCCACCGAGATCCGCTACGACGACGGTGCGCTCTGGGCCAACCCCCGCGACGGGACGAGCCGCGCCCGGTTGGTCCGCATCGACGCCGCCAGCGGCGAGCTCGACGCGGAGAGCGACGTCGCCTACGCGATCTCACCCTCGGCGCCGCCGGCCTGCCACGACGGCACGTCCCGCGACGAGGACGGCCGCCACCCGTGTCCCGCGGTGCCCGGCGGAGACTTCGGGCTCTCGCCAGACCGGTTCGCGATCCGGGGCGACGATCTCTGGGCCGCGAGCCGGAGCAGCCAGCGGCTCGTGCGGGTCGACGCCGACACCCTCGCCGTCGGCGAGTACCTCGACCTTGGGGGCACACCCGTCGATCTGTTGACCACCGCAGACGCGGTGTGGGTGCTGACGCAGGACCACCACGAGTACCGCAGCGACGAATCCGCCAGTGCCCTGTTGCGTATCGACCCCGACACGACGAAGGTCACCGAGACGCTGCCCGTCGACGACTCGCCCGTCGGGTTGCTGCTCGTCGGCGACCTGCTCGTCATCCAGTTCGACGGGATCCGTGGGATCCAGGTCGATCCCACAGCTGATGGAGTGGACTCGACGGCTGTCGACCTGGTTGATCCGCCCATCGCCTGCGCCACCACCTGCCCGATGGTCGCAGGCCCTGACTCGCTCTGGGTGGTCGAAGAACCCGACGGCACGGGAACGGTCTCCCTGCTCGAGGTCGACCCGGTCAGTCACGCGGTGGTCCAGCAGGTGCCTCTGATGGAGCTTGAGTTCGTCGAGTCACAGGGGGTTCACCTCGCCGCCGCTGACGGTGCGATCTGGGTCGTGCTGGACGGACCCGGCGAGGACTCGGTCATCCGAATCGACACGGCGACCCACGAGGCGACCGACGAGATAGCGCTGGAGCCGGTCGCGACCGTGCCCACTGACCTTGCCGCCGGTGACGGCCGTGCGTGGGTGCTCGACGGGGAGGGTGCACTGTCCATCCTCGGCACGCCGGGTACCGACCTTGTGGCGCCATCCGCACCGCCTTCCGACCAAGTGGGTGGTCTCACCGCAGAAGAACTCCTCGACGCCGAGGTCCCCTTCGCGAACTGTGACGGTTCGGAGACGGCTCGCCTGGACGATGGCTATTTCAAGTGCAACACGGCCACCGGGTTCAATGAGCTGTGGGTGGTCGGCTCATTGGGTGACCCCGACGAGTCCCACAAGGTCGAGGGCCCGCGCGTAGACGTCGGCGACCTGGACGGCGACGGCCTCGATGACGGCGCGCTGCTCGTCGACGGGACCGGGTTCCGCCAGCAGGTGCACGTACTCGCCGGTGGGCCCGTCGACACCGACCACGGGCGCGTGGCGCGAGGTGGGCTCCTGGCGACGGTCGAGGCCGACCTGCTCCCCGACCAGACGGAACAGATCGAGATCCACCCCGACGGGACCCTGGTCGTGCAGGGCGTCGACCTGGACATCGGCGGGCTCCCGACTGAGTCCGTCTCCATCTCACTCACCTGGGACGCGGAGGCGATGGCGCCCCTGGGCTGAGCACGGGCCCGGTCGCGCCGCGACCGCGACACCGACCCGTTGCATCCCACTGGGCACCTCACGCGCCACGCGGAACGAACCGTCGAGAGAAGGGGGGCCACGATGACGAGGGCGAAGCTCGAGACGACGAGCGGCCGGCGGACCGGCGGTCAGGCAGTCCGCACGAGCCCACGCCGCCTGGCGCGGGCCGCGGAGATCGTGCGCGTGCTGGCACGGTGCCGTGCCGGCCAACTGCTGAGGTCCGACCGTGACGACGAGACCTCCCGGGCCCGGGCGGTGCGGCTGCGTGAGGGCCTCGAGGAGCTGGGACCGACCTTCTGCAAGCTGGGCCAGCTCCTGTCCACCCGACCGGACCTGCTCCCGCTCACGGTGGTCGAGGAGCTCTCGTCGTTGCGGAGCCAGGTGCGGTCCATGGAGCCGGCGGAGATGCTCCAGGTGGTCGACGCCGAGCTCGGTGTTCCCTGGCGATCGGTCTTCACGAGCGTCGACACCGAGCCGCTCGCGGCGGGGACAGTCGGGCAGGTCCACCGCGCCCGGCTCCGCGACGGGCGACGGGTCGTGCTCAAGGTGCAGCGGCCCTCCGCGGCTCGCACGGTCGAGCGGGACCTCGCCCTGCTGGGGAGCGTGACCGCCGCGGTGCAGCGCTGGGTGCCGGTCGTCGATCTTGCCGCGCTGGTTCGGGAGCTCACGAGCTCTCTCACCGCCGAGCTCGACTTCGATCGGGAGGCCGCCAACCTGCGACGGATGGCGGGGCTGCTCGCCGGCTTCCGCCGCCTCGGGGTCCCTCGTGTCCACACGGACATCTCCTCGGCCCGCCTGTTGGTGATGGACGAGGTCTGCGGAGCGGCCTTGTCGGATCTCGAACCCGGGGACGGCCGAGTCGACGCCGCGGCCGACCTCCTGGCTGCCTTCGTGCACCAACTGCTCGCGGTCGGTTTCTTCCACGCCGACCCGCATCCGGGCAACCTCCTCTGGTCGCAGGGCCGGGTCTGGCTCGTGGACTTCGGTCTGGTGGGCGAGATCGATCGAGCTGGGCGACGCCGGCTCGGGCTGCTCATGCTCTCGTTCTGGCACGGTGACGCCGAGTTCGTGGCCGACCTGGTCCTCGGTATGACCCCTCCGAGGGCTCGGGCCCGACTGGACCGACCTGCGTTCACTCGCGACATCGAGGCGCTCATCGACACGACGTCCGGCCGGAGGGCCGGCACGCTCGAGGTGGGCGAGATGATCCAGCGCATCGTCGAGATCTCGGTGCGCCACCGGGTGCCCGTGCCGACCGAGCTGGCGCTGGTGGGCAAGACCCTGTCCGAGCTCCAGTACTCCCTCACCCTCCTCGATCCCGAGCTGGACCTGTTCGAATCGGCCCGCCGGCAGGTCGTCCGCGAACTGGTCCTCGGGCTGGTCAAGGACCGGGACGTGGGCCGGCTCGGCTATGAGCTCGTGAAGGTGCACCATCGGACCACGCACGCGCTGGAGGCCCTGATCGACGGTCGATCGTCGGTCGGGACCGAGCCGCTCCGTCGCCGTGCGCCCCGCCACCGATCGGCCCGCTCCCTGGTACTGGCCTTCGCCGGCGGTTGCGCCCTGGCATCGAGCACCCGCACGGCCCCCGGTGCCCGGCGCCGACTCGTCGACGTGCGGGCAGTGGCGGCAGTGGCACTGGCCGGCGCGCTTCTCCGCGCCGACCGACGGGTTTGATCGATTGGCCGACGGGCCACAAGGCCGAGCGCTCTGTCTCGACCCCTTCGACATCAGATGGGACACTCGATTCGGCCCACCGCCGGACCCGCCTCCGTCCCGCCGCCGGGCCCGCACCCACGCCCGCCGCCCGAATCACCCCCGACCCTTCCCGTCCGCCCACCCGGACCCCCTGTGGGCGCGGCCACCCGACCCGTTCGGCCCGCGCCCGCGATACTGCACCGATGGACTCCCCTGCGGACCCCGTCCCGTCGCCCGCCTCGGCGCCGCCCGTCGACGCTGCGCTCCTCGACGAGGCGGTCGAGCTGTGCCGCCAAGCGGGCGAGCTGACGCTCCGGTGGTTCCGCTCCATCGAGCTGTCGATCGACCACAAGGGCGACGGCACCCCGGTGACCGCCGCCGACAAGGCCGCCGAGCGGTTCCTGCGCGAGGAGCTGGGCCGGCGCCATCCCGACGACGCCATCCACGGCGAGGAGGAGGCCGACAAGCCCGGCACCAGCGGCCGCCGCTGGATCATCGACCCCATCGACGGCACCAAGGCCTTCACCAAGGGCGTCCCGCTCTACTGCAACCTCCTCGCCCTCGAGGACGAGCACGGGGTCGCCATCGGGGTGATCAACCTGCCGGGCCTCACCGAGGTGGTCTACGCGGGCCGGGGCCTGGGCTGCTTCTGCAACGGGGCGCCCGCCCGGGTGAGCCCGTGCGAGTACCTCGACGAGGCCTACCTGACCACCAGCGGCTTCGGCGGCTGGTCCACCGCGGCGCTGGCCGCCACCCACGACGCCGGCATCCACCTCCGCACCTGGGGCGACGGGTTCGGGTACGCCCTGGTGGCCACGGGACGGGTGGAGGCCATGGTCGACCAGCTGGCCAACCCCTGGGACGTGGCCCCGGCGGTGGTGATCCTCGACGAGGCCGGGGGCCGCTTCACCTCGATGCGCGGTGAGGACGGCTTCCACCACGGCAGCGGCCTCGGCACCAACGGCATCCTCCACGACGAGCTCCTCGAGCTCTTCGACGGCACCTTCGAAGACTGACGGCGGTCAGCCACCGAGGGCCGCGTCCAGGGTGATGTCCGCCCCGGCGGTCACCTCGACGGGCGTAGCCCGACCCGGGTCCGTGGCGTCGGCCGACCACTCGGGTGACAGCGCACCGGACGGGTCCATGAAGAACACCACGTAGCGCCCGTCGCCCAACCCCTCGATCCGATACCCGCCGTCGGCGGCCGTCACGGCTCCGGCCGCCAGCGAGAAGTCGGCGGTCGACACGGCGAACACGAACACGCCTGCCGCCGGCTCGGCGCCGCCGGTCACGCGCCCGGCGAGCGACCCGCCGGTGGCGTTCTCGCTGAGGACGACGTCGGCGATCACGTCGTCCTCGACCCCCACGGAGACGGTCGTCTGATCGACGGCGTCGTCGTCGGTGTGCCAACCCGACCGGTGCCCACCGAGGGGATCGAGGGCCTCGATCCAGTAGTCGCCAGGGGGCACGTCGAGCTCGTACTCGCCGGCGGCGCCCGCGACCGACCCGCCGCGGAGCGCACCGGTGTGCGTGTCGATGGCCACCACCCAGGCGCCGGGCAGGCCGGCGCCGCCCACCGCCGTCACCGTCCCCCGGACAACGGCCGACCTCGCCTCGCCCGACGGGCCCGTCGCGACCAGGGCGAGGTCGGCGGTGATGTCGTCACCGGGTGTCAGGGTGAGGACGACGGCGTCGTCGGACCCGCCGCCGTCACCGAAGAACCGCAGACGATGGGCCCCGGTCGGATCCACCACCACCAGTAGGTGCGTGCCCCCCGCGACCTGCCCGAACGAGTACCGCCCGTCGCTGTCGGTCACCTCGCCGCCGACGAAGGACTGATCAGAGGCTCGGACCAGCGCGACCCAGACCCCCTGGAGCGGCTCGGAGGTCGTCTCGTCGATCACGCGCCCGCCCACCGCTGACGTGCTCGGCACCGCCGCCATCTCGGCGTCGGCCCGAGCGCCGTCGACGGTGACCGCCACCGGGTCCGCCTCGTCCAGCGCGGTCGAAGGATGCCCGTCCCACCACTGGCCGGCGTGGGCGCCCGTCGGGTCCAGGAAGGCCAGGGCTCGTGCGCCGGGCTCGAGCACGGAGCGATAGTCGCCCTCGGCGTCGGTGACCGCGCCCCGGAGGCGCCCGTCACCCAGCGGCACCTCGAGCACCCAGGCCCCGGCGACCGGGGCACCGCCGGCCTCAGTGACGGTTCCCACCAACGGGCCCTGCGCGGTGGCCGCGCGCTCTGCGCTGCGGGCGCCCTCGCCGCTGGCGTTGACCGCGGCGACGGCGTACTGGTGGGTCGTGCCGTTCTCCGCGCCCTCGTCGACCCACGAACGGGCATCACCGTCGGTGGTGGCCAGGAGGTCACCGTCCCGGTACACGCGGTACGAGTTGACCGGCGAGCCGCCGTCGTCGCCCGGGGCGCCCCAGCCGACCATCACTCGGTCGTCACCCGCGGTCGCGGTCGGCGACGCCGGCGCCCGCGGCGGCCCCACCAGGGGAACGAGCGACAGCTTGGTGGCCTGCGCCACGACCAGCGTCGTCCCGGCGGCGACGGCATCCACCGCGGTCTCGGGCAACAGGTTCGAGTACGTGGCCACCGTGGTGCGCACGTCGGCCTCGGTCTCGTGCACGTTGCGGCCGTCCACGAACAGCACCCGGCCCGACGAGGTGATCGGCACCGGGATGCCCGACACCGCGAACTGCCCGACCACCGCCGGGATCCTCGGGTCGATCACCGCGCCGCTGCTGGCGTAGATCATCCCCGCGGCCGACTCGAGCCGGAGGCCGAAGCCGGTCGTGAGCCGGCGGATCGACGAGAGCACGGTGAGGCCGTCGTCGGCGACGCCCACCGTATAGAAGCCGTACTCGGTGCTGCTCCCGTTGTGACCGAACAGGCGGGTCGGGTCATCGCCGAAGGCCAGGTCCGTCGGGCCTGTGTGGGTCGGTGTCCGCTTGGGCTGCACCACCCCGTCGACCACGAGGGCCACCCCGGCGTGCGCCGGCGAGACACCCTCGTAGTCGAGGTGCACGGCGTATCGATCGGCGGCTCCCGGCACCGCATCGAGATCGGTCGCGAACGTGGCGCCGTTCGAGCCGCTCGGCAGGGTGATGCGGCGGCGCACGGTGAACGACGACGTGTCCACCTCGGTGACCCGGTTGGCATCGGCATGGCCGACCACCAGGGTGCCGCCGTCGTCGGTGACCTCCAGCACGTCGGCACCCCCACCGACGAACACGTGGCGACCGCGGGCACCCGTCACCGGGTCGATCTCCACGACCTCTTGTGGCTGCGAGTCGGCGGTGGTGGTCACCGCGTAGACCACGTCACCGTCGGGGTCGGCCACGACCGCGGCGGCCCGCACCGGAACCGTCCGGGCCGCGGGGGCGCGCACCACCGATGATGGTGCCGGGGGAAGAGCGAAGGAGGTTCCGGTGACGCCGGGCCCCATCAACACGATGCCGTTGGCGTCGGCCCCGGCGAGACCGCCGGCCACGTCGACGAGCTGACGGGGGGTGGTCATCGCCACCGCCAGCGAGCCCTGCTGGAGCATGGTCGAGGTGCGATGTGCGGTCAACGAGCCGCCCCCGAGGAAGTACGTGCGGTCGTGGGTCACGTCGGTCTCGAACGCTCCCGACCGACCGAAGGAGCCCTCGATCGAGCCGGCCACGGGGTCGACCACCCGCCCGTTGCTGGCGGTCAGCATCCCTCCGGCCCATTCGATCTCGAGGGAGAAGCCGGTGAACAGCTGCTGGGTGGCGGTGCGTTGCACGCCGGTGGCGTCCACGGCCATGGTGTAGAGCCCGTACCCCGTGGTCTCGTTGTTGTAGCCGTACAGCACGCCGGGCTGGTCGCTGAACGCGATCCGGTTGGCACCCGTGTGGTCCGGCGTGGTGGTGGCCCGCTGGACCCCGTCGTCGTACACCGCGACGCCCTCGTGCCGCGGCGACAGGCCGACGTTGCGCCGCGAGACGGCGATCACGTCGGGATGGCCGGGCTGCACCTCGATGTCCTCGGCGTAGTACGAGCCGCTCGTCGTGTCGTTGCCGAGCGCGAAGCGGCGCGTGACGGTGAACGTGTCGAGGGCGACCTCGGCGATCACCGCAGCCCCGCTGAAACCGACGTAGGCGCGGGTGCCGTCATCGCTGGCGGCGACGACCGAGGGCTCGCTTCCGAGGGCCACGGAGCGACCGAGCGCTCCGGTGACGGGGTCGAGCTCGACCAGCCGGTTGCCGAGGGTGGGGACGCGGCCGCTGACGCCCACGAGAAGCTGGTGCCGCACCGGGTCGAAGGCGACACCACCGTTCGGCAGGGCCAGGGATGCTGTGCTCCACTCGGACAGCGGCACCGCCGGATCCGGCGCCGCGACCGCGGGTGTCGCCATCGCGAGGGTTCCGACCAGGGTCGACGCCACCAGCACCGCCTCGGCCAGGACCGCGAGCGGTCCGCGGCGCGCCGCTCTCCCACGAATCGCCATCCCGGTCCATCGGCAGCCATCTCGTCGCCCTGAGCCACCGGTCCCCTAGGTTTCCGGGGGTGACGACACCGACAGCGGAGGCCGACGTGCCGCTCCCCGACGGCATCGTCGGGCTCACCGCCACCGAGGTGGCCGACCGGCGGGCCCGGGGCCTGGGCAACGACGTCCCCGCCGCACCCACCCGCACCTTCGCCGAGATCCTCCGGGCCAACCTGTTCACCCGCTTCAACGCGCTGCTCGGCGGGCTGCTGCTGGTGATCCTGATCGTGGGCCCACCCAACGACGCCCTGTTCGGGTTCGTGCTGGTGGCCAACGCCCTCATCGGCATCCTGCAGGAGTGGCGGGCCAAGCACACGCTCGACCGGCTGGCCATCCTCTCGGCGCCGCGGGCTCGGGTGCTGCGCGACGGCGTGCCCGCCGAGGTCAACGTCAGCGAGGTGGTCCTCGACGACGTCTTGATCGTGCGCCCCGGTGACCAGGTGGTGGTCGACGGCGACGTGGTCGAGGCCCAGGGCCTCGAGGTGGACGAGTCGCTGCTCACCGGTGAGTCCGACCCGCAGCACAAGGCCCCGGGCGACCCCGTGCTGTCCGGCAGCTTCGTGGCCGCGGGCTCGGGGCACGTCGTGGCCACCAAGGTCGGCCGGGAGGCGTACGCGGTGGCGCTCGCGGAGGAGGCCCGGCGCTTCACCCTGGCCAGCAGCGAGCTGCGGTCGGGCATCGACCGCATCATCCAGCTGGTCAGCTGGGCCATGCTGCCCACCGCGGCGCTGCTGCTGTTCAGCCAGCTGCGGGCCCACGACGGCATCGAGGAGGCCATCGCCTCCACGGTCGGCGGTGTGGTGGCCATGGTGCCCGAGGGCCTGGTGCTGCTCACCAGCGTGGCCTTCGCGGCATCGGTGGTGCGGCTCGGCCGCCGGCAGGTGCTGGTGCAGGAGCTGCCGGCGGTGGAGACCCTGGCGCGCGTCGACGTGATCTGCCTGGACAAGACCGGCACCATCACCGCCGGCGACATCGCCTTCTCGGCCCTCGAGCCCCTCGGCGACGCCGCCGAGTCCACCGTCGCCTCGGCGTTGGCCGGACTGGCGGCGTCCGACCCCAACCCCAACGCCACCCTGTCGGCCATCGGGCGGGCCCCGGTGGTGGCCCGGGCCGCGGCCGACGACACCTGGGACGCGCGCCTGGCCGTGCCGTTCTCGTCGGCCCGCAAGTGGAGCGGCTCCGACTTCGACACGCGCGGCACGTGGCTGCTGGGCGCGCCCGAGGTGTTGCTGGCCGCCGCCGCCGAGGGCGGCGACGGGGCGACCCGGGCCCGTGTGGACGAGCTGGCCCGCGAGGGCCGTCGGGTGGTGCTGCTGGCCCGCACCGACCAGCCGCTGGCCGGCGACACCCTCCCTTCCGGCCTGGTCCCGGCGGCGCTGGTGCTGCTGGCCGACCAGGTCCGGCCCGACGCCGGCGAGACGCTGCGCTACTTCGTGGCCCAGGGCGTGCGGGTGAAGGTGATCTCGGGCGACAACCCCAACACGGTGGCCGCGGTCGCCCGCGAGGCGGGGGTGCCCGACGTGGGCGACGGGTTCGACGGCCGCGACCTGCCCGACGACGAAGCGGCGCTGGCGGAGGTGCTCGAGTCCAACCACGTCTTCGGCCGGGTGCGGCCGCACCAGAAGCGGGCCATGGTCAAGGCCCTGCAGTCCAAGGGCCACGTGGTGGCGATGACCGGCGACGGTGTGAACGACGTCCTCGCCCTGAAGGACGCCGACATCGGCATCGCCATGGGCTCGGGGTCGTCCGCCTCGCGCGCGGCGGCGCAGATCGTGCTGCTCGACGGCCGCTTCGCCACCATGCCCGACGTGGTGGCCGAGGGCCGGCAGGTGATCAACAACATCGAGCGGGTGGCCAACCTGTTCCTCACCAAGACCACCTACTCGATGCTGCTGGCGCTCAGCGTCGGCGTGATCGGCCTGGCCTTCCCGTTCCTGCCCCGACACCTCACCCTGGTGGGGAGCATCACCATCGGCATCCCCGCGTTCTTCCTGGCCCTCGCCCCCAACACCAACCGGGCCGAGTCGGGCTTCGTGCCCCGGGTGCTGCGCTTCGCCGTCCCCGCGGGCACCCTGGCGGCAATCGTCACGCTCTCGGCCTACGCGATCGCCCACGCCAACGACGCGGTCAGCCTCGACCAGGCCCGCACCGTCGCCACCCTCACCCTGGTGAGCACCGGGCTGTGCATCCTCACCCGGCTGGCCCGTCCGTTCACCGCGTGGCGCAAGGCGCTGGTCCTCGCCATGATCGGCCTCTTCGCCGCCGCGCTCCTGCTGCCTGCCGCGCGCGACTTCTTCGCTCTCGAGCTACCGCCCGCGTACCTGTACGCGGTGGTGGCGGCGCTGGTCGCCGGCCAGGAGCTGGTGTGGCGGGCCATCCGCCACCGGGTGCTCCCGGCACACCAAGATTGAGGCGGTGCCTCTCCCCGACGACGAGTTGCTCGACGGGCTGCGGCGCGAGTGCGCGGCGCTCGCCACCGCCGCGGCCGGCAACCTCACCGCCCCCATTCCCGCGGTGGACGACTGGACCGTTGCCGAGGTGGTGGTGCATGTCGGCCAGGGCAGCCGCTGGACCGCCGGCATCGTGCGCGACGGCCTCGACGGCCACGCCGCCCTCGAGGCCTTGGCCCCCGACCCCGACACCGGCGACGAGGCACGGCTGCTGGCCTGGTTCGCCGAGTCGTCGGAGACGCTGATCGACGCCCTGGCCGCCATGGCCCCGGGCGCACGGGGCTGGACGTTCCGGGGTCCTGACAACCCACTGGCCTTCTGGACGCGCCGCCGCACCCACGAGACCGCGGTGCACCGGTGGGACGTGGACAGCGCGGGCGGCACCCCCGCACCCGTCGACCGTGACCTCGCGGTCGACGGCATCGACGAGCTCTTCGAGGTGTTCGTCCCCCGCCTCGGCGACCGGGTCACCGGCGAGGGCCAGACGCTGCACCTGCACGCCACCGACGAGGGCCTGGCCGACGGTACCGGCGAGTGGACCGCCACCTTCGGCCCCGACGGGCTCACGTGGGCGCGCGGTCACGCCAAGGGCGACGCCGCCGTGCGCGGCTCGGCCTCCGACCTGCTGCTCCTGCTGTGGAACCGCATGCCCCCGTCGCGCCTCGAGGTCTTCGGCGACGCCGGCGTCGTCGACCACTGGCAGTCCCAGGTCCGCATCTGACCGCCCGCCGGCCCGGCGACCGCCGCCACCGGCCTGCACCGGCTGCATCTCCGGGTCGATCAGTCGCCGGGCTGCAGGGGACCCGATGCCCGGGCCTCGTGCACGGCCACCACGGCCTCGCGCAGGCGGGCGATCCAGTCGGCCTCGTGGTGGCCCACCAGCCGCACGCACCAGGCCAGGGCCTCGCTGCGGCTGCGGGCCACGCCCGCCTCGATCAGGGTGTCGAGCACCTCGCGCTCGTCCATGCGCAGGCGGGTCATCACCGGGGTGCTGAGGGTGGTGAAGTGCTCGTCGTGCTCGCCGCAGCAAACCCCCCACGACACCTTCCGCCCCCACACCGCCTCGGCCTCCGCGGCGATGGCCATGCGGTGGTCGCGGGTCTCCTCGCGGAAGGCGGCGATGCAGTGCCGGCGCTCGATCGCGGCGCCGCCGCCCTCGCCGCCGCCCGGGACGCGCAACGGGCCGACCACGAGGATCTCCTCGCGATCGACCCGGACGCTCGGCTCGTCGTCGAACCAACCCGCAGGGAGCCGCTCACGGAACCAGGCGACGATCTCGCTCGGCTCCGACGACCCCATGGATTACATGCTTACACCGCAGGGACCCGGGCGGCGAGGCTGTTGTAGCGGACGCCGACCGGCACGGCGTCCTCCTCCTCCACGTCGTCGGTCTCCATCTGGTCCAGGCGGCTCTTCCAGGCGCTGGCCCCACCGATGGCATCGGCGTAGCTGGCCTTGCGCTTGGCCACCCGGCCCACGGGCTCGTCGACCGAGACCTCGGGGTTGTCGTACTGGCGCTCGATGCCCTCTTTCAGCATGGCCAGCGCCTCGGAGCGGAGCTGGCTGATGCGGGACTCGGTGACCCCGAGGAAGGTGGCCAGCTCGAGCGAGGTGCGGTTCTCGAGGAAGTACCCCACGATCACCAGGCGCTGGCGCTCGGGCAGCAGCTCCACGGCGTCGCGCAGGTAGGCGTGCAGCTCGCGGGTCTCGAGCTCCTCGAGGGGCTCGACCG
>CAZWMT010000060.1:0-29379 GCA_964635055.1 uncultured Microthrixaceae bacterium | reverse complement strand
CAGCGGTGGGCGCCTGCGTCGGGTCCCGAAGGGGCGCCGACGGAGGAGGCGCAGGGTAGATGGCCTACGACAACCCGCCGGTCCCGTGGTCGACGCTCGAGAAGCGGTTGTCGGGCACCGGCCGGCCGGACGGGCCGCCCGGGGTGTGGCCGGGAGCCGACGGTGGTGACAGCCCGGCCTGGTCGCGCAAGCGCCAGCCCTACGCCGGCCCCGCCCTGGGGCGGCCCCGGGGTGCGGTTCCCTACGCCGAGCTGCACTGCCATTCCAACTTCAGCTTCCTCGACGGGGCCTCGCACCCCGAGGAGCTGGCCGAGGAGGCGGTGCGGCTGGGACTCGAGGCGCTGGCGGTCACCGACCACGACGGCTTCTACGGGGTGGTGCGCTTCGCCGAGGCGGCCCGGGCCCAGGGACTGCCCACCGTGTTCGGGGCCGAGCTCACCCTCGATCTCCCTGGCCCGCAGGTGGCCGCCACCGACCCCGCGGGCCACCACCTGGTGGTGCTGGCCCGCGACCCCGAAGGCTACGCCCGTCTGGGAGCCGCGATCAGCCGGGCGCAGATGGCGGGGGAGAAGGGGGCGCCCCGGTGCCGCCTCGACGATCTCGCAGGGGTGGCCGGGGGCCACTGGCAGGTGCTCACGGGCTGCCGCAAGGGCGCGGTCCCCCAGGCGCTCACCCGCAGTGGGCCCCAGGCCGCGGCCCACGAGCTGGGTCGCCTGATCGAGGCCTTCGGCCGCGAGCACGTGGCCGTCGAGTTGTGGGATCACGGCGACCCGCTCGACTCGGCCCGCAACGACGCCCTGGTGCAGGTCGCCCTGCGGGCGGGGGTCGAGCTGGTGGCCACCAACAACGTCCACTACGCCACGCCGGCTCGTCGACCGTTGGCCACGGCGCTGGCCGCGGTGCGGTCCCGCCGCTCGCTCGACGAGATCGATGGCTGGCTGCCGGCGGGGGCCGGGGCCCACCTGCGCTCGGGGGCCGAGCAGGCCCGCCGCTTCGCCCGCTACCCCGGGGTGGTGGAGCGGGCCGCCCAGCTTGGCCGGGACTGCGCGTTCGACCTCGCCCTGGTGGCGCCGCGACTGCCCGACTGCGCCGTGCCCCCCGGCCACACCGAGATGTCGTGGCTGCGCGAGCTGGCTGAGCAGGGCGCCACCCGCCGCTACGGCCCCCGCCCCCATTCCCGAGGCAATAGCGCGCGCCGAGCGCGCGCTATTGCCTCGACTACCCCGTCGCGAGATGGCGCGGCGGTCGACGCGTCGTTGAACGCCAAGGCGTGGCGCCAGATCGACCACGAGCTGGCCATGATCGAGCAACTGGGCTTCCCCGGCTACTTCCTGATCGTGTGGGACATCGTCGAGTTCTGCCGGCGCTCGAACATCTACTGCCAGGGCCGGGGGTCGGCGGCCAACTCGGCGGTCTGCTACGCCATCGGCATCACCAAGGCCGACGCCGTGCGCCTCGGCCTGCTGTTCGAGCGCTTCTTGTCCCCCGAGCGCGACGGCCCCCCCGACATCGACCTCGACATCGAGAGCGGCCGACGGGAAGAGGCCATCCAGTACGTCTACGAGCGCTACGGCCGCGACAACGCCGCCCAGGTGGCCAACGTGATCACCTACCGGTCGAAGTCGGCGGTGCGCGACATGGCCAAGGCCCTGGGCTTCGCCACCGGCCAACAGGACGCCTGGGCCAGGCAGGTGAGCCACTGGGACCCCGTCGCGGTGGTGGCAGCCGAGGCGGCGGCGGCCAGAACGGGGCCCGCGGGGCCCGGGGGGGGGGGGGGGGGGGGGGGCCCGGGGCGGGGGGGGGGGGGGGGGGCCGGGCACGCCATCCCCGCCGCCGTGCTCGACCTGGCCCGCCAGGTCGAGCACTTCCCCCGCCACCTGGGCATCCACTCGGGGGGCATGGTGATCTGCGACCGGCCGGTGGTCGAGGTGTGCCCGGTGGAGTGGGGGCGCATGGCCGACCGCAGCGTGCTGCAGTGGGACAAGGACGACTGCGCGGCGGTGGGCCTGGTGAAGTTCGACCTGCTCGGCCTCGGCATGTTGACCGCCCTGCACGTGGCCATCGACCTGATCGCCGAGGCCCACGGCATCGAGATCGACCTGGCCGAGATCCCCCAGGACGACGCGGTCTACGACATGTTGTGCCGGGCCGACTCGATCGGCGTGTTCCAGGTGGAGAGCCGGGCCCAGATGGCCACCCTGCCCCGCCTCAGGCCCCGCACCTTCTACGACCTGGTGGTCGAGGTGGCCCTCATCCGGCCTGGCCCCATCCAGGGCGGGTCGGTGCACCCGTACATCCGCCGCCGCAACGGCAAGGAGCCGGTGACCTACCTGCACCCGCTGCTCGAGCGGTCGCTGGCCAAGACCCTGGGCGTGCCCCTGTTCCAGGAACAGCTCATGCAGATGGCCATCGACGTGGCCGGCTTCACCGCCGCCGAGGCCGACGAACTGCGCCAGGCCATGGGGTCGAAGCGCAGCCGCGAGCGCATGGAGCGGCTGCGGGCCCGGTTGTACGAGGGGATGGCCGAACGGGGGATCACCGGGTCGGTGGCCGACGAGATCTTCGACAAGTTGGCCGCCTTCGCCAACTTCGGGTTCCCCGAGAGCCACTCGGTGTCGTTCGCCTACCTGGTCTACGCCAGCGCCTGGTTGAAGCGCTACCACCCGGCGGCGTTCTGTGCCGCCCTGCTCAACGCCCAGCCCATGGGCTTCTACTCGCCCCACTCGCTGGTGCAGGACGCCCGCCGCCACGGCGTCGAGGTCCGCGGCCCCGACGTCAACGCGTCCGCGGCCGACGCCACCCTCGGGCCGGCGAACCCCGATTCCCGAGGCAATAGCGCGCGCCGAGCGCGCGCTATTGCCTCGACTTCGGCCTCGCCGGCCGAGTGGGGGATCGGGGGCCCGGTGGTGCGGCTGGGCATCTCGTCGGTGCGCCACATCGGCGACGACCTGGCCGAGCGCATCGCCGCCGGCCGCCCCTACACCTCGATGGAGGACCTGTCCCGGCGCACGGGGGCACCGCTCAACGTGCTCGAGGCGCTGGCCACCGCCGGGGCCTTCGGTTGCTTCGAGCTCGAGCGCCGGCCCGCGCTCTGGGGGGCCGGGGCGGTGGCCCAGTCGGGCGCCGACCGCCTCGACGGCATCGTCACCGGGGTGGAGGCGCCGACGCTACCGCTCCTCACCCCGCGCGAGACCGCCCACGCCGACCTGTGGGCCACCGGCATCTCGGCCGACGGCCACCCCACCCGCTTCCTCCGCGAGCGCCTCGACGCCCTGGGGGTGGTGCCCGCTTCGGGCCTGCCCGGCGTCGACGACGGCGCCCGGGTGCTGGTGGCGGGGGTGGTCACCCACCGCCAGCGGCCGGCCACCGCGTCGGGCACCACGTTCGTGAACCTCGAGGACGAGACCGGCCTCGTCAACGTCATCTGCTCCAAGGGTTGCTGGGCCCGCTACCGCCAGGTCGCGCTCACCGGGCCGGCGCTGCTGGTGCGGGGAAAGCTGGAGAAGGTGGAGGGCGTGGTGAACGTGATCGCCGACAAGCTGGAGGTGTTGCCCCTGGGCGAGCCCGTCCGCTCCCGGGACTTCCGCTGAGCCTGATCCCACCGCCGACCGTCGATCCGGGCTCGGCGACCACCACGGTCGGACTCGAGAACGCCGGGGCTGATGCCCGGGCGGCGGCGGCCCGGGTGGTGACGTCGCCGCGGCACCCAGGAGCCGACGGCGTTCCGACGGCGTTCCGACGAAGGGGCCCTGTGCGCCCCGCCGTCCGTTCGCCTCGTCCGACGTGGTTGCGGCAAGCTGACGCCATGGCGAACGACCGACCGAAGCCAGAACCGGTACCTCGCAGCCAAGGCACGGTGACGCTGGTCGACGGCCGTCGCATCGGCTACGCCGAGTACGGCGCCTCCGAGGGCGTCCCGGTGCTGTGGTTCCACGGCACGCCCGGCGCTCGCCACCAGATCGCGCCCGACGTCAACGCCATCGCCGCCGAGCGGGGTGTCCGCGTCATCACCGTCGAGCGTCCCGGCGTGGGCGAGTCCACCGCCCACCTGCACGACCGGGTGCTGGACTGGGCGGGCGACATCGAACAGGTCACCGCGCACCTCGGCGTCGACCGCTTCGCGGTGGCCGGCCTGTCGGGCGGCGGCCCCTACGTGTTGGCCGTTGCCCACGCCTTCCCCGACCGGGTGGTGGCCGGGGCGGTGCTGGGGGGCGTGGCCCCCACGCAGGGTGAGGACGCGGCCGACGGGGGCCTGGTCAGCCTGGCCAGCCGATTCCGCCTCCCGCTCGAGTGGCTCCGCGAGCCCCTCGGCTACACGCTCTTGGGGGTGGCCAAGATGGCGATGCCCTTCGGCGACCAGGCATTCGAGCTCTACCTGCGCACCTCGCCACCGGGGGACCAGCGGGTGTTCCGTATGCCGGGCATGAAGGAGATGTTCCTGAACGACATCGCCGAGGGGTCGCGGCATCGCTTCCACGCGGTGATCTACGACGTGGTGTTGTTCACCCGCCATTGGGGGTTCTCGCCGCGTGATGTGGCGGTGCCGATCCGATTCTGGCACGGCGACGAGGACCACATCGTGCCCCTCGTGCACGGCCACCACGTGGCGTCGCTGATGCAGGATGCCGAGGTCTACGAGCGCGCCGGAGAGAGCCATCTGGGCGCGCTGGCCGCGCTCGACGAGGTGCTCGAGACGCTGTTGGGCCTCTGGCCCGGACACACCGACGCCAAGCCGACGAAGAAGCGGGCCAAGCGCTGAGGCGCCTCCGACGGCGGCGCCACTGAGGACGCCGCCACCGAACCGCTGACCGGAACCGGCCGGCTCACGTGGCGGAGCCGACGTGGTGCGGAGCGCCGCCGCGCCGCTGACCGGAAGCGGACGAGGTGATGTGGCGGAGCGGAGCGAAGCCGCAGCACGGGCGAACCGGATGGCCTAGCCGCTCCGACGGAGGAGGAGCCAATGTGGGGCGAACCCGGTGGCGGAGCCGCTCCGACGAAGGAGCAGCCAGCGTGATGCGCAGCGCACGGGTGGCGTCGGATCGGGTGGTGGCCCGCGGCGACGACGAGAGCCGCCAGTGTCGCTCGCTACCTCCACCGAAGCGTTCGCTCGAGGTCGTCGGGGCGCTCGCGGGCGCCGGCGAGGACGAGGGCGGTCGCTTCTGGGGTACCCGCCCGGACGAGCCGGCTGCCGGGGACGCGCGACCGGAACCGGGCCGCGAACGCCTCGGCCGCCTCGCGGGTGGCACCGACGATCGTGGGGACGCGCCAGGTCGCGCCCGGTGCGGTGACCATCCACCGGGGTCGGCCGAGGGGCCCGAGGGCCTCGGCCAGGGTGCCGGCCCACACCGCGGCGGCATCGTCCTGCACCCCGGTCACCGTCGCCACCTGACCACCGGCGGGATCGGGAGCCACCGACACCCGGCCCGGCGCCAGGTCGCGTCGGCCCGCGGCCACGAGGCCGGCCAGCACCGCGTCGGCGAGGGCCGCGAAGGTGTCGGCCTCGTCGCCCACCCGCCCACGCCCTTTGGTCACCCCCACGACCGTGGCCGCCGCACCCAGCGCCACCACCGGCCACAGCACAGGGAGCGTGAGGCCGACCACGAGGGCCAGGGCGCCGGCTCCGATGCCGGCTCCGGCCACCGCGCCGCCGGTCCAGCGGCGCCAGGTGGCAGGGCGGGTGCGGACACGGCGCCGCCGGTGGGTGTCGACCCGCACCGCCGCCGTGCCGACGCCGCCGGGATCCACCGCTCGCCACGCCGCTCGGGTCGCGTCCACGTCCGCGACCGCTCGGTCGCTCTCGGCGTTGATGATGTCGAGCTCGTCCGGCGACGGCGGCCGTGGCACTGCGGCGCGGGGGTGGACCTTGGCCGCGCCGGTGACGACGTCGCCGGTGGCGTCGGGGCCCCACCAGCGGGCGTGGCGCCGGCGGAACCGGTCCCAGTCCGTCGCCACCGCGGGGTGGACCACGGCGACGTCCCAGAGCGAGACGATCTTGTCGGCCCGGCCGGGGTCGAGCCGAAGTGCCCGCCCTCGCAGTTGGGTGGTGGCGCCGGCCGCGGCCACCTCGGAGAGGTCCACGAGCACGTCGAGGGCGGGGTGGTCCCACCCCTCCCCGACCAGGCCACGTGTTGCGACCAGCACCCGGACGGCGCCGGCGTCGAGGGCCGCTTCGGCAGCAGCCAGCCAGCGTGCCGTCGACCAGCCGGGCCCCTCCCCGACCAGTTGGACCGCCCCGCGGATGTCGCACCCCGCGGTGCGGGCCCAGCGCCGGCCACCGCCCGTGACCTCGGTCGCCAGGTTCAGCGCAGTGACGACGGCATCGGCGTCCGCGGCGCTGGCCCAGGCGCCCCGCCCGGTGACCGTGATGACGCCGAGGTCGGCGACCTCGGCCCGGGCGCAGAGGCGGGCGAGCACCCGCGCCGCGGTGCCCGCGTCCTCGCCGAGCACGGCGCGGGCCTCGGCCGGCGGCGAGGTGGCCTGGTCGCGCTCGACCACCACCAGGGCCCGGAGCGCGTCGCCGCGCCGGCGGGCCTCGTCGGCGAGGATCGCGGCCGCGGCGTCGCCCTTGGCGGACGAGCGGGCACACACCAGGTCGCCGACGGAGCGACCCCACCGCACCCCGGCGGTGGTGAAGGACAGGCCGTAGCGGTGGGCCAGGGCCTCGACGGCCCGGCGGTCGGCGTCGGGGGCCTCGCCCGCCGGATCGTGGGGCCACGCGTCGATGAGCACCAGGCGGTCGGTCAGGTCGAGCGGCCCTGCCGCCTCCGCTGGTGCCTCGAACCCGGCCGGCAGCGCGAGGCCGCGGTGTGTCCACCAGTGGGCCACCGCGGCGGCGGCCAGCGGATCGCGGTCCCAGAAGGACTGCCACGCACCGGGGTCCCCGCCGCCGGCCGACGTGAGGGCATCGTCCTGTGTAGGCACCGTGATCTGCGCCACCGCCCAGCTGATGACCGGCTCACCGGCAAGCACCTCGTCGAGGGCGCGGGTGAGCTGCGCCTGCCACCCATCGAGGAAGGCGGCCTCGTCGGGCGTCGGCGCGATCAGCCGAACCCCGTCCCGCCAGGGGGCCAGTGCCCCTTCGGCGACCAGGGCGGCGAGGTGCAGCTCGGCGTCGACCGGGCCGAGCAGCCCCTCGTAGTTGGCGGCCTCGCGGCTCGACGACGGCTCGGGCAGGGTGGCGGTGAGCCCGACGACTGCCACGCCGCCCGGCTGCGCGGCCAGCCGCTCGACGAGGACGTTCACCACGAGGGCCCACCAGTCCAGTAGGTGGTGGCACTCGTCGAGCACCAGGCAGCCGAGGCCGCTGGCGACGAGCCGGTCGACGAGGGCTGAGGTGCGAGGCCCGAGCAGCTCGGCTCGGGGGACGCCCACGTCAGCGCCCGTGGCCAGGCTGCGTCGCAGCGCCCGCACGTGGCGACCCAGTTCCCGGCCGGCGCGGGCCGGGTCGCCCTCCTCGGTCGCGCGCACCCTCGACTCGGCCGCCGCCGGCTCGAGATCGGCCCCGACCTCGGCCACCCAGAGGCGGCGGGCGGCGGCCCGCAGCTCCGCGGCCGCTTCCCCCGGGTTGCCGAGCAGCTGGTACGTGACGCAGCGCAGGGGCACCCGGGCCTCGGGATCGGTGCTGGCGAACGCAGCCGGGTCGGCCCCGAAGAGGGCCACCGACGCCTGCCACTGATCGCGGATGGCGGCGGTGGGGCCGAGCACGAGTGTCGGCCGGGCCACCTGGCGGGCCAGTTCCAGGCCGATCAGGGTCTTGCCCGAGCCCGGCGGCGCGCACAGGTGCCACCGGCCGTCGGTGACGTGACCGGCCAAATCGAGCAGATGGCGCTGCGACGGCCGCCACACAAACCGGGCGGCGACGTCCGCCCACGACGTCGCCTCGGCCATGGCCAGAGCTTGCCAGCCCCTCGTCTGCTCGGCCGCGCCTCGGCCGCGCCTCGGCCGCGCCGCGTCCGGCCTCGGCCCTCCAGGCGCTCCTTCTGGTGGCTCGCATGCGGCGCTGGCAACAGGAGCCAGCCACCGGAACGTGATCCTGGCCCGGCGGTCGCGCGTCGGCGGGCCCGTCCCGTCCCTCGCATGATCCTGGGACGGCGGCGCGCGTCGGCGATGCCCGTCCCGCCCCTCACGTGGTCCGGCCGGCGCCACCTGAGCCGACCGCCGCGGGCCGGGTGGCGCATAGGCTCGCCGCCCGATGGAGGTCTTCCGCATCGCCGCCGTGCTCGCGGGCTCGGCGCTGGTGGTGTGGACGCTCCTGTCGGCGGTGCGGGCGGTGATCCTGCCGAGGGGCGACGTGGTGCTGCTGACCCGAGTCGTGTTCGTGGCCCTGCGCTGGGTGTTCGACCGGATCACCGGACTGGCCCACTCGTACGATGCCCGCGACCGGGCCATGGCCATGTACGCGCCCATCGGCCTGCTGTTGCTGGCGGCCAGTTGGATGACGCTGGTCATCGCCGGGTTCACCGTGGTGTTCTGGGGACTCGGCGTCGACCCGCTGCGCCAGGCCTTCGTGGAGAGCGGCTCGTCGTTGCTGACCCTGGGCTTCGTGAAGCCGGACGACCTGCCCTCGACCATCGCCGCGTTCATCGAGGCGACGCTCGGGCTCGGGCTGATCGCCCTGCTCATCAGCTACCTGCCGTCCATCTACTCCGCGTTCCAACGACGCGAGCAGGCGGTGGTGATGCTGGGCACCCGTGCCGGCCAGCCACCCGATCCGGCGGTGATGATCATGCGGGCCCACAGCCTGGCTCGCCTCGACAGCCTCAACACGGTCTGGGTGCAGTGGGAGGCGCTGTTCGCCGACCTCGAGGAGACCCACACCTCGCAACCGTCGCTGCCGTTCTTCCGCTCACCCATCAGCGGACGCTCGTGGGTGACGGCGTCGGGCGCGGTGCTCGACGGGGCCGCCCTGGTGCTGTCGGTCGTCAACACGCCGACCGACCCTCAGGCCGCCATGTGCCTGCGGTCCGGGTTCCTGTGCCTGCGCCGCATCGCGGACTACTTCCAGATCCCCTACGACCCCGACCCCGATCCCGACGACCCCATCTCGATCGACCGCTCCGAGTTCGACGCGGTCTACGAGCAGTTGGCGGGCTACGGCGTGCCCGTGCGCCGCGACCGCGAGAAGGCTTGGCGGGACTTCCAGGGGTGGCGGGTCAACTACGACCTGCCGCTGCTGGGCCTGGCGGCCCTGACCATGGCGCCGTACGCCAAGTGGTCGTCCGACCGGTCGGTGAACCTCGGCCTCCCCACGGTGCGGGCCGCGCTGCGGCTGCGCTGGGCCGGCCGCGTGCGCGGCGCCGGCCGGGGTGCGGGCCCGGCGGCGACCGATCCGCCGCCGACCTGACCGATCGGGCCCGCTCGCTCGGAGTGGGCCGGAGCGACAGATCGCCTGGGTGGTTGCCACTCCCGGCATCCGAGGTGGCGGCGGCTGCAGGGGCAGATGCGGCGGCTCCCGGGGTCGGCTACGACCCGTTGTGGCCGATGCGCACCGTCGGGGCGCCGGCCTCGCGGACGGCGGCCTCGACCTCGAAGTAGGTGCGGGTGGTGAAGCCGCACAGCCGTGCGACCAGGTTCGAGGGGATCGACTCGACCCGGGTGTTGTAGTCGCGCACGTTGCCGTTGAAGATGCGCCGCGCCGCCTGGATGCGGTTCTCGGTGACCACCAGCTCGTCCTGGAGCTCGGCGAACCGGTGGCTGGCCAGCAGCTCGGGGTAGGCCTCCGTGACCGCCAGGAGACTGCGCAGCGCACCCACCAGCACGTTCTCGTCGCTCGATTGGGACGCGGCGTTGCCCTCCGAGCGCATCGCCTGGGCCCGCGCCCGCGTCACCGCCTCGAACGTTCCCCGCTCGTGGGTGGCGTAGCCGGCCACCGTCTCGACCAGGTTCGGGATGAGGTCGTACCGGCGGCGCAACTCGGTGTCGACGTTCGACCAGGAGTTGTCGATCAACTGGCTGTCGCGGATGAAGCGGTTGTACGAGACCATCACCAGTGCGACGAGAACCAGCACCACACCCAGCACGACGTAGACGGGGCTCATGCCCCCCACTCCTGGCTCCTGCGTCGCCGGGCCGTTCGGGCCCCGCCCTCGTCCCTCGGGCTCATGTCTCCCACTCCTGGCTCACACCATGCCTCCGTCGAGCGAGGCCCGGGGGCCCTGGGGGTAGAGCTCCCACACCAGCGGCGGGATCACCGCCCGGAGCGCGTTGGACAGGTTCATCAGCCCGGGGAACCCCCGCGGGGGCAGCTGGCCGGTGGAGACGAGCACCCAGCGGCCCCGCACCTCCACCTGGAACTCTCCCTTGGTGGTCAGCAGGAAGTCGATCATCTGGGCGTCGATGAAGGTCTGGGCGAAGTGGCGGTCCTCGCAGGTGATCCGGAACATGCGGTTGAACTCGCCCGACTCGAAGTCGATGTCGTCGCCGACGATCACGTTGATCAGGCGGGTGAGGCCCTTCTGGGGGGTGATCACCAGGTGGGGCCACACCGCGGGAACCTCGGTGAGCGCGCAGGTGAAGTGCCGGTAGCGTCGGGTCGGCTGCTCCACCCGGCCCCCGCCGAGCAGCGCACCGGTCATGCCCAGGCCGGAGGTGTCGAGGCCGGTGGTGCCGACCCGCCCGTTGTTCGACTCCACGTAGTACGAGAAGTCGAAGGCCCGTACCGGGGCGCCGTCGGGGGCGCGGCCCCACATGGTGTTGGTCACCTCGTGGCCGTCGCCCTGGCGGAACAGCTGGAACGGCACGCGGGCACTGTCGAAGGCGTCGCCCTCGGAGAACGACAACCCGGCGCGGCGGGCCACCCGAGGCAGCTCCGCCTGCCGGTCGGCGTGGCGCTTCCACGCGGCCAGGCTGGCCAGCCCGAACACCATGACCCCGGCGAGCAGCAGGAACGGCAGCATCATCGCTCTATCGGCCGTTACCGTCGGCGGTGTGAGCCACCGATTCTCCGACGACACCGCGGTGACGCCGCTGGGAGCGGGGCGCTTCCGGGCCCGGATCGACCCCGGGTGGTGGATCGAACGCGGGCCGAACGGCGGCTACGTGGCCGCGGTGGTGCTGCGGGCCATGTCGACCGCGCTGGAAGACCCCTCGCGACCGGCCCGGTCGCTCACGGTCCACTACCTGCGCCCGCCGCACGAGGGCGACGCGCAGGTCGACGTGGCCATCGAGCGGTCAGGCCGCACGCTCTCGAACCTCACCGCACGGCTCGAGCAGGACGGCCGGCTGCTGGCATTGGCCGTGGCCGCCTTCGCCGAGCCGCGCCCGGGCCCCGAATTCGCCGACGCCCCGATGCCCGACGTGCCCGACCCGGAGCGCCTGGCGCCGCTGCCGGCGCCGCCGGTGACGATCCGGATCCGCGACCGCTACGACAGCCGCTTCGCGGTGGGATCGCCCCCGTTCGCCGGTTCGCCGGACGCGGTCTCGGGTGGCTGGATCCGCCTGGCGCCCGACGAGTCGGCCGACGAGGTGGTCGACCAGCACGTGTTGGCCGCGTTCACCGACGCGTGGATCCCGCCGGTGTTCTCCAAGGTCACCGCACCGCTCGGCGTGCCCACCGTGGACCTCACCATCCACTTCCGCAACCCCGGCCACACGGTGGCCGCCGCCGACTTCTGCCTCACCCGGTTCCACACCCGGGTGGCGGCCGAGGGCTTCGTCGAGGAGGACGGCGAGATCTGGGCCCCCGACGGTGTGCTCCTGGCCCAGTCCCGCCAGCTGGCCGCGATCCTGTCCCCATGACGTTCGGGGATGACGTTCGGGGATGACGGTGCCGGGCGGGCGCGGTGCGCCGCCGCTCAGCCTGGCGACTCGTAGCTCACGGTGAGGGCGGCGCTGGTGCTCGAGAGGCGCGACACCGTGTCGATCACGGCTGCCCCGTTGGTCTCGTCGGGCCCCAGGAAGTCCACCGCGGTGGCCGGGAGCGCGTAGACGGTGAACACGTAGGTGTGGCGCTGACCGTCGGGCGGGCACGGTCCGCCGTAGGCGGCATCGCCGAAGTCGTTCGGGTACTCCACCGCGCCGGCCGGCACCTGGTCGGCGCCCACCGTGCCGACCGTCGGGTCGATGCCGATCACGGCCCAGTGGACGAAGTCCTGGGCGTCGGGATCGGTGAGGGACAGGGCGAGCGACTCGGTGCCGGTGGGCACGCCGTCGATCGAGAGGGGCGGCGAGACATCGGCGCCGTGGCAGGTGAACCGGGTGGGGAGCGATCCGTTCACCTCGACCACCGGGCTCTTCAACGACAGGAAGGGACCCAGGCTCGTCGGTGGCACCGTGGTGGGCGGCGTGGTGGCGGTGAGCTCGGGATCGGGTCGCGCCAGCCGACGGCCGTCGGTGTGGCTGCACCCTGCCGCCATCAGGGCCACCACGGCCACGGCCACGGCGACGAGCAGGCGGCCGTCGAGGGCGACGCCGCGGGTGGCCCGGCCTGAGCGTGGGGCGGCGAGCGCTCGGACGCGGTGGCGGGAGGGAGGAGCGGGAGCGGGCATCGGCGGGCAAGTGTCGCAGGTGCGGCGCCGCAGGCGCGCCAGACTGGCCCGCGATGGCCCGTCGCGCTCGGCTCCCCAAGGGCCTCGCCGCCCTGTTCGGGGCGGACGTGGTCGTGGTCCGCCAGAGCCTCGTCGCGCTCGTGCTCAACACCAGCACCAGCCTCGTTGCCGGCGCCTTCCTGGGCTCGATCACCTCGACCTTCGAGGACCTCCCCGGCCTCCTCGTGCTGGTGCCCGCCGCCATCGGATTGCGCGGCAACATCTTCGGCGCGTTCGGCAACCGGATCAGCACGTCGATCCATGCCGGCGGGTTCCGCCTTTCGGTGCGGCGCGACACCGTCCTGGGTCAGAACGTGCTGGGGGCGGCGGTGCTCACGCTCGGCATCTCACTGCTGCTGGCGGTGGTGGTGAAGGTGATCGCCGTCGCCCTCGGCCTCCAGCATTCGATCTCGTTCCTCGACCTGGCGCTGGTGTCGGTGGTGGGAGGGGTCCTCGGGTCCATCCCGGTGATGGCGGCCACACTGGGCCTGGCCGCCGGCGCGGTGCGCTTCGGCTGGGATCTCGACAACGTGACCGCCCCCCTGGTCTCGACCCTGGGTGACGTGCTGACCCTGCCGGCGTTGTTCATCGCCACGGGCCTCCTCGGGTACCACCTGCTCACACCCAGCCTGGCGGTGGTTGCCGTGGTCGCCGCCGCAGGTGTGCTGGTGCTGGGATGGCGGGCCCGGTTACCCGATCTGCGCCGCATCGTCCGTGAGTCGGTGCCGGTCCTGGTGGTGGCGGGCTCGCTGAGCGCGATGGCCGGTGTGGCGCTGGAGAAGAGCTTCGACTCGTTCTCGCGCTATCCGGCCCTGTTGATCATGGTGCCGGCCCAGCTCAGCTCGGCGGGGGCGCTCGGCGGCATCCTCTCCGGCCGACTGTCGAGCAAGCTCTTCCTCGGTGTGGTGCCGCCCACGCCGGCGCCGAGCCGAGAGGCCCGTCGCGACATCTACCTCGTCCTCGCCCTCGCCGTCCCCGTGTACCTGTTCAACGCCGTCGGTGCGGAGGTGGTCGGCAACCTGCTCGGCCAGGCCAGCCCCGGCACGGTGGCGATGATCGCAGCGGCGATGGTGGGCGGCTTCGTGGCCATGGCGCTCGTGGTGCTGATCGCGTACTACGCGGCGATCGCCGCGGTGCGCACCGGTCTCGACCCCGACACCTACGGCATCCCCGTCGTGAGCTCGGCCGTCGACTTCGTGGGCGCGTTCGCTTTCGTCGTCGCCATCAGCGCACTGGGGATCGCCTGATGGCACATCACATTGGCTCCTCCTTCGTGTGTCGGCTGACGGGGCCCGGCTCCGGCTCACCTTCTCCCCTCGATCGATCTACCCTCGAAAGGCAACAGCGCCATGGATGACCGCCCTCGAAATCTCCGCACCATGCTCTCGGAGGCCAAGGACACCTCCGAGCTGATGGTCGACCTCGCGTACGCGGCGCTCTACTTCGGCGATCCCGACATGGCCGACGAGGTCACCGAGCTCGAGGAGCGCATGAGCGACCTCGTCCATGACATGCGGGCGGTGTGCATCATGGCCGTGCGCGCCCCCCGCGAGGCCGAGGCCATGTCGTCGGTGCTGCAGGTGGTCGACGCGATCGAGGGCATCGCCAACGGCGCGGTCGACATCGCCCGCATCGTCACCCACAACCTGGGCATCCCCCGCGAGCTGGTGGCCGACCTCTCCGTGGCCGAGGAGGTGTCGCACCGGGTGATGGTGCGTGAGGGCTCGCACATGGCCCACCGACCCTTGTCCGCGTTGGAGCTGCCGGTGGCCACCGGCATGCGGGTGATGGCCATCCGCCGCGATCGCGACTGGAACATCGACGTCGACGGCGACGACGTGCTGGTGCCTGGCGACGTGTTGTTCCTCGAGGGGTCACCCGCCGGCATCACCCGCTTGCGCGAGCTGGCCAACGCCCCGTTGTGGCAGCCCGCGGCGCCACCCGAGGACGGCACCGTCGACGACCTCGACCGGGCCGTCGACGTGCTGGTCGAGATGAAGAACATCTCGGAGGTGGCTGTGGGTCTCGCCTACTCCGCGCTGGTGCTGCGTGACGCCGGCCTGGCGGCCGAGGTGCGCCACCTCGAGGACCGCCTCGACGAGATGAAGGACCGGCTCGAGCTGTGGGTGCTGCGGGCCGCGGCCGACGACATCGACCCGTCGCCGCTGCGGGGGCTCCTGCACCTCTCGCAGGCGGCCGAGTCGATCGGCGACGAGGCCCAGTCCATGGTGTGGATCATCGAGCAGGAAGAAGACGTCCACCCGATCCTCAACATCGCCCTCGGCGACTCGGACGAGGTGGTGATGCAGGTGCCGGTGGCCGCGGGCTCGATGGCCGACGGGACCGCCCTGTCCGCGCTCCGCCTCGACATCGAGCCCGGGTACCACGTGCTGGCGGTCCGGCGCGACAACCGCTACCTGTACCGGCCCCGTGGCCACGTGGTGCTGCAGGCCGGCGACCAGCTCATCGCCGCCGGGCCCGACGAGGGCCGCTCGCACCTGGCCGAGCGCTGCGGCTGGCGCCTGCGCTTCGACGAGGACACCGGCGAGAGCGAGCTGATCCCCGCCGAGCGCGTGTAGCCGTCACACCGGCCCGCGGTCGTCTCGCCCCGAACCCACGGGATTTGGTGGAAGACCACACCTGAGGTGGTCGATCACCAAGATTCTCGGGTTGTTGCGCCTACCGCGCCGGCGGGGCCGGTCGAGGCGGAGCGGCCGGCGGTGCCGCCGGCGGCGGTTGGTCCCCGTTGCCCGTGAACAGCTCGGCGATGCCCCCGATCGACCCCATGACGCCCGCCATGTCGGCCGGCAGGAAGATCTTGGTGGCCCGCCCGTTGGCGATGCCCTGCAGGGCCTCGAGGTACTTGACCGCCAGCAGGTCGGGGGTGGGGTTGCCGTCGTGGATCGCCCCGTACACGCTGCGCACGGCCTCCGCCTGACCGGCGGCGACGGTGAGCTGGCGGTACTTCTCCGCGTCGGCCACCGCCCGGGTGGCCTCGGCCTGGCCCTGGGCATCGAGGATGGCCTTCTGCTTGTGGCCCTCGGCCTCGAGGATCTGCGCCTGCTTCTGGCCCTCGGCCTGGGCGATGGCCGCCTCGCGTTGGCCGTCGGCGGTGGTGACCACGGCCCGCCGGGTGCGCTCGGCCTTCATCTGCTCGTGCATCGCGGCCATGACGTCGGGCGGCGGGTCGATGCGCTGGATCTCGACGCGGGCCACCCGCACACCCCACTTGTCGGTGGCGTCGTCGAGGATCTGGCGGAGGGCCAGGTTGATGCTGTCGCGCGAGGTGAGCGCCGAGTCGAGCTCCATGTCGCCCACCAGGTTGCGCAGGTTGGTCTGGGCCAGCTTGGTGATGGCCAGCAGGAAGTTGGCCACGTTGTAGATCAGCCGTTGCGGGTCGCTGGGCTCGTAGTAGATGACCGCGTCCACCGACACCACCACGTTGTCGGAGGTGATGACCTCCTGTGGTGGCACATCGACGACCTGTTCGCGCATGTCGACGAGGCGCATGGTCTGCATGAACGGCAGGATCATGCGCAGGCCCGGGTCGACGGTCTGCTTGTACTTGCCGAGCTGCTCCACGATGCCCCGTTGGTACGGGCGCACGATCTTCACCGACGACGCGACGATGATCAACAGCACCAGGACGATGACGCCCAGAACGATGATTGCGGCCACGTGGCTCTCCTAGCTCGGCCCGCCGGGCGCGGCCGGCGGGTGGGGATCGGGGGACTCGGGATCGGGGTCGGCGTCGACGGCCCCTGCAGGGTCGGCCGCGTGCTGGTGATCGGCGAGGTCGGGCTCGGTGGCGGTCGGCTCGGCACCGTTCGGAGCGCCGGCGGGTGCCGGATCGGCGGTCGAGGCGCCGGTGCCCGCGCCACTGCCGCCGGTGGGCGGCAGCGGGTCGACCGGGAACACCACCACACGGGTGCCGCGCACCTCGACGATCTTCACTTGGCTGCCCACCGCGATGGCGGCGCCGTCGCCACTCTCGGCCCGCCACTCCTCGCGGTCCACCCGGACCGTGCCCAGGTCGTGGGTGCCGTCGATGGCCTCGATCACCCGCGCGGGCTGGCCGATGAGGCGCTTCGACCCGATGCCCTCCGTCGGCTCGTTGCGATCGAGCCGGTGGGCCAGCTTGCGAAACCCCGCCAGTGCCACCAGCGAGACCACGATGAACACCACCAGTTCGACGGCCACGTCGACGCCGGCGAAGGCCAGCACCGCCGCGGCCACGGCGCCGATGGCGAAGGGCAGCAGGAAGAACGTGCCGGGAGCCGACAGCTCGCCGATGGCGAACACGGCTGCCACCGCCAACCAGATCCACCGCCAGGATTCGGGTTCCACGGGCAGGAATCTAACCCCGAGACCGATGAGCCGCCGTCGAACTCCCGGTAGCTTCGCTCCATGGCCACCCCGCTGTCGCTGCTGACGGTCCACGCCCATCCCGACGACGAGGCGTCCAAGGGGGCGTCCACCGTGGCTCGGTACAAGGCCGAGGGCGTCCACACCACGCTGGTGTGCTGCACCGGCGGTGAGGCCGGCGACATCTTGAACCCGGCGATGGACACCCCCGAGGTGCGCGAGCGCATCGACGAGGTGCGCCGCGACGAGTTGGCGTTGGCCGCCCGCGTGATCGGCTACGACCGGGTGGCGATGCTGGGCTACCGCGACTCGGGCATGCCCGACACGCCCGAGAACGACGATCCCCGGTGCTTCGCCAAGGCCGACCTCGAGGACGCGGTCGGGCGCCTGGTGCAGGTCATCCGGGCCGAGCGCCCGCAGGTGGTCGTCACCTACGCCGACGACCAGGAGGGCTACCCCCACCCCGACCACCTACGGGTGCACGACATCAGCCTGCCCGCCTTCGAGCTGTCCGCCGACCCCGCGGCCTACCCCGACCTGGGCGCGCCCTGGCAGCCGCAGAAGCTGTACTACGTGGTGTGGTCGCGGGCCCGCATGCTGGCCACCCACGCCAAGTTCACCGAGCTGGGCCTCGAGTCCCCGTTCACCGAGAAGTGGTTCGAACGTCCCAGCCAGGACGACCGCATCACCACCCAGGTGCCCATCGACGGCTACCAGGACGTGCGGCTCGAGGCGTTGCTGGCCCACGCCACCCAGGTCGATCCGGCGTCACCCTTCTGGTTCGGCCTCCCCCGCGAGGTGACCCGCGAGATCCATCCCTTCGACGACTACATACTGGCCAGGAGCCTGGTCGACTCGGAGCTCCCCGAGACCGACCTCTTCGCCGGCGTCCGCTCGGCCTGACCGGCCGAACTCGAGGCACTGCCTGGCGCTTCCCGGGGGTTATTGCCTCGAGTTCGGGGGTGCCGTGTTCTCGAGGCACTGCCTGGCGGTTTCCGGGGGTTATTGCCTCGAGTTCGGGGGTGCCGTGTTCTCGAGGCACTGGCGCTCGGGTTCCGGGGGGTACCTCGAGAGCCGCTCGGCGGGTCAGCCGGCGCGCTGCAGGGCCCGGAGCTCGCGGAAGCCCACCAGGGTGACGCCGGCAGCGGCCACCTGTGCGGCCAGGCCGCGCGGGTCGGTGACGTAGGCGTGGTCGTCGACCCGGTGGGCCCAGTCGGGGCTCAGGGCCCGAAGCTCGGGCGTGTCGATCGCCGGGTGCACGTACACCTCGGTGACGCCCGGCCGCAGTCGGGTGAGCACGTCGGCGATGGCGCCCCGACTTCCGAGGCCCTGGACGTGCACGAAGTGGTCGGGGAACACCACCCCCTCCTCGGTGGCCAGGCGCCGGAAGGGGAAGCCGATGGTGCGCTCGGTGGCCGCGCCCGACAAGCGCAGGGGCAGCCCGAAGTCGACCGCCAGCTCCAGGTACACGTCGAAGAACTCGGGCCGCAGCTGGAGGGTGCCCATGTGCGAGTCGAGGTGGGTGACGTCGAAGCCCCACAGGATGGCCCGCTCGACCTGGGCGCGGCACTCGCGGCGGGCCTCGTCGAGGTCGGCGTGGTCCCACGTGTCGGTGACCGTGCGGGGGAAGCCGCCGTCGCCGTCGAGCAGCGACGGCGCCTGGGTGATGGGCCCCCACCGGTAGACGTCGTGCTCGGCGTTGAGGGTGAGGTGCACGCCCACGTCGTCGCCCCGGTAGCGGGCGGCGGCCTCGCGGGCCCACGGCGCCGGCACCATCAGGGACGCGCTGGTGGCGGCACCCTCGCGCAGCGCTTCGTAGACGCCGACGTTGGCGGCGTGGCTGAGGCCGAGATCGTCGCAGTTGACGATGAGCACCCGGGCGTCGGGGGAGTGCCCCAGCCGTTCTGCCAGCGGGCGTGCGGCGGACGTCGTCACCCACCCAACGCTAACCAGCCGGCACGTCAGGACCTCCGCACGCGCCCCACAACCCCACCTCGCCCGCTCGTGCCGCAGCCACCGCCCGGGCCAGTTCGGCGGCGTGCGCGTCGTTGGGGGCGATGTCGAGCGTGTCGGCGTAGCCGTCGGTGACGAGTGACCGGTTGACGAACAGGTCGTCTGCGGCCCGGTAGACGTACGCGAGGAGCCGGCCGTAGCGGTCGCGGGCCTCGACGTCGCGCACGAGGTGCACGCGGCTGCCCACCGGCAACAGCTCGGCGGTGCGGGCCGACGCCTCGGCGCCGTAGCACTCGACCGGCTTGGTGGGATGATGCGTCTCCGGCGTGTCGATGCCCAGCAGGCGGACGGACTCCTGGTGGCCGGCGATGTCGACGTCGATGGTGTCGCCGTCGGTGACCGACACCACCGTGGCGGTGCCGTCGGGCGGCGCCGCCCGACTGGAGGTGGTGCAGCCGCCGAGGGCCACCCCGGCGAGCAGTGCGGCGAGCAGGGCAGTGGGCATGAGGGAGCGGGCCACGGCGGCCTCCGATCATCGGTGGATGGAGGCGGTGCGCCCACCGCGAGCCCAGCTGCGTGCCGCCAGTGTGCCCCGGGGGTGTGACATCTCTGACGTACCGAGCGGGACCGTTCCGAGCGGGACCGTTCCGAGGGGGTCGGCGGCGGTGCTCGTCGGCGACCCGCGATGGGGTGCCCCGTCAGAGACGGTGGATCGCCTACGGTGTCTGCGCCTCATCCTCCAGACGGGGGACGTTGGGGCCGATGGACAGCCAGGGGGTGAGCGAGATGGACTCGTACGGTGATGTGGTCGGGGTGCTGGTGGTCGCGGCGATGATCCGGGTGGGGTGGGCGGTGGCCCGCTCGGCCTGGCGGGAGGCGGCTCGACCGCTGCCCGGCATGGTGCTCGATCTGCGGACGGCACCGTCCGACGAGCGCAACCGCTGACCGCCGGGCGCCGGCGGCCGAACCGGCACCGGCACCGGCACCGGCACCGGCACCGGTCCTCTGGCCTCCTGGCCGAGGGCTGACGTCGGGCGTGGACTGATGTCGGCAGTCGACTCGGCGCACGCACTGACCCGGAGCAGGCACTGGCCTTCGGGCCGAAGCCCTCACCTCCGGCGCTGACCGGCAGGCGCGGCCGCCGACCGAGGGTGCCGAGCCCTCATCGGCGACCCGGGCCTGCCGACGGGTGAGGCAGCCGCGTGTGCGCGGGGACCGATGCCTGAGGGAGTGAGCGGAGCGTGACAGCGTTGGACACCACGGCTCCGGCCTCGTCGGGACCGGACGCCGCGGGATCCGACACCTCGGCGTCACCGGCGGCCGGGACGGCCACGACGGGCGACGCCGCCACCCAGGACGGCGCCGGATCTCCGCCCGCGGTCGGCGACGATCGTCGGGCCTGGCGACGGGCACTCGTGACGGGCGGGGTGGCCTACCTGCTGTCGCGGGTGATGGTGATGGCGGGCGCCTCGATCCTCGCCGCGCAGAAGGCGGGCGACGCGTCGGTGCAGGGAGCAGCCCCGCCGGCCAGCGCCCGGAGCACGATCGTCGGCGTGCTCGTGTCGTGGGACGCCGAGTGGTACCTGCGCATCGTCCGCCACGGCTATCCCTCCGTCCTGCCCAGCGACCTGAGCACCGCGTTCGAGGAGGCCCGGGCCGGGTTCTTCCCGCTGTACCCGATGCTCGTGACCGCCACCGACCGGGTGTTGCCTGGCAGCGAGGTGTTCGCCGCGCTGCTCGTCAACCTGGTCCTGGGTGCCCTGGTGGTGTACCTGGTGGGGGTACTGGCCCGGGACCTGTTCGGGACGCTCGCCGCCGAGCGGTCGATGATCCTGATGGCCCTGTTCCCGGGCAGCTTCGTGTTGAGCTTCGCCTACAGCGAGGCGCTGCTCATCGCCCTGGCGGCCGGCTGCCTGATCGCGCTCCAACGCCGGCAGTGGCTGCTGGCCGGCGTGGTGGCCGCGCTGGCCACGGCCACGCGCCCCAACGGCCTCGCCGTCGCCGCGGCCTGTGGGGTGGCCGCCCTCATCGCGATCTGGGAGCGCCGCGAGTGGCGGTCGCTCGTCGCCCCCGCCCTGGCTCCCCTCGGGGTGATCGCCTTCCACGCGTACCTCCGGGTCCGGACCGGCGAGGACTGGGTGTGGTTCCGCATGCAGAGCGAGGTCTGGAAGGAGCGGATGAGCTTCGGCGTGGCCACGATGTCGGAGGTCGGTCGCTTCCTCACCCACCCCGGCACGTCGACCCAGGAGGCGATCGCCACGGCCACGGTGTTCGGCACCGCGGCACTGCTGTGGGTGGCGTGGAAGAAGCGCCTGCCGTGGCCGATGGTGGCCTACGTGGCGGTGGTGGTGGTGCTGATGCTGCTGCCCCACACGGTGACCGCCCGGCCCCGCTTCCTCTACACGGCGTTCCCGCTGCTCGTCGCGCTGGGGGCCTGGTGGCCCGACGACCGCGACCGCCCCTGGGCCCGCCAGGGGTGGTCGTTCCTGCTGGCCGCATCGGGCGCGGGGCTGGTCACCCTGACCGCGCTCTACGGCGTCCGCAACGCCATCCCCTGATCCCCTGACCCCGGGTGTCGGGCGAGTCAGACGGGGTCGGTCCGAGGGTGTCGGTGGTGCTCGTGCGCCGCAGCCTCGTCCGCCTCTTCCGTGGGAGGCGCCACGGCGTCATCGCCGATCTCAGCGGCGTAGCCCCGCAGGGCGGCGTTGATGGTGGGGTAGAAGTGGTTGGGGTCGATGGTGCGGGTCAGCTCGTAGCGCTCGATCTTCTCGCGCACCCCCTCGTCCATCTCGGCGAAGGCCAGTGAGATGCCGCGCTCGTTCAGCGACTCGTCGAGATCCTCGAGCATGTCGGCGGCGGTGGTGTCGACGTCGCTGATCGGCTCGGCCGCGATCACGATCCACTTCGGAGGCGGATCGGCCTTGGCCAGGCGCTGCACCTGGTCGCGGAACGTGCGGGCGTTGGCGAAGAACAGCGGCCCCGAGAAGCGGTAGACCACGACTCCTGGTGGAGTGGTCGCCTCGGGGTGCGTGTGCTTGTCGTAGTACCCGTGCAGGCCCTCGATGCGGCCGAGCTCGGTGTCGGCGGGCCACCAGGCCCGGCGGAACACGTTGAGGATCGAGAGGATCACCGCGATGCCGATGCCGGGCAGCACGCCGAACAGCGCCACACCCAGGAACGCGGCCATCGACAGGTAGAACTCGGTGTGACGCTGCTTGTACAGGCGAACGGTGGCCGGGATGTCGGCCAGCGACATCGAGGCGGCGATGACCACGGCGGCGAGGGTGGGCTGCGGCAGGTTGCGCAGCAGGCCGGGCGCGAACAGCAGGAGGGCGGTGATGGCGCCGGCACCGACCAGACCGGTCACCTGGCTCTTCGAGCCGGTCTGCTCGGCCACCGCCGTCCGCGACCCGCTGGTGCTCACCGGGAACCCCTGGAAGAAGCCCGCGGCCACGTTCGCGGCGCCGATGCCCACCATCTCCTGGTTGGCGTCGATGGTGTCGCCGCTGCGGGCGGCGAAGGCCGAGGAGGTGGAGATGGTGTCGGTCAGCGACACCAGCGTGATGCCCAGCGCGCCCGCGGCCAGCAGGCCGAGGTCGGAGAAGGGCACGCCGGGCCAGGTGAGCGGTGGGAACCCCTCAGGCAGCACACCCACGAGATCGACGACCTCGGGGTCGACGTCGAAGAGGGCGACCACCGCGATCGAGGCGACCACCGCCAGCAGCACGCCCGGCACCTTGGGCATCCAACGCTGGAACACCACGATCAGCACGAGTGAGAACACGCCGATGGCCAGCGCGGTCGAGACCGTGTCGCCGTTGGCCACGCCCTTGACGAAGCCGGTGACGTCGCCGATGAAGTCGTCACTGTCGACGCTGAAGCCGAACAGCTTGGGGAGCTGGCCCACGAGGATGGTGAGGGCCAACCCGTTCATGTAGCCGATCTGGGTGGGCTTCGACAGCAGGTCGGCGATGAAGCCCAACTTGGCCAACCCCAGGATGATGGCGAACGCCCCGACCAGCAAGGCCAGCATCGACGCGAGGGCGATGGCCTTCGCCGGGTCGCCGTCGGCGCCGACGAGGGGGAGGATGGTGGCCGCGATCATCGGGCCCAGGGACGAGTCGGGGCCGAGCACCAGGATGCGCGACGGGCCGAAGGCGGCGTAGCCGAGCAGGCACAGGATGGTGGTGTACAGCCCGGTGATGGCCGGAAGGCCGGCCAGCTCGGCATAGGCCATGCCCTGGGGCACGAGCAACGCGGTCAGCACGAGCCCTGCCACCACGTCCTTCGGTAGCCAGGCTCGTTCGTAGTTCGTGATCAGGGCCAGGCCCGGGACCCACTTCCGCACGCCGGTCAGTATGTCCGAGATGGGACCGATGGGTTACCCCGTGATGAACGCCATCCCGCCAACGGGCGCGTCAGGTGCGTCAGATGCGTTCGATGATCGTGCCGGTGCCGAGGCCGCCGCCGCAGCACATGGTGACGAGGCCGGTGGTGGCATCGGTGCGCTCGAGCTCGTGGAGGGCCTTGGTGACGAGGATGGCGCCGGTGCCCCCGAGCGGGTGACCGAGGGCGATGGCGCCGCCGTTCGGGTTGACCGTGGCGGGATCGGGCTGCAGCTCGCGCTCCCAGGCGAGCACGACCGAGGCGAAGGCCTCGTTGATCTCGGTGACGTCGATGTCGCCGATGGTCATGCCGGTGCGCTCGAGCAGGCGGTGGGTGGCGTCGATCGGCCCGGTGAGCATCAGCACCGGGTCGGTGCCGACCAGGCAGGTGTCGACCACGCGGGCGCGGGGGGTCAGGCCCAGCTCCTCGGCCTTGGCCCGGGTCATCACGAGCACCGCGGCGGCGCCGTCGGAGATCTGCGACGAGGTGCCGGCGGTGTGCACGCCGTCCTCGCGGGCGACGGCCTTCAGCCCGGCCAGGCTCTCGAGGGTGGTGTCGCGCAGGCCCTCGTCGCGCTCGACCCGGTGCGTCGTGCCCGTGGGCTTGCCGTCCTCGCCCAGGTCCGGGGCGTCGATGGGCACGATCTGGCTGCCGAAGCGGTCCTCGGACCAGGCTCGTGCCGCCCACGCCTGGGACTGCACCCCGAAGGCGTCGGTGTCGTCACGGGTGATGCCCCACTTGTCGGCGATGCGCTCGGCGCCCTCGAACTGCGACGTGAACTCGTACTGGGGGAAGTACGACTTGGGGATGGCCTTGCCGACGCCCTGACCCATGCTCGCGCCCATCGGCACCCGGCTCATCACCTCGACCCCACAGGCGACGGCGACGTCGACCACGCCCGACCCAACCAGGCTCGTGGCCAGGTTGGTGGCCTGCTGCGACGAGCCGCACTGGCTGTCGACGGTGGTGGCCGCGGCCGTCATCGGGAGGCCGGCGGTGAGCCAGGCGGTGCGGGCCACGTTGAAGGCCTGCTGGCCGACCTGGCTGACGCACCCGCCGATCACCTGGCCCACCTCGGCGGGATCGATGCCCGAGCGGTCGATCAGTTCGCGCTGCACCGCGGCCAGCAGGTCGGCCGAGTGCATGGTGGACAAGCCGCCGCCGCGCCGCCCGATGGGCGAGCGGACGGCTTCGACGATCACGACATCGTTGGGTGTGCCAGGCATGGGTCGAGCCTACGTCCGGGGGACCGGCCGCGGCGACGGCAGGCCGACGGCGGGCACGGTGTCCCGGCAGGTGGCGGGACGCGACGGCGAGCGGTCAGGCGGCGGAGCGTTCGGCGTCGGACGGTGCCTCACGTTTGGCGTCGTCGGCCCGACGGAGAGCCTCACGGGCCCGCGCGATGCCCTGACGCCCCACCTCTCGGGTGTGCTCGTCGAGACGCCACACCGCAGAGGTGTCCTCGAGGAGTGCCAGTTGGCGTTTCATGAGTCCATTGTGCCCAGGGGGTGTGACAGGAATGCCGGTGAGGGACAACCGTCACAGCCCGGAAAACCGCGTCAGGTAGCCTGACGGTCATGCAGGCCGTCGGATCGACGCGCTGGGTGGGGGTTGCAGTGCTCAGCGTGGCCGCATGGGTGTCGGGGGCCGTGGGGGCCCCCGCGCCGGCCGCCCCGACGCCGGCGGTGACCGCGGTGGTCCAGCCGGGTGACCTGGTGGTCGCCGACCAGCAGGCCGGAGAGGTGCTCCGGGTACCAGCGTCCGGCGAGCCCGAGGCGGTCCTGTCGGGCCTGGGATCGGTCCGGGGGGTGCTGGTGCTGGCCGACGGAGCCGTGCTGGCCACCGACGGTGACGCCGGCACGATCGAGGCGACGGGGGGCCGGTACGGCGACGAGCGGGTCGAGGTGGCCAGTGGGCTGGAGGCGCCCGAAGCACTCGCCGCGGCCGGCCCCGACCGGCTCTACGTCTCGTCGTTCAGCGCCGGCACGGTGAGCCGCGTCGACCTCGCCACCGGCCGGGTGCAGACCCTGGCGGCCGGCCTCGACGGCCCGACGGCGGTGCTCGCCCTGCGCGCCCCCCGCAGCCCCACCCACGTGGCGGTGGCGGAGTGGTTCGGCGGTGCCGTGGCGCTCCTGCAGCGCAACGGCGACCGCTCGGGCACCCTGGCCGACGACCTCGATCGGCCCGCGGGGTTGGCCATGGACGGCGACGGCACGGTGTACGTCACCGACCGCGATGCCGGTGCGGTGGTGGCGATCCAGTCGTCCGGGCAGGTGCGCCGGCTGGCCGACCTCGACGCGCCGGCCGGGATCGCCCTCGACCCCGCACAGCCCGCGGCCGGGCAGTCGTTCGACCTGGTGGTGGCCACCGCCGACGGGATCGAGCGGGTCGACCCCGACACGGGCCGCGCCTCGAGGCTGGCCGACGTGAGCACCGGGGTGGGTGTGGTGGTGGCGCCGGACGAGTTCGTCCCCGTCGCCGTCGGTACCGACGAGTCCGTGGCCGAGGGCGCGGGCGGTCGCGTCGGCGGTGACGTGGTCGGGGCCGACACCGCGTCCGACATCGATCCGGTGATGGTGGGCCTGGTCGCCCTGGCGGTGTTCCTGGCCGGTGTGGCCCTGGTGACGGGCGTGCAACTGTGGCGGAGCCGCGACGAGCGGGAGGACGACGCCCCGGTCACCGGGACCCGCAGCGAGCGGCGGCGTGCCCGCCGCACCGATCGCGCGGTGCAGAAGGCCGAGCGCAAGACGGCCCGCGAGGTGCTGCGCGCCGAGAAGCGGGCCGCCAAGATGGCACCGTCGCCGGCCGAGCCGGCGCGTGGCGCCGAATCCGAGGCCGCCGGCGTGGCACCATCTCCGCCCATGGCCGCGGCGATGCCCCTGTTCTTGAGCGACATCAGCTCCGCCGACACCGGTACCTCCGCCGACTCCGGCCACGGCGCCACCGGTCGCGCGTCGCCCGCCGACCGGGCCCCGGCCGCCCCGACCAGGGCCGAGACCAGGCAGGAGAAGGCACGGGCCAAGGCCGAGGCCAAACAGGCCAAGGCGGATGCCGCGGCGGCCGAGGCCGCGGCGGCCGACCGGGCGCGGGCCGAGGCGAACCAGGCCAAGGCGGATGCGAAGGCGGCGAAGCGCCAGGCGAAGGCGGACGAGAAGGCGGCCGAGGCGCAGGCCAGGGCCGACGCCAAGCAGGCGAAGGTCGACGCCAAGCAGGCGAAGGTCGACGAGAAGGCGGCCGAGGCACAGGTCAGGGCCGACGCCAAGCAGGCGAAGGTCGAGGCCAAGCGGGCGAACGTGGGCACCGACGAGAAGGTCACGGCCGCCCCGCCGCCGGCGGCGCTGCCCGACGGGCGTCGCGGCGTCGACGACGCCGTCGCGCTCGGGCCGGTCGGTGCCCCAGCCGCTCCGGACGGTGGCGCCGCGGTGATCGCCGAGGTCGCTCGGCCGGGTGGGGGAGCAGCCCCGCTGGTCGCGCCGCCGACCGCGGCCGGTCCAGTCCACGACCCCGACACGACACCGGGGCAGCCGGCAGCGGAGCAGTCGGCGGCGGCACCGGGGCCCACCTCGCGGGCGCCGTCGCCCGCCGATGCGACGCCCGCCGCCGAGGCCGCCGCCGACGAGCGGACGCCTCTGTTCGCATCGCCGCAACCGGCCCCGCAGACCCCCGGGCCGTTCCTCGAGTCGCTCTTCGCCACACCCGCCGCGCCGGCGGTCGAGGGCGACGCACCGGCGGCTGCGGTCGCCGCACCTCCACCCGACGCACCCCTCCCCGCCCCACTGCCGCCGGCGCTTCCCCTGGTGCACCGCCGCCCACCCCTCGAGCTGGCCGAGTCCACCTCCCTCGGCGACATCACCGACCTGGTCGCGAGGGACGTGCCCCCGCCCCACGGCCTGTTCGGGCGCCGGCGGGCCAGGCGCCGCCACCGGGCGGCGGAGCACCGCCACCAGCAGCTGCGGGCGATCAACGCGCTCATCGACGTCCCACTCCCCGCCGTGCCGCCCCGCCCGACGCCGGCCGAACTGGCCGAGCGCGGCGTGTCGCCGGCTGCCTCGGTGGCGTCGCCCGACCTCCCGCCGCCCCCGGCCGCGCTCGAAGCGGGCGCGGTCGATGCCGGCCGCGACGCGGGCCTCGGTGCCCCCGCCGGCGGCTACCCCGCCGAGCAGGGTGCCGGTGGGGGTGCCCCGGCGGAGGCGGACACGCCGAACGTGGCCGTGCCCTGGCCGGACAGGACCGCGAGCGGGGCCACGGGCGGCCCCCACCAAGCCTGGCCCGCCGATCCTGCGGGCTGACGCCACCCGTCACACGGGCGCCACACCCGTGCCAGACCGGTGCCCGGTCTTCCCCACCAACCCTGGCCCGCCGGTCCAGCGGGCTGGCGCCGCCCGTCATGGCGGCGCCACACCGGTGCCAGGCCGCCGCCACGCCGGCGCCCGCTCGTCCCGCACCTAGTCTCGGTCCATGGCGAACGACGCAGCACACCAGCGCGGTGCCGCACGGCTGTTGCCCGCCCCGGTCGGCGAGCCCGCCCCGCGGCGGGGCACCGGCCGGCCGGTGGTCGCCCCCGCGTGTCACGGTCGACCCCGGGCCGTGGTCGGAGGCGCTCGCTGATGGATGCGGCCGCGTGGCTGGGGCTCGAGCCCACCGACGATCCCCTGCACTGGCAGGTGCCGGTCACCCCCGGCATCTCCACCATGGGCGACTTCTTGTTCGGCGGGTGCGCCCTGGGCGCCACCATCGGCGCCATGGAGGGGGCCACGGGCCGGCCGATCATCTGGGCCACGGGCCAGTACCTGTCGTACGCACGCCCACCTTCGGTGCTCGACATCGAGGTCACCGTTCCCCAGTCGGGTCGCCAGACCACCCAGGCCCGCGCCGTGGGCCGGGTGGGCGACACCGAGATCCTCACCGTCAACGCCGCCCTGGGCCGGCGTCCCCTGGACCTGTCGGGCCAGTGGGCGGAGCGTCCCGACGTGGCCCCGCCCGACGACTGCCCGGTCCGTGCCCACCGGGTGGAGCAGCAGAACTCGTTGATGACCCGGCTCGACCAGCGTCTGGCCTCGGGCCGCGAGATGGAGGATCTCGACGGCACGCCGTCGCGCGACGGGCGCAGCGCGCTCTGGGTGCGCATGCCGGAACTGCTGGAGATGTCGGGAGCGGCGCTGGCGATCCTGGGCGACTACGTGCCGTTCGGCATCGGCCAGGCCCTCGGCCAGCGGGCGGGGGGCAACAGCCTCGACAACACCCTGCGGGTCGAGCGGCTGGTGCCCACCGAGTGGGTGCTGCTCGACATCCGGGTGCACGCGGTGGCCAACGGCTACGGGCACGGCCTCGTCCACCTCTGGGCCGAGGACGGCACCCTGCTCGCCACCGCGAGCCAGTCCACCATCGTGCGCTTCTGGGAGGAGCCCAAGTGACCGAGGCCCGCTACGGGATGACCATCCCCTTCGACGACGTGCCGCTGCACGCGCAGGCCGACTGGGTCCGCGAGCTCGCCGACCTCGGCTACACCGACGTCTGGTCGAGCGAGGCCAACGGCGCCGACGCCTTCACCCCGTTGGCGCTGGCCTCGGTGTGGGCCCCGTCGCTGCGACTCGGCACGGCGATCGTGCCCGCCTTCACCCGCGGACCCGCCTGCCTGGCCCAGTCCGTGGGCTCGCTGGCCCAGGCCGCACCCGGTCGGCTCGCCTTCGGCATCGGCACGTCCTCGAACGTCATCGTCGAGGGCTGGAACGGCATCCCCTTCGAGCAGCCCTACGAGCGCACCCGAGACATGGTGCGGTTCCTGCGGGCCGCGCTGACGGGCGAGAAGGTGACCGAGCAGTACGAGACCTTCTCGGTGCGCAGCTTCAAGCTCGGCGTCGTCCCCGAGCAGCCCGTGCCGATCCTCGTCGCCGCCCTGCGCCCCGGCATGTTGCGCCTGGCCGGCCGCGAGGGTGACGGCGCCATCATCAACTGGCTGTCGGCCGACGACGTCGCCACCGTGGCCCCCCACGTCGACGCCGGCGGCCCGGGCAAGGAGATCGTGGCCCGCATCTTCGTGGCGGTGTCGGACGACGTCGACCAGGTGCGGGCCATGGGCCGCTATGCGATCGCCGCCTACCTGAACGTGCCCGTCTACGCCGCCTTCCACGAGTGGCTGGGCCGGGGCGAG